>CAYTIH010000039.1:0-23988 GCA_964437825.1 uncultured Clostridium sp. | reverse complement strand
CCTTTGCAAGGGGAATTAAGTATTTTTCTTTCTGTTCCGGCGTACCATAGGTCAGAATCGGATCGCAGCAAAGGGATGTATGTGCGGATACGATAACGCCTGTGGTACCGCAGACCTTGGACAACTCCTCAACACACATTGCATAGGTTAGAGCATCACAGCCCTGTCCGCCGTATTCCTTCGGAACGGGAATACCGAGAAAACCGTATTTCGCCATTTTATCAACGGTTACTCTGGGGAATACTTCTGTCTCATCAACCTCCTGAGCAAGAGGCTTTACTTCTTTTTCAGCGAAATCTTTGAATAACTGTCTCGCCATTTCATGTTCTTTGCTTAAAGTAAAATCCATGATTTTATTTCCTCCAATTTATTTCAGATTTTTATTTCGTATAATCATAGAAGCCGATACCGGTCTTTCTACCAAGCTTCTTTGCACGCACCATCTTACGAAGAAGGGGCGCCGGACGATACTTGGAATCGCCTGTTTCCGCATAGATTACTTCCATGATTGCAAGCACGATATCAAGTCCGATATAGTCACCCAGTTCAAGAGGTCCCATCGGATGATTTGCTCCAAGCTTCATAGCGGTATCAATATCGGATGCGGATGCAACACCTGCCTCCAGTACACAAATGCCCTCATTGATCATCGGAATGAGAATTCTGTTGACAACAAAGCCTGCCGCTTCGTTTACTTCTACAGGAGTCTTGCCGATCTCTTTAGAGATTTCGATAACCCTGTTGTTGATTTCATCCGTTGTGTTCTCACCGCGGATAACCTCGATCAGCTTCATAACAGGTGCCGGATTGAAGAAATGCATACCGATGATCGGCCTGTCAAGTCCCTGTCCGATTTCCGTGATGGAAAGAGAAGAAGTATTGGTAGCAAAGATACAATCCTTCTTACAGATATCCATCAGTTCCTTGAATGTCTGCTGCTTTACAGCCATAACTTCCAGAGCAGCCTCTACGATCAGGTCGCAGTCGCCACAGATATCTTTAACGCCGGTTGTGATCTTAGCTAAGATCTTGTCAGCGTCTTCCTGAGTCATTTTCCCTTTTTCAACTCTCTTTGCAAAACCCTTTGCAATCTTATTTTTGCCGTTTGCTGCGAATTCTTCATTGATATCGCAAAGGCATACTTCATAGCCTTCGGTCTGAGCGAAAGCCTGTGCAATTCCGGAACCCATTGTTCCTGCGCCAATAATACCTACTTTCATTTTAGTTCCTCCTTCTATTTTCCATCGGCTGTGCCGTTTGGATCCTTTCGTATATTCCTTAAGTCCGAATCTGATTTTCCTTCTGCTTCAGAATCAGTTATTGGTAAAATTCTTCTCTTTTCTCTTTTCAAGGAATGCGGTCATACCTTCTACCTGATCATGGGTTTCAAAGCAGTCGCCAAAGAGCTTTTCTTCAATCACAATTGCTTCGTCCATGCCCGCTTCCAGTCCGTCGTTAATTGCTTTCTTGCAGTTTCGAACTGCGATAGGCGCATTCTTTGCAATGCCTGCTGCCATCTTCTCTGCCTGAGCCATTAACTCCTCCTGAGGATATACGGCGTTTACAAGACCGATTCTGTATGCTTCGTCAGCCTTGATATTTCTTGCAGTATAAATCAGCTGCTTTGCCATTCCCGGGGATACCAGTCTTGCAAGTCTCTGAGTTCCGCCAAAGCCGGGTGTGATGCCAAGGCCAACCTCAGGCTGTCCGAATACTGCATTCTCGGAACAGATTCTGATATCGCAGCTCATGGAAATCTCGCAGCCGCCGCCAAGTGCAAAGCCGTTTACTGCGGCAATGACAGGAACCGGTAAGGTTTCGATCTTGCGGAAAATATCATTTCCCTTCTTACCGAATGCTTCACCCTCGGCCTTTGTTAAGGAGCTCATCTCTCCGATATCCGCGCCTGCAACAAAAGACTTCTCGCCTGCACCTGTTAAAATCAGGCATCTTACTGCATTTAAGTCAACTGCATCAATCATTGCATTTAAATCATCAAGTACTGCGGAATTTAATGCATTCAATGCTTCCGGACGGTTAATTGTAATGATTCCCACTGCATCTTTCTGTTCGTATAAAACAAATCCCATTGTTTGATTCCTTTCTTCTCACGAAAATAATTTTTAATCGTCATACATATATCTACACACTTTTAGGAGAATACCCAAACAGCGGATATTCTCCTAATTTTTATCATTTCGAGCTTCAATTAGTCTCTCTCAACGATGGTTGCGCATCCCATACCGCCACCGATGCAAAGAGTTGCAAGACCCTTCTTTGCATCACGCTTCTGCATTTCATGAAGCAGTGTTACAAGGATACGGCATCCGGAAGCTCCTACAGGATGTCCGAGTGCGATTGCACCGCCGTTTACATTTAATTTATCGGGATTAAAGCCAAGATCTCTTGCAACTGCGATGGACTGTGCTGCAAAAGCTTCGTTTGCTTCAATCAGGTCCATATCGTCCACTGTTAAGCCTGTCTTCTCCATAACCTTCTTGGTTGCAGCAACGGGTCCTACACCCATAATAGAAGGATCCACGCCGCCAAGCGCACCTGCAACGAAGGCAGCCATCGGTGTAACGCCAAGCTCTTTTGCTTTTTCTTCGGACATAACAACAATCGCTGCCGCACCATCATTAATACCGGATGCATTACCTGCTGTTACAAGTCCGTCTGCTTTTCCGGAACAGCACTTTAAGGAAGCAAGGCTTTCAGCTGTTACGCCTGCACGAGGACCTTCATCCGTGTCAAATACAACCGTATTCTTTTTCACTTTAATTTCTACAGGAACGATTTCATCTTTAAATTTGCCTGCTGCGACAGCGGCTTCACATTTCTGCTGGCTGCTTGCGGAAAATGCATCCAGTTCCTCACGGGTGATACCCCACTGCTCAGCTACATTCTCTGCGGTAATCATCATATGATAATCGTTGAAAGCATCCCATAATGCATCGTTCACCATGGTATCCACAAACTTACCGTTGTTCATTCTGTATCCGAAACGGGCATTCATAGCTGCATAAGGAGCCATGGACATATTTTCCATACCGCCTGCTACAACGATATCGGCATCTCCTGCCATAATCATCTGTGCAGCCATATTCACACAGTTCAGACCGGAACCGCATACTACGTTCACGGTTACGGCAGGCGTGGTTACAGGTAAGCCTGCTTTTAAGGATGCCTGACGCGCTACGTTCTGTCCGAGTCCGGCCTGGATAACACATCCCATATATACATGATCAACAGCTTCGGCAGGAACTCCTGCTCTCTTTAATGCTTCTTTAATCACGATAGAACCAAGAACCGGAGCCGGTGTTGAGCTTAAGGCTCCACCCATTTTACCAATTGCGGTACGGCATGCACCTGCTAAAACTACTTTCTTTGCCATTTGTAAATCCTCCTGTTTTGAATTAAATGCCCTGTTTTTCGGGTTTTTCAATGATTGTTATTTTTTTATCATTGTTTCTGGTGATATTTTATCATAGCAGACACTGTTTTGCAATGGGTTGTCACTGTATCAACCGATAATTTTTGTTCTTTCTTTTTCTGTATCCTCGTTTTCCGCCATATCTATTCCTGCCACGATTATCCGTCATTTCCCTGATCCTGCCGGTACTCCTCCACTGCAGGATCCACCATCGTGCGCACACGCACCCATTCTCTGGTATCGCCAACCTTGCAGGCTTCGCTCCGAAAGCTCTGCAGAAATTTTGTCAGCTCATAGCAGTCAATCCAGATTTCGTTATTGCTGTCTTTTTGGGACTCATCAAAGATCAGTTCCATGCCCCAGTGCAGATGTACGGTTTCTATGTTATTCACATTTTCCGTGGTACTGTAGCCGGTATGACCCATATAGCCTATTACATCCCCGGCCGTCACCACGCTCCCCTCGGAAAGTCCTTCGGCATAAGGATAGTTCTGCCGTAAATGTGCATAGTAATAATAACGCTTACCGTCAAAGCTGCGGATTCCGATTCGCCAGCCTCCGTACTGATTCCATCCGATGGCTTCCACGTAGCCGGATTCGATCGCTATAATAGGCGTGCCGATCATCCCCATCATGTCATGTCCTAAATGAGGCCTGCTATAGCCATAGCTTCTCGACGCGCCAAAGTCATCATAGTCACTATAGGCAAAGCCCTTTGCAATCGGAGAAAAAGCCTTAACGCCATAGCAGTTCTCCATAACCGTATTCCCCTGTTCGTCCTCTTTTTCTATCTGATATTCACCCACAAACCCGCCAAGCGCGGCACGATATGCCTCATAATAATAATCAAAATACTTCATGTCCTGCGTCAGCTCCTGCAGCGTATTTTCCTTAAGCGCCTCTGCCGCAGTATCGATATATTCCAGCGACTTTGTGCCAAACTTTCCCCCTCCGCGGCACGCCGCATAGGCAAGCAGCGCAATCCAATCAAGATGGTTTTCCTGACCGTAGGTATCCATATCATATTGAATCGCCCTGGTCATGGCATCACTGGTTACATTAAAGTCCACCCAGGTAATATAATCCTTCTCCTCATTAAGAATGACCGAGGCCGAACTTATCTCCTTCGCTCCCTCATATTCCTCTCCCTGAAGGTGATGTCGTTTATATGTAAAAAAAATACATACCGCAAAAATGCACAGGACTTCCACACAGATCCCTTTTCTTAACAATGCCATCCTGCTTCCAGACTTGCTCTTTCGTACAGTCTTGATCCGCTCTTTCCGTTTCATGCTGTTTCCTTGGAAATTCTTATCTATTCATCCTATTCCCATATGCTCCGTTTTATTCTGCCGTACTGCAAGGGCTTCATACAGCAGGAGATTTCCAGGCTTTTGTACTGCAGAGAATTTCATCCTGCAAGAGATTTTCGTGATTTCCTATGATATCAAAACAGGCATCCGCATACCATCCGGTATGACAAATGCCTGTCCTTTCTCTTTTGTACTTTACGCGGCGTACCTTTTCTTCAGTATTTTCCGCGTTATCCTGTGTATTTTCATAACATAGCTATGTTATGCATAGTTATATTATCTTTGGGATTTCTATATGTAATTTTTCATTGGTAGCCTATTAAAACTCCGGCTCGATCAGTCCGTAGGTGCCTCCTTTTCTCTTATAAACGACATTGACCTGATCTGTTTCCGCATTGCAGAACACATAGAAATTGTGTCCCAAAAGCTCCATCTGGATACAGGCATCTTCCGGATACATTGGTTTGATATCAAATTTCTTGGTCCGAATGATCTTAATTTCTTCCTCTTCCGGATAATCTCTTTCGATATAATCCTGTTTAAAGAAGTTTGCCGCCTGCTTCTGCTCCACCAGTTTCGTCTTATACTTCTTTAACTGTCTTTCAATAATCTCTTCCACAAGATCTATTGAAACATACATGTCATTGCTGACCTGCTCGGAACGGATGATGTTTCCTTTGACAGGAATGGTGACTTCAATTTTCTGTCTCTCTTTTTCAACACTTAAGGTAACATGTACTTCTGTCTCAGGAGTAAAATACTTTTCCAGCTTTCCAATCTTGTCCTCAACTGCTGACTTCAGACCTTCTGTCACGTCAATATTTTTGCCTACAATAATAAACTTCATGCTGACCATCCCTTTCGTTCTTTTATTGTATATCGATTATACCACATGATGCTCTTTTTTTGCAACATTTTATAGAATTGTCTGAAACTTTTTGACATTAAAAAAGTCAAGAATTTTACACGTTTTTTTCTTTCATTTTATTAATTTTATGATAACTGAACAAAACATCTGTTCTTCATGGTTACCATAAAAACGAGGCTTTTTTCCCCACAAAATTTTGTGGATAATGTGGATAACTCCGTGTATAAATAGGCAATCCCCGAAATTTGGCTCTTTTTCCTGTGGATAAGTTCATTTTGTCTTTTTTATGTTTTTTTTTAAAAATCTATTGCTTTTTCAGTTTTTGTGCATTTTTGCCAAAACCAATTTTTGACATTCGTGTCGTTATCTTCCCTGAGGTTTTTACTGTATAAGAAGCTTGCAGGAATGCCCTTGCTCCGACACTTCAACAACAAGTCCAGCAAGGTATTTCCTATGATATAGAAAAAAAAGAGATCATGTTTTGCACATGATCTCTAAATCCTTAATCACTAGTTAAATATTCTCCTGATGCAGGCAATCGGTTTATAATTTGCATCAGATATCTTAATTCCGGTTCTGGGTGTGCTTGCATGAACAATCTGACCGTTTCCGATATAGATTCCCACATGTCCTGAATAGCATACCAGATCACCCGGCTGCGCCTCTGCGAGACTTCCTACCTCAGTACCCATGCTTCTGTCAGCCGTTGCAGAATGGGGCAGACTCACGCCGTACTGGGCATATACTGCCAATACGAAGCCGGAGCAATCCGCACCGTTTGTCAGACTTGTTCCCCCGTATACATACGGATTACCTACAAACTGTAATGCGTAATTTGCAACCTCGGTACCGCTTCCGCTTCCGGATGCCGTCACCACCGGCGCTGATTCAGCGGCCGGTGCAGCTGCTTCCACAGTTTCAGCGGACTGCGTCTGCTGCGCTGCAGCAGCTTCCGCCTCTCTGCGTTCCGCCTCTTCCCGTTCCTTTGCAAGCCTCTGTGCTTCTTCTTCCTTGGATTCCGCAGATACAAATTCTACGTTCACGGATACATATTCGGAAGATACATACCCGATGGTTCCGCCTACATTTACTTCAACCCATCCGTCATAGTCGGTACTGGTAACGTCAAGTACGGCTCCTGCCGGAAGCTGTTTTAATAATACAGCATCCGTAGACGGCTCCTCTCTCAGGTTCAAGGTCGTAGTATTGATAACCGCAGTTTTTACACTGACCTCATCAACCATGGCTTCCGCCTCCGTGCCTGTGACACAGTACTCAGCCTTTACGTAACCGGTTACGGTTCCTGATGCGATATAATACCAGTCGCCTTCTACCCGGATCATCTCACCTACAGAATCATTATATAATTTACCCAAAATCTCACTGTCAGTATTCGGACCGCTTCTTACATTAACCCAATCATTAACCTGAGCAATAACCAGATTGCCATAGTCTTCTTCCAGTTCTTCCGAATCATCGGCATCCTCTGACTCCTGAGTATCCTCGGTATCATCCGTATTCTCCGACTCCTGAACATCATCCGTATCCTCTGTGTCTTGGGAATTCTCAGCGTCTTCCTCATTTTCATCAGAAGCATCGGCATCCTCGCCGGAGTTTTGATTCCCTGTCCCGTTATCCGGATTCGGCTGCTCACCGGAGGCGGTATCTCCGCCCTGGAGCAAAGCACCTTCTGGCGTCTGCGCCGTGTCACCATTTGTATCCGTACCCGGATCGGTCTGCATATTCATATCCGCATCCGCGGCAGTACCGCCCGCTCCCAAAACAACTCCTTCCACCACTGCTTCATTCGTCGCTGCAACAGCTGGAGTCTGTTCGGATGTATTTATTTCTACGGTACTCTCAGTCTCATCTAATACGATCTGTTCCAATTCTTCAACCGAAGTTCCTTCCTCCAGTTTCAGCCCCACGCCTGCGACAGGAAGGACTGTCGTTACCTGAGTTGCATGAGTCGAAAAGCTTCGTCCAGAAACTGCAACCATGCCGGTAAGAACGAGGGCTGCAAATTTCAATTCTTTTCGTTTCATAGTTTCCTCCATTGGTTAACTGCTACCCGTGTGTTACATTTGTTACAATTTTGTTACATCTACGAGTAAATATAGCATGACAATATGCTCTTGTCAACCTTTGGATATCATTTCCATTTTCATTTCCATTTTCGAAAATCACTCGAAAAAATGGCGCTTTTCGTTTTTCGAAAGATTTACGTTTTTGTTACAACTTATTATTTTCCAATCATAAGGTATTCCAGCGCAGAAAAAACGCAGTTTGCTCCGTCAGCTGCCGCCGTTATAATCTGGCGAAGCTTCTTGGTCCTGATATCCCCTGCAGCAAACACACCGGGAAGATTTGTCTTTCCGTCTTCGCCCGCAACCAGCCAGCCGTTTTCATCCATCTCTATTTCTTCTCTAAACAGTTCACTCTCCGGTCTCATTCCAACCGCAATAAACACTCCCTGTACTTCAATTTCCCGCTCTGTGTCATCCTGAACATTCCGAACTGTGATGCCGGTAACCCGTTCCGTTCCCTGAATTTGTGTGGCTACGCAGTTCCAAAGGATTTCCACATTGTCAATTTTCAAAACCTGATTCTGTAGGATTTTTTCCGCCCGAAGCTGATTCCGCCTGTGAATGAGATACACTTTTTTGCAGATTCCTGCAAGAACAATTGCATCCTCCACGGCAACGTCACCGCCTCCGACAACAGCCACGCTGCGGTTTCTGAAAAAAGCTCCGTCGCAGGCCGCACAATAGGACACTCCCGTTCCCGTCAATTTTTTTTCTCCCGGAACCTGTAATAACGCATGTGACGCTCCTGCCGCAATAATCACACATCCGGCTTCCAGCGTACCCTGATCTGTTTCCACCCTTTTGATCTCATCGGCCAGATGCACGGAAATCACGCATGCCTGCATAAATGCCGCGCCGAGCTTGTCCGCGTGCTCCCGCATTTTCATACCCAAATCCGCTCCCATGATTCCCGGCAGTCCCGGATAATTGTCCACCTCATAAGTCGTCAGCACCTGTCCGCCGCTCACGGGGCTCTTGTCCACCACTATTGTTTTCAGTCCTGCTCTCATGGCATAAACAGCCGCACTTAAGCCCGCAGGCCCTGCTCCAATAATAATCAAATCATACATATTCTGTTCCTCTTTTCCGGCATTTTTTCATTTTCATGCGCACCCGCTTATGTTATGATAGTTTTATCAAATGTGTCAGGAGGTTATACATGTCAGCCACACCAGAAACAGTCATGATTACAGGGGCTTCCCGCGGGATCGGCGCCGCCTGTGCAGAAATTTTCGCTCAAAACGGATATCACCTGATTCTTACCTGCAAAAGTTCAGAAGAACTGCTTCGCAAAAAAGCATTTGAACTGGAAGAAACATACGGGATTCCATGTGTCATTCACATCGGCGATATCGGAGACTACCGCTTCGTGGACCGAATGTTTGAAACAATTTCTGCTATCGATATTCTGGTCAATAATGCGGGCATTTCCCATATTGGTCTTCTGACGGATATGACTCCGGACGAGTGGCATCATGTTATGAATGTAAACCTGAATTCCTGCTTTTATACTTCAAGGCACGCCGCAAGGCTGATGCTCTCAAGGCATCGGGGCCGCATCATTAACATTTCCTCCGTTTGGGGAAGTGTGGGTGCTTCCATGGAGGTCGCCTATTCCACTGCCAAAGCAGGCATTCACGGTTTTACCAAAGCGCTCGCAAAGGAGCTTGCCCCAAGCAATATACAGGTCAACGCCCTTGCCTGCGGTGTAATTGATACGGATATGAACCGCTGCTTTTCCCCTGAGGAAATGGAAGCGCTCATCCATGAAATTCCCGCCGACCGTCTGGGAACGCCCTTTGAGGCTGCGCAGGCTGTATATCAGCTTGCAACGGCTCCGGCTTATCTGACAGGACAGATCATTACTCTGGACGGCGGTTTTATATAAGCATACATCATGCGCTTTCCTTAGTTTATGGGACAGCCTGCTTTTGCTTCCTGCCAGCCCTTGCATACATCCACCCATTCGCGGGGAGCCGCATACTGCGAAAGCTCCGGGATGGTCAGCTCTATCGCGCTGTTGCTGCTGCCGCATGCCGGAAAAACCGTGTCAAACCGTTTTAAGGATTCGTCCAGATACACTGTTACTCCGTCACAAATACCAAAAGGGCAGACGCCCCCGACGGCATGTCCGATCAATGTTTCCACCTGATCTGGATGCAGCATTTTTGCCTTACAATGAAAGAACGCTTTATATTTGGCATTATCTATTTTTGCATCCCCGGCCGTCACAATCAGAATCGGGGCTTCATCCACCAGAAAGGAAAGCGTCTTAGCAATCCTCTCCGGTGCACAGTGAAGCGCCTGCGCAGCCAGCTCCACGGTTGCGCTGGATACGGAAAACTCCCTGATTCTGTCTTCCATCTGAAATTGTCTGAAATATTCTCTTACCTGATCAATTGCCATATGAATCTCCATTCCGCCGCCTTTCATTTGGCGGCACATCTGTTTTTTTCTAACTGCGTCCCAAATACCGGTTCATTCTGTCTTGAAGGATTCTAAACTGTTCCCGTGTGACAGGATTTTCCGACTCAAATGCAAGCAGCTTGTCCAAATACCCCTGCTGTACTACAATCTGCCGGCTGATCGGATAAACCAGCTCAAATACCAGCGAAATATGTCCTACAACGTGATCCACAGGTGTTTTTATCAAGCTGCGCAGCGTTGCATGCTCCTCCTGAAAGCTTTCCATTACAGTCTCCGTTACCTGACTGGTACGCAGCTCTCCGGTAGTGGTATTATAAATTTCCTCAAGCGGAACATCCACATTTACCTTTAGGATATCAATTTTATCCGCATCCCTCAGGATCCGGCAATACATAAGCGTACGATCATCCAAGTCCTCCGAAAGCCGGTATAAGCTGTGGCTCCTGATCGCCGTCTCAATCAGACGATCCTGCGCAGGATCCGACAAATAATCCCTGATTCTTCCCTCATGAAACAGTATGTCCGCTCCAAACTGCGCATGATCGATACTCTTAGCATCAGAAAATGTTCCGTAAATACGCAGCTGTTCAAAACGTCCTACGTCATGAAGCATACCCGTCACCCATGCAAGATCCGCATCAGCGCCCTGAAGCCCCTGTGTCTTTGCAATCCGTTCGCACAGCTCTGCAACTCTATAAGTATGATCCACTTTCAGTTTGATTTTTTCATCGGTGATATCATAACGGGCCGTATAGCTGCGAAATGCATCCTTCACCTGCTCCCGATCCACCTTTATGCTTGTATTCATTTCCATATAGTTCTTTACTCCTATAGTCAGTATTGCTTATTTTCTTCCCGCCCCGCAGAGAAACTGCGCAGAACGCTTCCTGCATCATCAACATATAATAAAGATAAAGGAGATGGGTTATGAACAGTCCAAACTGTAATGTATTCAGTAAGGTTACAAAAGAGTATTTAACCACATTCCGCTGCATTCTTAACACGATGATTCAGGACATGACGAATGTAAATCTGTCGGACAGCATATCTTATAATTTCATTATACAAATGCTTCCCCACCACAGGGCTGCCATTGAAATGTCCTATAACATTTTGAAATACACCACAAGCATTCCGCTGGAAAATATTGCTTCACAAATCATATTGGAGCAGACCGAAAGCATAGAAAACATGCAGCGGATCAAATGCACCTGCAAAATGAAGAAAAATTGTGCTCAAGATCTACATGATTACCAACAAAAGGTAGATCATATCATGCAGACTATGTTTACAGGTATGAAAAATGCCTGCAACACCAATCAGGTGGATGCCGATTTTATAAGAGAAATGATCCCTCATCATGAGGGCGCCGTGAAAATGTCGGAAAACGCCCTGCAATATGATATCTGCCCGCAGCTAAAGCCGATTCTGGAGGCCATTATCACCTCACAGAAACGAGGAATCATGCAGATGGAGGCGCTTTTACAGACCATCTGCTGAGTGCGGAAATGTCCCGGATTTCTGAATAAAATCATTTTTACCAAATGCGGGACATTTCCATGTATTTTATACAAACCGCTTTTCCCTATTTTATCCTCGAAAGCGGTTAATACATGCATATAATTCCTGCCTTCTTGGTTTTGAAAGTCCGCAGGGAATATAGGAAACGCAAAACTTGTTCCAGTCCTCTTTTTCCAAAAGATCATAAATCAAATCCACTGCCTGTCTGACCGTCTTTTTTCCGTCACGAACCTGTTCCAGATAGAAACGCATCAGATAAGCAAGTGCCGTCGTCTGTTCATAATCCAGCAGCTGCTCCAAATAACGTACATTCACTTCCTCTTTGTCCAAAGAAAAAGACTCCAGTCCATAGGATTTTACTTTCATATGTTCATGGTTCCCTGTATGTCCGTTCTGAGCGCGTCTGTCAAAGGAGCCGCGTCCGGATGCGCAGGCAGGAGAATATGCAGGAAGTACCCTCTTAAATTCCGGAATGCTAAAATCCGGCGCCTGAATTCTCGGTGCGGCATGCTCCGCACAGAGCCCTTTCACACGCTCCGTAATATCCACCGGGCGATAACTGTCCATCATCAGAATGCAGTCTGCAATATAGAAAAAAGCACCCGAACTTCCTGCCGCCAAAATCGTGGAAATTCCCGCTTTTTCATACAGATCCCGAGCCCGTTCCAAGAACGGCGTAATCGGTTCCTTGTCCCTGCTGATCACCTGCTGCATAAATTCATCCCGCAGCATAAAATTGGTTGCAGACGTATCTTCATCCATCAAAAACAGACGCGCACCCGCTTCCATACTTTCCATAACGCCCGCGGCCTGAGAGGTACTGCCGCTGGCATCCTCCGTAGAAAAAGCAACGGTATCTCTGCCGTTTGGCAGATCATTAATAAAAAGTGAAATATCCACACAATTTACGCAGCGGCCATCCTCGGCCCGGAGTTTTACCGCTGTATCATCCGTAATGACAAACTCCCTTCCATCGCCTGCCACATGATTATAAACACCTGTCTGTATCGCCTCCAATAACGTGGATTTTCCGTGATAACCGCCGCCCACAATCAGTGTAATTCCCTGCGGAAGCGCCATTCCCGTAATCTCTCCTCTATGCGGCATAGAAAATGTCCTTTCCATGGACGCAGGAGATATAAACGGAACACTACCGGAAAGCGGCAGATCGGATACGCCGCTCTTTCGCGGCAGAACGGAGCCGTTTGCCACAAATGCGGTCAGCTTTTCCTCTTTCAAAATTCTGCGCAGGGCATCCTGATCTTCTGCAAGAAAAATTGCATTCTCCGCCTTTTTTTGATTCAATTTGGAATAGAACAGACTATTTTCCATGCATCTGGGCAAAAATTCAAATAAAATCTTTTCCAGTTCTCCTGCATGAATGGTTCTTCCAAATGCGGGAAATCCGACGTGAAATCTGACGATCAACTCCTGACCGGTAATCCGGCACGCACTGCGTTCCAGTACCGCCTGACCGCAGCGGCTGATCGTTAACAGGCCGCTCTTGCCCGAGCCCTTCGCCTTGAAATGAAACTGTTCAAACTGTTTTTCCACCTGCCTGGTCAAAAAATCCTGCAGTGCAATACGGGCACAGTCCCTTTCATAATAGGTTTTCGGGAATCCCGCGCTCCCAAGCGGAATCTCCACATGCACACTGGATGGCGATGCAAAGGGATCTCCCTGCACATGATCGATAACCAATTGATATCGTTCAAACTTCCAGGCTCCCGCAAGCGCTTTGTATGCCGGATAGCTTTTATGATCTATGGAACGCAGTAATGTACGCAGTTCACCGGATGATTGCATTTTTATTTCCTCCGTTTCGCTCTTTGATTATATCATGAATCTGCGATTCATGATCCAATTCGTCGTTCGCACTCATTCTATCATAATTGCTTCGAAATTATGATATCTGCATGAATAAAATAATTAATGATTGCTACGTAAGTATGGCACCGTCTTGACTTCCCTTCCCTCAAGTGATATGTTTGACCGGTACCGAAAGATTTTTCGTCCGTTTACAAAAAGCTTTGACACGGAGGATATACATGAAATATCTCAGACAATTCAGCATCATCCTTAGCATCTCTTTTCTGGGCGAAGTCCTTTACCATGTGATTCCGCTGCCGATCCCTGCCGGCATTTATGGAATCATACTGATGTTTCTCGGTCTTGAACTCAAGCTGATACCGATTTCCGCCGTCAAGGAAACCGGTACTTTTTTGATAGAGTTTATGCCGGTGATGTTCGTTCCGGCTGCAGTCGGTATCCTGGAATCATGGCATATAATAAGGCCCTCCTGGCTGCAATATCTGATCGTTACCGTTGTTTCCACCGTTGCCGTAATGCTGGTCTCCGGCAGGGTAACACAGGCAGTTCTCCGTCATAAGCCCGGAAAGGAAGCAAATCCATGAGCAGCATTTTTGAAAATTCCGTATTTTTCGGTGTTCTGATCAGTCTTTTATCCTATGAAGCGGGAACCCTTTTAAAAAAGAAATTGAAGATAGGACTGTGTAACCCTCTGCTGATATCCATTATCATCACCGTTCTTTTTTTGCTGATCTTTGATATCAGCTATGATACTTATTACGAAGGCGCAAAATATATCAGCTATCTTTTGACGCCTGCAACCGTCTGCCTTGCGATTCCTCTTTATCTGCAGATCGAAATTCTAAAGCACAACCTGAAAGCAATTATCCTCGGCATTCTCTCCGGTGTGCTGACAAGTCTTAGCAGCGTTTTGGGCATGGCATTCCTGTTTCATCTCAGCCATGAAGAATATGTAACACTGCTTCCAAAATCAATCACCACCGCGATCGGAATGGGAATTTCCGAAGAGCTTGGCGGTTATGTATCAATCACGGTAGCAGTCATCATTATAACCGGCGTTATCGGCAATATGTGTGCGGAATGGATCTGCCGGATATTCAGAATCACAGATCCCATCGCCATGGGAATAGCCATCGGGAGTGCCTCACATGCCATGGGAACGGCAAAGGCAATGGAGCTTGGAGAAACGGAAGGCGCCATGAGCAGCCTGTCCATCGTCATTTCCGGTATCATAACCGTCATCGGCGCTTCGGTTTTTGCCCAATTTATGTAGTATCCGGCCGATTCGTATTGTATTTTCCCGTACTTAAAACAGCCTGTGATATATATTATACTTTCATCGGAATCAGCTTGCAAGATAATACCCGTTTGATCGGGTATGTCTACCGCTATTGGCATTACTACACGAGTGAATATAGTCATGAAATATATAAAATTGCTGATGCTAAAACTATGTGCCAATCTCTACGCTTTCCAAGCAGCCGCACTCTTGTCGTTGATTCTTGTCTTTTTCTCCCTTAAGCCTGCAGCCGATTATGCTTTCTATCAGAGTTTTATCAATACAACAATTATGTTCAATACCACACGCATCCAAATCTATATTTTCAGCACAGCTTCCTATTGTCATTTTGTTTTCTCTTGCAATCTTGCTCATCTTCTTTGCAAATTCTTTCAATTCCGTTTGATCAAGCTGATAGGAATCCAGCAATTCCATGTTTTTCTTATTCTTTGCATAAATATCAACAAAGCTTATGACACATTTTTCAGTATATCCTTGGAGCGCCGCCGCAATTTGCCGGAATGCTTTTAAATGATATTCCGGAGTATACTTTTTTGTAAAAATAATAGGATCATATCTCCATATTACCTTTTGCCTTCCTATCTTTTTCGATAATTCCTGAAATACCGGAATCATCCTTTCCCTTTTATGCGGAACATTACGCTCCATATCTTTTCCGTATCCGGTCAAAGTAAACTGAAAGTAGTATTCATATAAAGTAAGCTCATCCAATCTATTCAGCATCGGCTCCGGATTCTTTGTCCAAAAAACAATAGCATCAACTACGTTTGGAGTTATGTCGATCTTACTTATTTGATGCGCATTCATTGGATTCCTGACATACACAAATCCATCTTTTATTCTATTAAAAAACCATTCCGAATAATAATTTGGAATGTCAGTTCTCCGACTTACACTTAATATCATTGTTATCCTTTCCTATTTCATTCCTTCCCTCTAATACAACAAAACCCTTGGGAACACTAGATTCTCAAGGGTTTTAAAAGTTCGTATATCAGATTCGAAAAAGCTTCGCCTTTCCTCATCGGCGCTTCACGCCGCATTATCTCTTGGAGAACTGAGGTGCGCGGCGTGCGGCTTTAAGACCGTATTTCTTTCTTTCCTTCATACGAGGATCTCTTGTTAAGAAACCGGCTTTCTTTAAGGTAGGTCTGTAATCTGCATCCACCTGAAGCAATGCTCTTGCAATGCCGTGTCTGATTGCTCCGGCCTGACCGGAAGTACCGCCGCCACGAACGGTAACAATCGCATCATATTTATCAACAGTCTCGGTTGCTGCCAGAGGCTGACGAACAATTGTCTTTAAGGTTTCCATACCGAAATAGTTATCGATATCTCTTTTATTAATGGTAATCTGGCCTTTGCCAGGTACTAAATATACTCTTGCAATAGATTTTTTTCTTCTACCAGTTCCGTAGTATTTTGCTGTTGCTTTAGCCATTTCAATGTCCTCCTTCTAAGTTTCCTGATTAAAATGTTAATACTTCGGGCTTCTGAGCTGCCTGCTTGTGCTCAGGTCCTGCGTATACATGAAGTTTTGTATACATCTCTCTTCCTAAAGGTCCTTTGGGAAGCATGCCTTTTACGGCGTGTTCAATCACTTCTTCAGGTTTCTTAGCCAACATTTCTCTTAAAGTGGTTTCTTTCATTCCACCAACATAATCTGAGTGATGATAATAAATCTTCTGATCTAACTTCTTACCTGTGATCTTAACCTTTTCAGCGTTGATTACGATTACATAATCTCCGGTATCAATATGAGGTGTATAAATGGGTTTGTTTTTACCTCTTAAAACCTTAGCAACTTCAGAAGCCAAACGTCCTAAAGCCACATCTGTAGCATCTACTACATACCATTTTCTATCAATTGTAGCTGGGCTAGCCATAAATGTTTTCATCGTATTACCTCCGTAAAATCTTATGTTTCTGTTTTATTTAAAACATCCTTTACCGGGGCTTTGGCTGGGACGTTTTCAAACATAACCACATTGAGATATTATATTATACGCTTCCACGCGTGTCAACACATTTTTTCGCTTTCCATGTGGATTTTTTCAGGGTTTTACACTGTTTTCAACCCTTTATCCGCAAAACAATAATCCACCAGAGTCAAGCCGCAGGCCGGCGCCGTTGGTCCTGCTTTTTTCCTATCACGGGCGCTCAGTATTTCCTGTATTTCCTCCGGCTGCCGTTTTCCCTGCCCAACCTCCATAAGCGTCCCCGCAATGATCCTCACCATGTTATAGAGAAAACCGGTTCCGCTTATCCGGATGCATATATCGTCTCCGGTTCTTTGAACCGATGCGGAAAGAATTGTCCTCACCGTACTTTCCGCCTGAGTATTGACGCTGCAAAAGCTCCTGAAATCATGCTCGCCCTCAAGATAACGGGCCGCCCGATTCATCTTCTCCTCGTCCAAAGGCAGATAAGTGAAATGGGTATACAGCCGTTTCAGCGGCATGGGAAATTCCGCATTGTAAATACGGTATTCATAGGTCTTAACGCTGTCGCAGCGTCTGGGATGAAAATCGGGGGCCGCTTCCTCTGATTTCCTGATCCGGATATCCTCCGGCAGTCTCCGGTTCAGCGCATAGGAAAATTTCTCCGCCGGTATTCTTGCCTCCGTATCGAACACAGCCACATTGCACAGAGCATGGACGCCGGAATCCGTGCGGCTGGCGCCGATTACCTGTATTTTCTCCCCCAGAAGCTCCGTCAAAGCTCTGTTTAATTCACTTTCAATCGTAACTGCTCCCGGCTGCAGCTGCCAGCCATGATAGGCAGTCCCGTCGTAAGCGACAGTTAATTTTATGCGTTTCATATGATCGGAATCCTTCTGGTCAATACAATCCCCACAACAAAAATAATCAGGATCAGATAAGCTGCGCCGTCTTTCCTGTGATATTTCAGAGGCTTCATTTTTGTCCTGTGACTGCCTCCCCGATAGCATCGTGCTTCCATCGCCATCGCCAGATCATTGGCACGGCGGAAAGCGGAAATGAATAAAGGTACCAGCAGAGGCACCATGTTCTTCGCCTTTTTGATCAGACTGCCGCTTTCAAAATCAGCGCCTCTGGCAATCTGCGCTTTCATAATCTTATCTGTCTCATCCAGCAAAATAGGAATAAAACGAAGCGCAATCGCCATCATCATTGCAACCTCGTGTACCGGAACCCGGATGACCTTTAACGGACTAAGCAGACTCTCCAGTCCGTCCGTCAGGTTATTCGGCGTGGTCGTCAAAGTCATAAGAGAGGCGCCGATAATCAGGAAGGCCAGCCGGAGCGCCATATACACTGCCTGCTTTAAGCCTTCCTCCGTAATGGTCAGTTTCCAAAGCCTGACAAGCGGGGTTCCCTGTGTCAAAAACAGATTAAAGATAATTGTAATCGCCAAAAGAATTACAATGGATTTCATGCCCTTTACCATAAATCGAAAGGGCACCTTGGAGATACGGATCATCGCCGCCAGAAAAACGGCTGCAATCACATATCCTATGCAGTTTTTTGCCAGAAAAAGTGCGACAATAAAAACAATCGTCCCGATAATCTTCGTTCTCGGATCCATCTTATGAATGACAGAATCCGCCTGATAATATTGTCCCAGTGTGATATCTCTTATCATAATCTTAATACTCTCAAAATCTCATTCTTTGCTTCTTCTATCGTTGTCAAATCGGTTTTTACAGGATAGCCGTGCTCTGCAAGCTCATGCATCACGTATGTGACCTGGGGCGCTGCAAGTCCCATGGTTTCCAGCTCTTTATAATGCCGGAACACCTCAGCCGGAGCATCGTTATACATAATCTTTCCACGATCCATCACAATTAGTCTTTCCACATAGTTTGCAACATCTTCCATACTATGCGATACAAGAATCACTGTAATGCCTCTTTCTTTCTGGAGTTTTTCAATCTGGTTGAGAATCTCGTCCCGGCCCTTGGGATCCAAACCTGCTGTGGGCTCATCCAAGATCAATACCTCCGGCCTCATCGCCAGTACCCCCGCTATGGCCACTCGGCGCTTCTGTCCTCCGGACAGATCAAAGGGGGACTGATAAAAATACTCGTCCTCAAGCCCCACCTGCTTTAAAGCCTCATAAGCCCTAAGCTCAATCTCTTTCTGAGGCAATCCAAGATTTTTCGGTCCAAAGCAGACATCCTTAAAGACATCAATCTCAAAAAGCTGATGCTCCGGATACTGAAATACCAATCCTACCTTGCTTCTTAACTCTTTTCTATTAAAATCCGCATCGTGAATATCGGCCCCATTATAATAAATATGCCCGGAAGTAGGCTTTAACAGCCCGTTCAAATGCTGTACAAGCGTGGATTTACCGGAACCGGTGTGTCCGATTAATCCGATAAACTGCCCGTCCGGTATGACAAGGCTGATATCGTCCAATGCTTTTATCTGTATGCTGGTGTCCGCTTCATAAGCATGACTCACATGGTCCAAAATGATCGACACGGTAATTTCCGCCTTTCCTCTTTCTTTCCGAAAATCCATAAAACAACCGGAATACATCTTCCTATCTCTGAATCGCCCGGGCAATCCCAATAACAGCCTTATAAATTACTGCCCGGAAATCTTCCCCCTGATGCGGTATCCAGCGCTTCAATCAGCTCTTGCGCAGTCAGGATTCCATCCGGCAGCGGCACCCCGCTTTTCTGCAATTCATAGGCAAGCAGCGTCACCTGAGGGACATCAAGGCGCAGTTCTTTTAACCGCTCCACCTGTGAAAAAATCTCTCGCGGCGTTCCCTCCATCTCCAGATGTCCGTCGTCCATGACAAATACCTTATCCGCATGGATCACTTCCTCCATATAATGGGTGATCAATACAATCGTAATATTCTCCGCCTGATTCAGCGCCCGTACGGCACGGATCACTTCCCTGCGTCCTGTGGGGTCGAGCATGGCCGTGGGTTCGTCCAGAATAATGCATTTCGGATGCATGGCAATCACACCTGCAATGGAAACCCGCTGTTTCTGTCCTCCGGACAGTTTATTGGGCGAATGCTTGCGGTATTCATACATCCCTACCGCCTTCAGGCTTTCCTCCACACGTTCCCAAATTTCTTTTGTGGGAACTCCCATATTTTCAGGTCCGAAGCCCACATCCTCCTCCACGATCTGTCCGATAATCTGATTGTCCGGATTCTGAAATACCATTCCTGCATTCTGACGGATATCCCAAAGATACTCCTCATCCGCAGTATCCTTTCCGTCCACCCAGATCGTTCCCTCCGTGGGATACAGAATGGCATTCATATGCTTGGCAAGCGTAGATTTACCGGAACCGTTATGTCCAAGAATCGCGACAAAATCCCCCTGCTTCACATCCAGAGACACATCGTCCACAGCACGGGTAATCCCTTCCACATTTCCTTCCTCATCCCGCCTGATATATTCAAAAGCCAACTTCTCTGTTTTTATTATACTCATTCTTCATTCCGTCCCAAAGCATTTTGCTGCGCTTTCATTGTCAACTTGATTTTTAAAACAGATAACGCTCACGTAACACCTATTTTACGCGAAAACCTCTATGGTTACAAGGTTTTCCTTCCAATTCACAGCAAAAATTCTGTCCGCAGCTGTAAAAAACCTTTGCACACTACGGACAGAACTTAATAATATATTACTTTATCAATTCCGGTGCGGCTCCGCCGCAGACGGAGGATCCCGCTATGCGGGATTCTCTCTTACCTGATTCGTTACTGATTTTGACTGCCATAGACTTGAAGATAGTAATAAGCGGGCATCGCTTGATCAATACTCAAATAACCTGTATAAAGCTGTCCTACACGCCATCCCTCCTCCGTATTGATAGCAGTAATTTTCAATACATTCCGACAATAATCAAGCCCACTCTCCTCCTCTATCACATAAGCACAAATTCCTTCCGCAGTATATTCCCGCAGAATAATCAGATCTGCCGCATGATATACAATGATTGGGGTTGCATCCATTCGGTATAAGACTCCGTCCTGCTCCAGATAGTAAGGATTTTCCCTATCAAACCATAATTCCCGAAACATATCCACGCACCCCTGTGTCAAAATTTGTCCCAACTGCTCCAATATATCCTCCAAGGATGAGAACATATCATAGTCAACATAACCTTCAATCGGTGAATTTCCCGATCCCGTTACCAATTCTCCGCAGAAGCGATAATAGAAATCTGCCCAGAGATTGTATAGTTCTCTCACGATACCTGACGCTTCTTCTTCAGACATTTCTTCCGTATAAGGAATCATCTGCCCTGTGATATCCGAATCAAAGTAATCGGTCGTAACCCATCCGCTCTGCGCGCCGCAGATTCTCCATCCTTCTTCTAACCGTTCAACACGCAGAAGTTCTAACGCTTCTATATAGGTTCCCCGGATATTCATCCGGTTCTCCGCATCCTCATTCTCTTTTTCACAGGCCACAAACGCCTCAATAGAGTCATCGGAATAAGATACTATGGAAATAAAATAGTTGTCAAACAGAAGCGGCACCCCCACATCGGATGAGGCAAGAAGCATTCCGTCTTCCGTCTCGGCATACAGTCCCACAATATTCCCAAACAGCCATTTATCACAAACCGCCAGTGCCATTTCGGAACTATAGCATCCCTCCAGTTCGTCCAGCAATTCTTCCTTTGAATGAAATTGTCCGGATCCGGAGCTTCCATCCGTCAGCTGCGTTTGTCCGTCCGTATCCGACGCCTCACTGCCTGAAGAAATTCTATCAGCTATGTCCTGTTTCACCCGTTCCATAAACTCTCCACGCTCAGTCAAAAGGAGTTCCACAACCCGGTATGCATTCTCTTCATCCGAAACAGTCAGATTGTCAAGTGTTTCATTTTCCTCACCGGTTTTTCCGGCACACCCGGTCAGGAATATACAGACTGCGCTGACTATGAATATGCTTCGAATCATTTTCAATAAAGGATTCATTTTCTTTTTCCCCGTTCATGGGTAATATGCCTTTACGTACGGCTTTGCATTTTAATCCCCATTCCGGAGCGTCAGCAACGGGGCGGCGGGAAATCCGCGAAAGCGGTTTCCCGTCTGCCATCAGGGCTATTTGTGACGCTCCTGCACAAATAGCTGTGTGAAAAATCAGCATATCAATGTGATTTTTCACACTAATGTACTATTAACATTACTCACCTCCCAATGTATTCATTTGTAGTTTATTTAATGTTAGCACTATGAATGTTGTTTGTCAAATACAAATGATATTGGCAAATTCCAATATCAACGGACTCTATCACTCCACAAAAAAACCGCAACAGTTATGTTTCAAACTGTTACGGTTACTTTTAAAATACAATCTTATACTAACTCCAGCACAACCATCATCGCTGCATCGCCCTTACGCTGGCCGATCTTGATGATTCTGGTATAGCCACCTTTACGATCAACATATTTGGGAGCGATCTCGTCGAATAATTTTGCAGCTAAGTCAACTTCCTTCGTTCCTCTCTTTCTGCCTGCCGCAGTAGTGGGTACGCTTGTCACAGGATATAATACCCTTAAGATCTGTCTTCTTGCGTGAAGTCTGGAAGGCTGATCCTTTTTGATTTCCTTCTCAACTTCATCGTAAACGGTTACCTTCTTGCCGTCCACAACTTGTTTTACTCTTTTGCCGTCTTTGTCCTTGCGGGCAACCTTAGCGGTTACTTTCACAGTATCAAAGTTATCCTTTTCCTTTACGGCTAAGGCGATCAGGGATTCAACCTGCTTCTGAACTTCCTTTGCTCTCGCCTGTGTGGTAACAATCTTTCCGTTGTAGATCAGCCCTGTGATCTGGTTTCTAAGTAATGCTTTTCTCTGGCTGGATGTTCTGCCAAGTTTTCTGTATTCTGCCATTTTCGGCTCCTTTCATGAAGGGGGATTTCCTCCCCGTTTTCCATCTGACTACGCTCTTTGGTCTTACTGATCAAATGGTGTTTCTGTGTTCATGAAATACAGATCCGCACTCATCGGTTTTACCGGTTCTGCATTCCTGTTTTGATCCTTGATATCAAAGTGTGAGCGCTGCTCACGCTTTCTCAATTATCCTCGCTGGCATTCAGCTGAAGGCCCAATTCCTTTAATTTTGCCAGTACCTCTTCCAGCGACTTGCGACCCAGATTACGAACCTTCATCATATCATCGGTAGTCTTATTGGTTAATTCCTGAACAGTATTGATACCGGCTCTCTTTAAGCAGTTGTAAGAACGAACGGACAATTCCAGCTCGTCAATGCTCATTTCAAGAACCTTCTCTTTTTCATCGTCTTCCTTCTCAATCATGACTTCTGCAGTCTTAGCATTTTCGGATAAATCGATGAACAGTTTTAAGTGCTCGCTGAGAACCTTCGCAGCCAAGCTGACAGCCTCATCCGGAGCCAGAGTTCCGTTTGTATGCACGTCAAGCGTCAGCTTATCATAGTCAGTTACCTGACCGACACGGGTATTTTCTACAGTAACATTTACTCTTTCAACCGGTGTGTAGATGGAATCAACTGCAATCACACCAATCGGTAAATCAGGATTTTTATTCTTTTCAGCGCTGATATAACCTCTGCCTTTAGTAATGGTAAGCTCCATGAACAGCTTACAGTCCTTGCCGCCGCTCAGTGTGGCAATTACCTGATCCGGATTCATGATCTCGATATCCTGATCCACCTGAATGTCGGACGCTCTTACAATGCCCTCTCCCTCATATTCAATATAAGCGGTCTTAGGCTCATTGGAGCTGCTGTTGTTCTTAATTGCAAGGCTTTTGATATTCATAATGATTTCAGTTACGTCTTCCTTTACGCCCGGAATGGAACTGAACTCATGTAAAACACCTTCGATTTTCACCTGGCTTACTGCGGCGCCCGGTAAGGATGCCAGCATAATTCTTCTTAAGGAGTTGCCTAAGGTAATTCCGTATCCGCGCTCTAACGGCTCAACTACGAACTTACCGTATTTCTTATCTTCAGAGATTTCAGCTACCTCAATATTGGGTCTATCAAAATCAAACACTGCGTATACCCTCCTTACATTATGAATCGTCTAAAAGTTACTCAATTATTTGGAATATAACTCGACGATAAGCATTTCGTTAACCGGAACATCGATTACTTCTCTTCTGGGAAGTTCCTTTACGGTACCTTTCAGCGCCTCAAGGTCAACATCAAGCCATTCCGGAACAAGTCTGCCGCCGGTAACCTCTACGCTGTCCTTATA
>CAYTIH010000038.1:0-24586 GCA_964437825.1 uncultured Clostridium sp. | reverse complement strand
TGGGTAATGTCCCTTATATACAGATTTTTGATGTTAAAAATAGAAAATACATATCGAAACAATATTTGGGAGATGACTGGAGGAAAGATGATGAAGAATCAAATTGAGACTGGATTTTGGCAGCCTTGAATATATCTTTGGGTATTCCGGTTGTGGAACAATTCCGCAGCAGACGTTCGCTTGGCGTTGGCAGATAAAGAATAATAACGGGCTACAAAAGAATAAACATTGTTTTTATCGTATTAACGATGTTTGAAACTAATTTTTTTTACTGGTAATTATAGTGGATAACGTGTAGAATTGATTTATGGCATGCTTAAGAAAAAAAATCAAAATAAATAAAGATACTCTTTTATATCTTACGCTGTTATACATATATCTTCCGATTGTTATTTTTTTACTTACATGGCTGAAGCTGATCATAGCGGTGCCCGTATTGATATTCTCATTGATCGCATTATATCGGCTGACAATGGATGTCTATCATGTGAATGAGCAGAAAAAACAGGAGGATATCGGTATACATATTATATTTGCGCTGCTTTTGCTGGCGCTTATATTTGTATTCGGATATTATATCGGCTGGTCGGGCGGGGCTCCGCAGGCAGGGGACTGGAACAAGCATAATGCGATTCTGCGGGATCTGATAGAGTATGAGTGGCCTGTGTATTACAGTCAGGGTGAGACTGCCATGCTGACCTATTATATTGCGCAGTATTTGGTACCGGCGTTTATAGGTAAAATTTGCAATACCTCTTTTACTGTGGGACAGTATGCGTTGTTTATCTGGAACTGTCTTGGAATTGTGCTGGTAGTTTTTTGGCTGCTGATTGTAACGAGAGCAAAGAGCCTTGGTAAGCAGATAATAGCCGTGCTGGTTTTTCTGTTTTTTGGAGGAATGCTGCCGGTAACACAGAGTATTTTGATGGGCTGGAAAGGATATTCCCTTTCCAGCCAGATCGATATCTTACATTTTCTCAATATTGATGAGATTTATCTTCAATACCGGAGTAATTTGACGGATATGCGATGGGTATTCCCACAGTGCATTGTACCATGGCTTACAATATTACTTTTTTATCATGATCCGGAAAACAGAAAGCATTATATGACAATGTTATTGCCGACTGTGCTTTACGGAACCTTATCTTTTCTGGGAATGGCTGTGCTTGTGCTGTTATATTCCGCCGTAATGTTTGTCATGAGTAAGGAGCGCAAACAATATCTGCGTGAGATATTCAGTGTATGGAATATAGGAATGCTGTTAACGCTTGGCAGTGTATTTGCAGCCTATTTGTGGGGAAATGTGTTTTCAAAAAAGCCCCAAGAGATCGGGTTGGCAATTGTAAAATACTCTGGCAACAGTATGTTTATATATTTCGTTTTTTGTTTATGTATGTTCGGGATTTATGCGATTCTGATCGGAAAAAAGAATGTCAGAAACGCTCTGTTTTATGTGACGATCATCGTATTGATGCTCATTCCGTTTTTTAAAATGGGAGTGTTGAATGATTTTTGTATGTGCGTTTCCATTGTGCCTCTGTTTATTATGATGATTATGGTCATTCGTTATTTGCTTGAAAATGCTTCCGATGGTATGGAACAGATGAAGAAAGGTATGCTGATAGTATGTCTTTGTATCGGGGCGTTGTATCCTGCCGTGGAGCTTTATGCCGGAATCAGGGATGATGACCGCAGTGTGAAGCAGGCATTGGATCTGGATGGGTCTCTGGCTCAATTTGCGGATCGGAGCAGATGGGACATTACACAGGATTTAAAGTATAATTATTATACCTATGATTTGGAAGAAAGTTTTTTCGTACAATATATGGCGAGAAAATAAGGAATGATAATTAGGGGGATTTGTATGAAGAATACCAAAGCCGGGGCGGCGAAATATACTTTGATAAAGCCGGCCTGTATGCTTCTGCTGTTTTTGATTTTGGGAGTAAGTGCTTTTATCAGAATGGGAGCGGATTTCGTTCCGGTTATGAAATGGTGGGTGGCTTTACTTCTGATAGGCGCGGCTTTTTACCCTCTGTCGATCTGCATGTTTTGGCGTTTTCAAGATCACGGATATCTGTTTGGAAAAGGAATCGGAATTGCCATGAGCGGCTGGTTTATGTGGCTGCTTGCTTCTTTACGGTGGATGCCCTTTACAAGGACAAATTGTTGGATTAGTCTGGCGGTTTGTGCCATACTCAACTACGGATGCTTTATTATCGTAAAAAAGGCGGGAAAGAGAAATGCAGATGCGCACACAGAGTCTGCGTCAAAGACTTCTGTGGAAGAAAGCGAATGCAGGCTGGTACCAAAATGGGATAGAATGCTGCTTTTGGAACTCATATTTTTTGCTGCGTTTTTGTTCTTCCTGTATCTGAAGGGATTCAATCCGAAAGCATATGGAACGGAAAAGATGATGGATTACGGCTTTATGACCAGTATATTTCGTACGGATTACTTTCCGGTCAACGATTTCTGGTTTAGCGGGGAATCTCTCAATTACTATTATTTCGGACAATATTTGATGACTTTTCTGACAAAGCTGTCATTGAATGAGGTTTCGTATGGTTATAATCTGGCATTGGGAATGGGGTTTGCTTTCTGTATCAGCTTTGTATATGCACTGGTATATCAGATTTTAAAGAGCTATTCCAGCAGCAGAGGAAACAGAAAGAGTGAGATTGTTTCAAGCCTCGGAGGTGCGCTCGCAGCACTTGCGGTAACAATTGCAGGTAATGTGCATTATATTGTTTTTGCCAAAATAGTGCCTGCGGTATGGGATATTTTGCAGATCGAAGGGGAGAAACCGTCCTACTGGTTTCCGAATTCTACGAGATATATCGGGTATGTACCCGATACGGATGACAAGACGATTCATGAATTTCCGTCCTATTCCTTTATATTGGGCGATCTGCACGCACACGTAATTAATATTACATTTGTATTAATTGTACTGGCGCTTTTGTATGCTTTTTTGATGCGCCAAAAGAATGCGATGCATGCCGCATCGCATGTGACGCATGACGCATCGCATGAGGGACATGCGCAGACATTTGACTGGAAAAAGGAAGCATGGAATCCTCAGGTGCTTCTGATCGGATTTTTCATCGGAATCTTTATTATGACGAATTACTGGGATTTTCCGATCTATTTTGTTGTAGCGGGGGCTGTTATTCTGGCATCCAATGCTGTGATTACGGGATTTCGAAAGGAGTCACTGATCCTGACTGCGATACATGTTGCGCAGGTCATTATCATATCCCAGCTGGTGTCCCTGCCATTTCAGCTGAATTTTGTGAAAATGACAAACGGAATTGCGTTTGCGCAGAATCACACGAAATTGTACCAGTTGTTTATTTTATGGGGATTTCCGGTTTTAGTGGTACTTGGATTTGTAATTGCATTGATTACAAAGGAATACCGAGGCAGGCGGGAGCGGCTGCAGCGGACAGGCGAGGAAGACGGGCAGCAAATCTCAGAGGCAGGCGAGGGCAATTGCTTCTTTTGCTTTATAAAAAACCTTGAGATTTCCGATTTGTATATCCTGATTCTGGGGCTTTGTGCGATTGGTCTGATTCTGGTGCCGGAAGTGATTTATATTGTGGATATTTACGGCGGCAGTTATAAACGCTCCAATACTATGTTTAAGCTGGTATATCAGGCTTTTATTTTGTTTGGGATATCCATGGGGTATATTTTGACGCGTTTTGTTTTGCTAAAGGAAACTTCCAGACAGAGAAAGTGGGGAATAGTAGGAGTCATTCTGCTGCTCATGACCTGCGGTTATTTTGGAACCTCCTGTAAAGCATGGTTTGGAGATGTTAGAAAGACAGAAAATTATCAGGGGCTGGCAGCGGACCAATATATCTATACCGAACAGCCCGCCGATGCGGCGGCGATTGAATGGCTGAAGGAAAATGCACAGGATGGGCAGGTTGTATTGGAGGCTAACGGGAACAGTTATACGATTTATAATAGAGTGTCCGTATTGACCGGACTTCCCACCGTGTTGGGGTGGCATACGCATGAATGGTTGTGGCACAACACATCGGTACCGGTTGACAGCCGCGTTACGGATATTCAGACGATGTATACGCTGCAGCAGGAGCAGATTGTGACGGATCTGCTTAGACAATATGACGTGTCCTACATTTTTATCGGCAGCTGTGAATACGAAAAATATGAAAGCCTCGGAATGGATGTAGACTTTTTGAAATCACTCGGCGAGGTAGTATATCAGGGTTATCCCGATGGAAATAATCAGATTGTATATATTATTCGTGTGTCGTAGTTGATCAATGAGAGTGCAAATATATTGTTAGAAAAGTAAAAATATTTTTAAAAAAGAAGAAAAAATGTCCGAAAAGGCATTTTTGTATGAAAATAAATACAAAAATGCATTGACAGAAAAAATAATCGGAGATATACTTCAAACAATTTAACAAGTAGATACTATTTCATAAAAAGCAAAGGCGCAAATAGATCAATATTTGCGCTTTATTTTAATATCGTAGGGAATACCTTGCGGCGCGAAAGCACCAAAGTATCCTGATTTCCTATGATATCAAAACGCTCCGCGTGGGGATAGTAATTACATTCTGTTATAACTGATTATAAAAAAAAGTTATAATGGGGAGGATTGTGAGATGGCAGAAAATGTTGTATGATTTATAGGTGATTAATCCTATCGAAATAGTGTGAAATGAACAGAATGATTTTCCTAATCAAAAATAATTCTGTTTAGATACCGGGCCGAAGCAAAGCGGGGCGGTTATAAAAGAAAAGAGACACACACGAGGAGGAATTAGCAATGGCAATTAAAAACACAAGTCTGGTGTACGATGTGAATGTAGAGAATAATCGTAAGGCGATCGGACACAGAGCAACATGGATGGGACTTACTTATGCGGAAGGAGTAAAAGCCGGGATTGATGCGGAAGGAATTGCCAGAAAGGCAGTTTCACAGACCGGCTGTCTGGATGGAAAGGATATCAAATCAAGATGTGCTGATGCATCTGATTGCAGACAGTTCAAAGAGGCATTTCTGGGAGATCTGGCGAAGACAACCTTCCAGATGGAGTTCCCGGAAGTAACCGAGGATGATTTAAAAATCGAGTTTCATTACTGTCCCTTATTGGCGGCATGGCAGAAGCTTGGTTTTGATGATGAGACCTGTGCAACATTATGTGACATCGCAATGGATGGCGACAGAAATATTGCGAAGACCGTCGGTCTTACCTTGGATCTGACGGATACGATTGCAAAGGGATGTCCTACCTGTAAGCTGCATTTCCATAAATAAGTACATATCTTAGGATGTATTATCCTACAAACATATATTATTTGTCGATACCTTATTACCGGCTTGTCAGGGCAGAACACAAAAGGAGGAGAACTTATGAAAAAAATGACACTGAAAAAGACTTTGGCACTTGTGATGAGTACCGCTATGATTTTGGGATTAGCGGCCTGCGGATCCGAAGACGGTGACGCGGATACTTCTGCAAATGCATCTTCGGAGGACGGCTCAGATGAGCAGGATGGAGAGTTCAGCGGTACTATTAAGTTCGGTGTGGTTGCTCCCATTACGGGTGCTCACGCAGAATACGGGCAGGGCTTTGATGCAGCTACCCGGATCGCAGCGGATGAGATCAACGCAGCGGGCGGTATCAATGGCAAGAAAGTAGTCATTGAGGTACAGGACTCGGCGGCGGATGCAAAGACATCTTCCGATATTTTTACCAGATATGCGGAGGACGATGAAATTTTGGCAGTAATCGGTGATTTCACCAGCAGCTGTTGCCTTGCAAATGCACCGATTGCCGATGAGTACGGACTGGTTCAGATTTCTCCGACAGCTTCTGATCCTTCTTATACCGCAACCAGTGATTATTGCTTTTCGGTAATGTATAATCAGAGAGATGCGGCGCCCTGGTATGCATCCGCAATGTTTGCACATTATCTTGGAACGACCGATTATGTTTGTATGTATCTGAATACGGACTGGGGTATTTCAACCTATGGTTATGTTAGTGAGGCTCTGGAGGCACAGGGAATTGAGTGCCTGGCTTCTGAAGCATATGCCGAGAATGAGACGGATTTCAGCTCTGTAATTTCCAAGCTGAGTGCGGAAGGCTCCGATACGATAGTTATTTTGGATCAGGGTAATTTACCGGCCATTATCAATCAGATTAAGAGCAGCGGCTGGGATGTAAAGATTACTTCCATCGGACCCGGTGCATCGGATCAGATTCTGGATCAGTGCGGAGAAAATGCAAACGGACTGATTCTGGCAACGCCTTCTTATATTACTGCTGATAATCCGGCAACCGCAGATTTTTATGAGAAGTTTTATGCAATCAATGGCTGCGCACCTACGGACCATGCGGTTTGTGCATATAACTGTGTTTACATGCTGAAAGCTGCAATCGAAAATCTGGGAGACGAAGAACTTACCAGAGCTTCCCTGAGAGACTCCCTTGCAACTGCCACTTATGACGGAATGACCGGCCATGTGGAATTCAACTCAGAAGGCGGATGTGACCGTGAACAGCTGATCATGGGTGTGGAAGACGGTAAATGGGTTATTGAGGAGAATTACGGTTACGAATAAATCGAGGGAATGAAGGAATTCTGATATCGGAAAATACAGGTAATTGATAGAGTAGTTAAAGTGGACGGGCACCTGGCAGCAGAACTGTGGGTGCCCATTTTACTGGACAGGAGAGATGAATTATGTCATCACAATATATCATAAACCAATTGGTAAATGGTTTCTGCCAGGGCTTCATCTATGCTTTGGTTGCGATTGGCGTAGCGGTTATCATTGGTATTGTCGGATTTGCCACCTTTACGCAGGGTGAAGTTGTCATGATCGGCGCATATACATCCTTTTATGTGTTTACGTCTGCCGGAAATCATTTGATATTGGGACTGCTTGCAAGCTTCGTCGTAACATGGATACTGGGTGCAATCATTTATAAGGTATGCTATGAACGATTTCTGGATGCGCCGGAACATATCTCACTGCTATGTACGATCGGCTTTTCCATGCTCCTGAAAAATCTGGCAACAATCGTATTCGGTGTGGAAAAAAAGCCTTTGCTCAATATCATTCATAATGAAAGATATCGATTCGGGCCGGTGGAAGTAACAAAGGTTCAGCTGGTGATCATGGCCACGGTTCTGGTGGTAAGCCTGATTCTGGTATTGGTATTTACCAAAACCAATCTCGGGATTAAGCTGAAGGCCGTCAGTCAGAACAGGGAGGCTGCGGCGCTTGTCGGGGTGAATGTAAAGAGGACGGCCATGATCGGAAACTGTATCGGATGCGCCATGGCGGGGATTGCAGGAACACTGATCGGCATTTATTATCAAAGCGCGTATGCAACCATGGGTTCCACCTTAAGCATGAAGGCATTCACCTCGGCGACATTGGGTGGTTTGACGAATGTTCCGTTATCCGCACTTGGAGGCGTGGTAATCGGTATTATGGAGAATCTCGGTATTGCATTTACCTCTGCAAGCTATCGTGATATTTTCTCCTTTGGCTTCTTGATTATTATGTTGTTATTGAAACCTACCGGCTTTGCAAAGAAGAGAGGAGGTTCCAGAGCATGATCAGTACTGCCTTTCATCGGATCAAAACGATATATCACAAATTTTACTGCTTGTTTATTGCAGCAATTGTAGTGGCGCTCATGTTTGTACCGCAGATTCTGAACAAGTCCAAAATGACGATTGTATGCACCATGTGCGGATATTTCATCATTGCGGGCGCATTAAATGTCATTAACGGATACTGCGGTCAGATGTGTTTTGGAATTGCGGGCTTTTACTGTGCGGGAGCTTATGTAATGGCGCTTCTCATGCAGACCTGTCATGTCAATTACTGGCTTGCAATTATCCCCGCGGGTATTGTTGCGGCATTGCTGGGAGCGGTCGTTGCACTGCCGGCGCTGCGTATGAGGGGCATGTTCCTTGCCATGATTACGATCGGTTTTTCCGAAGTTATGCGTTTGATTGCCCTGAACTGGACCAGTGTAACCGGCGGCGCTATGGGAATTAAAGGTATTAAGTCCCCCGTACTGTTTGGCACGAAGATGAGCGGAGCGTCCAAATATTACTATATCTATATTGTAGTGGTGCTGATTTTCCTGTTCTGTACCAGACGTGTTATGAAGTCCAGAGTCGGCCGTGCATGGCTTTCCATTCGAGAGGATGAGATGGCGGCCAAGTCCCTGGGCGTTGAAATTAAGAAATATAAGATCTATAACTTTATGTATGGAGCTTTTTGGGCGGGCATTGCGGGCGCGCTGCTTGCACCTTATACCAGATATATTGATTCCACTTACTTCACATTGGATGAAGGCTTTAATATTCTGGCCATGCTGGTCATCGGCGGGCAGGGAACGTTGGCGGGACCGTTTGTCGGAGTTGCCGTATATCAGCTGATTGTTGAAACGCTGCGTCCCATTGGCGTATGGCGTTTTGTAGCCTGCGCCGTACTTATTATTGCCATGATGTGGATCAGACCGCAGGGACTTGTAGGTGCATCCAATTCCAAGCTGGCAGGAACGAAAAGCGGAAGAAAAAAATTACTGCGTCTGAGGACAGCTGCTGTAAAGCAGTCGGAGCCGCCAGCAGAAAAAGGAAGGGAGGCGTAACCCATGGCAGAAGCGTTGTTGGAAGCGAAAGGAGTCAGTAAGATTTTCGGTGGACTGACTGCGGTGGATCATGTGGATATGACCATACATAAGGGAGATATCTTTGGTATTATCGGGCCAAACGGTGCGGGAAAAACCACCTTTTTTAATATGTGCACCGGTTTTTATACCATTTCGGAAGGCTTTATCTACTTAAACGGGAAGAATATATCCAATATGCCGTGTGATAAGATTGCGCATTTGGGAATTGCCAGAACCTTTCAGAATATAAAACTGTTCAATTATATGAGCGTACTTGACAATATCAGTATCGGCTCCCATATTAATACAAAGACGAATATGTTTGACGCGATCCTGCATACACCGAGGTACAAAAGAGACGAAAAGTATATCAGGGAGCAGGGATATGAGATTCTGCAAAAGGTCGGTTTGGATCAGTATGCGGATACGATGGCGGGAAATCTCTCCTATGGTGTCCAGCGGAAGGTGGAAATCGCAAGAGCGCTTGCGGTAAAGCCTCAGATTATCCTGTTAGATGAGCCTGCGGCCGGTATGAATCCAAAGGAAACGGATTCCCTGATGGAGTTTATCAAGATGCTGAATGCCGACGGTTACACCATTGCCTTAATCGAACATGATATGAGGTTCGTTATGAACTCCTGTAACAGAATTCTGGTTTTGAACTTTGGACAGAAAATCTGTGAGGGAACGCCTGAAGAAGTAAAAAATAATGATAAAGTAAAGGAAGCTTATTTCGGGAAAGGAATCATTGCTGCAGGAGGGACGAAATCATGCTGAAGATAGAAAATCTTGTAGTCAATTACGGATATATAAGCGCGCTTCGGAATGTCAGTCTTGAGGTAAATAAAGGCGAAATCATTACCCTGATCGGTTCCAACGGCGCCGGAAAAACAACCACGCTGACCGCTGTTTCCAATCTGAAAAAAAAGGAATCGGGGAAAATCCTGTTTAAGGGAGAGGACATCACCAATATGGCGCCTCATAAAATTGTAAAAATGGGCATGTGCCATGTTCCGGAGGGAAGAAGGATTTTTCAGGCACTGTCCGTAAAGGAAAATCTGATGGCGGGGACATTCGGAAATCCTTCCTTAAAAAAGGCGAAGATCAATGATCTGTTTGAAGAAGTTTATACTTTATTTCCAAGGTTAAAGGAAAGAATGAATCAGGACGGCGGTACGCTTTCCGGCGGCGAGCAGCAGATGCTTGCCATAGCCAGAGGGATGATGATGGACCCGGATATTATCATGCTGGATGAACCCTCGCTGGGACTTGCGCCCATTATTGTGGAAGAAATTTTTGAACTGATATTAAAGATTCGTAATAACGGGAAGACCATTTTACTCATTGAACAGAATGCATCAATGGCACTCAGTATTGCGGATCGCGGATATGTTATGGAAAACGGTAAAATTACATTGACCGGAAAAGGTCGGGATTTGCTGGTCAATCAGGAAGTGCAGGCGGCCTATCTGGGAGCCTGAAGCATTAGGTTTGTTGATAGCGGAGGTATGGAAATGGATTTACATTTAAAGGGGAAAACAGCAGTGGTCACCGGTGCCAGTAAAGGAATCGGGTATGCGGCTGCAAAACAATTTTTACAGGAAGGCGCACGCGTAGCGATCATAGCCAGAAACGAGACGGAGTTAAAACTGGCGGCGGAGGAATTGAAAGAATTCGGAGAGGTGTATGCCTGTGCGGGAGATGCATCCAAAGCGGAGGATATTGATACCTTTGCAGAACAGGTGTACCGGCATTTCGGACGGATGGATGTATGGGTGAATAATGTCGGAGCCACGGGAAAGAAGGCCGGTGATGACTATACGGAAGAGGAGATTGATTTCGTTGTGAATGTCTGCTTTAAGTCCGCAGTGTATGGATGTCAGGCTGCGCATCGGTATATGAAAGAAAACGGCGGCAGCATTGTAAATATTTCATCTCTGGCAGCCAGATGTCCCTCCGCAGGTCGAAGTACCCTGTACGGTCCGATGAAGGCAGCTGTCGTAAATTTAACCCAGACTATGGCAGGAGAATATTGTGCGGAGAACATTCGTGTGAACTGTGTGATGCCCGGGTTTACATTAACGCCGCTTGTAAAGGCGCATATATCCAAAGAGGAACTCGAATACAACAGGCAGGGAATTCTGCTGCACCGCCTGGCCGAGCCCGAGGACATCGCAAAGCCGGTGGTATTTTTGGCCAGTGACGCAGCCGGATATATGACCGGGACTACGATTGAGGTATCCGGAGGGCGGAGCGTTACGCTGAATCCTTCCTATGCATGGGAAAGATAAGCGGTACCGGCGTTTCAGGAAGCGAACGGAATCGTAACGAGTTAGGAGGTTCGGATGGAAAATCGTTATATGGAGGAGCAGCTTAGAACGCATAAGACGTTTCCGCTGCTTCTGAAGCTTGCCATACCTGCTGTGGCGGCGCAGGTGCTGAATGCACTGTATAACCTTGTCGATCGAATGTTCATCGGACATATGGGCGGCGAGGGAACGCTTGCCCTGTCCGGCCTGGGGATTTGTTTTCCGATTATATCACTGGTCACTGCGTTCGCCTGGCTGGTTGGCATGGGAGGCGCACCGCTGCTTTCCATTAGTCTTGGAGAAAAGAAGGAGGAGGACGCTGCGAGAATTGAGTCCAATGCCTTTTTGATGCTGCTTTTGATCGGAGTAACATTGACGGTATTTTGTTTCTTTTTCGCAAGGCCCATGCTGATCCTGTTCGGGGCGTCGGATAAAATTCTGCCCTATGCCGTGACCTATTTGCGGATTTATGTGCTTGGCTCCACTGCGGTAATGATTGCGGGCGGTATGAATTCCTTTATCAATGCGCAGGGACATACGGCGCTCGGAACCGTGACAATTGCAATCGGCGCACTCTTGAATATTTTTTTGGACTTTTTGTTTATTTCCGTATTACATATGGGAATCCGGGGCGCTGCAATTGCAACTGTCATTGCGCAAATCATTTCTGCGCTCTGGGTCATGCAGCTTTTGTTCTTTTCAGACAGGATCGGCGTTAAAATTAAAATAAAATATATGGCTTTAAGAATCTCCTATGTCAGACGTATTCTGGCGCTTGGGGTATCCTCCTTTGTGTTTATGGCGAATGAATCCCTGATGGGTGTGGTGTTGAACCGCCTGATTCGTAGGTATGAAGGATATGGGGATATCGGAGATTTGTATATCAGTGCCTTGACGATTGTTGTCAGTATGTCGCAGCTATTTTTTATGCCGCTTCAGGGAATCACTCAGGGAGCACAGCCTATGGTAGGATATTGCAAAGGAGCAAAAGATTATGACAGGATCTCAGAGACGGTTCGGGACGGGAAAATACTGGGAATCATTTCTGCAACAGCCTTCTGGGTATTTTTTATGTTTGCGCCCCGCCTTGTGGCGGCCATTTTTACCAAGGATGCTGCGTTGATTGAGTTATCCGAAGGGATACTGAGGATCTCGTTTTGGGAGTGCCCGCTTTTTGGCATTCAAATGCTGAATCAGCATATGTTTGTTGCCATGGGAAATGCGAAATATTCGTTTATTTTTGCAATTATGAGGAAGGTTCTATTGCTGATACCGATTGCGTGTATCCTTCCGGTATTCATGGGCGTGAACGGCGTTTTTTTTGCGGAATCCGTGTCAACGGTGATTACCGTGATTGTAACACAGATAGCATATACACATTATATGAAACTTCAGAGGAATGAAATGCTTGGATAGTGTGCAAAAGGAGGAGCTATGATGAAAAGGTTTGTAGTAACCATTGCAAGGGGATTTGGCAGCGGAGGAAAATATATCGGGGAACAGCTGGGAGAACGGCTGGGAATTCCCTGCTATGAAAGAGAAATTCTGACGATGGCCAGTGAAAAGAGCGGAATCAGTATGAATATTTTTGCGCAGACTGATGAGAAACTGAAAAAATCCTATCTGCTAAAGGAAATTACATCAATTCCGAGAAGCCATGTATTATCACCGGCGGATAAGGATTTCACATCGGACAATAACCTGTTCGCCCTGCAGTCCGAGGTCATTAAAATGCTGGCGGATACCCAATCCTGTATCATTGTCGGAAAATGTGCAGATTATGTGCTTCGCGGCAATAATAATGTGATAAGCGTATATGTAGATGCGCCCAGAAAGGCGTGTATTCACTCCGTGATGAGTAAAATGAGCGTAACGGAAAAGGAAGCAAATAAACTGATTGAAAAGACGGATAAATACCGTGCGGATTATTACAAATATTATACCGGAGGTCTGGATTGGAAGAATCCGACCAACTATCATTTGTTTTTAAATAGTGATAAGTTTGGCAGGGATGCCTGTGTGGATATACTGGAATCCATTGTAAAATACAAATTTGCAGATTGAGCGTGATTATCGGTGAAATATGTGCGGGGCGGGGAGAGGAATTGACCGCCCGGAAAGGAGTCTGTATGCTCACGGGAAAAACAGTATTGATTACAGGTGCAGGAGGAGGCATCGGCAGAGCCTGCGCCGTGATGATGGCAAAAGCGAATGCGCAGATTTATATTACCGGAAGGCGGGAAGAACCGTTGAGGGAAACGGCAGCGCTGGTAAAAGAAGCAGGAGGACGCTGCTGTTATATGACCTGCGATGTGTCTAAGGAAGAACAGGTAAAGAGGCTTATTGCCGCTGTCATTGACGAATACGGAAGACTGGACACGGTGGTCAATAATGCGGCTGTTTTTTTAAAGACGGATATCATGTCTTTGGAACTGGAAAGCAGCTGGCAGGAGATGTTTGACGTGAATGTTATGGGAATCATTCACGTTATCCATGCGACAGTGCCTTATCTGATTCAGAATGGCGGGGGCAGTATCATTAATCTATCCTCCATCGATGCGTTTTCGGGGTGCCTCCATTATACGGGATATTCTGCAACCAAAGGAGCAGTGGTATCTTTGACCAGAGGACTGGCGCTGGATCTGGGAGGATCTCATATCCGCGTGAATGCTGTGGCTCCCGGCATTACGGATACGCCTATGACGCATGAAAGAATAGAGGCCGGCAGGGAAAAATACTTATCCGGACTGGCATTAAAGAGAATCGGAAGGGATGAGGATATTGCAGGCGCAGTTCTTTTCCTTGCGTCCGATTTGAGCAGTTACATTACGGGTGAGGTTATCAATGTAAACGGTGGTATGCAGTTTGTGTAAACCATATCCGGCGGAGAAACAGACGGAAATCATAAGACAGAATGCGTATAAAGACAGAATCACATCAGGTATGGGAAGGACAGCGAATATGGAAAAGACGGACAAAAGATATCATACATATGTGCAGATTTTAAAAGAAGAACTCGTACCGGCAATGGGGTGCACGGAGCCGATTGCAATTGCATATGCTGCGGCGAAGGCAAGAGAGGTGCTGGGCCGGATGCCGGACCGGGTGGAAGTATTTGTCAGTAATAACATTATCAAAAATGTAAAAAGCGTGGTCGTTCCGAATACGGACGGACTTAAGGGGATTGAAGCGGCAGCGGCAGCCGGCATCATCGGAGGTAAGGCTGATAAAGAGCTGGAAGTAATTGCAGAGATTCACGGGCAGCAAAAGGAGCAAATCAAGCGGTTTATAAAGGAGGTGCCTATCGAGGTTGCGGCGCTGGATCATGATGTAACCTTCGATATCATTATGGTATTGTATTGCGGAGAGGAACAGGCAAAAGTCAGAATCAGCCAGTATCATACCAATATTATCTATATCGAAAAAAACGGAAGCGAGCTTTTTTCTACGGATATGCAAAAAAAGCTCGAGCTTGGAATTGTGGAGGAAGAAACGGAAGAAGGACTGGCAGACAAGAGCCTGCTTAACCTGGAGGATATCATAGCGTTTGCCGACACCTGTGATCTTTCCGATATTAAGCCGATTTTGGATCCGCAGATTCAATATAACACGGTGATTTCGGAGGAGGGGCTTCTTGGTGATTACGGGGCCAATATCGGGTCTACGCTGTTGAAATACTACGGCGGTGATGTGCGCAATCGCGCAATTGCCAAAGCCGCGGCCGGTTCCGATGCACGTATGAGCGGCTGTGAGCTTCCCGTCATCATCAATTCCGGAAGCGGAAATCAGGGAATCACCGTATCCGTGCCTGTGATCGAGTATGCAAAGGAGCTGGCAGTCCCGAAGGAAAAGCTGTACCGGGCGCTTGCGGTTTCCAATCTGGTAGCGATTCATGAAAAAGCAGGAATCGGACGCCTGTCGGCGTATTGCGGTGCGGTCAGCGCCGGATGTGCGGCGGGCTGCGGAATTGCTTACCTGTATGGAGGCGGTTATGAAGAACTGGCGCATACGCTGATCAATTCCGTTGCGATTGTTTCGGGTATCATCTGTGACGGAGCAAAGGCCTCCTGTGCGGCCAAGATTGCATCCAGTGTGGAGGCCGGAATCCTTGGCTATCATATGTATAAGAACGGTCAGGAGTTTAAATACGGAGACGGCATCGTAAATGACGGTGTGGAGGCAACGATCAGGAATGTCGGACGTCTGGGAAAAGAAGGCATGAAGCAGACCGATAAGGAGATTGTCAGAATTATGCTGGATAAATAACCGCGAAGATAACCGCAAAAGAAAAACAAGCGATGCGAAGCGGCAGCAGACAGGGTAAGGGGGAAAACGGTCATATGGGGAATGAAAAAATAGCGGTTTTACAAAGCTGGATAAACGAAAGCAGCAATATTGTGTTTTTTGGCGGAGCGGGCGTATCCACAGAAAGCGGAATTCCCGATTTTCGAAGCGTGGACGGGCTTTATAACCAAAAGTATGACTATCCGCCGGAAACGATTTTAAGCCACACATTTTATCGGAATCGGCCGGAGGAATTTTATCGTTTTTATCATGACAAAATGCTATGTCTGGATGCAAAGCCGAATGCGGCGCACCGAAAACTTGCGGAGCTTGAGCAGGCGGGAAAATTAAAGGCAGTGGTAACGCAGAATATTGACGGACTGCATCAGGCGGCGGGCAGTAAAAAGGTACTGGAGCTTCACGGAAGCGTGCTGCGCAATTATTGCGAGAAATGCGGAAAATTTTTTGACGCGCAGTATATGAAGGCCGCGTCCGGGGCGCCGAAATGCGACGCCTGTGCAGGACCTGTGAAACCCGATGTGGTATTGTACGAAGAAGGCCTGGATCAGTCCATTCTTTCGGAAGCGGTACGCTGTATCAGCGAGGCGGATATGCTGATCATTGGAGGGACATCTTTAGTTGTTTATCCTGCGGCAGGGCTGATTGATTATTATCAAGGCCGAAAGCTGGTACTGATCAACAAATCCGCAACAGGCAGGGATGCAGCGGCGGATCTGGTGATTCAGGGCAGTATCGGGGAGGTATTATCACAGATTCAGGTGTGATCTGCGGCGGAAGGATTTGCGAAAGGAATATGTGCGGATGAACATTCAAGTGGGTAATATTGTGAAATTGAAAAAAAAGCATCCCTGCGGCAGCCAGGAATGGGAGGTTTTGAGAAGCGGAGCAGACTTCAGGCTGAAATGCTGCGGCTGCGGTCATCAGATTATGATCGCACGTCCGGCATTGGAAAAAAATGTCCGGGAAATCAGAGAAAAAGCTTGATTTTACAGGGGACTTATGGTATCCTAAAAGTCCGTGATATATAATTTTTCCTTGCTCCTTTTTCGTAAAGGGGCCAGAGACCAAAAGGAGGTAACGAAGAGCATGAACAAGTATGAATTATGCGTTGTTGTAAGTGCGAAAGTCGAAGATGACGAGAGAGCCGCTACGATTGAGAAATGTAAAGGCTATATCGAAAGATTCGGCGGACAAGTTACAAATGTTGATGATTGGGGAAAGAAGAGACTTGCATATGATATTCGTCATATGAAAGAGGGCTTCTATTATTTCATCCAGTTTGATGCAGATGCAACTGTTCCGGTACAGGTTGAAAACAACGTTCGTATTATGGAAAACGTCATCAGATTTTTGTGCGTAAAACAGGGAGCATAAAGAAAGCGAGAAGAGTATGAATAAAGTTATTCTTATGGGACGTTTGACCAGAGATCCCGAGGTGAGATATTCTCAGGGTGAAAATGCATTGGCGATTGCCAGATATACACTTGCTGTTGACCGTAGATTTAATCGTAATAACGGAGATGAGAATTCAGCCGATTTTATTAACTGTGTATCCTTCGGAAAAGCAGCCGAATTCGCTGAAAAGTATTTGCATAAAGGCACCAAAATAGCCATTTCCGGGCGGATTCAAACCGGAAGCTATACCAATAAGGATGGTGTGAGAGTGTATACCACGGAAGTCGTTGTGGAAGAACAGGAATTTGCCGAGAGCAAGAATGCATCCTCCGGCGGTGACGGGGATTATGCCGCGGGAGCAAGACGGGAAGCTCCGGTACCTGCAGGCGATGGCTTCATGAATATTCCGGACGGAATTGATGAGGAATTGCCGTTTAACTAAGTTGAGCAGCATTTTTTAGATAGGAGGCTTTACAATGGCTTACAATAAAGCAGCTGACAAGACCGACGCTCCTATGAAGAGACGCGGAGGCCTTCACAGAAGAAAGAAAGTTTGTGTATTCTGTGGAAAAGATAATGTAATCGATTACAAGGATACAGCTAAATTAAAGAGATACGTATCCGAGAGAGGTAAGATTCTTCCGAGAAGAATTACCGGAAACTGTGCAAAGCATCAGAGAGCATTAACCGTAGCGATTAAGCGTGCAAGACACGTAGCGCTGATGCCATATACACAGGATTAATTCTGATTTGCACAAAAACAGACCAATTATCCTTATGGGTAGTTGGTCTGTTTGTTTACGCGGGCAGCGAGCCAATCACGCGGCGGCTGCCGCGATCACCGGCTAAACCCGCAAAGCGTGTTTTTCGAATCCGTTTCTTGTATCGGGAAACGCGATAAACCCCATATGATGGGTATGGAACTTCTTGAAGGAAAATGTTATAATATCGACAGATTGGGAATCTGAGAAATGATGCATATCGAGATTTACCTGATGTACAAAGAGGGTTAAACATGAGTAACAACAGTAAGATACGGCTGAAGGGCCGTTTAAGGACCTATCTGCAATCAACCCTATTACTTGGGGTTTTGCTGGTCTTGATTAATATTAGTATTTATTTTGTAAACATCGGCTCGGGAATATTGCTTTCTGCTTTTGTTGTGGTTTACTTTATGATTGTTCTGCTTTTGATGAGTTATAATAAGCCCATTATCATGAATGAGCTGGTCAGCTTTGCGACTCAGTACGGGCAGATTCAAAAGCGCCTGCTCAGAGATTTGGAGCTGCCCCATGCGCTTTTGGATGAGAACGGAAAGATCATATGGACGAACGCATGCTTTGAAGAAATTATACATAAGGAGAAAGGATATAAAAAATCCATTACAACGTTGTTCCCGACGCTGACCAAGGATAAGCTGCCGGGAGCCGAGGATGCAGCCCAGGAAACCATAGAATATGAAGGCAGTGTTTATCAGGCCAAAATGAAGAAAATTTCCCTGAAGGAGATGGTGGAAAACAGCGATATCGTCTCCGGTAAGGATTATGACGGCTATCTGATTGCGATCTATCTGTTTGATGAGACTGCCCTGCAGATTGCATTGCAGGAAAATGACAATCAATCTCTGGCTGTAGGCATGGTTTACCTTGACAATTACGATGAGGCACTGGAAAGCATAGAAGAAGTCAGACGCTCCCTGTTGATCGCCCTGATTGAAAGGAAAATCAATAAATATTTCTCCGCGCTGGACGGAATCGTAAAAAAACTGGAGAAGGACAAGTATCTGGTGGTACTGAGAAAAAAGTCCGTACAGCAGCTTAAGGAAATGAAATTTGATCTGCTGGAGGATGTAAAAACCGTTAATATTGGAAATGAGATGGCGGTTACCTTAAGCATCGGGATCGGTCTGGACGGACTGACCTATGCGCAGAATTATGAATTTTCCAGAATTGCGATTGATTTGGCGCTTGGGCGCGGCGGCGACCAGGCTGTAGTAAAAACACCGGAAAAAGTTTCTTATTATGGAGGAAAGAGCCAACAGGTTGAGAAAAATACCCGTGTAAAGGCGCGTGTAAAGGCGCATGCATTAAAGGAAATCATCAGCACAAAGGATCAGGTCATTGTTATGGGACACAGGCTTGCTGATGTGGACAGCTTTGGCGCGGCGGTCGGAATCACTTGTATCGCCAAGGCGCTTGAACGGAAGGCATATATTGTACTGAATGACGTTACCACCTCTTTAAAGCCGATTGTGGAGCGTTTTACGAGTCAGCCGGATTATGAAGGGGATACGATTCTGACAAGCAGCCAAGCGCTTGAAAAAGCCGGAAGCAACAGCGTGCTTGTCATTGTTGATGTAAATAAGCCCAGTATTACGGAGTGCCCCGAATTACTTCATTTCTGTAAGTCCATTGTAGTCCTCGATCATCACAGACAGGGAGCGGAAGTGATTGAAAACGCCACATTATCCTATGTGGAGCCTTATGCTTCCAGTGCGTGTGAAATGGTGGCGGAGATTTTGCAGTATGTAGGAGACGGAGTAAAGGTGCGCAGCGTGGAGGCGGACTGTTTGTATTCCGGAATTATGATTGATACCAATAATTTTATGAGCAAAACCGGTGTCAGAACCTTTGAGGCGGCAGCGTTCCTTCGCAGAAACGGCGCGGACGTAACAAGAGTTCGCAAGATGTTCCGTGAGGACGCCATGGAATATAAGGCGAAGGCAGAGGCTGTCAGACAGGCGGAGATTTTCCATGATGCATATGCGATTTCAACCTGTCCGGCACAGGGGCTGGAGAGTCCCACAGTCATTGGCGCACAGGCGGCCAACGAGCTGCTGAACATCATCGGTATTAAGGCAAGCTTTGTATGCACCGAATATCAGAACATGATCTATATCAGTGCGAGGTCCATTGATGAGGTTAATGTGCAGATTATCATGGAAAAGCTCGGCGGCGGAGGTCATATGAATATTGCAGGCGCGCAGCTTGAGAACGTTGATATTCAGGAGGCAATCAGACGGCTTAAGGAGACTCTGAATAATATGATAAAAGAAGGTGACATTTAATGAAAATTATTTTATTACAGGACGTGAAAGCATTAGGCAAAAAGGGTGAAATTGTAACCGTAAATGACGGTTATGCACGTAATTTTATCCTGCCAAAGAAGATCGGAATAGAAGCAAGCAATGCAAATTTAAATGATCTGAAACTTCAGAAAGCGAATCAGGATAAGATTGCAGCAGAAAATCTGGCAAATGCAAAGTCCTTTCAGGAGGAAATCGAAACCAAAACCATCAAAGTTTCCATTAAAGCAGGAGAAGGCGGAAAGGTATTCGGTTCTGTAACCGGTAAGGAGATTGCGCAGGCCGCAAAGGATCAGTTCGGTTATGATCTGGATAAAAAGAAAATTGTGTTAAAGGATGCTATTAAGACCTTTGGAACCCATGAGGTTCCGATCAAGCTGCATCCTCAGGTTACGGCAACTCTGAAGGTTGAGGTAACACAGGCCTGAGATCAAAAAGCGGAGGAAGGGAAATGGCAGAACTGGATGAAGCCCTGTTAAAGAGGGTACTGCCCCATAATATAGAAGCTGAACAATCAGTGATTGGAGCGATGCTCATTGATAACGATGCAATCGTGGTCGCCTCTGAAATATTGACGGGGGATGATTTTTACGGCAGACAGTATGGAATTGTATTCGAAGCAATGGTGGAGCTGCATAACGAGGCAAAACCGGTGGATATGATTACACTTCAGAATCGTCTGAAGGAAAAGGACGTGCCTCCCGAGGTCAGCAGTCTGGAGTTTATCAAGGATATTCTTGAGATGGTTCCGACCTCGGCAAATGTAAAGCATTATGCGAATATCGTTTCAGAAAAAGCACTGCTGCGGCGGTTGATCAAGACCAATGAGGAAATTGCCAATACCTGCTATGTCGGTAAGGAATCAATAGAAAATATTCTGGCCGATACGGAAAAGAAGATCTTTAATCTGGTACAGTACAGAAACAAAGAGGATTTCGTACCGATTCGTCAGGTGGTGGCAAATGCACTGAAAAATATTGAGGCTGCTTCCCATAACGGAGGAGCGGTTACCGGTATTGCGACGGGCTTTGTTGATCTGGATTACAGAACGGCAGGTATGCAGCCCTCCGATCTGGTGTTAATCGCGGCCAGACCTTCTATGGGGAAAACGGCGTTCGTTTTGAATATTGCGGAATATGTCGCATTCCATTCCAATCAGACTGTAGCGATTTTCAGTCTGGAAATGTCAAAGGAACAGCTGGTAAACCGTCTGTTTTCTTTGGAGTCAAGGGTGGACGCCCAGAAACTCAGGACGGGCAGACTGGATGATAATGACTGGGAGAAGTTAATTGAAAGCGCTGCCGTGATCGGGAAATCAAACCTGATCATTGACGATACTCCGGGCATTACTGTTCCCGAGCTGAGAAGTAAATGCAGGAAATACAAGCTGGAGCATGATCTGAAAATGGTTATCATTGATTATTTGCAGTTAATGAGCGGAAACGGCAGGATCGATTCGCGTCAGCAGGAGATATCAGAGATTTCCAGATCCTTGAAGGCGCTTGCCAGAGAACTGCAGGTTCCGGTTTTGGCGTTGTCACAGCTGAGCCGCGCGGTAGAACAGAGGCCGGATCACAGACCGATGCTGTCGGATTTGCGTGAGTCCGGTGCGATTGAGCAGGATGCTGATGTGGTTATGTTCATTTACCGCGATGATTATTATAACAAGGATTCCGATATGAAAGGAATTGCGGAAATCATTGTTGCCAAGCAGAGAAACGGTCCGATCGGAACGGTTAATCTGGTGTGGCTGCCGGAATTTACAAAGTTCGCCAACTTGGAGAAAAACGATTATCGCAATAGAGCGGAATAAACAATAGAACAATTCACGATGGAAAAGAAGCTTCCATGCCGGGCTGTCCGAGGCGGTATGAGGCGAGTGGTACAGAGGATAAGGGATGCATTGCCGATCAGAAGTATTTGCGGGTTATGCGTCATAAATTACGAAAGAGAACACGGAAATAGGTGTTCTCTTTTTTTTTAGCTCATTGAAATAGGCAATTATCTATCATCATTTAAAATGTAAAAGGAGGATTCATCATGAAATACTATCAAATCACGGATGCTGCAAAAAAGGTGAATGTGGAAAGCCATGTGCTGCGTTATTGGGAGGATGAACTAAAGCTTCCCATAGAACGCAATAAGCAAGGACACAGACTGTATACCGAGGAGGATTTAAACCGTTTCCTGTATATTAAGGAACTGAAGAAAGAGGGCCTGCAGCTGCGGGCAATTCGCGCCAGAATACATAAAGCGGAGGATTGGGCGAAAGCAGGAAATCCTGATAAAGGATATGAAGAACGGGCAGAGCGGGAACAAGGCCAAAATGAGAAAGTGCAGGAAGAAGGAAATATTGAGCTTTTGGATTGTAAAGAACAATCAGGGCAGGATGAGGGAAAGCGATATTTGTATGCGCCCGGGGACGAGCTTATGCGAATTCAGGTCAAGGATCATGAGGAGGACAGGCAGGAAAAAGCGCTTAAACTATGTATGATGCTGCAACAGATGGTGGGACAGGCTGTGAAAAAAGAAAATAAGGAAATGATGCTGGAAATGAAAAAATGTGTTGTCGAAACGGTATCTAAGGAAATGGATTATCAGTTTCGGATGCAGGAACAGCGTGAAGAAGAACATTTTAAAAGAGTGGATGAGCTTTTGAGACTGAAATCAGGCAGAAAAAGCCTTTTTCAGAAGAATAACGAAGAAGCGGAAGCCGGAAAAACAGGATCGTGTGAGGCGGAAAACAAGCAGGAAGCACAGGAAACGGAAAAGAGTGATGTCAAGAAAAGAGGAAGGGAGAAACGCAGAAATAAGAAAACAAAAGCGGAAAGAGATAAGGAATTACTGATGGAAAATAAAAGAAGAACCCCCGGAGTGTAATACCGGGGTTCTTCTTTACGGATCTCTTGAGCTTAGTTTTCAATCTAAGCCTGAGAAATAGCTCCTGTAGGGCATCCGCCTTCACAAGCGCCGCAATCGATACACTTGTCTGCATCTACTTCGAATTTCCCGTCGCCCATGCTGATTGCACCAACAGGACAGGTAGACTCGCATGCACCACAAGCTACACAAGCATCACTAATTACACGTGCCATAATTGTATCCTCCTTAAATAGTGTTATATTATATTGTTAAAATATAATCATACTGACATTATTCTAATACAAAAGGTGTTCTGTTACAAGACCAAATAAGGGAAAACAAAATAAAGCAAAACGGATCATTTTATGATCGATTCGTTTCCGCAAGCTCTGCTCTGCGTTTTTTAATGCCGTCCAGAATCACCTGCTTACACTCAATGGCTTTCTCTTTTGACATGGCCGGAACGTCCTTCAATTTGTATTCCATGCCAAGCTTTTCGTATTTAGGCTTCCCCATTGTATGGTAGGGAAGTACATCCAATGCTTTCAGACTGCTTAGTCCGCCGATAAAGTATCCGAGTTTTTCCAGATAGACGGGATCATCGGTGATGCCCGGAACGACGACATGGCGAATCCAGGTATCCACATGCTTCTCCGAAAGATATTCGGCAAAAGCAAGAATACCGTCGTTAGGCTGACTGGTAAGCTCTTTGTGCTTTTCGGGATCAATATGCTTGATATCCAACATAACCAGATCGGTTAACGGCATTAAACGATCCATTTTTTCAAGAAATGCCGTATTTCCCGGCTTGAAAGCAATGCCGGAGGTATCAATACAGGTGTGGATATTCTTCTTTTTGCATTCGGTAAAAAGCTCGATTAAGAAATCCGGCTGCATCAGGGGCTCTCCGCCGGTAACTGTAATGCCGCCCTTCGTATAAAAGTCCTTATTGCGTTCGTATTGCTCCAATATTTCCGAAACTTCCATGATGGTGCCGCCGTTCATTTCCCAGGTATCCGGATTGTGGCAATAAGCGCATCTCATCGGACAACCCTGAACGAATACGACAAATCTTGTTCCGGGTCCGTCAACGGTTCCGAAGCTTTCCAGAGAATGTATTCTTCCGCTCATAAGCTGTATCCTTTCTGATAATAGTTGGCAGGAAACAAAGTCCCCGGAGATAACTCACCGGGGACCATTGTGTTTCTTTATCCTTAATTAGATAGATTCGTGGAATGTACGGGAGATAACATCCGCCTGCTGTTCCGGAGTTAACTTAACGAAATTTACTGCATATCCGGATACACGGATCGTTAACTGAGGATAATTTTCAGGATGCTTCTGAGCATCGAGTAAGGTATCTCTGTTTAATACGTTTACATTCAGATGATGTCCGCCCTTTGTAGCGTAACCATCTAATAAGTTTACTAAGTTTTCTACCTGAGCTGTATTTTCTGCCATGGTAATATCCTCCTTTAAATTTTGTCCTTACGACTTGGTACTATTTCTTATCATTGTGAAAATCATCCAGCCCTTCCTGCATGGTCGGGATGCTGCATGCAAATGCATTTTTGGAGCAGTCAACGCAGCCCATGGTTTCCACAGATTTGGAATGATTCAGCGTCTCATCCACATCTACGTTGACATGCCCTGTACCTTTTGTCATTCCGGCATCCAATTGTGCAATGAGATCATTTATCATTTGGTTTTCGTCCATAGAATCAAATCCTTTACAATTCCGGAATATGGAAATCCATATTCCGGAAGTTATTTCTGATCAGAAGATTATTTATTCAGATCAATTTCAATATCGCCTGCAAATACCTGATCTTCTTTTCCGAGAGCTCCAGGAATGATGGAGAAGGTATTGGAGATACCGTCCTGTGCATCGTTGAAAGGAAGCTTGGATACAGAAGCAAGAGATGCTACTGCACCGTGGG
>CAYTIH010000037.1:0-26086 GCA_964437825.1 uncultured Clostridium sp. | reverse complement strand
ACAAATAGCTGTGTGAAAAATCAGCATATCAATGTGATTTTTCACACTAATCCCCCTTCCGGAGCGGCAGCAATGGGGCGGCGGGAAATCCGCGAAAGCGGTTTCCCGTCTGCCATCAGGGCTATTTGTGACGCTCCTGCACAAATAGCTGTGTGAAAAATCAGCATATCAATGTGATTTTTCACACTATCTTTCTATAGGCAATTATTTATGATGATTATGATTTTTTCTGAAAAAAAAGAAAACCGCTCTTTCTCGACTCCGCACGTTTTTCGCGTTCAGGCTCTTTCATCTTGATTTCCAGAGCATGTCCCGGCAGATGCTCTCCTCTCCGGTAAAAAGTATCGTCCGTGTCATAGCCGTAATCTTTATTCTCTCCTGTAATCAACTTCTGCCGCTTTCCATGTTCTCCGGAATGATCATGTCTCTTTCGTTTTCCGCCCGCTTTGTCCGATTGAGCATCCACGGGCTTTTTCTTTTCCGCCTGCACTTTGCGGGTTCTGTTCTCCTCGGTTCGGATACCGCCCTTGCCGCTTCTGCTTTCCTCAGCCCGGATACCGCCCTTGCCGCTTTTGCTTTCCTGCGGCCTTCCGGTAGTTTTTTTCTTTCTGTCAGCACGGCCGCCGTCACGCCTCTGCTTGTCTTTTCCTCCGGCTGCTGTCCGGTCTCTTTCTTCCCATTTATCCCTGCCGTAACGCCTTCCGTTTCTGCTGCTGCGGCTAATTTCCGGGATTTCTTCCGGTTCTTCACCCATATGGAGTTTTAAAAATGCAGCCGCCAGTGCAAGCGGCGTAATTTCTTCCTTCTTCAGTGTTTCCTCGATCAGGGGGATCACTCCGTCCAGCTCCCGGCTGCGGTAAACGTCCATTACCTGTGCAAGCACTTTTTCCGCCCTTGCATGTATAACATCTCCGGCAGACGGCAATTTCCGTTCCTCAATATGTGTACGACACATGCGTTCAATATCACGGATTCTGTATCGATCCCTGCCGGAAACCAGCGTATAAGAGCTTCCGTTTTTCCCTGCGCGCCCTGTCCTTCCGATTCTATGGACATAGTATTCGTTATCCTGAGGTACATCATAGTTAATTACGACCTCCACGTCATCCACATCAATGCCCCTGGCCGCCACATCCGTTGCAATCAGGATTTCAACGGCTCCCTTGCGAAATCCGTTCATGACGCGGTCCCTTTGTGCCTGTGTCAAATCTCCGTGAAGCCCTTCCACCTGATATCCTCTTTCCTTCAGGTCTTTGGCAAGATCATCCACCATTTTTTTTGTATTGCAAAAGATCAGACTGCGCTTCGGATTCGCATAATCGAGCAGTCTCGCAGTTGCTTCTTCCTTATATTCACGCCGCACCTCATAGTAATATTGCTTTACCAGAGGAATTGTCAGCTCTTTGGGCGTAACTCTCACATAATCCGCATCGGACTTTTGATACGTGTGGGTAATATCCAAAATCGGCTGAGGCATGGTTGCAGAAAATAAGGCTGTCTGACGCTCAGCCGGTACATCCTTTAATATGCTCTCGATATCCTCTCGAAAGCCCATATTCAGCATCTCATCCGCCTCATCCAATACAACCGTCCGGATATTTCCCAGCCTGATCGTATGTCTGCGCATATGATCCATAACGCGTCCCGGCGTTCCCACAACAATCTGCACATTTTTTAACAGCTGGATCTGCCTTGTAATATTCTGTCCTCCGTAAACAGGAAGCACCTTGATTCCATGCATGTATTTGGCAAACCTTCTAAGTTCCTCCGCCGCCTGAATTGCAAGCTCTCTGGTCGGACATAGTACAATCGCCTGAATATTCCTGTTCTCAGGGTCCGTATTCTGGAGCAGCGGAATCCCGAAAGCGGCAGTCTTTCCGGTCCCCGTCTGTGCCTGACCGATCACATCCCTTCCGTTCAGCAAAAGCGGAATAGTCTGCTCCTGAATTGGAGTCAGATTTTCAAACCCCATTTCCAGCAGGCTTTTCACGATCCGCTTATCCATACCCAAATGAATTGCCTGCTTCGTAAGGAAATCTGCCTTTTCTTTCTTTTTCTGCTTTACTTCCTTTTGATTCTTCTTCTGAAATTCTTCCATTCAAATCCTCCATGCCAAAGGCCGCACACAGACCCTTCGCATTCCCTCATCATTTTTGTTTTACCGACCGATTCCCTATGCATTTTCTTTTTTACGCGCCCCGATTCTCTTCGTAAAGAAATCCTTCCACATATTCGGATGGAACAGCAAAAGCAGTGGAAACAGTTCCAGTCTTCCCGCTAACATGTCAAACATCAGCACGAATTTGGAAAATACGCTGAATAAGCCAAAATTACTGGTAGGTCCCACCATTTCAAATCCCGGTCCGATATTATTGATCGTAGCCAGTACCGCGCTAAAATTCGTGACCAGTCCTTTCCCGTCAAAGGAAATCAAAAATACCGATAATGCAAACAAAATACAGAAGGTAATAAAATATACATTAATGGAACGTACAACCTCATGCTCCACAGGCTTATCTTCAAGCTTAATCTTCTTGATAATCTTCGGGTGGATATAGGAGTTCAGCTCTTTGAATACGGTTTTGACCATAACAACGCATCTGGATACCTTAATTCCGCCTCCGGTGCTTCCGGCACAGGCGCCGATAAACATGAGCAGCATCAGCACTGTTTTACTTGCCTGGGGCCACAGATCAAAATCAGCGGTAGCAAAGCCCGTACTGGTCATAATGGAAGAAACCTGAAAAGAAGCATGCGTCAAGGCATCCCAAATACCGGCCGAGGTTTCCAGAATATTAAAGAAAATAATTCCGGTAGCAGCCAGTATAAAGAGAAAATAATACCGCACCTCTTCCATACCAAATGCTTTTTTAAACTTTCTGAATAACAGCAGATAATAGGCATTAAAATTCACGCCAAACAAGATCATGAAGATCGTGGTCACCCACTGAATATAGGGCGAATAGCTCATCATGCTGTCATTTTTGATTCCGAAGCCTCCGGTGCCCGCCGTACCAAAGGCTGTTGCAACCGCATCAAATACCGGCATTCCTCCAAGGAGCAGCAGGAGAATCTGCAGCACCGTCATTCCCAGATATATCAGATACAGAATCCGCGCGGTATATCTGACCTTCGGAACCAGCTTTCCGACCGACGGTCCCGGGCTTTCCGCACGCATCAGATTAATATTGGAACCGCCGCTGAGCGGAACAATGGCAAGCAAAAATACCAACACTCCCATACCGCCGATCCAATGTGTAAAGCTTCTCCATATCAGCGCACAGTGGGAAAGTGCCTCCACATCACTTAGAATACTCGCTCCGGTGGTGGTAAATCCGGAAATCGTTTCAAATAACGCATCTGTAAAAGAAGGAATCTCTCTGCTCAGATAAAAAGGAAGACATCCGAAAAAGCTCATAAAAATCCAGCTGAGCGAAGTTGCCATACATCCTTCCTTCAGATAAAATACATGGTTTACCGGTTTCTTTAATGTCATCAGGGTGCCGATGAGAAGACAGATTGCAGCTACTGCGAGATAATAAAAGCCTTCCTTTTCCTGATAAAGGATCGCTGCCAGGCAGGGCAGCAACAGCAGCGCCGCTTCCATTTTCAGTACATATCCCAATATACAACGAATAATCGAACTGTTCATGATCTTCCTCCGTTACCTTAAGATATCCTGAATATCATGGAACCCTGTATGCGTGGTAACAATCATAACCGTATCGCCCACCTGAATGCTGTCATTACCGCTTGGAATGAGTATCGTACCCTTCCTGCTGATAAAAGAGATCAGTAAATTCTCTTTCAACGAAAGATCCTTCAGCGGAATCCCCGTTGCGGCGGATTTCTCATCCACACGAAATTCAATGGCTTCCACTCTGTGATCAAACATATGGTACAGTGTTTCGATGTTGCTGTTCATGGAATTCTTTTTTGCGCGGACATACGCGATAATTGCTTCCGCCGTAATATACCTCGGATATACAACGCTGCCCAGATCCAGTCTGCTGATTACATCCTTGAAATTAATATGATTAATCTTGGTAATAACCTTAGCGTTGGAAACCTGTCTTGCATAAAGGGTCAGCAGGATATTTTCTTCATCAATCCCCGTTAACGGTACAAAGGATTCCGCATATTCGATTCCTTCTTCTTTTAACAGCTCCTGATCCGTACCGTCCCCGTTAATGATAATCGCCTGCGGCAGTAAAACGCTCAGTTCCTCACATCGTGTACGGCTGCTCTCGATAATTTTGACGAAAATTCCCATACTGATCAGCTGCTTTGCCAGATAATACGCTGCTTTTCCCCCGCCGATAATCATCGTATTCTTAACCCGGGTTGTCTTAAATCCGATCTTCTCCAAAAAGTTCTTTGCCACTTTTCTGGAAGCCACAAAGGAGATCACATCTCCTTTGTGCATCTGAAAGTTTCCGGAAGGAATATACACCGCTCCTTCACGTTCAATTGCACAAATCAGAATGTTTTCCGCATCACTTCTGTCCATATTGCAAATGATCATTCCGTCCAGAACATTTCCCTCGGGCACCTTAAATTTAATCAGCTCCGCCTGTCCATGGGCAAAGGAATTGACCTCAAGCGCAGTCGGCAGGTACAGAATACGGGAGGCCTCTTTGGCTGCCTCCATCTCAGGATTAATAATCATGGCAAGGCCGAGCTTTTCCTGCAGATATCCCGCTTCCTTGCTGTAATCCGGCGTACGGACTCTGGCGATTGCAGCACAGTTACCGACTCTTTTGGCAACGGTACAGCATAACAGATTCAGTTCATCCGAATCCGTAACGGCAATGATCAGGTCCGTATTTTCGATCCCTGCCTCCATCTGTACGCTGTAGCTTGCCCCGTTTCCGACCAGCCCCATAACATCGTACAAATTCGCCATTTCCTGAATCTTCTGCGGATTCTTGTCAATGATTGTAATATCATGTCCTTCTTTTCCCAGCTGTTCTATCAATGTTGCACCGACCTTACCGCAGCCCACAATGATAATATTCAGTCCCTTCCCCTGGGAATTCTTTGTTCGTTTCATTTTCTTATTTATGCTCCTTCGGCACTCAATTTTTTCTTATTCTTCAAAAACGCTGCAGATCACTGAGGTATTACGGATGCCATAAGGTCCATTCACAACCTTATCGCCCCATTCCGCGCTCAGATTTTCTCCCGACCAGTCGCTTGTCATATCCAGATATTCCACGCCGCCCCCATTTCCTTTCCAGGACCATGCAAGGTATCCCACGCCGATTTCACTGCAGTACTGCATGATATAATCCTCATCGACGTCGCCGTCCGAGTGGTTCCATCCGAATTCTCCGACACAGACACAAAGACCAAGCTCTCTGACGCTGTCGATTCCGGCTTTGATCGTCTCCGCATCCTTTCCGGCAGTTCCGTACATATGAATTGAAAACATGGTATTGGAAAGCGGATCCGCCGCCAGAATATTCTGACCACATTCCACAATGCTCTTCGGATTCTGTCCCCAGCCTGCTGCATCGATCATAATCGTATTCTGAATTCCGGCTTCCCTGAGCTTTGCTACCGCCTGGCAGTAAGTCTCCTCATACGTACTCCTGCTATAGGAACCCTGCCATTCATTCACAATATTCACAATGGCGTATGCTTCATTTCCAATCAAGGCATCCTTTACTCCGATCCAGAAATCCGTTGCCGCCTCTATCATTGCGGGATCATTACTGCCGGTTCCGTCATGAACCTCAAGTACCGCAACCATATGAAGTGTTCTGCATCTGGTAATCAGCGCTGCTACCATGTCTGCGGAATCCTTATTGTACTCCTCCCCATCAGACAGTACCAAACGTACACTGTTCGCGCCGGTTGCCGCAATCCCGTCAAGCGCTTTTACGTCGTCATTGCTGTACCATGCATGCGCATGATTCACGCCGCGCATAATAAACTCGTTCCCGTTTGCATCCGTCAGCTTGGTTGCGTCCACATGAAAGCCATATACTTCGCTCTCCTCACTATGATCCGCATCGGATTCTCCCTCTTCCAAGGGATCTTCTATATCGGCAGCGTTTTCCTGCGCATTCATTTCCTCGTTTTCTGCTGTCTGAGGATCACCTGACGAAGCTTTCTCCGAGCCGGCACAGCCTCCAAGTATTCCTCCTGCGAGGATCAGACTTAAGAACAGCGCTATCAGCATCCCGGTCTTTCTCTTTAACATCTTATTTTTATCCTCCTGCTATTTCATTCAGACTAACCCGACATTCAGTATACTCCATTCTAAATCAGATTCCCAGTCCGAATTGAAAACATCAAAAAATTTGTGCGGGTAAACAGAAACGTCAGAGGGTACTCATGTAGCAGAAACGTCAGAGGGTACTCACGGTTTGACTATTTTGCCCCTATTTTATATAATAATCAAGTACATATCAATCCGCACCGTCCGGGTTTACGCCCTGCGGTATAACAAAAGCGGAAAAACCATTCAGGGGGGAAAACATGATTCAATTAAACAATTTTCAAAACAATCCTAACATGCTCCAGATTGCCCAGGCAGGTCCTTATATCGTTTATGAGCATCAGAAGGATTTAAGCGTATCTCCATACAACGCTTCCACGGCTTACTTCATGCACGAAATGAATTACAGAAGACGTCAGGTTCTCTGTATTTTAAACGGCAATGCCGTAAAAACTCAGGCAGGCGCCATGCAGTGGTTCGCAGGCAATGTACAGATGACCTCCGGCGTAAGGGGCGTCGGTGACTTCCTCGGAAAAGCTTTAAAGGGCGCCGTAACCGGCGAATCTACCTCTAAGCCTCTGTATCAGGGTTATGGTTATTTGATGTTAGAGCCCACCTACAAGTATATTATTCTGGAAGATATCAGCAGCTGGGGAAACGGCATTGTGCTCGACGACGGTCTGTTCCTTGCCTGCGACGCTTCCTTAAAGGAATCCGTTGTTGCCAGAAGCAATGTCTCCTCCGCAGTTCTCGGCGGTGAAGGTTTGTTCAACCTTTCCCTTTCCGGCCAGGGCATGGCAGTACTGGAAAGCCCGGTTCCAAAGGAAGAGCTGTTAGAGATCGTATTACAGGATGACATTGTAAAGATTGACGGAAACATGGCGATTGCATGGTCCAATACTCTGCAGTTTACGGTAGAAAAATCCGCAAAATCTCTGCTCGGATCCGCAGTCAGCGGCGAAGGCTTTGTCAATGTTTATCGTGGCAGCGGTAAAATCCTGCTTGCTCCTACGGTTCCGGGTACGACAATGTCCTCAAAAAACAGTCCGAAATAATTGACAGTACTTACAACATCAAAAGTACGGGCCGGGCATTTCACCCGGTTTGCAGCAAAGAAAAATCCGAATGTACTCCATTCGGATTTTTCTTTGATAAGACTAAGACATCAAAAGACACATCTTTGGCCCGTATCGGGCAGCGAATCTTTACAGACTGTTCAAAAGTCCACGCAGGCCTTCCTCCTGAAAGATATTTTTATAATGGGACAGCTCTTTCCGGATCAATTCGTCTATCATCTGCATACCGAGAATCAAGATTCTGGGATTCTCTTTTCCCGCCATCACCGGCGCAGCCAGTGCGTAATCATAATACATTCCCGTAGCGCCGCCCTTTTTCATAATAGACTGCACGCCGAACAAAACATTGGTTGATAATATGACACTATCGTCAGTTTTTTTCACCTGTAAATAATTATAAACGGATTCTCCCTCATAGAGCAGATCATCTCCCAAAAAGCAAAACTGCCCGATGCCCCAAATGTTGCCGAGCGCCATCGCAATCATAATCGTTCCGATAATAATCGTCCATACAATCTGAGATGAGCTGAAATAAGGCGCCAGAAGCCTGCTGGCCCCAGCTCTACCGCCATTACGGACATGCCGGCAAAAAACTCCGTCAAATATAGATAGTATTTATTCCGAAGAATTCCCCTGCGTTCATGCATTCCGGGCTGATTTGATTCTGCATTCATAGATACTGCATATCCCTTCATATAATAATATAAAAAATAATCATAAAGTCAAAAACATGACACTTATGAACGAACACTACATTTTTGAGGTTCCGCCTCTGCCCTATCCCTACGATGCATTAGAACCCTATATTGACACAGAAACAATGAAGATGCATCATGACAGATACTTAACTGCATACGTCGATAATCTGAACCGCATCCTGAGCGCCTATCCCGAATACCAGAATCTGTCATTGGAACAGCTCCTGATTTATGCGGATTCCCTGCCCGAGGCTATTCAAATTCCGGTCAAGCGAAATGCCGGCGGTGTATATAATCATATCTTCTTCTTTCAGGGTGTGTCAAGCGCAGGTATGAAGAGACCCGCAAATCCTCTTGCCAGCTACATTACATCCTCCTTCGGGAACTTTGACGCCTTCAAAAAAGCATTTACCGATGCCGCTCTGTCCGTGTTCGGCTCCGGCTATGCATGGCTTACCTTGGACTGCTTTGGTAAGCTTAAAATCATAACAACAGCAAATCAGGATACGCCCTTCCCTCTTAAATTATATCCGATTTTAAATCTGGATGTATGGGAACATGCTTATATTCTCAAGCATATCAATCAAAGAGCCGACTATATCGGTAATTGGTTTGAAGTGATCAACTGGACGCAGGCCGGTCAAAACCTTACCGCCTGCTTTCTATCGGATTTCATATGAGACAGGCAGCGGAAACGGGGCAGGGCTACGGAGGCATCCTCCCGGATCCTTTCCTGTTTCACAGCCCGAATATATGCATAACGCAGGAAAGGCGGCGCTTTCGGCCGCACTTTCCTGCGCTACAGCTTTATAGTTCATTCTTCCTGTTCGTAATATGGTAATAGATCCTTGCCGTCAGACTGTATACAATTCCGTAAACAATCAGGAATACCGCTGCCGTTATGGCCAGGCAGATCACAAACAATGAGCTGTTAAGGAGATTCAGTATCATGAGAATCTTTTTCACAATATCCATCGCAAAACAAATGTGAACCAGCGCAAGCAGGATCGGCAGGAAAAACACCAGCAGAATCTGGTTTCTGATCACAACTTTTACTTCTGTATTACTCATGCCCACCTTTTGCAGGATTTGGAATCTCTCCCTGTCCTCATAGCCTTCGGAAATCTGTTTATAATAAATAATCATTACCGTAGTAATCAGGAACAAGGTCCCGATAAAAATTCCGATGAACAAAAGACTCCCATACAATCCGTAAAAATCCTGTCTGTTTGTAAATATATCCTCTACAACCGTGGTATGTGCAATTCCGGTATTCAGAATGACTTCCCGAAGGCCCGTGCAAAAGGCTTCCTTGTCATCAAATGCTCCTCTCAGATCAAAATCAAAATTATACAGGATCACGGTGTGGCTTCCGTCATCCATGGCTGCATCAAAGCTGTCACGAATCGCAATCATGGCATTCATATCCCGTACGACAATACAGCTACTGCCATAATTATTATCAAATACCGTGCTGTCCTCCATACCGGGAAGCTCATCTATCTTCCATGCAACAGTAAGCTCCTGATCCATGATCCGGACTTTTTCTCCCGGGACATACCTATCCTTTGTCGCATACAGAAGTATCTCACCGTCCGACAGCGAATATGCGCCGCCCGTGATCCGGTTATAATCCTCCAAGGTCATGACCTGCAGATACGTAATCGCACTCATACCGTCAAACTCATCCGTAAATCTGCCGTCCTTCCATGTGCCGGCACGGGAGTAAGAATAATATCCCTCAATCTCATCCATCGTTACGCCATATTCCTGTGCCCGTTCCTGCAATACAGGCTCTAATACGCCGTAATCATAATGCCCCGATATTTCTTCCCCGTCCCTGTCCTTTTCATATCCGAAGCTCGTACTCACATCCTTTGGAAATCTTCCCCGCAGCACATCCTCCATTCCTGCGTACAGGGAAACCGTTGATGATAACACCACAAGCACCGCCGTACTCAAAATACAGATATTCGCAAGTCCGGTTGCATTCTGCTTCATTCGGTACATCATTCCCGAAACCGTGATAAAATGCTTTTTATGATAATAATAACGTTTTTTCTTTTTCAGAAGCTTCAAAAGTGCAATACTGCCGCTTAAAAATACCAGATAGGTTCCGGCAATAACAAAGAGCACGGCGATGAAAAAAACAGTGATGGCTTCGATCGGGTTTTGAACCGAAACCGCCAGATAGTAGCCGATTGAGAGACACAGGATTCCCAGTATTGCCAAAATCCATTTTGCCTTCGGTTCCCGCTCTCCGACATGACTTTTGTTCATCAGCTCGATGGGCTTTAAACGGTGCACACGGATCGTATTAAAAAGCATGGTCAAAAGAAATACACAGACAAAAAGCAGTGCCGTAATGATCAAGGATTTCGGTTCTATTTGAAAAGTAAAATCTGTCTGCAGATGCAGTATTCTCAGCAGCACCATAAACATCAGTCTGGAAAACAGCATACCGCACAAAATTCCGGCTGTGATACTGCCCGCTCCCACAATGGCGATTTCCCAGAAGACAACCTTTCCGATATGCTTCTTTTCCAATCCCAGAATGCTGTATAAACCGAATTCCTTTGTACGCCGCTTCATCAAAAAGCTGTTAGTATAAAACAAAACAAATACCGAAAAAATCCCACAAATATAAACTCCGAAATTTAAAATGGTGCTCATGGCAGCGGCGCCGTAAAACTGTGTGGAATTTGTCTGCGCCTGAATGCTGTGAAGCATATAAAACATGGCTGTCATAGCAATACAGGACAGCGAAAACGGCAGAAATGTATTTTTATTATTTTTGATATTCTGGCTTGCCAGTCTCCGATACAATCCTCTACTCATACAGCTCACCGCCCGCCAAAAGAACTGTCAGAGTATCCGAAATCCTCTTATACATCTCATCGTTACCCAAATTTCCCCTATACAGCTGATGGAAGATTTCGCCGTCCTTGATGAACAGCACGCGCCCCGCACGGGAGGCCCCACGGACACTGTGCGTAACCATTAGAATCGTCTGTCCCTCCCGATGCAGCTTTTCGAAGATATCCAATAAGTCCCCGGTTGACTTGGAATCGAGCGCGCCTGTCGGTTCATCCGCAAGCAGGATATCCGGATTCGTAATCATTGCCCTTGCCACAGCGGCACGCTGCTTTTGTCCGCCCGATACCTCATAGGGAAATTTTTTCAGAATTTCGGAAATTCCCAGTTTTCCCGCAATCTCATGCAACAGCGGCGCCATTTCTCCGTAATTTTTGCCTGCGAGTACCAGGGGCAGGCAGATATTGTCCTCCAGTGAAAATGTATCCAGAAGGTTAAAATCCTGAAAGACAAAGCCCAGATGCTCCCTCCGGAATCTGGCCAGCTCGCTTTCCTTAATTGTGGTAATATCCTTACCGTTTAACAGTACCTGTCCTGAAGTCGGACGGTCCACGGATGCCAGAATATTTAGCAGGGTAGTCTTTCCGGAACCGGATTCACCCATAATTGCCACATATTCTCCCTGTTCTACCGAAAAATTCACATTTTTCAGGGCTTCTACTTTATTTCCCCCAAATCTTGTTGTGTAGACTTTTTTCAGCCCGTTTACCTGCAACAATTCCATTTTTTATCTGCCGCCGTTTTACGCCTTGGCGGTTCTCCTCCTTTTTCTGATTCATGGTAACCATGATGTCTTACTCTGTAAGCTAAGTATAAGAGGGAAAAGAATATGCTGCCTTAATTCTGCCTTACATTTCAAATCAGAACCTTACAATTTTGTAACAAACGATCATTTCTGTCTATGGGAAGTCATGTTGCGGATAAAACGGGGTTTCCTCTGGCAATTCATAGTTTCCTTTTCGTTATGCGTCAAATCTGCTTCCCGGAATCGCAGCTGCCTGCCGGTTGGAAGTACAGAAATACCTTTGTTCCTTCGTTTACCTTAGAGGTAATACGGATTTCCTGATTTAATCCGGTCAGAATTCGTTTTACCAGGAAAAGACCCAGTCCGGTTGCTTTTTTATCCATGCGACCGTTATAGCCGGTGTAGCCGCGCTCAAAGATACGCGGCAGATCCTCGTCGGCAATACCGATTCCTGTGTCCTCAATGAGCAGGGTTTTGAATGTCGGCATGGAGATGCGGATTTCACCTTTGGAGGTATACTTAAGCGCATTGGAGATCAGCTGCTTTAGTACAAATACCATCCACTTTTCATCCGTTACTACCACTGCCTCCTTTGCAAGATTAATTTTTACGGAGATTCCCTTAGAAATAAAGATTCTCGCAAAATACCTGACCGCCTGATTCACCATGGATTTGATCGGATATTCCTTTAATACATAATCCATGCTGTCACCCTCCAGACGCAGAAATTGCAGCATCATATCCGCATACTGCTCAATCTCAAACAATCTGGACAAAATCTCGGTCTTGGCCGGATCCGTAAGCTCTGAGGAAAACAGCTGCAATGCGGTCAGAGGCGTTTTCACCTGATGGGTCCATAGCGTGACATATTCCATGGCGTCCCTTCTGGAAGTCAGAATTTCGTTTATATTTTGATTTTTTTTCAGGTTCAGTTCTTTGATCAGCTCCTGATAATCCTTTTCTAAAAGCGTTTCCGCATGCGGCAGGTTTTCAAGCGTCATATCGATATGATTTAAAATCCGCTGAAGCTCCCTATGCCGCTTTATGAACCGGATCGCGTCCCATACCGCATAAATGCAGAATAATACCGCACAGATCAAAGCCGGATACCAGACACGATTCACTGACACTCCGGTCAGCGTAAACATGATAAAAAATATAGTCACCCATATAAATGCCCATAAAAGCAAAATTCTGCGTTCTTTCAGATAGAGCATCATATCATTCATATGCAATTTTTACGATAATCCTTTCCGGCATTTTTTGTCATTCGATCAGATATCCGATGCCTTTTCTTGTTTTCACAAAATCCTCAAGTCCTATTTCTTTTAGTTTTTTTCTGATTCTGGTTACATTCACTGTCAGAGTATTATCATCGATAAAATTATCACTGTCCCACAGCTGCATCATAATCGTATCCCTGCTTACAATACTTCCTGCGTTTTCCATTAAGAGTACCAGAATCTGGAACTCATTTCTGGAAAAATCCACTTTTTTCCCCTGATAATTCATCGTGGCGTCCATCAGATTACAGATCGCTCCCTGATGCTCAATGACATTTACCTGCCCTGCATAGGAATAGCTGCGTCTGATAATGGCCCCTATTTTGGCTGTCAGAACCGCAAGATCGAAAGGCTTTGCAATGAAATCATCCCCGCCCATATCCATGGCCATGACAATATTCAAATTATCATCCGCAGAGGAAATAAACACAATCGGAATTTTGAACAGCTTGCGGATTTCACTGCACCAATAAAAACCGTTATAATAGGGCAGCGTAATATCTATCAGTATCAAATCCGGAGAAAATCCGGAAACCTCACCCAGAATATCCTGAAAATTTTCGGTCAGCCGTACCTGATACGCCCACTTTTCCAGATGATTTTTCATCATCAGTGCAATAGACGTATCATCCTCCACAATATATATTTTGTATTGTGTCCTGCTCATCCTTTCCTCCAATCCGAAGCGTTTCCATCAGGTTGCGATTGTCAGAGTTCACTCTGCTTTTTTGTATACAGCTTACAGAATTCCCACACCCTCAAGCAGAATCTTAAGGCCGATCAAAATCAATATAATGCCTCCGCACAGTTCTGCACCGGATTTGTATTTCGCGCCAAATATACTTCCTATTTTAACCCCGGCAGCGGAAAAAATAAAGGTAATGATTCCGATGAAGGAAACAGCCGGGACAATGTCTACTTTCAAGAAGGCAAACGTTACCCCGACCGCCAGCGCATCAATACTGGTAGCAACCGCAAGCAGGAACATGGCCTTTGCGCTCATGGAATTATCCACGCATTCTTCCTTTCCAAAGGACTCTCTGATCATCTGTCCTCCGATAAAAATCAGTAAAATAAAGGCAATCCAATGATCGTACCGGGTTATCATATCCGAAAAAAAGCTCCCCAGAAAATAACCGATCAGCGGCATGAGTGCCTGAAACCCTCCAAACCAGATCCCGGCAATACACATGTGCTTTCCTTTGATTTTTCCCATGGACAGTCCCTTGCATACGGAAACGGCAAACGCATCCATGGATAATCCCACTGCGAGTACAAAAAGTTCAATTAGGTTCATTTTCTTTTTCTCCCTTCTCATAATATAAAAGACTCATGGACAGCATACATGCTGTCCATGAGTCTCACCGTTTCAAGTAATACCGGGCGCACGCTGCGCCATTATGTCGATAATACTGCATACCGTAATATGCCGATTACTCCCTCTTGGAAATTATGATAATTTTAGTCCTGCGTCGCTTGTTTTTCTTTTGCATTCATTGTATCATACTCGCAAGCCCGCACCTTCGGTGCTTTATCGTCTGCTTTGCAGACTGCCTGCTCGTTAATAGCGCAAGAAAAACAAATGCCGCTTCGCGCCGCTTGTTTTTCTTTTGCGCTTATTATATCATGAATCTGCGATTCATGATCCAATTCGTCGCTCGCCGAATGTGCAGGCACATTCTTCTCACTTGCACTCATTATATCATGTTGATCATTTTTTATCAAGTAAATTGCTCGGTCTTTGCGAACTTGCATTCCGCCTTATTCCTTATGATCTGCATTCCAAATGCTCCCATAATTCCAATATTGCAAGTAAGAATTTTGTATTCATACTCAGCTTCTGGCTGCCCCGTCCACGGATAGGATCACTCCCGTTACATAGCTTGCCATATCACTCGCCAGATACAAAAATGCATTTGCAACCTCCTCCGGTTCTCCCACACGTCCAAGCGGAACAGTTGCAATCAGCGGCTGAATCATCTCATCAGGCAGTGCGGCAACCATATCGGTTCTGGTAATGCCGGGCGCTACCGCATTTACACGAATATGATCCTTGCCAAGCTCTCTTGCAAGCGATTTGGTAATTCCGTTTACCGCAAATTTGGAAGCCGGATATGCCACTCCGGCAGGCTGCCCATATATGCTGACCATGGAGCTGGTATTCAGAATAACACCTCCGCCCTGCTCCTTCATAACTTTAGCGGCTGCCTGCGCACAGTAAAATACCGCATTTACGTTCAGTTCCATGGTCCTTGCAAAATCCTCCGGCTTATAGTCATACAGGCTGTCTCTTGCTGAAACCCCCGCATTATTAACCATAATATCGAGCCTGCCGAATTTTTCCCTTACCGCAGCAACCGCTTTTTCTATTTCCTGAGGACTTTGCAGATCCGGGCAAAGTCCCATGACCTTATAATCCGGATTTTCCGCCTTCAGCTTTTCCAGTGCCAGATCCACGGTCTCCTGTCTGGAACCACACAACGCGACGGCTGCGCCGTTTTCCAGAAACAGCTTGACAACCGCATAACCGATACCTCTTGTACCGCCCGTAACCATGGCGATCTTTCCCTTTAACAGTTCCATACCTTTTCCTCCTTTTTCACTTCTGCCATTATGGCCTGACTCTTATTAACTACTGCCATGATAGCATAATTTAATATTCATTTCAAAGATATGGGAAGAATGTTTAGTAGTTTTCTACAAAAATTGGAAACCAATTTTGTGAATCCGGTTTCTTGCGGATAAGAAAGGCTTCGTGTTATAATCAAAGAAACCAAAAGACGAAAAATAGTTTCCGAGGGGTCGACGGAAGCGTGGGAGGAATGATAGATGCAGCAGAGAGAAGCGATTCTGGAAGGCACGATCAGGGTATTTAACAAAAAGGGATTGAAATTTACGATGGACGATGTTGCGAGGCTGCTTGGCATGAGCAAGAAGACGATTTACACCGTTTTTCGGGACAAGGAATCCATGTTTTTGGCGATGGTGGACTATATGTTTGATTCGATCAAAGAGAGCGAGCAGCGCGTTGTAGAAGATCCGAAGCTCTCGACAAAAGAGAAAATCCGGGCAATCTTAGGCGTGATACCGGAGAGTTACCGTGACGTGGATTTCAGACAATTATACCTGCTGAAGGAGAAATATCCTGTGATTTACAAGCAGGTGGAAAAGCGTCTTGAGACCGGATGGGAGCGCACGATCGCTCTGTTGGAACAGGGAATGGAGGAAGGTGTGATACGCCGCGTGGATATTCCGATCGTAAAGATGATGCTGGAAGCGACGCTGGAACAGTTTTTCCAGAGAGATATCCTGATACAGAATGAGATTTCCTATATGGATGCGCTGGATGAGGTCGTCGGAATTCTGATGGAAGGAATCACAGAGCACACGCCCGTGGCGGCGGCAGAGCCTGCGGTGACACAGAAGCCGGTTTGCAAAGATGACTAGTTTGAAAAATCACATTGATATGCTGATTTTTCACACAGCTATTTGTGCAGGAGCGTCACAAATAGCCCTGATGGCAGACGGGAAACCGCTTTCGCGGATTTCCCGCCGCCCCGTTGCTGACGCTCCGGAATGGGAATTAAGATGGGAGAAGAGACGGATGGCAAGAGTCTACTTAAATAATGAATGGAAATTTACGGAGCATTTCACGGGGGATCTGCTTGCATGGGAGTGTGATACGGCGGCGTTTGCCGATGTCCGGCTGCCGCATACGGCAAAGGAAACACCGCTTCATTATTTTGATGAGCATTGTTATCAGATGGAAGCCGGATACCGCAGAAGCGTTCTTGTGCCGGAGGCATGGAGGGGAAAGCGGCTGCTTCTCACCATCGACGGCGCCGCCCATGAGAGTGAAGTGTATTGGAACGGAAAGCGTGTCGGCGGGCATCGCTGCGGTTACACGGCGTTCACAATTGACATTACGGATGTAGTAATCTACGGAACTGATAATTTCCTGGTGGTGAAGGTGGACAGCAGGGAGAATCTCAACATTCCGCCGTTCGGCTTCGTGATCGACTATATGACATACGGCGGACTCTATCGCGAGGTCTGGCTGGATGTGAAGAATGAGCACTATCTATCCGACGTGTTTGTGCGCGGGGAACTGCCGGAGCAAAGCCTTTGCGGGGATAGAACAGAACAGGGGATAAGTGCAGGGCAGGGCGCGGGCGGCGAACTGGTCTCTGAGATCGAGACAAATGAGACAGACGAAGCGCTTTCGGTCAGACAGAGCATCAGAAAGCGGGGAACATCAGAGTATACGCTGCTTGGGGAAACGGGTCTTTCCGGGACAAAGCTTTCCTTACATTTTCCGCTGCAGGATGTCAAGCTGTGGGAGTTAGACGCTCCGGTCTGTTATGAGGTGAAAACAGAACTGCTCCTCGCTGGGGAGTGCGTGGATGAAGTTATTACGGTCACAGGCTTCCGCAGTGCACAGTTTCGGGCAGACGGCTTTTACCTGAACGGGAAGAAGGTAAAGCTTCGCGGGCTGAACCGCCACCAGAGTTATCCCTATGTGGGTTACGCGATGCCGGAGGCGATGCAGAAGCTTGATGCGGACATTTTGAAATATGAGCTTGGCGTCAATGCGGTGCGCACCTCACACTATCCGCAGTCACATTATTTTCTCGAGCGGTGCGATGAGATCGGACTTCTGGTCTTTACCGAGTTTCCGGGCTGGCAGCACATTGGGGATGAGGCATGGAAGGAGCAGGCGGTTGCCAATGTGCGGGATATGGTGCAGCAGTACCGCAACCATGTGTCGATCATTCTCTGGGGCGTGCGGATCAACGAATCGCAGGACGATGATGCGTTCTATACGCAGACGAATGCAGCGGCGCATCTTTTGGATCCTTCCCGGCCGACGGGCGGCGTGCGGGCACTCAAAAGGAGCAGTCTTTTGGAGGATGTCTACACCTACAACGATTTCCTGCACGACGGAAAGACGAAGGGGTGTGAGAAAAAGGCGGATGTCACCTCCGACGTGAAGAAGCCGTATCTCATCAGCGAGTACAACGGACATATGTATCCGACGAAGACGTTTGACTGGGAGGAGCACCGCACGGAGCACGCTCTGCGCCATGTGCGGGTGCTCGATGCCGTGGCGGGAGAGACGGATATCGCAGGAAGCTTTGGATGGTGTATGTTCGATTACAACACGCACAAGGACTTCGGAAGCGGCGACCGCATCTGTTATCACGGCGTGATGGATATGTTCCGCAATCCGAAGCTTGCGGCGGCGGTCTACGCGTGCCAGCAGGAGAAAAATCCGGTGCTCGCGCTCAGCTCGTCGATGGACATCGGGGAGCATCCGGGCTGCAACCGCGGCGAGACTTATATTTTTACGAATGCGGACAGTGTGCGTATGTACAAGAACGACCGTTTTATCAAGGAGTACAAGGGGGATGCTTCCCCATACCGCAACCTTGCGCACGGACCGCTCGTCATCGATGATTTCATCGGAAATGCGATTGCGGAAAATGAGAAGTTCAAACCGGCGCAGGAACAGGCAGTCAAGGCCATATTAAATACCACGGCGCGCGTTGGTCTGTCTAATCTTCCGAAGTCCGTCTATCTGACTGCGGCAAAGCTGATACTGTTCTATCATATGAAGCCGGAGGATGCAGTCACGCTTTATAACCGCTATATCGGTGACTGGGGCGGCACGTCCACGACCTACCGTTTTGAGGCGTTGAAAGACGGAAAGGTGGTAGAAACGATCATCAAGGAGCCGATGCGAAAGGCGCACCTTTTCGTGCGGACGGATCACACAGAGCTCTGTGAGAAGAGCACCTATGATGTGGCGGCAATCCGCATTGAGGCGCGGGATGAGCATGAAAATGTACTAAGTTTCTTTCATGAGCCGGTGACATTTGAGGTGGAAGGTCCTGTGGAACTGATCGGACCTAAGACGGCGGCCTTACATGGCGGCATGGGCGGCACTTATTTAAAGACAACAGGGGCGTCCGGTGAGGCGCGGCTTACGATTTGCAGCGGACAGACAGAGCCTGTTGGCATATCGTTTACGGTGACAGGCACAAGTATGGAGGAAGGGGTATAGAGAACATGGAAGAAAAGTCAAAGGTAATTTTTGGGAACCCGATGTCAGAGCGAACCAACAAAAAGGCAGTGCGTTCGAAAAAGAAATACGCAAAAAAGTTTGGAGATGACAGTAAGTCCTATTATCCGGCAGAGCTTCTCCCGAATGAGCATATCGGCAATATGCTCGGCGTGATAGATGTGCGGCTTAAGGATGCACAAAGGACAGGCGGTTCCCACAGCAAAAATGCAGCGGGATTTGACACAGAGAAGGGAATCATCGTCGGAAATATCCGCATGGGCTTCGGGCATTACCGTATCTCGATGGCAATTGCGTCGGCGGCGCACGCACTGGGATATGTGCCCTACTGGATGGATCTGAATTCCTATCCGCAGACGACCTGCACAAAGGTCATCAGTGCGCAGAATGACCTGTACTCGCTCGGTTCGAGACTTTCCGGAAAGAGCAGGCTCTTTAACCGTCTGGTGTGGGAGCCGATGAATTACGAGGGCTTTCGCAAGTTGAGCTACAACGCTGCGGATCAGAAGAATGCGGAGCTGATGGCGCCCGTTTACTCGGATGTGCCAAAGGAAATCCCGGTCGTTGCAACGCATGTGTGGCCTGCACAGGCGGCGATCCATGCGGGAATGAAGCATGTGGTGAATGCGATTCCGGACAACTGGCCGATGGCACTGCATTTCTCGGAAGGCAGCCTCCACACGGTGCAGACACATTATGCCTATCAGGGCTACCGCATCTTAAACGGTATGCAGGGAAAGGACGTTCTCACACCGATGCCGAAGGAGGCGCTTATCTATACCGGACATTATATCGATCACGAGCTGGTAAGCAATATCGAGGCTGACTGTGAGGCGAGAATGCGAAGGAAGGAGGAGGGCATGCCGATGCGCTTTCTTCTTACCATCGGCGGCGCAGGCGCACAGAAGGAAATTTTTGCCGCGATCATAAAGCATTTGCTCCCGGCGATTGAGAAGAAGAAAGCAGCTCTCTACGTCAACGTCGGGGATTATCGCAATGTCTGGGAGGAACTGCTTCGGGAAATTCCTCAGATGAGGGCGTATGCGACGGAGCATTTCAATAAATGGGATGAGACGAGAAAGTTTGCGAATGCGGCGCTGACCGGGGAGGTGGAAGGAATTCACGGCTTCTGGCACGAAAATATTTTTGAGGCGGTCTACTGCACGAATCTGTTGATGCGAAGCTGTGATGTGCTGGTGACAAAGCCGAGTGAACTTGCTTTCTATCCGGTGCCGAAGCTTTTTATCAAGCGTGTCGGCGGACATGAGCAGTGGGGTGCGATCCATTCCGCAGAGATTGGAGACGGAACGCTCGAGTGCCGGGATATTGCACATACAATTCAGATGCTGGAATTGTTTTTAAAGGAGAGCCGCCTTTTAAATGATATGTGCGAGAATATCAGAAAGAACAAAGAGGCAGGCATCTATGACGGGGCATACCGTGTTGTGGAGCTTGCGATGCAGCGGTGAGAGGAACATTGCCGGGGCCTGGGCGAGTCGGATTATGTGGCAGCAAAGCCGGAAAAATGATCCGCTGCGGAAAATGAGAAGGAGATGTGCGTGGCACAGAAATGGAGGATGACATGAAACTGACAGGAAAAGAAAAGGTATCGTATGGTCTTGGGGCAGTCGGGAAGGATATGGTGTATATGCTTTCCGCAAGCTACATCCTGTATTATTATCAGGATATTTTAGGAGTGAGCGCGGTCGCAATGGGTGTGATTCTGATGGCGGCGCGTGTGTTCGATGCGTTCAACGATCCGATTATGGGCGTGATCGTGGCAAAGACAAGGACGAAGTGGGGCAGATTCCGCCCGTGGCTTCTGATCGGAACAGTGTTAAATGCAATCGTGCTGTATTTTATGTTCGCTGCACCGCCTGCACTGGACGGGAGGGGGCTCGTCGCCTACGCGGCAGTCACTTACATTTTGTGGGGCGTGACCTACACGATGATGGACATCCCCTACTGGTCAATGATTCCTGCATTTACCGAGGGAGGTAAGGAGCGTGAGGGACTTTCCACACTGGCGCGTTCCTGCGCGGGCATCGGCTCTGCAATCGTGACGATCATTACGATGCTCTGTGTCTATCAGCTCGGACAGGGAGATGAGCGCATTGGTTTTAAACGTTTTGCACTTGCCGTTGCGGCTGTGTTTGTCGTGTTTATTGTGATTACCTGTATCAATATTCGTGAGAAATCCACGGTCGATGTGGATTCGCCGTCGGTGGGACAGATGTTTCGTGCACTCCTTTCGAACGATCAGGCGATGACGGTCGTTCTCACCATCGTGCTTATTAACTGCTCGATTTATATTACATCGAATCTCGTCATCTACTTTTTTAAATATGATTTCGGCGGCGAGGGATGGTATAATAGCTATACCTTATTCAATACCTTTGGCGGTGCGGTTCAGATACTTTCGATGATGCTGTTCTTCCCGCTGCTGCGCAAGTTTATGAGCGCGATCAAGGTATTTTATACAAGCTTTGCGATGGCAGTCATGGGCTATGCGGCGCTGCTCGTTCTTGCATTTACGAATATGTCCAACGTATTTTTACTGTTTATTCCGGGTTTCTTTATCTTCGCGGCAAATGGTATGCTCTCTGTACTGACGACGGTCTTTCTTGCAAATACGGTGGATTATGGTGAATTAAAGAATAACCGCAGGGATGAGAGTGTGATTTTCTCAATGCAGACCTTTGTCGTGAAGCTGGCAAGCGGTGTGGCGGCATTAATCGCATCCATCTGTCTTGAAGTCTGCAATTTGAGCAACGATACCACCGATACTGCGGCGGCAGCAGTAGCTGCGGATGCTTCGGTCGTGGGACTTCGCATGACGATGACGGTCGTACCGATCGCGGGACTTTTGATTGCGGTATTTTTGTTCCATAAGAAATATCTTCTCACAGAGGAGAAGGTCACAGAAATCGCAGAGCAGGTGAAGCGGCAACGGGAGGCCGGGCAGGCGTAAGCGTGCGGAAAGAAGAGAACAGATATTAGGAGCGCAGTGCCCGGGATATAAGGAGAGGAAGAACGGATGATTAGAGCGAACGGGAAATATTTCATATTGGAGACGAAGCATACGACGTACTGTTTTCGTGTGACGGACACGGGGCATCTGGAACATCTGTATTATGGACGCAAAATCACGTTTTCGGAGGAACTAAGGGAGGAAGATCTTGCGGCGCTTGAGGAAAAGCACGCCTTTGCGCCGGGAAATACAAACATCTATGATGCGGCGCACAGTGCATTCTCGCTGGAGGACATGCGGCTTGAAGTGTCATCCTGCGGAAAAGGGGACATCAGGGAGCCGTTCGTGGAGCTTGTGCACGCGGACGGCAGTATGACCTCCGATTTTCTCTATGATGCATATGAGACTGCGAGTGTAAGGAAAGGAGATGCTCCGTCCTGCACAGAAAACGCTTCAGACGGCGGCAAGGGAGAAGCGGCGGATATGGCGCTGCCGCATGCCTATGATGAGACAGGGGAAGCCATGCAGCTTATTGTGACGCTGCGTGACAGACAGTACGATGTGAAGCTGGAACTGATTTATGGGGTCTACGAGGACTGTGATGTGATTACCCGAAACGCGAGACTTACAAACGAGAGCAAAGCAGAGCTGCAGATCAGACGTCTGATGAGCGCACAGCTTGATTTTGATACGGCGGACTATACTCTTACGACCTTTACCGGGGCATGGGCGCGAGAGATGAAGCGGAACGACCTGCCTGTGTGCGCGGGAAAATACGTGAACGCTTCCTATACAGGTACGTCATCGAACCGCGCGAATCCGTTTGTGATGCTTGCCGAGGGAGGGACGACGGAGGATTCCGGCGGCTGCTATGGGTTAAACCTCATCTACAGCGGCAATCACTATGAGGCGGCGGAAGTGAGCAGTTACGGAAAGCTTCGCATCGTGACGGGTATCAATCCGCAGTCATTTTGCTGGCAGCTTGCTTCCGGGGCGCAGTTTGAGGCGCCCGAGGCGGTCATGGCATATTCCGGCTGCGGCTATAACGGGATGAGCCAGTGTATGCACCGTTTCGTGCGGGAGCATATTGTGCGGGGCACATGGAAGCACAAGACGCGTCCGGTACTCTTGAACAGTTGGGAGGCGTCCTATTTCGACATCAATGAGCGAAAGCTTCTGGCACTTGCGAAAAAGGGAAAAGAAGCGGGCATCGAGCTGTTTGTCATGGACGACGGATGGTTCGGCGAGCGAAATGACGACGCGCACTCGCTGGGAGACTGGGAGGCAAATGCCAAAAAGCTTCCGGGAGGTCTTGGCGGGCTTGGAAGAAAAATCAGGGAATTGGGGCTTTCTTTTGGTATCTGGGTCGAGCCCGAGATGGTCAATGTAAACAGCAGGCTTTACGCATCTCATCCCGACTGGACGCTCGAGATTCCGGGAAAACCGCATTCCGAGGGGCGCAACCAGAGAATCCTTGATCTGGGCAGAACCGAGGTGCAGGATTTCATCATCGAGAAGATGAGCGCAGTTTTTTCGCAGGCTGATATTTCCTATGTGAAATGGGATATGAACCGGACATTTTCCGACTATTTTTCCCAGGCGCTTCCCGCAGGGCGGCAGGGGGAGCTGGCGCACCGCTATGTGCTGGGACTTTACCGTTGTATGCAGGAACTGACAGCGCGTTTCCCGGATATTCTCTTCGAGGGATGTGCAGCAGGCGGCAATCGGTTCGATCTGGGGATGCTGTGTTATTTCCCTCAGATCTGGGCGAGCGACGATACGGACGCGCTCTGCCGCGCAGAGATTCAGTGCGGCTACAGCTACGGCTATCCGATGTCTGTGCTTGGCGCACACGTCTCTGCCTGCCCGAATCACCAGACACTGCGCCAGACGCCGCTTGAAACGCGGTTCGCGGTGGCGGCATTCGGCGTGCTTGGCTATGAGTGCAATTTCTGTGATATGAAGAAGGAAGAGTTCGAGGCGGTCAAGGAACAGATTCTTTTATACAAGCAGTGGAGAGAGGTTTTGCAAAGCGGCGCCTTTTACCGTGGCAGAAGCTTTTTTGCTGAGGGGAGCGGAAGCTGTCTTAGGGAGCTTCCCGGTAATCAGATGGAGTGGACCTGTGTGTCGGAGGATCGGACGAAAGCGGTCGGACTGCTTATGCAGAAGCTTGTCGTCCCGAACACACAGTATCATTATTTTAAGCCGAAGGGATTGAATCCGTCCTGCCGATATCATTTTTATAACCGCGCCTTAAAATACAATGTAAAAGGGTTCGGTGATCTGGTGAATACGGTTTCTCCGGTGCATATCAGGCAGGACTCTATCGCGCACAATCTGATTGCAAGGTTCGTCAAGATGGACGGGGAAATCGAGGATTATCACGCATACGGCGACATGCTGATGCACGGCGGCGTGCGCCTTCATCCGGCGTTCGGCGGAACGGGTTATAATGGGGAGGTGCGGTATTTCCCGGACTTCGCGGCGCGGATGTACTTTATGGAGAGCGAGAACGGGAGTGTGACAGAAGACAGCGCGGGTTAGAGCAGATTATTATTTACCACTTTCGTATCAAGCCTCGGAATACGAAAAACCGGCAAGATGGCGAGAGACTGTCAGTTTTCCCCTCCGACCTTTACCGCTTCGGTTTCCATCCATGCAGATCTGAAACCTCTGTTGAGAACGATATTTTGTGACTGGATATTCGCAGCTGCGGTGCCGTAGAAGGGGTTAATCTCGCTGTCATAAAGCCGTTTCACTTGACAGTACTCTTCCACCTTGACAGTTGAACATGTGATGCGTCGGAGCCATCTGATAGCCGTACTGCTTCAACTTTTCGTTCAGTTTCGTAAGGTTATCAAATTTAAACAGGCGGTTTCCGTAATCATGCGGGGCTTTTTATATTCGATATCCATTGCTCCTCCTATTTTCCAAACTCCTTATCTATTCTATATATTGAAAATCAGACGGTATTAAAAAATCAGTATAAAAACCGGTAACCCCCATATCGGCAAACTCCTTCACCTCCGTTATGGTATTAACCGTATGAGTATATACATGGATATTGTAACCGGTAATCGCTTCCACTATATCGGCGCCAAGTATTTCTTTTTGCATCGTAATTACATGAATATCATGCTCCAGACAAAATCTGACAACTTCATTATAATCGATCTGATCCTGCATATAAAGCGTATAGATATAATTTTTGAAAGGATATATCTCGCTGAAAGTATCATAGTCCCCTTCGTAATAGATCTGAATAATAAAGCGGTCCAGCAATTCTTCACACTCATTTTCCATACACAGCTGTACCAATGAAGACAATACGGCATCCATTGTGTCCGTAATAATATACATTTCGGGATTTTCCTGCATAATCTCCAATAACTTTTGCAACGAAAGAGGCGTATATTTATAGCAATACGGCGTATTAATATACTCCTCAAAGGTTGCTGCATCCGGCGTGTAATCCGTCTCATATAATGTATTTCCCCAGTCGTGACGGATAGCGATCTGACTGTCAGAAGTCATAATAAAATCCAGTTCGAAGAAGGAAAAGCCATTTTGTATGGAATTTTCCACGCATTCCAGAGATTCTAAATAAGCTTTTCCGTCCAACCCTCCACCTGCATGCGCAATCATCAGCATTCCACTGTCATACCACATATCGTAGTCCACCGAAAAGGGTTCACAGTCAACATCAATGACAACCTCCTTTTCCTCTATCAGCCTACTGAATATCCACACTTTCATATCATGGATTGTTTCGGCAATCTCTTCTATTTTGGCTACAATAATGAACAGCAACAGTATGATGCCAAAAATGCATAGTGTAATTCTGATCTTTTTACTAATTTTCATTTTCGCCTCCGTATGAAAAAAAATCAGCAAAGGTATGCTCCAAATTGCTCACCATAAGGTTTTAAATCCTTCATAGCCTATTCCCTTCCGCATAATCCTTTCTTCATCTGTGAAGTAATACTAACTTTAATATTTGTAGCCGAACCTTTGACTGGCTTCAGTGTAATTTGAAGTCTGCACTTTATTATGGCACACAATGCTACTTGTCATTGTACCATAATTGCTTCGCAGTTATGATAACTGTATGGCCGCTTCGCTTCGCTGCGG
>CAYTIH010000036.1:0-27403 GCA_964437825.1 uncultured Clostridium sp. | reverse complement strand
CTGACTCAAATTACGGATTGAAAAATCAGCGCATCAGCGTGATTTTTCAATCTACTGTACTTAGACAATTGCGAAACTCATCAAAACGTTGCACCAATTGCGCAATTTCAATAACCGGAAAGGGGTTTCGCAATTACCTATTTAAACTGCACTATCCATAAATATAAAAAGCTGATCCAGAGTGCGCAAGATCTTAAAGTCCCCCTTCACCTTCATGGAGCCCTCCATAAAGGCTCTCTGAAAGGTCATCCTGCCGTTAATAATTTCGTTCATAATATCAGGGTCCGCATGAATATCAACATCAATCTGCTCCAAATCACCATAAAAACACTTCATTTGTGTATTCGCAACCTGAATAATCAGAGTTTTGTCCCTGCCCGTAATATGAAAACAATAATTTGCATAAAAACCCGCCTGCGGCCTAAAGTGCTCCTTTAACTCCTCCAGATAGGCATTGCTTTCATCCACATCTCCTTTTTCCAGTTTCTCACGAAACAATGATGTCAGCTCCTGAATATCCTCCTTCTGTTTCTGAACATAACGGTCATCCGATACATATTTGGACAACTGCTCTGTTTCCTGAGGCGTCAGATTAATATTCTTATTCAAAGATACCCTCTGTTTGACTACCTGATTGCTGGCCGGAAAGCATATCAGCTTCTGGTTAATGGTACGATACATATTTTCGGCCTTTTTTTCAATGATTTTTTTGTAGCTCTCATTCATTTCAAGTGAAATAGTATCTGCAATATAGCCGCATATACCGCTGCAGGGAAGTCCTCCGAGGATCTCCCATGCATTAATCAGCTGCAATTTGCCGTCCCGCTCCCCATATGTGGTTGACATAACAATGGGACACATATAGATTTGACTGATCCTTTCCTTATCCCCGTAAAACCAGCAGGCATCCAAAAACTGCTGCATATATCCGCCGATCCCATACCATTCAATCGTTGTGGCAAGGATAATGCCATCTGCATGTTTCAGCGTCTGGGGTAATGTGGCAATGGTATTTTTCTGCTCATACAGGTTGAACCGCTCCACATTTACATTCAGCTCCTTTAAGACTTCCTCCATCTGACCGATCACGTAAATCGTCGGATCATCCACCATCCCCCGGCCGCCATAATAAATATTAATCTTCATGCACTCTGCTCCTTTTCCGCAAAAATAACATAATGACAAATCCACAGATCAAGCCGCCGAGATGAGCGGCGTTATCCACATTCGTTGCCTGAAAACCACTATAAAAAGAATATAACAGAAAAAATACCATCCTCGACAGGGTTGCATCCCGGTATCGTCCCCCGTGCATAATGATCAGATACAGCAAGGCTCCAAGCACACCATATATTGCACCGCTTGCACCAATGGAACCGACAAAATCCGCTGTTTTATATTGATATGCCATGGATACAAATGCAGCTCCGATTCCCGATACAAAATATAAAACCGTATACCTGATCCTTCCCAGTTCCTTTTCCAGAATTTCTCCCAAAAAGTACAGCACCAGCATATTACTGATTAAATGCGCCGCACTGCCATGCAGAAACATACTGGTAAAAATCCGGTAGTACTCATGCTGCCGAAAAACTGCCGTACCTACCAGATCTCCTTTATTATACAACAAATTCCCGCCCCATGTACATATCAGATACAGGATTACATTGACCGCCACAAGCAGAATCGTCACAATCGCAATGGGGCTCTTTTCCCCTCCTTCAAACTGACCGGTCCGTAATTCACGATTCATGCCGCCGGTTTCCTCGTTTATCTGCTCCAGAAACTGCTCCAGCATCCCTTTCATACCATAAAAATCAGATACCCGGTTCTCATAAATCATCAGCCGGCACTGCCGCGGATCGATCAGCCAGCAAAAACGATCCTCTCCGCTTAGCGCTTTCGCTTTCTCATGATCTTCACATAACAGCAGAGACAGAATATGTATTTCCTTTACACCACGCTTTTCAAACATCCGGCGTATATTTTCTTTCAGCTGGAGAAACTGCTCACTCGTAAGATATAAACCCGGACGATAATCAATCAATATCAGCACATTTACGCTATAGCTTTCCTGCTTAAATAAAAATATGATTTCGGGTAAATTAGTCGCGATTTTTTCAAATCCCCGCATCCCCAGAAACAGTGTTAATTCATTGATCATCTTTACACCTTTTCAAAATTCACTCTGTATCACAAACAGAGTAGCATTTTGATCGCGGCGTGTCAATTTTCATAAAGCTCATCATGATCATAAAGCCCGTCATTTTTGGCTCTATTTTCCATATATAGCTGCTTTTCCTTTGCTTTTAAATGCTTATGTCTGCGCTTATTCCCATAATAAATGCAGCTTCCGGCTACATAAGCGGACAATCCTCCGAGAATAAATGGTCTTTCATAAACCATAAATTGCCATGCCGCTCCAAGTACTATAACGGGAACAAATGACACTATGATCGGCAATATTTTTCTTTTTCCAAACAGCCTCTTTTCTTTTGGCTCTGCAAAGTGATAGTCCTCCTCATACTCTCTTTCACGCTCTCTGCGATTTCCGGAATTTCCGTGAATAGCTATTTCATAATACTCCTCATCCCGTGATTCTCCCGGACTGCCATCCTTTTTTATATCTTCCTGCTCAGGATACAGATGGTTCTTATTTTCATATAAAAATTCTTCCATATTAAAATGTTCTGCGGATACATACTTATAAAACTGATAAGCTAATATGACAGCATTGTCATCTTTGTGGTCAATGTGATTCAAAACATATTCCGCAAATACTCTGATCTGCTTTGCAAAGTTTGTTACGCCGTAATTTCCATAGGCCAGAGATGCCTCCTTCCTGCTCATGGAAACATAGATCATATTCGGAACAAACTGTAAATAATCTTCCGATAACAGATATTCATGTACTTCCTTTAAAATCAGGTCCACGGATAGTAATAATGAACGAAATTCTTCAAAGCTCATGGATGCTTCATCATAGCATTCCCGTAACGACTGTTTTCCCGTAATGTCATAATAGAGATATCCCTTTCCGTCACGATAACGATTCCTGCAAGGGAGCAGTCCCCTGACGGACAATGCCTGAAATTGCTCCCACTCGCCTGATTCGAAGACCGCATTCTCCGCCATTTCAACCACCAGATAATTCCTGCTTCCTTCCCTGACAATTTCATATTCCCCCGGTATGCTCTCACTTTTCTCCGCTTCCATACTCGTATTCATTTTACTCCTTTCCCTGAAGCAGCTGCTCCGCTTTCCGGCACTGTCTGATGAAGGTCACCGGTTTATGCCTTTTTGCAGTACAGCTTTCACTGATCTGAAACGCGTTCCATTCCTGAAAGAAAATATTTTGGTCCGCAATCGGTACCTCCACTGCTCCCTCATAATCAACACGAACCTGACCATAATCTACCGTAACGCCTACTCTTACTGAGGGCATAGCGATCAGTTGTTCTTTCACGGATTCCTGCATATTTTCATCGGCAGTTATATAAGCATCCTCGTTTTTGCTATCCGGTTCGCAGACTGCATACAATGCGGATAAATATGCATCACAGTAAAGTACCGTTCGGTCATATAGGTAAAATCCCATATAAATCAGCAATATGAGCAGTATACACAGCATCGGCATCAATATGCTCATTTCCAGCGTAGCGCTCCCTCTTGCCTTTATGTCTTCTGCGCTGCAAAAATACTTTTGTTTTATGTTCTGTTTCATTCTAAGTTTGTTCCTTTTTGAAATCCTTTGTTTCTTCCTTTGTGAGATCCTTTGTTTCTTCCTTTGTGAGATCCTTTTTTCTTCTTTTGTGGGATTCTTTGTTTCTTCCTTTGCCTGATTCCTTATAGTTATTTGCATCTTTTCTTTTTACGATTTTGTTATGACATTTGTATCGATCAAATAATCTGCCCAAAGCTGATGATGACATAAGCGCCTAATATGCAGGGTGCAAACGGAAATGGATCTTCTTTCTTCTTCTTTTTTCCAAAGAAAAGTACGCACCCGTATATTCCTCCCAGCAAGAAGGAAAGACACATCAACCGCATGATTTTCACGCTTCCCAATAAAAGGCCCGACACCAGCATGATCCAGGCATCTCCCATTCCAAAGCTTTGATGACTGATTACGGACAACAGCATGCACAGCAGCCCCGGTACACAATCTCCCGACAGCCCTACTAGCGTTTCCTGATAGCACAAAATACGAAATAACACGGCAATAAGCATCATAAAGCAGCTCCATTTAACCGAAATCAACCCCGAGCGGATATCGCTTCTGGCACAAATCACCAGATAGCAGCCTTCCAGAATCCACAGCATACATGCTTCTCCTTCTATTATTTGAAACCCTCCGACCGCACACAGATCAGTTCATCTGCCTTACGTTCCTCCGCAACGGCTGCAGGCATGGCGGCTTCCGGTCTGGGAAATCGGTATTGCGGAAACAGTTCTCTTTAAACCGCTGCATGAGAGCGTCGTATGATACCGCGTGCCGTCCTCCGTAATGTATACATTTTGATCCCGTGCTCCTTCGCCGCACAATTCACATGGATAATATTTTGCTCCATATGCATTTCTCAGATTCTCTAATCCCTCATAAGGTACTTGAGAAACGGACAACTGCAAATAGGTGCAATCCCGCGAAAAATGATAGACCTTCCCCGTTTCCGTAATATATACAATCTGCTCGCTATTCTCTTCCTTTCCCTGATTTTGGGTATTATCATATCCGGTCCAAACCTTCAATCTTGCCCGGTTTACCATCTGAAAAGAAGAAAATGTCTCCGGTAAAAATAACGCAGCAGTGTGATAGGTTGCCGTCAGGTCCAGATATTCCGGGTCCGTAATTTCGGATTGAAAAAAGGATATTCCCTCCGATCCGCCGGAAATTCCAACCCCGTCTAGAAAGTTCTCTCCGGCTGCTGAAATTACTTTGTCCTTCACATAAAAAGCATCAAAGCCGATATCCGCGATTTCCGATTCCAGAAAATTACAGCCTTCCGCCACTTTGTGGTAGGCATATCCTGCTTTTGCAAGCTCCAGCCCGGTTTGGTGCATGGCGGTTTCAAGCCGGACATGCAAGGCAATAAAATTAACCGCTGCAAACAAATTCAATATCACAAACAAAAACAACGGAACAACCATAGCTGCTTCTATCGTCATGGAACCGGTCCCGGAGATACGCTGCGATGCCCTTTTTCCGTTCAAAACATAATTTTTATGTTCCGCCGTTTTGGGGGATACGGCAGTATATGGATGTGTTTGGGGATAAAGTACCTTATGGAAAAGGTATGAATGTACCTGGAGAGAACTAATCATTTTTTTGCTTGGTTTACAGTTACTTGTTTCTCCCGGTAAAAAGGGCATCGCAGCGTACCTCCGTTATCGATTGATATAGTTATATTCTTTTGTCATTTGAAAGGAACTTCCGCCGGCTCCGGATATCCGAATAGAAGCAGTAATTCCGTCAATGCACCCATCCATTCGAAATGCTTGATTTCCTTCTGTTTTCCTGAGATTCATTTCTATCAGATCCATAAATCTCATCACCTTGTGCTCCTGATTTTCAAGCATCAGCAATAATCTCAAATACATAATGTAATCAAGACCCTCTCCCTGCTTCGCAGCATCCAGATGATTTTTATAATCAAGCATATGATCAAGGGATAAATGCCAGGTTGCAGATGTTTTTAATAACGGTACCTTGCCTCCGCTAAGCAGAAGCTTTACATCCTGAATGCTCTCCGCATATGCCCATGCAAGCAGAATGGAGGTTTTAATAAAGGGCTGTATATCAGGCGCAAGCGCTACAATTGAAAGCCCCCATGCCAGCACGTCCGCTTCCGAAACCTTCTTATGATCCGTATACAGATAACAGACGTTTGCTACCTCCCTGAGCATCACCAGTCTGCCCGCAGCCCATTTCAGGTTTTCCATATCGCTGTTTTTCCCGGCCAGAATATATTCCAATTCATATTGAAGCTCTCCGGTATCCCTTTCTTTTCCGTAATAGGAACACTTATTGACCAGATATTCCCCAAATAGAATTTCATCTGTCTGAGAAAAATTTTCTTCCTTTGATATTGCCCCCGTTCCGGTATTACAGGTTCTATGACTGACATAATTGTCAGTATTTATGACCGCGTTTGAAATCTTAGAGGAATCCTCCGTAACCAGATACAGAATACCCTGAAACCTGCTGCCGTTTACACTGTCCGCCGGGTTATCGATTTGTGCTTCCACAAAGCTTCCGTCCTCCAGCTGCTGCTCCGGCAACGGTACTCCGTCAATCTGACTTTGCACCTCCTTCGCCTCCTGCTCAATATCTCTGGTATCCATTTCATAATCCGTAACGGTTCCAAGCTGATTGCGGATATCCTCAATCAGTGACAGTCCTATCATATCTCTGATATATTCCACTGCCTGATACTTCACATCCCGCCCACAGTCATCCGTTGCGAGCGCCGCCTTATGTATGACCGCTTCCTCAAGCTCCATCCCAAGGAAATCCCTGCTGTTCCATAATAGCTTATCTTCCTCGGGATGCAGATTTGCTTCTATATAGTCACTCAAATGCTCCTCGGTTCTATGAAATGAGGGTTCGCTATACCCATAGGTCGTATCGATAAAGAACAAATCGTAACGGCTTAAAAGTTCCCTGTTATATTCTGCGAAAATAGAATCCATTCCCATTTCCGCTATACATTCCGCTTCGGTCCGGATTGCACAGACTCTGACGGCCTCCACGCATGCCAGTATAAAGCTAATGAATAAAAACAACATACATGTCAGAAAAACCGTGATCCCGCCCTGTGCATAAGCTTTCTTTTTCCGTTTCATTTCCATAGCCGTCAGATTCCCGCTGTCTGAGAGGTAATCTTACCAAACAATGAATTAATAATGGCTGTTATCTGACCCTTAAATATAATAACAAGCCCAACCAGCACCACGATAATCAAAATTACCTCCACAGTTCCCATTCCGCGGTTATCCTTTTTCCGTATCGTTCTTTTCATCATATCCTTTTCCTCCTGTATCCTATCTCTTCTGTGCTTTACCTTTTGTAGCTTTCCTTCTGTATCTTGCTCCCGGTATCTTATTTCCGCTGCCTTGCTTCCCTTAGCCGCCGAATGACATAAACGCCGGAACCATAATGATGACCATAACAATTAGCAGCATGAGCATCATGGGCAGAAGAAGCTTCGTCCCTGCCTCTTCTCCATATCTTCTCGCATTTCGCTTTCTTTCTTCGAAAGCCTCCGCTGCCTCCTTTTCTAAGAGCTCCGTCAGACCGGAATTTCCCTTGCGCAGGTTCTGGGCCAAAAGCATGGATAGTCTTACATAATGCTGATCCTCACAGCGTTTCCCAAGATTCAGATATGCCTGCCCTTCCGATACGCCGCTGTCTATTTCATGACAAACCCGTATAATCTCAACATAAGCACTCTTTCCTGCATTTCTCTTTGACGCGCCTTTCCTTCCGCCGAACACTTTTCTCTTTGATTCGCCTGTTCTCCCGTCGGCCGCTTTTCCCTTTGATGCTGCTCTCTCATAATCCGATGCAATTCTATGAAAAGCTCCGCGAATTGTCATTCCCGCTCCCATGAAAAGCACCAGCTTGCTGATCAGCTCAGGATAATCCCTCGCCATTTCCTCGTTTCTATGAAGTACCCTTTTATGCAAATCTCTATCCATAGCCGGATAAATCAGCGCTGCAAGCAGTAAGGTCATTGCAAGCATCATGACACTGATGTCGCTTTTTGGCTTTTTCCATATGATTTTTGTTCCTCCCATTTCCTGCGGAAGTACGATTTCCCGTAAAGTACGGTCTTCACTTTCCGCCTCGCGAATTACTTCTTCCAAATCCTTCTTTAACTGCTCCTCATAACTCAATTCAGGCGGGCATATCCGAACATACAGAATACTTTCCTTTTCATACTCCTGGCAGCTGACAACTGCTGTCAGCATACACAGCACCCCTTCTTCGGGCAGCTCGGAGGCCGTAATTCTTCCTCTTTCGTCCATCCACTGATAATGGTCGGATTTCCATTGTATACTGACAGGAATGTCAGGAATTTCTTTCACCAAGTTAAGATCACTTGTAATATGGTCAAAGTCTTCGTTTTCCGCCAATATCAGCCCCGGAAGCAAATCCATCGCCTGTCCAATCCATGCATATGCTTCTTCCTGCGTATATTCCTGTTCACCCACGGAAACGGTCACAGTCTCTTCAAAACTAAGTTCCTTTGTTTCCAGCGCCGCCAGCATGGTCACTTCCTTATCGCCTTCGCCATAATGATTGCGCTTCAAATAACCCGCCTGATACTCCTTTCCCTCCATCCGGCTGCTTATACTCAAACAGAGCGCAAGAAGATTTCCCGCAAATAATATCAGAAGCACATAACCGGTTTTCTTCAGCAGATAATTCTGTTCCCGTTTGCCGGCAGCATCCGGATACAATATTTTCAAATCATCCGATACCACCGATCTTCGTTTCATTCCGTTACGATTTCGACGTATCCGCTTTGCATATCTGAAAAAGCAAAGCGCAATCTTTAGAAATGGAATCAGCGGTTTTACGTCCCTCATCCACTCCTCGGTTTTCTCTTTACGGGTACGGATGAAAAGAAACAGAAATAATAGAAAAATGAATAGGTAGAAATAAGTCATTCCTTTTAAACCTCAATAGACATGATCTTTTCAGACAAGAGAATTGCTCCCAGATAACCAAGCAGACATCCCGTCATAATCAGCCTGCCCGCCATGGTTCCATACAGCATATCAAAAAAGCCGGGAGAAGAAACATCGATATAGCATATAATCAGGCATGGAATCACATCCATGATTCTCCCCTCCAACCGTCTGGATGCCAAAAGCGTATCGATTTCCTTTGCAGTTTCAATTTTATCTCCGATGGTCGTACTACAGACCCGAATGACGGACGGAAGATCTCCGCCGCTTCTCTTGGCAATCGCAAAAACCTCCGCAAAATCCCGGATATCCTCCAGGCCGCTGCGCTCTGCCAGCTGCAGCAATAGCTCCTCCGGGGTAAGGCTGTTTCGGATACCCTCTTTTATGAATAAAAGCTCCCTTGTAATCAGGCCTTCCCTGCCATACATATTATCCATGTCCCTGCAGGCCTCCGTTATGGCATTTTCCATGGAATACCCGGCCTGCAATGCGGCGGATACGGACTGCATGGCGTCCTTAAACTGCAGTTTTAAACTTTCCTGCCTCCTGAGCCGTTTTCTGTTTCTTTGTACTTTGACAAAAACCGGCAGCAGAGGAATCATGAACACCACAGCCAGTAACGTATGATAAAAAATGTAAGCGAGCACCCCTGTGACAGCCAGACCTTCCGTAATGTATAAAATCCATTCGGAAATTTGAAACTCATAAACACGATAATCCGGCGGCTTTAAGCTTTTCTCTATGAAAAAGTTCTTCTTTTCTGACCAAACTTCCAACGATTTTACCATTGGTATCCTCCCCTGTTTCTTCAAATTGATATAACGGCTCAGTTTGAATCATCCCGTTTTCATACTTCAGCACTTCCGTAATCTCCAGCACCTTTCTGCTTTTGTCCCGCAGCCTGCCAAGATGCACAATCAAATCTATCCCTGATGCAATCTGTCCCCTGATTGCTGCAAGCGGCAGATCCATTCCCATCAGAACCATGGTTTCCAAACGATACAGCATATCCCTTGCACTGTTGGCGTGTCCTGTGGAAAGCGACCCGTCATGCCCGGTATTCAATGCCTGAATCATATCAATTGCTTCACTCCCTCTGACCTCTCCCACGATAATTCTGTCCGGACGCATTCTAAGGCTTGTTCTGATCAAATCCCGGATGCTGATTTCCCGGCAGCCTTCCACATTTGCATTCCGCGTTTCAAGCCTCACCAGATTGGGAACGGAATGTATCTGAAGCTCCGCGCTGTCCTCTATCGTTATGATTCTCTGATCCTCCGGAATATACTGCGACAGCGCGTTTAAGAACGTCGTTTTCCCTGATCCGGTTCCTCCGCTGATAAAAATGTTATATCCGGCCTTCACCAGATTCTTTAAGAACTCGGCGGCCTGCACGGTAACGGAGCCAAAGCGAATCAAATCCGACATTTCAATCGGATGCTCCGGAAATCTTCTGATGGTTACAATGGGCCCGTTCAGAGCCACCGGAGGCAGTACAATATTAACCCGGGAGCCATTCTCCAATCTGGCATCCACGATAGGACTTGCCTCATTTACCACACGGTTACAGGCAGCCACGATCTGCTGTATTACATCCTGAAGCTTCTGTGCATTTTCAAAATGCTCCGAAAGCCTGCGTAAGGCGCCGTTTTCTTCCACAAAGATGCAATCAGGACCGTTTACCATGATTTCCGTTACAGCCGGGTCGTCCACCAGCTCCTGCAGAAAATCCAGTTTTCGGAGCGAATAGAAAATTTCCTTTGCCAGACGTTCCTTTTCTGTCAAGCTGATATAAGTGTCCCTGCCCGCATCCAGAATACAATCGTCGATCAGCTCCTGAACCTCATCATCTGTTTTTGCCCGGCTCATATCCATTTTTCCCAGAACCGAGTTACTGATTTCTTTTTTTAAATACTGATGTTGCTCATCTTCCTTCAAAACGCAAAATCCTCCTTTACCAGCTGTTTCACATAATCCCCCAGATCGCTGTAAACTAATTGTTCAAAATCAATTTGCGTTTTATGCAGTTTGGGAAGCTGTTTCTTTTTGGTCTTATTGACCACATCCTGACATTTCATCATGTGAAGCATCTGCTCATATTCCTGAATTTTGGCATTTCCGACAGCATCGTCGCTTTCTATCGTGTAGATCAGGTCGCATTGCTTTAAAATCTGGAACAGCCCCTGCACATGCTCCGTAAGATCCAGAATCAAATATCCGAATCGTCCGTCCGCCTCCAGCTCGCGAAACAAGCGGGTCCATTGCTCCTGTGTAATGGAACACAAATCCGTAAAAGCCGCTGCCGGAGGAATATACTCAAGACCTCCGATCGTATCAATCATATGCTCAAGCTTTGCCATGAACTTCTTCCGGTCCCGCTCCGCATAATACATAAAATCCGCAATATCCGGCTTAAGCTCCCTGCCAAGCAGAATCCGAAAACCCGAAAAGCCCTCCATATTCAGATACAGCGTTCTTTTCTGTCTTGTCAGAATCTGCCCCAGCAGCAGCGAAAAGCTTGTCTGCATGCATCTTCCCACCGGCGTATAAACACCTATGATTTTCATCCCGACGCCGCTCAGTTTTTCTGTTTTTTCTCCGCCGTCCTCTTTTACATTTCCAAGGATCTGCCGCATAATATTTCCGGCCGGCTGATACCGATAAATCTGTATGATTTCCGGTTTTGTTTTTTCCTTTGCTCCGCGCCTCACCCGTCCTTCCGGCAGCGCAGGTTCCCTTACGTTGTCCTCTGCTGCCTCATCTTCTCCATTATGCTCCTGCACCGCGGCTTCCCTCTGCCTGGTCAGCAAAAACACTTTTCTGACATCTATGTCATCTTGTAAATACGGATATAGATCCTCTCCCAGAATCAGATATTCCATCCCCTCCCGGCCGTCATAGCATTTTTGCTTTTCTTCATAAGACCGAAGCTGATCCAGATCGGAAAAATGCATGACAGAATACGGAAATCCCTTCTGCTGTTCCAGATAATCTACCAGCCTTGTGCCATAATGGAGGTTGCTGTCGCACAGCGCCATCATTTGCCGCGCCATAGCACCATCCTTTCTTAAGTAATCTTACAGTTGCTGTTTCAGTAATTTCTTAGTTACTTTCTTGATTTTTGGCCGAAATTTTGACCATCAATTCTCTTTCATTCCTTTGCCTATACGGCATAATCAGTTATGTTTCCGGCTGCATTACTTCCTTTCTGTACTGCTGTTTTAATGTTTTTAAATGTGTGAAAAGTTATCCCGAAGCGGGAATCGATATTCATAACCCATTGATCTTGGGTTGATAATTGGCAGTATAATATACCCTTTAGATTTTGTCCATAGTTTTTTGAAATAAAACTAAAGTTTGTAAAAGATTCACAAAATTGAAACGATTTTGATTCCATAAAGCATGACAAGACCCGGAATTCCCAGAATTGTAGTTGCCAAAAGCGTAGCCGGATTCATGCCGATCACAGCATTCAGCGATATTTTTTCCATGACCATATTGATCAGATAAATTCCGACTATCCCGCATAAAAAACGGAGCACCAGACCCATCACCAGATCCAGTCTCTGTCTGAACAGTACAATTCCAAGCACAAGCAGGCACATAATCATAATAACGCCCGCTCCCTGTGTCGCATTTATATTTCCAACCTGGCTCATTTTTGTCCTCCTTTTGGATTTTTCTTTCTTGTCTGCTTAACTATATTCATTTTGGCCATAAAAAATGAATAATCTTGGAAATTGTGCTTATACTTGTAAAAAAGAAAAATTATCCATCTTAATCAAAGGAAAGGCAATTTATGAAAATTCAGTTCAGTCGGTCATACTATAACGATAATGGAGAAAATACCATTCTGGATGCGATAGCAAAGACCAGATACGCTTTGGAAAATGCCTATGCCGGATTTGACGACGCAACCGATCCCGACCTGATTGACTGCTATATTTTTGAAGTGAATTCCCTGCTGAAAAGATATCGCTTTCTGCTTCATCAGGCACAGGAAATGAATCTGTTTTCCACTGCCGCACCCATAAAAGGCGAAAACGAACTTCCTCCGGTCTCCCTGATTCCGGTCATGCAAAACGGCATGTTCGCCATTCATGAACCCGAAAAAAAAGAGGATCCTCTATGCGAGGAATCCCCTTCCGGCACTCTTGCCGTCTAAATTGACATTGACGTCATTTTTCCCATATGTATAACCCGCGTAAACGGCCTCTGCATGCTCCAGCAAGGGGCCGCTGGTATCCTGCTCTGCTACCTGCGCAAATGCGTCCTTCAATTTTTCCAGTGCGCCGCAGGCCTGCGTCAGATACTCTTTTTTTCCGGTCAGTGAGGCTCTGACTAAAAGCTTCTTGATCTGGATATACAGATGCAATAAAGTACCCGCAAGCTCATATTGAAAGTTCAGAGAATGCTTTAACTCCTCGATACACTTTCCGGCATGGCCAACCGCCTCTTGAAAAATATCCGCCTGCTCCGTTTCCATGGCCTCTTTCAGGTAGGTCAGCGTCATATCGAATAGAATCACGATCAGCTGTGTCCTGTTAGCCTGAGAAATCCGAAGTGTATATTCCTTTTTCTGAATGTCCTGCATATGTCCTCCTTACGCTCCGGTGAAGCTCTACTGAAGCAGCTGTAATGCCCGTTCAGGCTGCTCGTTTGCCTGAGTCAGCATACTGGTACCTGCCTGTACCAGAACCTGATAGGTAGTATAATCCACCATTTCTTCGGACATATCCAGATCAATAATTCTGGATACGGCTGCCGTCATATTTTCGGAGGTTACGTCCAGACTGCTGGCCGTATGCTCCAGACGATTCTGATAAGCGCCTATTCTGGAACGAATCAAAGAAACCGTATCAACTGCCGCAGACATTTTGTCAATGGCACTGCGGGCACCCTCCTGAGTCAGCATATCAATATCATCAATTCCCAAAGAGGATAAGGATACCTCGGGAATTCTCATATCCAGAATCTGCCCCTCATTCGAACCTACCTGTACGGTAAAGGCACCGATTCCGGTAATATCCACTTCAATTGCGTTCAAATCACCGGTCAGCTTCGTGTCATCCAATTCTATGGTAAGGGATTTTCCCTTATTGTCCGTGAAAGTAATCTTATCACCCTCGGGAGAAATTTCCGGCTGCTTATTTGCCGCACTGCAGAAATTGGCTCCCCCTTCGGCAACATCCGCGGTGGCTGTCAGTTTCGGAGCCGCCATATTGCTAAGATCCAAGGTATACACTCCGACCGGAAGCGCATCCGAATAATCTGCAACCTTAACCCCCAGCGTGTCCGTATATCCTCTCAAATCAAAGGTTCCGTCTAACAGCGTCGCACCGTTAAAATCTGTCTGCGTGGAAATTCTGGTAATTTCTTCCAATAAATTGGTTACCTCCAGATTGATTGCAGTTCTGTCAGCAGTCGTATGAGTCCCGTTAGAGGCTTTAATTGCAAGCTCATTCATTCTCTGGACCATATCTTCGATTTCTGCCAATGCACCATCCGCTGTTTCACATACGGAAATGCCGTTATCCGCATTATCCCCTGCCTGATCCAGTCCTCTGATCTGCATTCTCATCTTCTTGCTGATCGCCATACCTGCCGCATCATCCTTAGCATGATTGATCTTGTAGCCGGAAGATAATCTCTCTGTTGATGCACTCAGTCTGTTCTCATTTGTTTTCAACGCTCTCTGTGCTACCATTGACTGTAAGTTAAAGTTTACGTTCATATTCTAATCACCCATTCCTTTCCTGACTCTGTACCGCAAAGATAAATGCTTTCGCAAGTCCGTATAATTCGGAGGTACCCGCCGTCTTCTCTGAATCACCCATATTTTGATCCACATAATCCTGAACTCTGCTCCGGACATCCTTCATCCATTCCCTGGCAGCATCCTCACTGCAATTTATATTTCCGTATACTTTTCCCGCTGCAACTGCAAGATCCGCCTGTATCCGTCCTTTGGAGGTATCCATGGAAACGGACAACTGTCCTTGCTCCGCCTTCTCATGGCGCAGGATCAAATGAATTGCCGTCAATCCATCGTCCGTCCGGACCGGAACCATATAGTGTTCTTCCTTCGCAAGAGCGCCCACCAGCTTTAGCTGTCTTGCCATCTGATGAACATCCCGGACTTCTCCATAACTTCGGTAAGCATCCTCTGTTTGTGCTGTTTCATCCTCCCCGGCATGAAAACGCATGCCATCCTGCTGAGGAATATCACCGTCTTCCGGTTCCTCCAAAAATGCATCCGCCCTGCGTATCAGTTCTTCATATGCTTTCCCTGCTTCTTCCTGATTTCGAAAGGCTTCAGGAAGCTTCTCAAAGATTCCTTTCAGCTGCTTTTCAAGCTTATGAAATACGGAGCCTTGGCTATGTAAAAGCGCCTGCACCGCAAGCAGATTATGCACCGTAACCGGCTGACCGGTCTCCAAAAGTTCCTGAATCGCGTCATCATCTATATCGGCAATTTCCCGGATTTCCTGTACCTGCTGTCCGTAATATTCCCGATCCAGCTGCTCCGATTCCTCCCTGACGGCTTCTTCATTTCCGGCCTGCACCAGCCGCTCCCTGAGCTGTTCCAGAGAAATATCATCCCCGCTGCTTCCTTCTTTGACAATTCGGCCGGATTCATCCGGATTACCGTTCCATAGACTTCCCGGCTCCGAATCCGTATCGCTCCCCGAATAATGCAGAAGCACCGGATCAAGCCTGTCATATATGTCACTGACAAGACGGTGTTCATAAGTCCTTTGAAATGCCGCACCGATCTGCTCGTCAATTGCCGTTCCCGTTTTCCGGATTTCCGAAACCGTACCTGATTCATTGGAAACCCGTACATCCATTCCGGTTTTTTTCCTCGTTCTGAGTGCGGACAAAAGACCTGATACGGATAACTGCGCCTGACTGTTTATCAAGCTTCCTATGACAGCACCGTCACTTTTTTCCACCTGCCGGAATAATCTGTATATTCCGATATAGGATTCCTTCTCCTGCTGTGTAATCTTTCCTGATTTCTCTAATTTATATAAATATTTGCTGTATTTCTCTCCGGAAACCTCTTCGCTTTGCTCCTGCTTTGTCAGATAAGCTTCCAATTCTTCCAGCGTCAACAAAAGAGGATTTTCTCCGTCCCTGATCATCTGAAGCGCAGCCGCCGGCGTCAGTTTATCGACAACTCTCTGTAACAGAAGATCGGCATCCTTCACCCTCGCAATATTCTCGGGCGTCACTTCCATCTGATTATATCCCAGAATCCGCACCGCCCTCCGGTTGCTTTCATTTGCTTCCAGCGAAAGCTCCTCCAAAAGATCATCCGCATTACGAAAGGCCTTTTTCAGAGAATCCCCCAGATCCTTTCTCGGCTTTGTCATGAAGGTTTCATAACGCTCTCCCGCTTCTTCGTACTGCTGCTTTTGCTGCCCGGCCTGTGCAAAGGCCTGTGACAAGTTCCGAATTTCATCCTGCTGCGGCAACAGATCCGGCGCGGTATTCTGATCGGGCTGCTCTGCTGCATCGGACCTTATGTGAATCCGCCCTACAATAGATATCGGATATTCGGGAAACTCCTCTATGATCCTTCTGGTGTCTTCATATAGATCCGCCCGTTCTTTGGAAGTCTGCATGTCCTGCGTCTGAAACATGGCCTGATTCTGCAAAGCTTCTTCTTTTTTCAGATCTTCCACTAATTGTGACAGTTCTGTCGTATCTATCTGATAGCCTTTTTTCAATAATCCGAGATTCGCATTTACGGTCATAATCAGGCGTATTTCCTCAAGCTGCCTTTTTGCCGTCAAAAGCAAATCTGCCGGGGTATCCGGCGCTGCATTTTTCACCGTGCCTGTGTCCGCTCCGCCCGGAATCGCATCCCCGCTTTTCTCCGCCTTTGACAGATTGCGGATCGTAAGCGGCTTCCCCTCCTTCACCGTACGCTCCACCGCCTGCTCCGTGATTTCCTGCGTTTCCTGTTTGATCCGCAGCGCTTGCTGCAGCAGGTTCTCGCCGGCCGTCACATCCGCCTTTACAGCCGGCTTTCCGTTCGCAATGGAAATTGCCGCTGCGCGCAGGATCTGCGCCTCGTTAAGAGGAAAGGGAAGCTGGGTAATCTGCGCCGCTGCATTGATGGTCTCGGTTGTAAGGGGAATTCCGTTTACAATCAGAAATCTGGCATTTTGCATATTGGCATCATTGACCGGCAGACCCGCTTCTCCGATTATGGTCTCCATCTGTTTCTTCAGGACTTCCCCGTCAAACTCCTCAGCCCTTCTGGCATAATATCCGAGTCCGTTTTGGTCGTAATATCCAAAGCTTTGTCTGGCATGATCGCCGCTGCCGCTGTAGGAAGCCATATACAGGTTTTCCAGTGTCGGATCCATATGATTTTCCACCAGATATTTGACCGTGCCTTCACCGGGTTCTTTTACCTGCTTCGCCCGGCTGCATGCATCCATAACGGCATCCACATTCTGTTTTGTGACGGGTATGTCGTTTTCTTTAAATTGTTTCTGTATCTCCAGCGCCAGATTTTTACTGCCCGTAATCTGCTCCAGTGTTTCCATATCCAGATCATCATTGTATCCGGTAATTACTATCCCCGCCCTGGCCAGACTTACTTTGATCCGGTCCACGGTATTTACAGCCTCGTCCATCTCCATATCGCAGGGACGATACCCCTCTTCCCGGAGCTTTTCCACGTCTCCCCCGGATACAGAATTAGACATAACTGTCATGTATTCGCTCTGCAGGGCAGCCTCCGTTGCCTGTGCATCAAACATCAAGTCTTCTGCGGTCCTTCCATGACCTGCATAAGCCGTGTGATCCGTCACTGTGCCAGAAATGTCTAATATATATCCACGGCTTACCTGCTTTTCCGCATCTGCCGCGGCACTATATGAAGTTGTTCTTACCTGTTCTGTATTTTTTTGAACCTGCAATCCTTCCAGTACTACATTCATGGATGTCCAATCCGCTCCCAATCCGTTATGACATTCATGGTTCCATCCCGTTTCATCCTTCTTCAAGCTCAATACAATCAGAGTTCCTATTCATTGAAAAAGGTGAACACTTCCGTGTGTTCACCTTTTATTTCGGCTTTTTCTATCGATTACTTAACATCCGAACCTGTTAAAATGTAAATACCGCCGCACCGTAGGGAGGCAGATTGAAGGAAATCGAATACGGTCTGTCGTCGCACGGAATTCCCTCTGCCTTGATCTCTGCAGGTATTACCTTTCCGTTTCCTCCAAACCGGGTCTCGTCACTATTCAATACCAGCTTATATTTCTTTTTGGCCGGTACTCCCATACGGAAGTCCGTGCGCTCCATCGGCGTCATATTCAGTACAAACAGTAAATTGTTCTTATACAAAGAATTTTTGCGCATAAAGCTGTAAATGCTTCTGTCTCCGTCATTGGGATTGATCCATTCAAAGCCGGCCCAGTCATTGTCTATTTCATACAAGCAGGAATACTTTCTATATATGTTCAGTAATTCTTTAACATATTCATGCATCCCCCGATTCAGAGTCTCTCCCAAAAGGAACCAGTCAAGCTCTCTGGCCTCGCTCCATTCGCGCTCCTGACCGAAGTCCTGTCCCATGAATAACAGCTTCTTTCCCTCATGTCCGAACATATATGTATATCCTACACGGAGATTTGCATATTTATCCACCTGATAGCCGGGCATCTTATTCACCATGGAGCATTTCAGATGTACCACCTCGTCATGCGACAGAGGCATGATATAATTTTCAGAGCTGTTATAGCTCATGGCAAAGGTCAGCTTATGATGATTGTTTTTACGGAAAATCGGATCCAGCTTCATGTAATCGCAGAAGTCATGCATCCAGCCCATATTCCACTTAAAGGTAAAGCCAAGGCCTCCGTCGTCAATGCTTCTGGTTACCTTCGGCCATGCCGTGGATTCCTCTGCAATGGTCATGACTCCCGGGAACGCACCGCGTACGACAGAATTTAAATGTTTGAAAAATTCGATTGCATCCAGATTTTCATGTCCGCCGTATTTGTTCGGCAGCCACTGTCCCTGCTGTTTTCCGTAATCCAGATAAAGCATGGATGCAACCGCATCCACACGAAGACCGTCCACGTGAAATTCCTTAATCCAGAAAAGCGCATTCGCAACCAGGAAATTACGCACTTCATTTTTGGCATAATTGAATATCTTGGTTCCCCAGTCGGGATGTTCTCCCATGCGGGAATCCGGATGTTCATAAAGAGCCTCTCCGTCAAATTCAGCCAGCCCATGCGCATCCTTGGGAAAATGTGCCGGAACCCAATCCAAAATCACGCCGATATGGTTTTTATGCAGCATATTTACCAGATACTGGAAATCCTCGGGCGTACCATATCTGGAGGTGGGCGCATAATATCCGGTTACCTGATAACCCCAAGAGCCGTCAAACGGATGCTCCGCAATACCCATCAGCTCCACATGCGTATATTTCATTTCTTTCAAATACTCTACAATACGATCCGCGAACTGTCTGTAATTATAGAAACCGTCCGGCGTCCCGTCCGGATGCTTCATGAAAGAACCGATATGACATTCGTAAATTGCAAGCGGCTCTTTGAATACATCCTTCTGACTGCGCTGCGTCATCCATGCAGAGTCAGTCCATTTCAGTTTGGTCAGATCCGTAATGATCGATGCCGTTCCCGGACGCATCTCCGCATAATTTGCATAAGGATCTGCTTTATAAAGCTTTCTTCCGTCATAGGTACGAATCAGGAATTTATACATATCACCGCATTTCGCACCCGGAACAAAAAGTGCATAAATCCCAATATCACCCAGCTTTTCCATAAAGCAGGCTTCTTCATTCCAGTTATTAAAAGAACCGATCACGGCTACTGACTGTGCATGAGGCGCCCATACAGCAAAAAAAGTACCCTCCTTACCGTCCTTGACACACGGATGTGCTCCCAGCTTCTTGTAAATATCGTAATGGGATCCCTGTCCGAACACATACATATCCGCATCCGAAATAAATACCGTGTCCTGTTCCTTATCCGAAGTCTCTGCTTTCTTTTTGACTTCCTTTTCTGTTTTCTGCGGCATTTCCGCTTTTTTCTTTGCTGCCATACCATACCTCCTATCTGAATGATTCTACGATCGGTACACCCCACATCCACCGCGATACCGGCGTCTTTCTAACAGACAAAATCCTTTTCCCGCAGTACGATCATATCTTCATCATCATATCTTTTTCCTGATAAGATATCAAAAAAGTGTTTCACATTCTTTCTGCCGGCACTCCAGATACCTTCATCCACAATATCACGAACCTCCGCCAGCGTCACGCTGTGCTCACCGGTCTGCAGATCCGAGATTCTGGTGTAAAGCGCAAGAATTCCGAGATCATCGATACTGTACTCCTGCTCATATGCATAATCCCTCGCATATGCGACAAGGGCGTCGTTATCCATAGCGTTAATATCGATCCTTGCATTAAAATTCTCAAGCAGCGCCTGATTCTTGTTAATGCATTTACGCATCTCCATCTTGGTATCCTCCATAATTACGATGATACCGTCATTTTTTTCCTGCTCCAGATAACCGGTCAGCTTCTTTAAGGAATCCGTACTCATTCCGTTGGCTTTTTCTATAATAAGTGCGCCGTTTCGCAGCTTTGACAGGGTTGCCGGAATATCCTTTCTGTCCAATGCCGCACCGGATATTTTTGCAACCTTCCCCGAAAAATTACTGTCGGATATTTGTACGCTCTTGATCAAATTCTTTGCAAGCGTTAAAGTACCGGAGCCTGCTTCTCCCGTAATAATCACATTTCCGGTATAAGAAGCAAGACTTACCGCGTCAATTGCCGCCGCAATCTGATTTTTCATCTGATCGGTCTGAATCAATGCACCGAACAGCTCCTTTTCATCCTCCGTCAGGGCACGGGAAGCCGGTTCCCGCTTTTCTTCCGCTCCGGCTTCGCGTTCGGCCTCCTCAATCAGCTTCTCCGACACATTCATCATATCCGAGGTATCAAAAGAAGCCTGTGATTCTCCGACAGGCGGCTGCTCCTGCTCCTCCAGCTCCAGCGCTTCACTTAGTGCGGACCGGATTTCTCTATGCAGCATAATGCCCGTATCTTCCTCTGCTGCCTTCGGAAGCGAGGCTTCGGCCGAAAGCTCCAATTCTCCCGTATCCTCTGTCATATCCTCGATTTCCGTTAATTCCTCGATCTCGGGAAGATCCTCTCCCTCCAAACCTTCATCTTCTGCAATCGCCTCGGCGAGAAGCTCCGCATCGGATTTCGGTTCAGGCTCAGGTTCCTTTGGCTGAACCGGCAAATGGGAAAGACTGCTGTTTTCATCCTCAAGTCCCGCCAGCAATCCTGATTTTGCATTTTTATCAAACTCCGTGAACATTTCACCGGTCTGTTCCAGCACCCTCTGCTTAATGTCGTTCATGCTTCTCTGGTCGCTGGCTTTTTTCATTTTCTCCCATTCGGACAAAATGTCTTCTATACTCATCTGGCCCGTAATCTGCTTTTCCACCTTCGTTTCTTCGGGCACAACCAGACTGATCTGTCCGTCGTTTTCCATGGAAAGCATTTTATCCATGGAAAGCATTTTATCCATGGAACGTACCTTATCCATGGAACGCATGGTGTCATAGCCGGATTCCGCCGCTGTTACGGCAGCCTTCTGCGCCATATCCTGAATCAAACTTGCCGTATCCATATTCGGATCAAAGGTCAGCTTCGGCTCTCCGGGCTGTGATGCGGCCTCCTCATTCTCAAAAGTGATTTCGGTCATATCCTGCGCCTGACGCGCTGTTTCCTGCGCCGCATTCTGCTCCGCCTGCGCCTTTTGTCTTGCCTTTTCTTCCGCTTCGAGCCTTAACGCCTCAGACTGCTTTTTCTGTGCTTCCTGCTCCAAAGCCTCCTTTGCCATGATCTCTTTCATGCTGTCGGCAAGCGCCGCCTGAATATTCATGGTATTGTACTTGTTATCCATATCCAGCGTCTTGACCTGAATATCAATATCCTTTGCAGGCACTACCTTAGTATCCGCAGTCAGAATATCCTTACCGGCCGCACTTTCGGCTCCGTCTGCATTTGCCTGAGCATTAACGGGGGACACGGCTGCGGCTTTACTTCCGGCCGCCTCAACTGACCGTCCGGGCTTCACTTGTGCTTTTTGTGACATAGGTGTCACTTTTTTATTGTTACGGTTGTCATATTTTTCCTGCTGAACAGGGGTAAGCGGCTGATGCAGCATTTTCAGCTCCATTGCCTTAACTACATATTTGCCCTCGCCAAAGGTAATAATCAATTCATCACACTCTGCCACACACTGCTTTTCCAGCCCTGCGCGATGATATAAAAACGCCAGCTCATAGCCCCATTTCTCACGATAATCCACGGACTTAAACTCTTCCAGCACATGAATTCGTTCCTCCAGGGAAACCTCCTGTGCATCATAGATCTTGTACTTCAAAATATACCGTCCGGTATCGTTCGGCGCAACGCGTATGAATTCCTTATAATACTCTAATGCCTTTATGATTTCTCCCAGCTTCAGGGACAACTCGCACAGAGAATAGATAATGGTGCGTCCGCCCGGATATCTGTCGTATGCAAGTAACAGAATATCTCTGCTCACATCAAATTTTCGATTAATCTTATATAAATCGCTGACCATGGTCAGCATCGAAATATTTTTCACGCGGCGCCAGTCAATCGTATCGGCAATTTCCATTGCCTCTGCATATTCTTTTTTGGAAATCAGGTCTTTGATTTCTTCCGACCGTAATTTGTATTCATATTTATCCAAGGTAATCACCTCATAAAAAAACAAGTACTTGTGTATTTTTAAGAATTTTCCGGAGCTTATCCACAAAATATCCAATTTATCTTCCTAAGTGTATCATACGCATACTGCAATGTCAAAAAGACTTCACAAAAAATTACCTGTTTTTTTAATCAATTTCCGATTTTCGGCGCAGTTATGCGATTGGTAAATTCTGCAAACTTCTCAAGCGTAAAGGTTTCTCCCCTTACCGTAGGCGCCTCGCCCATTTCCGTAAGGACCCTTAATACACGCTCCTTATCCATCTTCAGCTCCTGTGCGCCGGACAGACTATTGACCATCGTTTTCCTGCGCTGGTTAAAGACGGCGCGCACTACGGCAAACATCAACCGCTCGTCATGCACCTCCGCCGGCGGTTTTTCATATCTGGTCAGGCGGATGACCGCGCTTCCCACATTCGGTCTTGGTATAAAGCAGTTGGGCGGTACGTTCGCAATGATCTGCGGTTTTGCATAGTATTGTACCGCAAGGGACAGCGCACCGTAGTCCTTGGTTCCGGGACCCACCTGCATCCGATCCGCCACCTCCTTTTGTACCATAATGGTAATGCTTTTAAGCGGCACCCGGCTTTCGAAAAGCCCCATAATAATAGGCGTCGTAATATAGTAAGGAAGGTTTGCGACTATCTTGATCGGCTTGCCTGCATTTTGCTTTTCAACCATACTGCCGATATCCACCTTCAAGATATCTTCATTGATGACCGTGACGTTATCGTATGTACTCAGCGTATCCTCCAGAATCGGGATCAGCATTTTATCGATTTCCACCGCAATCACTTCACGCGCATGCTCTGCCAGATACTGTGTCATGGTACCGATTCCGGGACCGATTTCCAGAACGCAATCCTCCTTTGTAATCTCCGCAGCGGAAATAATTTTGTCAAGCACCCGGGCATCAATTAAAAAGTTCTGCCCGTATTTCTTCTGAAAATTGAAATGATATTTCTGCAACACTTCTATGGTATTCTTTGGATTCCCAAGCGTCGTCATATTCTGCCCCTTTTTTCCTTCATGCGATACAGCCGTTTCGCATTTTCCTCCGTGATGCGTATCACATCATCATACGATATTCCTTTGATTTCGGCCAGTTTTGCCGCAACAAAAGGCAAATTCAGCGAACTGTTTCTCTGTCCTCTGTTTGGAACCGGCGGCAAATACGGGCAATCCGTTTCCAGAACAATCCGCTCCATCGGTATCGTTTCCACCGCTTCTACCAGCTTTCTTGCATTTTTATAGGTCAATACTCCGCCGATTCCGAAATAATATCCCATTTTTAAATACTCTGCTGCGATTTCCTTCGTATAAGAAAAACAATGAATCACGCCGCCAAGCCCCTGTCCGTGCTCCTTCATAATTTCCAAAGTATCCGCCGCGGCTTCTCTGGAATGAATTACCACCGGAAGAGAAACCTCCCTTGCCAATGCAAGCTGGCGGATAAACCATTTCTTCTGAATCTCTCGCGGAGGCTCCGGATAATGATAATCAAGTCCGATCTCCCCGATGGCCAAAACCTTGTCATACCTGCTCCAATGCCTTAATTTCCCGATATCCTGCTGCGTCATGCCCTCCACTTCACTTGGATGAACGCCAATCGCGCAAAAAATAAAATCATACTGTTTTGAAAGCTTCACTGCCATTTCACTGCTGGCCATATCCGCTCCGATGTCGACGACACTGCCAATCCCGCCCGCCTTCAGGCTGCAAAGAAGATCGTCCCTGTCCTCATCAAACGCCTCGTCATCATAATGTGCATGTGTATCAAATATCATCCGGCTTCTCCTGCATCTCTATTTAAATTAAAACATATTAAAACATAGGAAATCAGATCGCTCTGGTTGTGTTTGCCAGCCACTGCTTCTCTTCTGTCTCCAAATACGGACTGATTGTATCAAAAACCAGCTTATGATAATTATTTAAGTATTCCCGCTCGGCCTTCGTCAGCATTTCCGCATCCACGGCGCGAAGATCAAAAGGAACCATCGTCAACGGCTCAAAGCACATAAACTGAATCGAATCTTTTTTTTCGGCCTTTCTGGTCACGATCAGATTTTCCAGACGAATGCCGTATTTTCCTGTCAGATATACCCCCGGCTCATCGGAGGTAACCATTCCCTCCTCAAAGTAAGCAGACATCTCCCTTCCCGTAACCGGTCTGGAGCGAAAGGAATTGGGACCTTCATGAACGTTCAGAAAATATCCGACGCCATGCCCGGTTCCGTGATTATAGTCAAGACCGATTTCCCACAGCGGCCTTCTGGCGATACTGTCCAGATTAATTCCTGTATATTCATGCGGAAACTTGGTTGACACCAGATCCAGATTTCCCCTTAAAACAGCGGTATAATGCTTTTTTTGTTCCTCCGTAACCGGTCCGAGCGCAATCGTTCTCGTAATATCCGTTGTGCCCTCCAGGTATTGTCCTCCCGTATCAATCAGAACAAAGCTCTCCGGCTTTAGTAAAATATCGCTTTCAGGCGTTGCGCTGTAATGGACAATTGCGCCATGCTCCCCGTATCCGATAATCGGCTCAAAGCTCTGTCCGTAATAATGCTCCTGCTGCCTGCGAAAGCTTTCCAGCTTTTCTCCCGCGCCCAGCTCGGTGACATTTCCCTCAGGTACGGCCCTCTCCAGCCAGTACAGGAATTTTACAATGGCAACACCATCCTTGATATGCGCCTTTCTGATATTCTCAACCTCAATCGGATTTTTTACTGCCTTTGGCATCAAAGTCAAATTATCCGCAGAAACGATTTTCACTTCAGGATTTACGCTCCGCTGCATCGTATAATTAATCACCTGCTCATCCCACAGCAAAACCGAATCGTCCGGAAGGTCTGCCACATCCTTATATACCTGTTCATATTCTTTTATGACAACCCCGTCATCTTTTAAATGCTTCCTGATCTCATCGGAAAACGCCTTCTGCTCGGCATACAAACAGCATTCGTTTCCGGCCATTAAAAAATAAGAACGTACCACAGGATTATATTCCACATCGTTTCCTCTGATGTTCAAAAGCCATGCAATATCGTCCAGACTGGTAAGCAGAAAATAATCGCCCTTTTTCCGAAGCATCTTCTCACGGATCAAGGAAAGCTTCTCCTTCCTGCTCTTTCCGGCATATAAGGGATCAAGCTCCATCACCGGCTCCGCCCTTAACGCAGGCCGATCCTTCCAAATCAGCCCCACCAGATCCGTTTCATAAGCAAAACAAATTTTCATCAAAGTCCTCGGTGAGTCCCGTCTGATTTTCTCCTTAAGCTGATCCGCAAAGGATTTGCTGATAACCCTGCCGTCAAAGCCAAGTGTACCGCCCCCCTTTAATACCTCAGCCAGAAATTCCGTCACGCTCGGAACCCCTTCCTGTCCCATTTTGTATAACCCGATTCCGGAATCCTTCAGCTGCGCCTCCGCCTGAAGGAAATATCTTCCGTCCGTCCAAAGTCCGGCCATCTCCTGTCCGACAATCAGCGTTCCCGCCGATCCTGTAAAACCGGACATATATTCCCTGCACTTAAAATAGTCACCCACATACTCCGATCCGTGAAAATCATCCGACGGAATCAAATAATAATCAATGTCCCTTTCTTTCATCAAACAGCGCAGCTGTTTTAATCGTTCCCGTATCACTCAAAGCACCTCTTTTCCAACTATTTTCTTTTGTTATAACACATTTTTGCGTTTTCATATTTTTACCTTTTTTCTGAAAAAACGCTTGCCAAACCGAAAACATTATACTATAATAACTCTTGCGTTGTAAATAAGACATGCACCGCTAGCTCAGTTGGTAGAGCACCTGACTCTTAATCAGGGTGTCCAGGGTTCGAACCCCTGGCGGTGCACTTTAAAGTTCCGGTTTCGCATTTTAGTGCGGGGTTGGGGCTTTTTTCTTTCCTGCTTTTATATTTTGTGTCTTAGTTCAGCGCATTAGATATGACACATATGTCAATGCAAAGGCCAATCAGAGTAATGCTCCGAATCCTGTCCTTTTGATCCGCTTCTTTTAAAAGCGCTCCCAGCTCCACAGAGCCAAAGGTTATCTTATCAACGGGGGTTTCCTTACAAAGACCCATCAGCTCCGGACTGATCTGCCAGCCCTCCGTGAGTTTCGCAATTATGTGTCTGATTCCGCGCTGCCTGACCGGACTCTGCAAAAATATTCTCTTACTGCCCATAGCGAGGGTAATACCGCTTCTGTCAGCTGCTCCATCTCCTTCGTCGGCGGACAAAGATCCGGTACCATTATCGGGCGAAGTCCTGCACTGTACGCCGACCGGATTCCATGATAGGAATCCTCGATCGCATAAGAACGCTCCGGCAATACTTTCAGACATTCACAGGCCTTGATAAAAATATCAGGCGCCGGTTTACTCCTTGCAACCATATCCCCGCAGACCACCTCATCAAAATATCCAATGATCCCTGCATCCGTAAGCTCCTGCTTTACGACATGACTGCGTGTGGAGGAAGCAAGCGCTATCCGAACCCGCCGCTCCTTTAAATAAGACAGAAGCTCCGTTACTCCCGGTTTCATCGGCAGTCTGCCGTCATCGTACTTCATATGAAACAGCCGCGATACCTCTTGTTTATAATCCTCATATGGAAACGCTTCGCCGTAAAGCTCCTTCATCTTTGATCGTGTGGATGCTGCGTTAAGCCCCGTACAGGCAAGACATGCCTGCTCTATATTATCAATGCCGTACTTTGCGGCAACTTCTTTCCAGGCTTCAAGCACCAGTCTTTCAGAGTCGAAAATAACTCCATCCATATCAAATACGACCGCATCGAAATTTCCGTTCTGTAATGCCATCTTTTGCCTCATTTCTGCGCTGCTTTCTGCGCATAACGAGTTTGTGTCAAGCAGCG
>CAYTIH010000035.1:0-27818 GCA_964437825.1 uncultured Clostridium sp. | reverse complement strand
CCGACCCACGGCTTAGAAGGCCGTTGCTCTATCCAGCTGAGCTACGAACACATAGTTACCAGCACAAAGGCTATCAACATTTCCATATTATACGGATAAAGCCGCCGCTTGTCAATTACTTTTTTTATTTTTTTCGGACATAGCGCTGCCGTAAGAAAAACAAACGGCTCCAAAACTTTTCTGTTTCGAACCCGTTTGTTCTCTATGACAACCTTTTACATGAAATACTATAACATTTTTTGTGCATGGATACATGTTTTATGTATGAATAACCTAAAAAATGGCATGAACACCAAAACTGCTGCCCGTCGCCGGCGGTTGAGGCCGCGGTTACATATTATTCTGCAACTTCCTTGCTGCTATAGTAATCATCAAATTTCTGATTCACCGCATCCAGCGTATTCTTACAGATCTCCGGGAGTTCTTTTCCCCAAGAGCCTGTTGCCAGCTTATAGCCCTTCTCAATTGCAGCCTGCATATCCTTCATTTTTTCAACATCATCGCCTGCAAGCGCCTGTGCAAACTCAAACAATCTTTCAGAGGTCTGCTTAACGCCGTAATAGCCGTCCTCTGCAATCGCTGCCTGTGCATCAGCTTTCGTCTGTGCATCCACGGTATAATTGCCGTCTGCTAAAAATCTCCAGATGGAATCATCGGATGCGGACGCATACTTGGTCTGCTGTCCGAGAACATTACGGACCATATTAATCAAGCTCTGCGCTCTCTGATCCTGATCTGCCTGCAGCTGTTTTACCAGCGCTGCACGATCCTCTTTGGACATTTTGGAAACAGAATACGGATCTTTCGATTCCTCTGCGCCCTTTGCCGTTACCGTTCCGTCCTCAGTTACTTTTTTACTCTCACTATAAGCCTTTTGTCCATCTCCGGAAATTTCTACGGTTGCTCCCTGAGATGCATTCTTTTCCTCTTCACTTTTTGCAGCCGTCTGATTGGTACGGCTATTACTCACTCCGTAATACTGAGAGAGCTGACTGTTTACTCCTGTAACATCCATTCCCATTCTTTTTCCTCCATGAAATACGCGAGAATTACTTCTCCGTCTACCGTGACCATACAGCTCCGTATTCGTGCTGTACCCACTACTGTGTTACCTGATTCGGTGTTCCTTCACCTGACAGAACCTTCCTGCTATTTTATATATCGGTGATTTTCTTGAAATATTAACGGCTCCGCCTTTATTTTTTCGGTCAGTTCTTCGATATATATAATGTCGGATTTATAAAAATATCATATCAGATTTACATGGCCATTGCAAGCCGATCCTCTCCCGTTTCATGACAAACAGTTTTCCGTTCATGACATGATGCAGCCGGGTAAGCGCATGAGCAGCAGGTTCCTTAACAGGATGCACCTTGTAATTGGCATAAACTCTGAACAGTAACTATAAGGAGCCTTTTATGGAAAAAGTAGGAATTGTCATCTGCAACTATAATAAACAGGACTATGTACTGGGGTGCATCGAATCAGTGTTGGAATCCACCTATACGGATTATAAGCTCTACGTCGTTGACAATGCCTCCACTGACAGATCCGTACCCCTGATTCGCGAAAAATACGGTGACCGGGTTACACTGATCGTCAACCCGGAAAATCTGGGCGGGTCCGGCGGTTTTGATGCCGGTATGCGCGCCGCTATGAAGGAGGGTCACCCCTATATCTGGTGTCTGGACAACGATGTGCTCGTGGACGAAAATGCATTAAAGGTTCTGGTTGACTATGCGCAAGCACATCCCGAAGCCGGCATGTTCGGCTCCAAAGTTTACAATATGGACGATCCCGACACCATTCAGCAATACGGCGTCATGGTAAATATGGAAGATTTTTCAACTACGGCCAAGCATGAGAATGAACGGGAAACGGGAGAAAATCCGGAATTTGAATATTCCAACAGCTGTGCTACCTGTTCCCTGATGGTGCGCAGGGAGGTCATTGAGAAAATCGGCGTCATGCCGGAGGATAATTTTATTTACTGGGATGATATCGAATGGGGATATCGATGCCACCTTGCGGGATATGAGATTGTATCCTGCCAAAACTCTCAGGTGCTTCATAAGCAGGGCGCAAACAAAGAAGCGGAAAATACCTTTCCCACCTACTATGCATGGCGCAACTGGATTCACTTCTTTAACCGTTACCTGCCTGATGACAAACTGGAACACTGGTGCGATACCATTTTACACAGCGTTTTTATGGAAATTTACAGCGGACTCTACCGCGGAGAGCACAACCGTGCAAAGGCTGTTATGGCTGCCTTTGACGACGCCCTTCACATGGTCCGCGGTAAGGCCGCCGAAGGGATCATCGCACCGATTGACAAAAACAATAAGCTGCGCTCCTTAACAGAACGCGCAAGAGTCATATATATAGAAGAAAATGCTTTCCCGATTCGTGCAGAGCGCTACCGTAACCGAATCCGTGAATATAATCCAAACGTGACTTTTACATCGGATTCGTCCATACCGCACGATCTGTGTCTGTCTCTCTGCGACTGTATTTTTTATCAGGAGGATCTGAGTCTGAAAAAGACCTATATTGATATAGATGAAAATATCCTCGCTACGGAGGATGATGTGCTGATGATTATCAATTTTAATTACAGCTATCGGACATTCTGTTTTGCATGGAAACCATTATTCCTGCAGCTGGTAAGAGAACAGCGTAAATTGCAGTCAGACGAAAAAATTTCATAGAAATTTCCGCTAAAAAAGCGGGTGATGGGAATCGAACCCACGTATCCAGCTTGGAAGGCTGGTGTTCTACCATTGAACTACACCCGCAAAGTCGGGGTGACAGGATTCGAACCTGCGGCCTCCTGGTCCCAAACCAGGCGCTCTAGCCAAGCTGAGCCACACCCCGATTATATTTTTTATACACTGCTGACAGACAATTATCATAGTCCGTTTTTTGTGACACAAGGGTTATTATAAAGAAAACCCGTCTGCGTGTCAATAGTTTTTCCGGACGCCTTTTCCGCACATTTTCCGATCGCTTTTCCGCACCGTTTAGAGATAATGCAGACTATAATGCGCTTTTCCTTTTTTATCCAGTTCCATAATGATATAGGAAGGTCTGTGACCGTTCTGTCTGGGATAGGCAAGGCTTCCGGGATTGATTGCCGTCAGCCCCGCTTCCTCATCGATCACAGGTCTGTGGGTATGTCCGTACATGACGATATCCACTCCCTTCTGGCGGGCAATCTTCTTTAAGGTTTCATTTCCCATGGACACATAATAATTGTGTCCGTGAGTTACCCACACTTTATAGTTTCCGATTTCAAATTCGATTTCTCTCGGCAGTTCGGAAAAAAAATCATTGTTTCCCAGTACAATCTGCAGCGGACACCCCGCGCTCTCACTAAGCAGATATTCGCTTCCCTCTGCATCTCCGCAATGAATCACCATATCAAAGGGAGTTTCCCGTTCCACCACTTTCAGAAAATTTTCATTCCTTCTGTGTGTATCACTGACAATTAATATCCGCATAACACCCACCTGTCAACTTCTTCAGATTTATGCCTTTATCTTTCTTTGCAGTTCAGCCTTCATTGCACGCAGCGCCTTACCCCTGTGGCTCTCTCTATTCTTGGTATCCGGATCTAAATCCGCTGTCGTACATCCATATTCGGGAAGTATGAAAATCGGGTCATAGCCAAAGCCGTTGCTCCCGCTTTCCGAATATCCGATCCGGCCCTCCATAACTCCCCTTGTAGTCAGGCAGGTACCGTCCGGAAAAACCGCTGCTATGGCGCATACGAACCGGGCTGTTCTTTTTCCCTCCGGCACGCCGCTTAGTCTGTCAATCAGATTCTTGTTCTTAATATGATACGAAGTATCTTCCCCCATATATCTGGCCGAATAAATCCCCGGTTCTCCGTTCAGATAATCAATTTCCAATCCGGAATCGTCCGCAAGCACAATGGCATCCGTATTCCTTGCAACAGCACATGCTTTAATCCTGGCATTTTCCTCAAAGCTCGCTCCGTCCTCCACAATGTCTGCGGTAATTCCCGCCTCTTTCATGGACAAAATCTCTGCATCCATATCCCCGAGGATCATTCTGATTTCCCTCATTTTGCCCTCATTTCCTGTCGCAAAGATTATCTTCGTCATGGCTCCATCTCCTCAAAGCTCATCAAAATCGCCTGACAGATCCCCTCTGCCAGATCTTCCTTATAATCATCCCTTTTCAGCAGCTCTGCTTCCGCCGTATTTCCCGGACATCCCAGGAAAAGCTCCGCCGCCGGTACCGTCACGCCAAACAGGAGCCCATGTTCTTCTTCCTCTGCCGGAAAAATACCGTTTCCCCTGTTATGTACGACTATGGCAGTATTGGTAACCAGAGCATCCGCAAACTCTACATTCGTAAAATCCGGTCTAAAATAAGTATCGTTATAGTATGCACTGATTCCGTATTCCGTTCCGTCTGCCAGATGAAGACTCAATACCAAAGACGCATCGGCATCCGCGGCAAATTCCGCTCTTTTCTGTAAATCAGGCGCATTCGTACTGCCTCTGGTCATATAGACCCGGATTTCTGCAGCTTCCAGCTTCTTTTTAACCCGCTCCGCCACATCCAGCACAAGCTCATCCTCCCTGATACCGTTTAGCGCAATCCCATGATCGGCGCCGCCATGTCCGGCATCCAGAACAACAATACGGTCATAAACCTCCGACGGTCTTTTTAAGGTTATCCCCAGTTTTTGATTCTCCAAAACCGCTTCATATTCATACATGCGATCCAATGAAATCAGGATTACCACTCCGTCCCCCCGATTTCCCGCCTGTACCGAAGTGATTCCCTGAAGATTTCCGAACATTACCTCTTCTTCATAAAAAGAAGCCTCCATACCCGTAACGTTAATTGTGATACGATGATTCATGTAATCATTTTCTATATGAATTTCATCCTGCGTAATCAGATCTGCTACCGGAATCAAAAATCTGGTTTGATTGTCTCTCTCCTCCGGTTTAAGTTCTATCCATTTGTCCGGTTCCGAATCTGCGTGAATACTCTGCATCTGTCCTGATTCTTCCTCCGCCTGCACATAAACAAGTGTCTTCGTTGCAGAATAATACAGCATTCCGGCAAGCATGAGGGACAAAAGACTGATTCCTATGATTCCGGACCATTTCAATAATTTTTGATACATTTATCCGTCCTTTATATTCATGGAGAATGTTTCAAAGCTCTATTGTCTCTTTGGCGGTTTCGGCCCCATAAACTGATAAAAATAAGTCTGCATCATACCGTTATACAGCTTTCTGTTTCTATCCGCCTTCCGTCCGATCTGCTTTTGTGCATCCGCATAAGAAGTAATCATACATAAGGACCAGCTGTCCAGTGCCTTATAACGTTCTCCCAAAAGTCTGTAAAGCTCTCCAACCTTCTCCTTATCCTCCAAACGTTCCCCATATGGCGGATTCGTTATAATAAATCCGTATTTTTTAGGGTGACTGAGCTGATCAATGCCTCTTCTTTGGAAATGGATCAGCTTCTCCACTCCCGCAAGACGGGCATTCTCTCTGGAAATGCGCACCATCTCATCATCAATATCATAGCCTTGGATATCGGTTTCCACCTGTAAATGAATTCCCTCCCGCGCCTCATTCACGGCATCATACCATTGTTTTTTGGCAATCAGATGATTCCATGTCTCTGCCGTAAAGCTTCGTCCCATGCCGGGTGCAATTCCCGCTGCCATCATCGCAGCCTCAATCGGAAAAGTTCCGCTGCCGCAAAACGGATCCACCAGGATACGATCCCGATTCCACGGAGTCAGCATAATCAATGCCGCCGCCAGATTTTCTGCAATCGGCGCCTTGGCCGTCAGCTTTCTATATCCCCGCTTATGTAATGAATCGCCGGTAGTATCAAGCCCCACCGTCACTTCATCCTTCATTAAAAAAACTCTGACCGGAAATGCATCTGCGTCCTCCGAAAACCACTCCTTATGATACTTCAGCTTCATCCGTTCCACCATTGCCTTTTTCATAACGGATTGGATATCGGACGGGCTAAACAGCTTACTCTTTACACTGGCCGCCTTTGTGACCCAGAATTTTCCGTTCTCCGGTATCAGTTCTTCCCAAGGTAATGCTTTTGTTCCCTCGAACAGTTCTTCAAAGCTTTCCGCATGGAAGCTTCCGACCTTAACCAGAACACGTTCGGCCGTACGCAGAAAGATATTGGCTCTGCATACCGCCTCCGCATCTCCCAAAAAGGTTACTCTGCCATCCACAACACCGGAGACTTCATAACCGAGATCAATAATTTCTTTTTTTAATACCGCTTCCAGTCCGAAATGACATGGAACGATCAATTCAAATTTTCTCATATGACAATAATAAAGCCCCAAAAACTATGTGTCAACAAGAAAGAATCCCGCTATGCGAGATTCTTCGCCATGGCATACAAGCTCAAAAAAAGAGCGCTGCGGACCGGCAGCGCTCTTGCAATGACCGTCTCTTATCTGCAGTTATAGCTGTCAGAGCTGTTATCTGCATTCTGACTGTTAGAACTGTTCTTAGAGCTTGCATTACTGCTGTTCTTTGCGTTTGAAGCATTGGAGCTATTGGAACTGTTCTGGCTGTTGCTGCAGTTAGAGCTGTTCTGACTATTAGAACTGTTTGAAGCGTTTTTGCTCTTTACATTCCCAGCATTCTGACTGTTAGTGCTATTGTATTCGTTTTTTGCCATGATGACATACCTCCTTGATTTGCTTGAAATAGCTTACATCAACTAGTATCTCAACACCCGCACCATATTATTCAAAATTTACTTTATTTTTTTACAAAATATCGATATCCGCAGTAAATCAGCGCCGCAGCCAAAAGAAACGGCAGCACATGAAGAAGGATCGTCAACACAACCCCAATCATCAGACCTATGATAAGCATCAGAACCAGTAAAATAATAATCCAGACAAACCATGGGATACGGAATATTTTTTCGAAGGCAGCGTTTCCCTGAAACAGATGATCCTGAACATTCTTTTCATACATGCTTCCGGCTTGTTCTTCGCTATAAGCCCGCGAATTCTCCTGTTTACGCCCGGCATTTCCTTTTCCTGCCGCTCTCATGCTCTTGGAAAGCAGCCTTGGATCTCCCAGCTGCGCCAGAACCTCCTCCTCGGTTTTTCCTTTCCTTAACTGGGTATCGATATAATCTTCATAATAATCCACTGTTTCCTGAATCTCAGCCGCGCTGAAATGTCCGGACATGGATCTTCTGAGTTCATTCATAAAGCTCTGCCTGTTCATAATTTCCTCTGCCATTTCATTCTATATCGTTGTTCCATGCTAACGGTTCTGAGTTGTGATTTTTGAATCAGCGATCCATACCCTCTCCCGATGTCAGCCTCCGTTTCCACACCTCCGGATTCTTTTTTAACCCAATCATGGCTGCAAAAGCATTCAAAGCCATTGCCTCTTTATTACAATCCGCAGAATTTTTTCCGGTATCATGAATCAGATTATCCCGATTCATCTGCCAAATAAACAAATCACAAAGCGAATATTCCTCGCATCTCATATGATCTAAAAAAGTCCTGTACTGCATATAATACAGCATTTCCTCATACAGCTCATTATCCAATACCAGATTCATCCAGAGATCATCGATAAATTCTTCACTTTTCTCGGCAAGGCCGCCAAGTGCCTTCAAATTCTCATAGACTTTCAATTTTGTCGTATTTAATATAATTCCTGCCATAATGTCTTTTCCCCGGTTCTGTTTTTTCCAAAAAGTCCCCAAAAACCATTTGGTTTTTGAGGACTTTTTACGTTTTTATAATTAATGGAAAGAAAAAACAATGTTATGGCCTTAACCCTTTACAGCACCGGCAACCATTCCCTTGATAATCTGCTTACTGAATGCAAAGTAGAAAATAACGACAGGTGCCATCGTAAGGAGCATTGCAGACATGATCTTCGGATAATCCGCAAGGAACTGACCGGAGAACTGTCTCAGCGCAAGGGGGACCGTAGCCCAAGGCCCGCCGCTCTTTAACAATACCAACGCGAAAGAAAACTCATTCCAGCATCCGAATACCTGAATAATTGCTACCGTTGTCAAAATCGGACGGCAGATCGGAAGTATAATAGAGAACAAGGTTCTGGTAAAGCTGGATCCGTCAATCGCTGCCGCCTCTTCCAATGCTGAAGGTATGCCCTGAATATATCCCTGTACCAAAAACAGCGATACCGGCAAGGCAAAAGCCACATACGGAAACAGCAGCGTAAACCACTGGTTCGACATATGTGTATTAGAAAAGATAATATAAATGGGTACCAGAAGAGAATGAATCGGTATCAACATACCCATCAGGAACATAACATACAGCACTTTGTTTAATTTAAAGCGAATTCTTGCAAGTATATATCCGCAGATAAAGGAAAATACCACAATCAAGCAAACAGATATCAGAGTCGTTCTGGCACTGTTCATCATGGAACCGACCAAATCAAATTCCTTGTTTTTCAGGACATTGCTATAATTGTCAAAGGACGGCGATTTGGGAAGTCCGATAATATCCGCGTTGAACACTCTCTTTTCCTTTAATGATGAATAGAACATCCAGATCAGCGGAAAAACACAGCTCAATGAGAAGATCCACAGAATCACATTCAGGAAAACACCCAAAATACCATTTTTAATTCTATGCCCCGTGGATTTGTTCTCAACCTTTGTCATCATTTCTTTCTTAGCCATTGAGAGCGCCTCCCTTCTGCAGTCTTGCACGTTCTTTCATTTTCTTTCTGGCTTCCTTATCATTTCTCTTTTGCTGTTTCTTTTCATCTCTGTCATATTTATCGGTCATCAGATAATTTAACAGCAGCTGAGAGCCACCGATTACAGCAAGCGCACATACAAAGATACCTACGGAAATACAGCTGCCATAGCCCGGATTAGACTGTTCAAAGGAAACCTTATAACCATATAACGCCATAACCATGGATGAATATCCCGGCCCGCCCTTGGTCATGACCAAAATATTATCAAATGCTTTCATATTACCCGCAATACAAAGGGTAATACATACAAGCAATGTATTCTTAACTAAAGGTAATACAATATAACGCGCACGCTGAACACTGCTTGCGCCGTCAATTTCAGCGGATTCCAGAATTTCAGAATCAATGGCGGAAACCGCAGATAGAATAATAACCATATAATATCCAATATACTGCCAAATCAGCGGAATGGATACCAATAACATAACCAGTGCAGGATCATTCAGCCATACCTTACCTTCCCTGACACTGTCTATCACTCCTATTTTTACTAAAAACCAGTTTAAAATACCTCTTCTCTGATCATAGATCATCGTCCAGATAAAACCAAGCGATACCGCTGCAATCGTACTTGGGAAAAAACCGAAGGTTCTGTGAACGCCTTTTAATTTCACCAGCTTGGAATTGATTACCATAACAAGTATGAATGCGATACCAATCTGTCCGATAATACATGCAACAACCAAATACATATTGTGTCCGAAGGAACTCCAGAACACATTGTCGTGAAACAAGCTTATGTAGTTATCAACACCGATAAATGTTTTCGTAGGTCCGCCCTTCCATTCAAAGAAGCTGTAGAAAAGCGCCGCAACAAGCGGTACGAATACGGTAAATACGAATAATACTACCGGAATTAACAAATATGCGAAAATAACTCTATTTTTCGGTCTGATAGAATTCAGCATGTTTTCGCCTCCCATTCTTTTTGCGTAAAGCTTCTGCATGTTCTGTCAGCAGTGCTAAAAAAACGAAGCTGTCTTCGCAAACAACCGTTTGGGGTAGGCTCCGTCATCCTTATTTGATATAGACCGTCCGGAGTTCCCTCCGGACGGTACTATCAGATTTTAAGTCTTCTTAGTATCAGATTACTGAGCTAAGTAAGTCTCATATGCTGCCTGTGTATCAGCTGCAACGGTTGCAGGATCAATATCTCCGTTAACCATTTCCTGCATCTCTGTATTTAATACAGACCATACAGTACCGTCTACATAGGAGTCGTAGATTTCACAACCCTTGTTATCAACATAGGAGAAGTTGTAGAAATCCTGTGTAAACTGATCAAATGCGCTTAAGTCAAACTCTGCAGAGCAGAATCCGCCAAGAGCGTAATTCTCACCAACATAGTTAGCGAAATCAGGACCGGTTAAGTACTGAGCAAGATCGATACAAGCTGCCAGCTTCTCAGGATCCTCAGCTACCTTGGAATTGATTGCAATACCATAGCCAAGACCGATGTTCTGGAAGTTCTCATACTGAGTTGCATCAGATGCCTTAGGAAGAACTGCAAACTTGGTGTTTGCATACTTGTCAGCATCAAGAGAAGCCTGAATGTAAGAAACATCCCAGTTACCACCGATAAATGCTGCTGCATCACCGGAAATGTAGTATTCACGAGCATCTTCATTTGTTACTGCATTGAAGTCAGAGTTGAAGATTCCGGAATCCTTAAATAAGTATTGTGTCTCTGTTAAAGCTGCAATGAATGCTTCATCAGTAAATGCTGCATTGCCGTTACCTGCAATAATGTCAGAGAACCACTGGGTTCCTGTGTACTGATAGCCTAAGCAGGAAAGGAAGTCAGAGTTCATCTGCCACTGTCCGCCGTTACCGAAAGCAATCGTATCAACGCCAATGCTGTCGAAGTACTCTTTTGCCTGCTCAACTTCTTCCCAAGTTGTAGGGAAAGAATCGAATCCGGCATCTGCCCACATCTGAGCGTCATAGATAACTACTGTACAGGTACCGCCTGTTAATGCAGGGAAGCCATAATACTTTCCGTCAACTGTGAACGGTACAAGATAGTCCATGTTGTACTGGTCAGCATAAGGAGAACCGGTAATGTACTCTGTTAAGTCAAGTACCAGACCCTGATTTACCCAGCTGATTGTGTTCATACCCTGAAGTAAGAATACATCGGGAAGGTCATCTGCAGATGCATAAGTAGCAATCTGGATCTTGTAATCAGAGTTTGCAAGAACTTCCTGATTTAATGTAATATCAGGATGAGCTTCCTCCCAGTTTGCGATCATGGTACGCATACCGTCGGAACCACCGTTTCCTTGTGATTCTTCAGAAGTAGAGTAATGCATGAAGTTGATCTCGCCTGTATAAGCAAGAGCGTCTCCGTCTGCTGCATCATCGGTTGTGTCATCCGTTGCTGCATCATCTGTTGCTGCATCATCGGTTGTGTCATCTGAAGCTGTGTCATCGGTTGCCGGGGTGTTTGTTTGGGTAGTATCATCACTGCTGCTGTCGGAATCGCTGCCGCCGCATGCAGTTAATGCTGCTACCATAGCGGTTGTTAATAACACACTTAATAATTTCTTTTTCACTTTTTCTTATCCTCCTCTTATAAAGTGTGGTTAATAAGTTACTTGCAATATATATCAATATCACTTTCGTGTGATATAATTGCCAACTGTCTGGCCTTTTTCCAGTACTCCCTGTACTGTAATCTGTTCAATCAGCGTTGTCCTCGGCTTTTCAATCAAGTCAATCAGTCTCTCTGCCGCAATCCTGCCGATGGATTTTGTATCCTGTCTGATCGTAGTCAATTTCGGTTCAAACTGGGATGCTATATTGAGCCCGTCGTATCCCGCCACTGAAATATCCTCCGGTATATGAAGTCCATAGGCTTCAATAACGTTGATTCCGCCTATTGCCGCAAAATCATCCGGATATAGGATGCATGTCGGCCGGTCTTTCAGTTTCAAAAGCTTCTCAGTCTGCTGCGCTGCTTTTCTCATATCGCGGTAGGCCGCCGGACGAATATATTCATCCGGTATGTCAAGTCCCAGTTTCTCCGCCATGTGATAAAAGCTGGATAAACGATTTGTGGTAACCGTATTGTCGTTGCCATGTATGTATGCAATCTTTCTGTGTCCCATTTCAAATATGTATGAAATAAGATCCTGCATACCCTGAATATTATTGGACATGACCGTGATCGTATCCGCAAAAACATAGTCTATTGTAACAACAGGAAGGCTGCTTTGCAAGAGTTCAATTACTTCCGGGTCCCGAAAGTTGATACAGGCTATTACAATCCCGTCAAGTCCCCTGTATCTGCTGTGTTCTAAATAAGACAGCCGGTTTTTTCTGGTTTTATTGCAATTCAGGAAGGTAATATCATACCCTCTGCCCTCTGCCGTATTCTTAAAGCTGTCCAGAACATTAGCAAAATAATCGTGAGTCAATCCGCTTTGGGATTCATCGGCAAACAAAACTCCTATATTATAGGTCTTGTTTGTTTTCAAAGCTCTGGCCGAAAGATTCGGAAGATATCCCATCTCCTTTGCCACTTTTTTGATATGCTGCTTCGTTGCTTTTCCGATATCGTCATGGTTATTCAGTGCTTTGCTGACAGTTGCTACCGAAACACCACAGGCAGCGGATATATCCTTCATGGAAACCATCTCACCGGCTGCCTCCTCCGCTCATTACTTAACACGAATCTAAAGCTACAATATGAACAAATTTGATTATTCACTTAATCGTTTTCGCAATTGTAAGTATATTACATTTTTTATACTTTTTCAATCTTTTATTGTGCATTTTTATATATTTTTCATTTTTTTGTAAAACTTTAACAGAGATGTTTTTCATAATTTGTATATTTTACCAATTCAATTTTGATTCCTATGACGTGCACAAACGGTGCCGCAGTTTTTTTCACAGGCTTCTTTCCGTTCCCTTCTCTATTATGCTGCACTGCGTACACTATTTTTCTGCTGCCGACAGGTTCGTTTTTTTATTGATTTTTCGCTATTTGTTTTGTATAATCAGTTGCAGTGGAATACATATTCATCGATATCGCCGAAACGTTATCTTAAACGTTTTCGTATTTCATTTTTACCGGAGCCGTATTGATTATGAAGTTTGTGTTTTCCACGCCGACAAATTTCACATCAATCAAAAATATCAAAAAGGAGAACGAATCTATGAAATTTGGTTATTTCGATGACGCCAATCAGGAATACGTCATCACCACACCCAAAACTCCGCTCCCATGGATCAATTATCTTGGCTGCAATGAGTTTTTTTCTCTCATTTCCAACACATGCGGCGGATATACCTTTTATAAGGATGCAAAGCTTTTGCGTATCACCAGGTACCGCTATAACGATGTTCCTTACGACTGCAACGGCAAATACTACTATATTAAAGACGGGGATGCTATCTGGAATCCCGGCTGGCAGCCTGTAAAGGCAGATCTGGATTCCTATGAATGCCGCCATGGTATCGGATACAGCCGCTTTACTTCTTCCAAAAACGGTTTGGAAGCATCCGTTCTTGCTTTTGTTCCTTTAAATGATAACTGTGAAATCAATCAGGTGAAGCTGACAAATAATTCCAGCGCTGCAAAAGAGATCAAACTGTTCTCTTATGTAGAGTGGTGTCTCTGGAATGCGGATGATGATTCCAGAAATTTTCAGCGTAATTTAAGCACCGGTGAAGTTGAGGTAGAAGGTTCCACCATTTACCACAAGACAGAATACCGGGAGCGTAGAAATCATTATGCAATCTTTTCCGTAAACAGTCCTATTGACGGTTTCGATACTATCCGCAGTGAGTTTATCGGTGCATATAAGAGCGGCGCCGACCCCGAGGTCGTAGAAAACGGTCAGGCAAAGAACAGCATGGCAAGCGGCTGGTCTCCGATCGCTTCCCACCAGATCAACATAACCTTACAGCCCGGAGAGAGCAAATCCTTTGTATTCGTTCTTGGCTACTGCGAAAATCCGGATGATGACAAATGGGACGCTCCAAATGTCGTAAAGAAGAAACCCGCAAAAGAATTACTTGCAAAATTCCGGACGGACAGTGATGTAGAGAAGTCCTTTGCCGAGCTTCAGGACTACTGGAAAACACTTCTTGCAAAATATACCGTTACCTCATCCAATGATAAGGTAAACCGTATGGTAAATATCTGGAATCAGTACCAGTGTATGGTAACCTTTAACATGAGCCGTTCCGCTTCTTATTATGAATCGGGTATCGGCCGCGGTATGGGCTTTAGAGATTCCTGCCAGGATCTTCTTGGTTTCGTTCATCTGATCCCGGACCGTGCAAGACAGAGAATCATCGATATCGCTTCCACTCAGTTTGAGGACGGATCAGCATATCATCAGTATCAGCCTCTTACCAAAAAAGGAAACTCCGATATCGGTTCCGGCTTTAACGATGACCCCTTGTGGCTGATCGCCGGCACCAGCGCATATGTACGTGAAACCGGTGATATGACCATTCTGGACCAGCTGGTACCTTTTGACAACGATGAAAGCAAGGCAACTCCTTTAATGGACCATCTGAAACGCTCCTTTGATTATATTGTAAACCACAAAGGACCTCACAAACTTCCGTTAATCGGCCGTGCAGACTGGAATGACTGTCTGAATCTTAACTGCCATTCCTTACATCCCGGTGAATCTTTCCAGACCTTCGGTCCTTCTGAAGGACCGGTTGCAGAATCCGTATTCATCGGCGGTATGTTTGTAAAATACGGTCAGGAATATGCAGATCTGTGCAAACTGCAGGGTAAGAACGAAGAAGCCGAAAGAGCACTTGCAGAAGTAGAGGAGATGAGCAAGGTTCTCCTCTCCGATGCAGGCTGGGACGGCGAATGGTTCGTACGTGCTTATGATTCTTACGGAAATAAAGTCGGCAGTAAGGAATGCGAAGAAGGCCAGATCTATATCGAGCCTCAGGGCTTCTGCGTACTGGCAGGCGTCGGCGTAGAAACCGGAGAAGCAAAGAAAGCTCTGGATTCCGTAAAGGAAAAGCTGGATACGGATTACGGTATCATGATCCTTCAGCCCGCATATACCAAATACCACGAAGAGCTCGGCGAAGTTTCCTCCTATCCGCCCGGATACAAGGAAAATGCAGGTATTTTCTGTCACAACAACCCTTGGGTTTCCATTGCAGAGACCGTAATCGGACGCGGCGATCGTGCATTTGAGATCTACAAAAAGACCTGTCCTGCTTACACAGAGGAAATCAGTGAAATCCACAGAACGGAGCCTTACATCTACTGCCAGATGGTTGCCGGACGTGATGCAAAATTCCACGGTGAAGGAAAGAACAGCTGGCTTACGGGTACGGCCGCATGGACCTTTGTTAATATTTCCCAGTACATTCTGGGTGTATACCCTACTCACAACGGATTGTCCGTAAATCCTTGCGTACCTACCGGTTTTGGTGACTTCAAAGTAACCAGAAAGTTCCGCGAAGGAACCTACAACATTGAAGTAAAGAACCCGAACAATGTGGAAAAAGGCGTTGTCAGCATGACCGTAGACGGCAAAACGGTGGACGGATGCGTGATTCCGTACCAAAAAGGCAAAGAAATTTACAATGTTGTCGTAACGATGGGTTAAGATCTTTGCCTTTGGCGAAGAAATTTACAAGTTGTTGTAACGACGGGTTAAGAAAAAAGTTCAAAAAGTGCAGCGGTTTATTTAGGCCGCTGCACTTTTATACTGTTTTTCTTTTTCGATATATTACTTATTCCGCTGATATGAAAACATTGCTTCGCAAGCATGATATTTCCATGTTCATTCGGCCAAGCAGCAAATTCCGCTCATGGGACTTAACACAAATCAATACAACAGCTTTCCCCCCGGCGATAATAGCTCCGACTGTGCATTCAGCACTCTCTGCATTGCTTTATTCAATAAATCAATATCAGGCTCCATATCACCCTTATTAATACATCTGTCCTGCTCCCGCAGAAAAGAAAGCGTTCCGTACATCCACTCAACGCAATGCGTCCTGTGCGATAGATCCAAATGTAAATATATCAAAATCATCTGCATCAGCGAAACCAAATCCACCTGATGCCGTCCTGAAATAACCCATTCCAGTTCACGCAAGGTTTTCGTCTCCACTTGGGACAGAAGATTCACGATCGCTTCAATGAGAGCGCCTCGTTCTTCATTCTCCGTACTATCCCTGCTTTTCGATGCACCATAGACAGATTCCGCAAGCGTAATATAATTTTCATGATACAGGCGGCACATTTGTATGTAACGTTCCATATCAGGAGTGGAACTGCCATTCTCATAGTTCCCGATCGTACTTCTCTTAACACCGATTTCTTTCGCAACATCCTCCTGACGCAGACCGCTGCGAAGTCTGGCTGCTTTTAATGCCGCAGCAAGTTCTGGTTTCATATATCTTCACTCCATTTTCCCCTGTGGTTATTTAACTCCGATGCCATTCCATTGTACCATAGGTCACAAGCTTTTTGAAATTTCGCAGCTCTCAAGTTTTTGAAACCTAAAATGAATTTTCCGGTTGACAAAGTTCACAATATAACGTAATATATATTTGCTGTCTAAAACAGATGTGCGTTTAGCTCAGCTGGATAGAGCGTTTGGCTACGGACCAAAAGGTCGGGGGTTCGAATCCTCTAACGCACGTGAAAACGGAACTTGAATTTTCAGGCTCCGTTTTTTATATGGATTTTATTCTCAATTTCCGGAACAAGGTCTACTGTCCAACTCTGATACTGGACCAGTCATAAAAACTGATATTCAGATCAACGTCATCAGCAATGCCGTCCACTGTACCCTGATCGGAATACTGCCATACTTCAAAATCATAGGGATAATAGAAATAGGGGGTATAAGCTGCAAACCACTTATCATATTCTTCCAGTCGTTCCAAACTCAGCATCAACAAAAAAGACTGCATATTCCCATATATCATCGGGGTATAGCCTTCTGATTTGATACGCTCGCAAAAAGCAATCGCATGATCCGTCCACTGCTCCTGCGACAAAACATTGGTTCTGGCACTGTCTGAGTTAACATCTTCTACATCCAGTACCACTGTGCATCGTATCTGAAAGGGTTCCATCGCCTCTAAAAGAAATTCCGCTTCCTCCACGGCCTCCTGCTCGCTGATTGCTGCTGTGAAAAAATAAACTCCCACATCAATCCCCGCAGCCAATGCTCCCTCCATATTGTTCACAAATTGCTCATCCACAACCAGCTTGCCCGACCCATAACCACGGATTCCCATTCGGATGATCGCAAATTCCACGCCGTCTGCCGCAACCTTCTCCCAATCAATGTTTCCCTGAAAGCTGGAGACATCAATCCCCTTTCGGGAAACCCGATTACCGTCTTCATAATATTCATAAATCTGATCGTCTGTAACAACGATATTTTCCGTTTTATATGAATGTCTGTCAAGCGTTTCATTCACATCCATAATGTAGTAACTTCCGGAATTTGCAAAAACGATCTGCTCCGGAAAGAAATATCGCAGCATATTGACGGTTCCTTCTCCGCTTAACATCAGCTCCTTGAGCTTATCCAGATATTCCTGCGAAGTCTCCAAAGAAGCTCCGGTCCTCGCCTCCTCCAGCATCCGGTTTATTTCCTCCTGCGTATATATGGAACCGTTTTGATACGACTCAAGGCTTGTCCGCGCCTCTACCACACGTTCCTGAAGCTTTCGATTCTCCTGACTGTAATAACAGAATATTGCAGCGCATCCAAAGATTTCCAGAAAAGAAAGCATTGCAAAAAAAACAATTGCAATGCTTCTCTTCCTTTCTCTTTTCTGCTTTGGCGTACGGACAGCCGATTTCATTTGATTCATTTCTCTCATTTCATTTCTCTGGTTCTGTCCCATATCTTTCATCAATCACTCTTTCGTAAATTTCTCTGCCTGTGCATGAATCAGATCAAGATCCTCAAAATAATTAATCTTCATAGCAGCCTTTACTTCATCCATAGTCTTAGCAGCAGCTTCCTTTGCTGCCTGAGTTCCTGCTTTTAATATATCATAAACAGCAGGAATATCTTTTTCTAATTCCTTCCTACGGTTTCTGATCGGCTCAAGCTCCTCCTGCAATACATTATTCAGGAATTTCTTTACCTTCACATCACCAAGTCCGCCGCGGGTATAATGTTCCTTCAGTTCGTCAAGATTCTGATATTCCGGAAGATACCTTTCAAACTGCTCCTGCCTGCAGAACGCATCGAGATAAATAAATACAGGATTTCCTTCTACCCTTCCCGGATCTTCCACTCTCAGATGATTGGGATCGGTGAACATGGACATCACCTTTTTCTTTATCTCATCGGCTGTATCGGACAAATAGATACAATTTCCAAGGGATTTGCTCATCTTCGCCTTTCCGTCTATACCCGGAAGCCGCAGACACGCCTTATTATCCGGAAGCAAAATCTCCGGTTCAACCAAAGTCTCACCATAAACGCTGTTAAACTTATGTACTATCTCTTTGGCCTGTTCAAGCATCGGCATCTGATCCTCACCAACCGGAACAGTTGTCGCTTTGAAAGCGGTAATATCAGCTGCCTGACTGATCGGATAACAGAAAAAGCCTACCGGAATACTCGCTTCAAAATTACGCATTTGAATCTCGCTTTTTACCGTAGGATTTCTCTGAAGCCTTGATACGGTTACCAAATTCATATAATAAAATGTAAGCTCCGTCAGCTCCGGAATCTGGGACTGAATCAGAATATTGGACTTTGCAGGATCAATTCCGCACGCCAGATAATCCAGCGCCACTTCTATAATATTCTGACGAACCTTCTCCGGATTATCCGCATTATCCGTGAGTGCCTGCGCATCCGCAATCATAATAAATATTTTTTCAAACTCACCGGAGTTTTGTAATTCCACCCTTCTTTTTAAAGAACCGACATAATGACCTACATGCAGTCTCCCTGTCGGTCTGTCGGCTGTCAATATGATTTTCGATTTCGCCATGATATATCGTTTCCTCCCGTTTGTCCATTCGGACGCTTCCCTTTCCTATTAGGTTAATATTGTTATTTTATCACATTTTCCTATGGACTTCCAGCTAAACATATGCACGTCCGAACCTACAAACATATGCACGTCCGAACATATAAAAATCAATAGGCAATTGCGAAACTCACTGGATTTTGTTGAAATTGCACAAATGACAGAAACAGCACAGACACGCTTGCGCTCCGTTTCAGGCGTAACGGACACTATCCACCATGTCAGAGCAGTTTACTGCGATGCCATGCGATTATGGCATATTTGAGGCTCTGACTCAAATTGCCGATTGCCGTCTACATCTGATGCCGTACGACTTTATACTCATCGTCCAGACGGAAATAAGAACATTCAAAATTACTTCCGCTGAGGAACTTCTGCATATCATCCTCATCCAGATTGACATCACAGACATAGCACTCATAGTCCTCATCATATACATAATTTACACAATTATCACAGCTTGACATTTTTTCTCTCCATTCCAAAGCTATTATGCTGAAGGGACAGAACCGGAAGTTCTGTCCCGCTTTCATTAATCTGCTTTCCTATCATCTTTTCCGTTTATGCGATCAACAGATATCCAAAATATCCTGCATAGCAGATCAGCATAATCGCTCCCGCAGATCTTCGTAATTCCTTTTTTCTGAAGGTGGCAAGGAACAAAAATGCTGCTGCGGCAATTCCGATCATCCCATCCGTCAGAAAATCCCTGCTGTACGGTATCTCCGTAATCAGGGATGCTGTTCCCAGGACAAACAGGATATTAAAAATATTGCTTCCGATAATGTTGCCGATCGCGATATCCGCATTTCCTTTTCCGGCCGCCGTAATCGAAGTAATCAATTCGGGAAGCGACGTTCCGAATGCGACAATCGTCAGACCGATCAGTCTGTCGCTCATACCGAGAAACGCAGCAATGGCGGACGCATGATCCACTGTCAAGTCGCTGCCAAATACGATTGCAGCCAGTCCTCCGACGGTCATCAGCAGTACAAGCCAGATATTCTTCTTCTCTGACTTACACTCCTCCCCACTTTCATTCCTTCCTTTTTTCGCCTGAACAATCAGATAGCCAAAAAAGCAAAGAAGCAGTCCCCACAGAATCAGTCCGGAGCTCAAAATCAGACGTTCTTCCAGAAATCCCATGACTGCCAATATCACGGAAATCAGAATCAAAAACGGCATTTCGTATTTTACCGTATTATCCTGAACTCTTAAGGTCCTGATACAAGCGGTAATTCCGAGAATCAGCAGAATGTTCATCGCATTGCTGCCAAGAATATTTCCTACCGCGATCCCCGCAGTTCCCTTGACTGCTGCTGCAATGCTGATTGCCGCCTCCGGCGCACTGGTTCCAAAGGCTACAATGGTAAGTCCTATCACAATCTGTGGAATATGAAACCTGTCTGCAATCCGGGACGCACCTTCCACAAAGTAATCAGCCCCTTTGATCAAGAAAACAAAGCCCACAATCAGCAGCAAGACATCAACAGCTATCATCTTCTCCTCCTCCTTCCAACCGCTATTCTAATAAGCCTTTACCTTCGTCCACAGGTCAGCAAAATATTTCTTAATATCCGCTTCCTGATATCCGAATACCTCATCATTTTCATTGTCCGACCGCGGAATATAGGCATCCACGCCCGCATAGGTTGTTTCCTTCATTTCATCAAAGGCACTCTGTACCGGCGAGGTATAGCCGACCTCCTCGGAATTGGCAAGCGCATTTTCGTTATCCAGCATGAAATTAATAAACTGATGAGCCAGCTCCGTTTCCGTACAGTTCTTGGTAATTACCATACAGTCATACCAGATATTCGTACCCTCCTGAGGCGTAAAGTAGTTCAAATTTTCATTTTCCGTTATCATATATGCGGCATCACCGGAATATACAACAGCCATTGCTTTATTTCCGGAAATCATATTGTCAATCACATCATCACCGACATAAACGGGATTCATCGTATCTCGCTGTTCCACCAGCCAGTCATAAGCTTCCTCAATCTGCGCCATATCCGTAGTGTTCATGGAATACCCAAGCGCTTTTAACGCCACCATAAAGGAATCCCTTTCGGAATCATACATATAAATATTCCCGGAATACTTTGTATTTTTCAAAAGGTTCCAACCGTCGGAAAGATCAGCCTCATCAACCACGGTCGTATCATAAATGATACCCACGGTTCCCCAGAAATAAGGAACCGTATAGGTGTGCTCCGGATCATAAGCCGCATTTTCCATCACGACATCCATCAGGTTTCCGGAATTGGTAATCCGGCTCCAGTCAATCGGCTGCAGATAATCTTCCTTTATCAAACGCTCGATCATATAATCGGACGGGATCAGCACATCATACTCTTCCCCGCTCATCAGCTTTGTATACATGGACTCATTGGAATCAAAGGTTTCATAAATGATTCTGCAATCATATTCTTTTTCAAATTGATTAATCAGACTCTTGTCAATATATTCTCCGGCATTGTAAACCTTTAACGTCCTCTTATCACCGCCCCCGCAGCCCGTCATCATTCCGGCTGCCAGAATCATTGTCATTGCAAGTGCTGCTTTCCTTAATTTTTTCATTTATATTTCTCCTTTGCCTGTTCCTATACGCCTGCTTTTGCCGCGTTTTTTCCCAAAAATAAGCGGAACTGCATTTCCAAGCAGAAGTGCAATCAGAATTACCACAATTACGATCGTCGATAACGCATTAATAGTAGGATTCGTCCGCTTAGTCATGTTATAAACGATAATAGAAATATTTTGAACTCCGTTGCCGGTTACAAAATAAGAAATCACGAAATCATCAAAGGACATTGTAAACGCAAGTAAAACTCCCGCATAGATTCCCGGCTTGATACATGGGATAATGACCTTTGTCAAAGTCTGGAACGGACTTGCTCCCAAGTCCATTGCCGCATTGGCCAGACTGTCATCCAGCTGTCTGACTTTGGGATATACACTGGTAATCACATAAGGTGTGCAGAATACCACATGTGCAAGCAGCATTGTGATATACCCCTTCTCAATCTTCATGGATGAAAACAGGATCATCAGCCCGATTGCCGTTACAATATCCGGATTCATGATCGGCATATTATTCACGTTTAAAAGCCATTCCTTCAATACCTTTCGGCTTTTGGAAAGTCCAATCGCCGTCAACGTTCCCAGTACCGTGGAAATCAGTGTCGCAAGTGCGGCAATGCTGACGGATACATATACAGCGCTCATGATCTCGCTATCAGCCAGCAGTTCTTCGTACCATCGAAGAGAAAATCCGGTAAAATGAGTCAGTGACTTGGAGGAATTAAAGGAAAATACCATTGTCACAAGTATCGGTACGTAGAAAAACAGGAAACAGAAAATAATATAAATAACGGAACATATTTTTCTCCTGCGTTTCATCCTTCTCCTCCTTCCATCTTCTCCATCTTCTCCATCTTCTTGGTTACCCTGATCATAATCAGGATTGCTGCCGCCAGAATCAGCGAAATGGCGCTTCCAAAATTCCAATCACCGACAGAGATGAACTGACTTTCAATCAGGTTTCCGATTAATACATACTGCCCGCCGCCCAAAAGCTTAGGTATTACGAAAGTCGAAATAGACAGCAGGAATACCATCGTCAACCCATTCACCACACCCGGAATGGACAGCTTAAACGTAACCTTCCAAAAGGTCTGCCATTTGTGTGCACCCAGATCATAGGCCGCCTCTATCAGGGATTTGTCCATTTTGGCAAGTGAAGTATGAATCGGAATTACCATAAAAGGCAGCAAATCACACACCAGACCCACGATCACGGAAAAATCCGTATACATCATGGAAATCGGGCTAATTCCCAGTATGCGCAAAAAGGAATTGACGATTCCGTTATCCGACAAAATACTGATCCATGCATAGGTGCGCAGCAGTGTATTGATCCACATCGGAATCGTAACAAACAAAATCAGAATATTCTGTACCTTTTCACTGAATTTAGAAATCATATACGCCAGAATATATCCCATAATCAGGCACACTACAGTCGTTATCACTCCCAGTTTAAAGGAACGGATAAATACCTGAACGTAAATCGGCTCTGCGATTTTTTTGAAATTACTCAATGAAAACTGAATGTTTAATAAGGAATTGCCGCTCGTTGTAACAGAATACAGTACAATCAATAAGAGCGGTATGACAATCAGTAAAAAGGACCATATGATATAAGGCCTTACCAGATTTTTAAAATGCTTCATACTCCCCTCCTAGTATTCCATCTTGTACATTACGTGGATATCCTCTTTATCCAGAACCATACCCACTTTTTTCCCAACCTCATGGATGTCCGTCGTATGAATCTTGTATTCCCGCAGCTTCGTTTCAACAATGATCTCATAATGGACGCCCATAAATACAATACTCTTAATCACTCCGGTTAATTTTGCCTTTTCCGGCTTTACGATTTCTATATCCTCGGGACGCAGAACCACTTCTACCTCTTCGTTTTCTTTAAAGCCCTTATCCACGCACTCAAATTCATAACCGTCGAACTTTACAAGGCAGTCACGCAGCATGTTTCCTTCGATAATATTGGACTCGCCGATGAAATCAGCTACAAAACGATTTTCCGGTTCGTTATAGATATCCACCGGAGTGCCGATCTGCTGAATTTTGCCGTCATTCATGACGACAACGGTATCCGACATGGAAAGCGCTTCCTCCTGATCATGCGTCACGAAAATAAAGGTAATTCCTACTTCCTTCTGTATCTTTTTTAACTCGCTCTGCATCTCTTTACGCAGCTTTGCATCCAAAGCGCCAAGCGGTTCATCCAATAGCAGCACCTTCGGCTCATTCACAAGCGCCCTTGCAATTGCAACACGCTGCTGCTGACCGCCTGAAAGCAGAGTGACATCTCTTTTTTCAAAGCCCTCCAGCCCAACCAGCTTGAGCATTTTTGCAACCTTATGGTCAATAATGGATTTGTCCACTTTTTTGATATTCAGTCCGAACGCAACATTATCATGGACATTCAGAAACGGAAACAATGCATATTTCTGGAATACCGTATTAATTTCTCTTTTATAAGGCGGCACCTTGGCAATATCAATCCCGTTAAATAATAGTTCTCCCTTACTGGGTTCCTCAAAGCCTGCAATAATGCGCAGAATCGTAGTCTTTCCGCATCCGCTCGGTCCGAGCAGTGTCAGGAATTCATTCTCATAAATATTCAAATCAATGCCGCGGAGGACCTGCTGGTCATCAAAATTTTTCGTAATGCCTTTCAGTTCAATAATACAGTTTCCCGTGTTTCCCATATCACATTTCTCCTTATAGAATATTAAAAGCTCGGCGGTGCGCTTACCCAAACGATCACGGCGCCCTTCTTTGACTCCAAATGATGCTTGTACTTCGGTACGAAATAAAAGGATTCTCCCTTCTGTGCCTTAAATACCTTACTGCCGATTACCACAGAAACCGTTCCGCTCAGCACATAGCCGAATTCCTCTCCTTCATGCGGATTATCCGGATAAGTGCTTCCTCCCGGCTCTAACGTTAACAGAATCGGTTCCATCATATTTTTCTGTGCATTAGGAATGATCCATTCAATTTTATTTCCTAATTCGTTATCTTCCTTTTCAAAATAATCCGATTTGTGAAATACCACCTGATCATCCTCGGAATCATTAAAAAAACTCTTTAAATCCGTTCCAAGACATTGCAGGATATCAATTAATGTCGCAATGGACGGCGAGGTCAGATCCCTTTCCACCTGCGAAATAAATCCCTTGGAAAGCTCCGCTCGGTCCGCCAGTTCCTCCTGCGTCAATCCTTTCAGCATTCTCAGTTCCTTAATCTTATTCCCGATCTGCACAAAATCCCTCTTTTCTTCCTGTTTCCACACTCACCGAAAGCTTTTTCCGGCACAGTACCTGACTGTCTTTCACTACATAGTAAACCAAAAGTTCATTTATACTATCCTTTGTAAAGTTAAACTCAAAGTTTAGTGAAACTAAACTCGCAAGCTCTAGTATACCTCATCATACGCATATGTCAATATCTCTTTTCTATATAAATAAAAAATATCTCTTTTCTATATAAATAAAAAATAATCAATAGTGTTAAGAAGGCAGACTGCTGAGTCTGCCTTCTTCAAAAGGGTCTGCTTATGTTTCTACAATTTGCACAATTAGCGCAATGCTTTGATAAGTTTCGCAATTGCCTATAAATTAAAAAAAGCCGTGTCACGGTTCATATGTCATGAACTGTAACACGGCTTTTGGGCCGATGAAAGTCGGATATCAGATTTCTAAATTTCTCCTAACAGACGCTTTTTCATCCAACGTCCTGTTTCTGTCAGATCCTCATCCTCCCAAGCTGCTGTTTTTTCACATTCTACCTTAATCATGGATGAGCTTTCATCACGGTTTGCCAGATTCCACTGCGCATAACTGAGAAGCTTATCATCTGCAAACTTCGCCCAAAGCATTGCTTCTTCTTCATCAATATCGCCGTTACCGGAAGCGTCACAATTACTGTATTCACTGATAAATACCGGCAGGCCCTTATCCAACGCATACGAAACCTTGTCCCTCAAATACTGCTTATGCGTTGCAGCATAGTAATGCACAGCATACATCAGGTTCTTTCCCTCGATCGGATGATCCGCAGCATGATCCACATCCTGAGACCAGTTCGGCGTGCCAATGATGATAACAGCTTCAGGCGCATTTTTTCTGATAATAGGAATGATTTCCTCCGCATAAGCCTTGACCGTCTGCCAGTCCACCCCCTCGCCGTTTGGCTCGTTGCATATCTCATAAAGCACATTTCCATAGCCTGCATATTTCTCCGTCATCTCGGTAAAGAAAGCCTTTGCTTCCTCCTTATGCGTCTGAGGATTGCCGTCGCTTAAAATATGCCAGTCAATAATCACATACATACCAAGCTCCGCAGCTGCTTTGACTCCGGTATCGATCAACCCTTTCTGATATTCCTGATCTCCGCCTGCAAGAAATCCGTCATCTTCCATTGTATACATTGCAAGACGGATCAAATTTCCTCCCCATCCTTTGATCGTTTCAAAGGCCGCTTTGTTAATATACTGCGGATACCAGACGATTCCCAGTGTGCTCGGACCCTTTAGCTGGAAGGGCTTTCCGGCCGCGTCGCAAAGCTGCGTTCCCTTTACCGATAATGTACCATGTTCTTCAAATGCTGTGTTCATTTTGACCCCCTTAATAATTGAAATATTATTTGCATATCATTTGAATTTCATAAATTATAATTATTTTTCATTCGCATATTTATTTGCAGATATCTTAAACAGTACAATTGTCAGTTTGTCCCCTCGGATGCAAGGAATAAGACTCCCAGCGTACCCGGTCCGCAATGACAGGAAATGACACCGCCTGCTCTCGTCTCCAAAATCTCGTCAAAAAGTCCAAAGCTCTCCAGATACGCACGCACGGACTGTACGACTTCCTGCTCACATCCCGAATGGGTAATAAAGATACGGTCCGGCTTTGCTCTTTTCAGTTCTTCTTCCATATCCTTCACATAAGAAAGAATCACAGATTCCGGCTTCCCGCGATATTTTTTTCCGGGTACCATCTTTCCGTTTTCCACCAAGATTCTGGGATGCAGCTTTAAAACTCCTCCCGCCATGGCTGCAAGTCCGCTGCATCTGCCTCCCCTGTGGAGATATACAAGCGTATCCACAACAAAGCTTGCACGCACAAGCGGTTTCAGCGTTTCCATATGATTGACAATTTTCTGCGCCGACGCCCCGTCTTTTGCCATAATTGCCGCTTCTATAACCAGAAGTCCGATTCCTGTAGAAAGGTTTTCGGAATTTACCACATAAATCTGCCCTGACGCATTTAATTCTTCTGCTGCAAGACGCATAACATTTCCCGATGCCGACATACTTTCAGAAATGCAGAAACACACAATCTCTTTTTCTTTGTCAACAAAAGGCTTTAATAAATTCACGGCTTCCACCAAAGAGGGCGCCGATGTCTTCGGTATCGTTTTTGTTTCATCCGACCAGCGATAAATTTCCTCCGGTGTAATATCTCTGCCGTCCAGATACTCTTGCTCTCCAAGCAGGACATGCAGCGGCAGTATGGATACGTCATATTGATCCAATAGCTCTTTGGATAAATCACAGGTGCTGTCCGATATTATTTTCACCATAGCTTATTCCTTTCTGGTTTTGTGATCAGTCATTGCAGCCTTCGATTCCGTCATGAATAAGAATTCCCATAGTTTCATTTTTCTGCATCACAATCCATACTTCTTTTCCAAGTATATAATATCTGCAAAATAACCGCAAGAGTGCTGTCACGCCGAATATCAAGACCGAATATCAAGATTCTGATGTCACGCCCATACAAAAATTCATCTATTTAAACAAGTAATTGACACATACGATCGCCCCGCCGCCGAGAATCACTAAAATTACTCCTGTTGCTCTGTTCAAGGTACCGGCGCTTGCTTTATTCGCAAACCGGGCAGCTATTCGTGCCCACAAAAGCGTAGATATCACACAAAAAATCAGTATCGGGATATCCTGTGCGCCTCCGATCGCAAAATGGCTTTCAGCTCATACCCCAACACAGTTGTCAAAATCAGCAGCGGCATGCCGCCGCTGCGCTCATTCCCGCAAAGCCTGTTCCAAGTCCTGCACCAAGTCCTGCACCAAGCCCCGCAAAAAAGCATATCAAAAAATTTATATATCATACTCCTTTTTTTACAGACAGGCCGAATTGCGAAAACGTATTTCCCGAACATTTCATTAAGACCGGCGTAATTCCCAGAATAACTACATATGTTACGTTCTGCAAAATCCGTTTCATTTTGTAAAATCTATAAATAGCTAGTAATTGCCTATTCTATATATAGAAAAAAGAGGAAACACTGAATCAATGTTTCCTCTCTCCTAAAAATCATGCCGGCGACCGGAATCGAACCGGTACGGGAGGTTAGTCCCGCAGGATTTTAAGT
>CAYTIH010000034.1:0-28071 GCA_964437825.1 uncultured Clostridium sp. | reverse complement strand
CCGCATTTGACTGCAGGGAAACCGACACGCAGATCGTCTGGCATGTGGAACAAAAAACCTGGCGCAATCGCATGGTCACCGACATTACCTGTGAGAAGAAGGATATGCTTCTTGTCAATTATGAAGCGCCCAACGGGAAAAAGCTGCATAACCGTCTTTGGAACGGCGGCAATGGGAAAGGCACCGTCAGGCTCTATCGGGACGGAAAGCTGATTGACGAGGTCATTTGTGAGAATGTTGGCTGTGAGTATGGGGAGTATGATCTATGAGCATGTGGACTGATAAACACAAAAGAAAACATTTTGTTATCATAGCATCTGTTGTTCCGGTGGCGGCCGGTCTTATCTTCTATCCCGGCGGCAAGGTGGAATACACGGCATACCAGCCTTTGATGGCGGCGTGTGCCGAGCGGGATATCCTGTGTGTCCTTGTGGAGATGCCCTTCAACCTGGCTGTATTCGACATCAATGCGGCGGATGGGATACAGGAACAGTATCCGGAAGTGGGACACTGGTACATAGGCGGTCACTCCCTGGGCGGGTCTATGGCGGCATCCTATCTTTCCAAACACACAGAGAAATTTGACCATACGGAGCCGGATTATGAGCTGGTGGGAAAGCGGACTTCACTGGCGGAGGACTATGAGCTGAATATGGAAATGCCGGTGATGGACGGATGTACGGCAATCCGGAAAATCCGCAGCCTGTCAAGAGCGGATGCAAAGAGCATATCGATTATCGCACTGACGGCAAACTTTAGGAAAATTGACTGACAGGAAGAATTGAAAGTACTTTTTATTCAAAACAGGAGGAAGAAAACATGACAGTCAGAGAGTGCTATGCACAGATGGGGGCGGATTACGAGGATGTATTGGAGCGTTTAATGAACGATGAGCGTATCCAAAAATATCTGATCAAATTTAAGAATGCAAATATGTTTCAGAATATTTGTGATGCGTTGGCGGCACAGGATTATGAGACGGCATTTCGACACGTTCATAGTCTGAAGGGAATGAGTCTGAATCTGAGTCTTACCAAACTGGGACAGTCCAGTCATATTTTGTGTGAAGCTCTGAGAGGAGGAAAACCCACGCAGGATATTACACAGCTGCTGGAGGCGGTCAGAGCGGACTATGAGCAGTCAATTACGGCTATTGATCTGCTGTAAGGCGAAGAGGAGAAAAACGTTGCTAATGCGGCCGCCGCAGGCGTTACATATCTTGGGGGATACAGGAAAGGGTCGGCGTCATTACTGCGGCAAGCGCATTGCATGATATCGGCAAGATTGCGATACCGGATCACAATTTGTTAAAGCCCGGAAAGCTGACGGATGAGGAATACGGGGAAACCAGCTATGAGATATGCAGGCATCACCATGAAAAATACGACGGAAGCATAAATAAAAAACTTCGTCATTTTACACAAAAATAATAGAACTATACATGCTGCATAATCACGAAAAAATGAGCACAGAGAAAAAATAACTGACATTTTGAAAACTTTGGTGTTAAAATAAATATCAGGAAACGTGTTACTATTTACCGGAAGAGCCGCGAAGTTGGCTTTCTGGTATCTTTGTCTAAGGAAGCGGTAGGAAAATGTATCAGGTAAATGATGTAGTTGTGTATGGGAAAAATGGTATTTGCAAAGTGACCGAAATCGGAACCTTATCCATGTCCATGGTGGATCGGAAAAAGCTGTATTATACATTGCGCCCGATCTATCAGCATGAAGCGGTAATTTATGTCCCTGTGGATAATTGTAAAACCGTTATGAGACCGGTGATTTCAAAAGAGGACGCAGAGCGGCTCATAGAGGAGATTCCGGATCTTCAGGGCGTCTGGATTACAAATGAACGGGAACGGGAGACACAGTATCGGAGTATGCTTCAAACCTGTGATTGCAGAGAGCTTGTTAAAATAATCAAAACCCTCTATCAGAGGAAAAAATCAAGAATTCAGGACGGAAAAAAGGTGACAGTTGTGGATGAGCGTTATTTCCGTATAGCGGAGGAACAGTTGTACGGAGAGCTTGCATATGCACTGGATATCGACAAAAATCAGGTAAGTACGTATATTACGGACAGCATTTTACAGAAAATGGAATCATAAGATATCATAATAAAAAAGCAGGAAGCTGAGGTGACAGAACCCCATGCATTCCTGCTTTTTTGCGGCAGGGCAGTGAAGTTGACCGTTCGAATACACCTGAAAGCACTTCAAAGTCAATTGATTTTCTGTTCCAATGCCAGCCTGATTAACCGATCTGCTTGGTCTGCCATGAATAGCGGAACATTTAGAACGTTATTGTCTAATTTCAAATTGTCCAGGGAGAACCGGATACGGAGCTTAACCTGCTCCGGGAATAGTTCCTTGAATTTTTTCAGGCTCTTACCGGTGTTGTTGGTCTCGGACTTGACCTCGATAGGGGAAATTAGCGTTTTCCGAATTCTTTGAGAATCCAGGTTTTACCCACTTGGCGCACACCCTCTAAGATCAGCGGCTTGCGGTAAGGTGAATTCTTCCAATCCGGCAGCTGATTCAAAATCAATCGTTCCATAGATACACTGTTCCGGTTTGCAATGCTTTTTTCTTAAATGCTTCAAACGTAGCATTCAAGAAAATGTATTTTTCGGAAAATGCATTTCCGAAAGAAAAGATACATTTTTCTGTGTCAGATATGGAATATTTCAACAAAATATGTTACACTGAATCAAGATGGGTCATCTATTGTAACAAATGATAGGAGGAAATATTCGTGAGATTAGTAACACGTTCTGATTTTGACGGTTTGGCTTGTGGAGCGCTTCTTTTGGAGGCAGGTATTATTGATAGTTGGAAGTTCGCACATCCTAAGGATTTACAGGATGGACTTGTGCCGGTGGATGAGAATGACTGTCTGGCAAATGTACCCTATGTTGAGGGATGCGGCTTGTGGTTTGACCATCATTCCAGTGAGCATGAAAGACTGGCTCTGCAGGGCAAGTACAAAGGAGAAAGCCGTATTACGCCCTCCTGCGCCAGAATTATTTATGAATATTATGGCGGCAAGGAGCGTTTTCCGCAGTTTGATGATATGATGATAGCGGTCGACAAGGTGGATTCCGGAAATCTGACGATAGATGAGATTATGAATCCCACGGGATGGATTCTGGTCGGCTTTTTGATGGATCCCAGAACCGGTCTTGGCAGATGGAGACAGTTTTCCATTTCCAATTATCAGTTGATGGAAAAATTGATGGAGGCCTGCCGTACCATGTCTACGGAGGAAATTCTTGCGCTTCCGGATGTTCAGGAGCGTATTGAAGTTTACAACGAGCAGACGGAGAAATTCAAAAAAATGGTAACGGAGCACACCAAAGTGGAAGGAAACGTGATTCTTACGGATCTGCGCGGCGTGGATCCGATTTATACAGGAAACCGTTTCATGATTTACAGTATGTATCCCGAGCAGAATATTTCCGCCTGGATTGTAAGCGGACGAGACGGTAAGGGCTGTTCTGCAGCTGTTGGCTACAGTATTTTGAATAAAACCTGTGAAGTGAATGTAGGAAGTCTGATGCTGAAATATAATGGCGGAGGTCACAAAAAGGTCGGAACCTGCCAGTTCTCCGAAGAAAATATGGAGACAGAGCTTCCGAAGATGCTGGATGAGCTTTGTGCCCTTGCAAATCAGTAAAGCATTTTATTCCGCCGGATTTATATAAGAAGAATACATAAGGAACTTGTAAACTGTGAAGCCGCAGCAGTCGGGTTTCACAGTTTTTTTGATTCATAGGAAATCCACCGCCGCAGGCGGAGAATCCCGCATAGCGAGATTCTTTCTTATATCATAGGAAATTCCAGCGAATTGAATGATGGAGATCGGGTATGTCACTTGTATATAACATATATTTTGAAATATCGGCAGCAGCCTTCTTAGTGATTTTATATATTTATTTGATCTTTCAGTATGGAATGCAGTCCATGGCGAACAAGGCATTTTTGAAACTGACATTATTTACGCTGCTTGCAAATGTGCTGGATGTGGTAACGGCCATTACGATCAGTTATAGTACGGCGCTTCCGTTGTGGGTTAATACTCTGCTGAACACACTGTATCTGGTGGTGGACGGTTTGCTGGGATATCAGTTCATGTATTATTCCTACATTTATGTCTCCAAAGAAAAGAAGCACAGTAAGGTGATATGGATTAACAGAGGAATTCTGGCATATCATCTTCTGATCCTGTTTGGGAACCTGTTTACCGGATGGGTTTTCTTCATGAACGAGGCGGATGGCTATGTGCACGGAAAATATTATCTGGTGGTATATCTGATGCCGTTCTACTTTATCGCATGTTCGGCGGTGATCATGATAAGCAGCTTTAAACACTTTGAACGGCAGCAGAGAATTTCCGTAATCATTTATATCGTTTTAGCGGTTTCCGGGCCGCTTGCACAGATGCTTTTGTGCCCGGATGTCCTGATCGGATTGTTTACCGTTTCCATTGGAATTATGATGATGGCGTTTTCACTCGAGACGCCGGACTATAAAAGGCTGTTAAAAACCATGGAGGAGCTTGAAAAAACAAAGGAAGAGGCAGAAGAAGCAAAAGAAGTAGCGTTGGCAGCCAATCAGGCAAAAGCGCGTTTCCTTGCAAATATGTCTCATGAAATCCGCACGCCGATTAATGCGGTACTCGGCATGAATGAGATGATTCTGAAGGAAAGCAGAGAGGATGCGATTCGGACTTATGCTGCGGATATAGAAAGCTCGGGACGGATGCTGCTGTCACTGATCAATGATATTTTGGATTTTTCAAAAATTGAATCGGGAAAGATGGAGATCATTCCCGTGGAATATGATTTGTTCAGCCTGATCAACGAAAGCTATCATATGATTATCGGACGTGCGAGAGAAAAAAATCTGGAATTATCGATTGAAAATAACAGGGATCTTCCCAAACGTTTGATGGGGGATAAAATTCGAATCCAACAGATTATCATGAATTTGTTAACCAATGCGGTAAAATATACCGCCAAAGGAAAGATCACGCTCGGCCTCGACTGCGAGAAAACGGAAGATGATAGGCTTTTTTTGAAGATTTCCGTAAAAGATACCGGAATCGGCATCCGCAAAGAAGACCAGGAAAAGCTTTTTGAGTCCTTTCAAAGGATTGAAGAGGATAAAAACCGGAATGTGGAAGGAACCGGTCTGGGACTTGCCATTACGAAACAATTGGTGGATCTGATGGAGGGAACGCTTTCGGTGGAGAGCGTATATGAGCTTGGTTCTGTATTTACGGTCAGTATTCCGCAGAGGATTGTTTCCAATGAGCCGCTGGGTGAATTTATAGTAAGCGATATGACTCAGGCAGCTGCAGACAGCGGGCGGACAGAAAGATTATGGGCGCCGCAGGGACGTATTCTGGCTGTGGATGATATGGCAATGAATCTGAAAGTGATCACGGGATTTTTGAGGGATACCGGTATTGTGATTGATACGGCTCAAAGCGGATCCGAGTGCCTTGAGAAAGTGAAGCAGCATCATTATCATATTATTTTTATGGATCATATGATGCCGGGAATGGACGGCATTGAGACACTGCACCGGCTCAGAGAAATGTCAGACAACGAAAATAGCGGCACGCCGGTTATTATGCTGACGGCAAATGCCATTGCAGGAGTTAAGGATGAGTATTTGGCGGAGGGATTTTGCGATTATCTTTCAAAGCCGGTTAGAGAAAGTGAGCTGGAACAGATGATACTCAAATATCTTCCTGCGCAGTTTTTGGAAATGCGGATGAGAGAGAACACGGCAGAGGCTTAAAAAGGAAATATGCGGGTTAAAAACGAAAAACAACCGATGTACGGTTAGAAAGTGCAAACGTTTGCGTTATTTTCTATTCTGTATGTTTTATACCTTCATTGTTATGATTTTATATATTGGAGGTAATAAGCATGAATGTAAATAGAAAAGATGCCAATATCCAGATTGGAAAAAGATTGCGGGAAGCAAGGAACAATCTGGGAAGGACGCAGGCAGAAATTGCTGTTTCGCTTGGCGTGTCGGAGGAGCATTACCGGAAATATGAATCAGGCGCTACCGGATTGTCGGCGGACAAGCTTCTGACGCTGTATTACGAGTACGGTATGGACCCGACTTATTTGATTACCGGTGAATGTATGAAGGATTTTGACGTGGATTACTACATAGCAAATTGTAATAAGGAGCAGAAGGACGCCTTTATGGACCGTGTGCTCTCCTACATGTTACGTATGCTCAAAAAATAACAGTTTTTTCCTGCCTGTGCCTGAAACAGGGACGGTTATGCATTTCAATCGCTGTCATCTCAGTGCTTCGGTCCGGATAATGCAATAATCAGGTATTCAACGATTTCCTCAACGGTAGGGGAATCTCCCTCACAGGGGATATCCTTCCAAAAGTTTTGAATATTCGGATCGTTGCTCTTAAGGGCATAGGAAATTGCCAGAGCGATTTCGTTTCTTACTTCTTCTTCGGTAATGCCTTCTTCACGGGCGATCTGGCGAAGGGAATCTGTAATTTTTTCATGCTTCATGTTTTTTCCTTTCTGTGATCCAATGAGCGTTAGCGAGTGGGAGCAGGCGTATGCCTATTCATCGCAAGCGGTGAGTGCCGATCATGAGTACAAGAGAGCCGGCTGTGTGTATACGGGGACTATCAGGAGGGATACTTATATCATACAACATTAAAGCGGTCTTGTAAGTATTTTCTGCACTTGCAGGGACATTTTTTTGCTTTTTTTGCAGATTCATAGTCCGCATAGAAAACGGATTGATACCATGAGGAAGGAACTTTTTAGGATGTATACGGAAGTACGTTAGTTGGGATTGCGAAAAGAGAAAATAATAAGAAACGAAGCTATTTAGTAGTAAACCGGTTACAGGGGAAGCATGTGCCTGTAAGCCCGAGTGCAGCCCTTGCCATGTTTGATGAATTGGCTCAAATCCTTTGCACGGAATACGGGCGGTCAGGCTGAATTCTTATTATATGAATCTGGCGTATTACGGCGAGATTATGGGAATGGACTTTCAAATGAGTCCGGGATATATAGAGGCAAGTCTGAAAAATGGCTGCCCGGAATGAATGAGTACCAGAGAAAGCATGCTGCGGCGTCCATGTATGACGCCATGGAAGCGCTTAGAGAGCTATTTGAAACTGGATGCGCAGTCAAAACGGTCGGATGCGCTGGAAAGAATTATCAAAGACAGGATCAAATGCTGATGGATTTGTCGTATCATATTAAGTATACGGCAAACATAGAATTGCAGAGGATTATGAATCAGGCGTTTATCGATGTTTTGTTAGAAGAAGCCAAAACTCCCGGTATGAACCTGAACAAGCTGACGAATAAAGCGGTATATTTATTATGCTGGTTAAAAAGATACCGGTCACAGCTTTTTTTAAATTGGAAAGCGCCCCGGATCGGATGCTTTTTATATCTTGGAGGATGTAAAAACGATAATGAAGCTTTATTCCTGAGATTTTGTCAAGACTGCCCGTAGATGTACTGATTATGATACCGAGACCAGACGCCAGAATTTCGGATAGGTATCCAATGCGTTTGTCCGCATTGTGGATGAGGCTGCCAATGATCCGGGACTTGGACAGCTGGTAAACAGATATATCTGATTCGTTTTCGTGCGGTTTGTATTTGCTTAAGGAGAAACTCACAATCGGTTTCTCTTTATTGTATGTAATTCATATACTTGGGAGGAAAATATTATGAAGTTTAACGGACTTACGGACAAGGAAGTCGAAGCTTCACGGGAAAAATACGGTTCGAATACGATTCCGGATTCAGAGCCGACTACCTTTTGGCAGGAGTTTAAAGAAACTTTCAGCGATCCCATGATCAGGATACTGCTTGCAATTGCAGCACTCATGATTATCATGTTTTTCTTTGGATATGCCGAGATTTATGAACCCCTTGGCACAATCGTTGCTGTGATTATCGTTGCAGTCGTATCCGCCAAGACGGGCGTTGCAAGCGATACGAAATATCGTGAATTGAAAGATAGTACCAAAAAGGATCAGTGCAAGGTATTTCGAAACGGTCTGGTTACTGTGATTGATGTGGATCAAGTTGTAGTCGGAGATAAGATCTTGTTACAGTCGGGTGATAAAATTCCAGCTGACGGAATTTTAATTTCAGGTTCGCTTCGTGTGGACAATTCCGCTTTAAACGGAGAGGCTGAGGAATGTAAGAAAACGGAGGCGCCGGAAAGCGTTCAATTGGCTGAGGATATTACCGGTGACACCTTCGTGGATGCGCATTCCCTGTTCCGCGGCGCAGTGGTATTCGACGGAGAAGGCGTCTTAGATGTCCGGAAGGTCGGGCTGAAAACAATGATGGGCAAGATGGCGGAGGAAATGCAGGAGAATGAGCCGGATTCTCCGCTGAAGGTGAAGCTGGCAAAGCTGGCAAAACAGATTTCCACCTTCGGCTATATAGGCGCCGTTGTAATCGCTGTTTTGTATTTTGCTTATTTCATTGTTTCCGCCGGCGGCATATCCGAATATTTTGCCATTGGCATGCAGGCAGTGATTAAGGATGTGGTAGAGGCTGTATCGCTTGCCATTGTGATTATTGTCTGCGCAGTACCCGAAGGCCTGCCGCTGATGATTTCGCTTGTGCTTATGCAGAATACCAGCAAGATGCTGGATCATAATGTGCTTGTCAGAAAAGCCGAAGGTATTGAAACCGCAGGATCGTTAAATATCCTTTTTAGCGATAAAACGGGAACCATTACAAAAGGAATGCTTGAGGTCGTGGACTTCTTTACGGCGGACGGCAATTCCATTGACATACCGGAGCTAAGTAAATACGGTAAGGTGAAAGGGCTTGTTGATCTGGCAATCGGTAAAAATACACAGGCCATGTTTGATGCATCCCATAGGGTGATAGGCGGTAATGCAACGGATCAGGCACTGATGAAATTTATCGGGGAATCCACATTCCGGCTGCTGCAGTCAAATCAGGAATATCTGGTTACTGCAAGTCAGGGATTTAATTCATCAAATAAATTCAGTCAGGCCAGAATTGATAATCTCGGAAAAACGTTTTATAAGGGCGCTCCCGAAAAGCTGCTTGCCTGCGCAAAAAGTTATCTGAATGCGGACGGAAATATCAGAAGTATTGATCAGGCAGTGCTTAACAGAAAAATCGATGAGCTTGCCTCAGGGGCAATGAGAGTGCTTGCTTTCGGATATTCCGAACAGGCGCTGGAAGAAAATGTAATTCATGATGATATCGTAATTATCGGTTTAGTGGGAATCAGGGATGATGTAAGGCCTGAGGCAAAAGAGGCAGTTGAAGAAGTGCGAAATGCCGGCATTCAGGTAGTTATGATTACCGGAGACAGGCTGGAGACCGCAATTGCAATTGCAAAGGATGCCGGTTTGTTAAGAAGTAATTCCGATCGGGCGCTTTCCTCCGCACAGCTTAATGAAATGTCTGATGACGAGGTCAAGAAGATCATCCCCAATATCAGAGTCATTGCAAGAGCCTTACCGACCGATAAATCCAGAATGGTTCGGCTATGTCAGGAGGTGAATCTGGTAGTAGGTATGACAGGGGACGGCGTCAATGATTCTCCTGCATTAAAGAGGGCGGATGTCGGCTTTGCCATGGGAAGCGGTACGGAAGCTGCCAAAGAAGCTGGAAAGATTGTGATTCTGGACGATAATTTCAAATCGATTAAAGACGCAATCTGGTATGGCAGAACCATTTATCACAATATTTTAAAGTTTTGTAAATTCCAGCTCGTGATCAATGTGACTGCTGTTATTGTCAGCGCAATTGCCCCTTTCTTCGGAGTGGAAGAACCTCTGAAGGTAACGCATTTGCTGTTTGTCAATCTGGTCATGGATGGTCTGGGAGCCATTATGTTTGGCAATGAGCCCGCACTGAAAAAGTATATGGATGAGAAGCCCAGAAGAAGGGATGAAAGCATTGTTAATAAGAAGATGATGGCGCAGATCCTGATTATGGGCGGCTGGCTCACTGTCATCAGCTTTCTGTATCTGAAGCTTCCGTTCTTTACCGGGTTATTTGAGAATGAAGCGCAGCATTTGACGGGCTATTTCGTATTGTTCATAGTAAGCGCATTATTTAACGGCTTTAATGTCAGAGACGATGGCTTTGGAATCTTTAAGGGCCTGGATGAAAATACCGGATTTCTAAAGGTATTTTTTGCAATCATCATTGTTCAGGCTCTGATTGTAAATGCGGGACTGGTTCCTTTCCGGTTGTTTACCTGGATTGGAGAAATGTTTAGCTGCGTACCGTTTGGAATCAAAGGATGGGCCGCCGTTGTATTACTGGCAGTTACAATGATTCCTGTGGATATGATCAGAAAGGTATTTGTAAACAGAAAAGCATAAAATTCCCTTATGGGAACAAAAAAATGCGACTGCCGCGATAACCGGACGAAACTCACAAAGCGTGTTTCGTCCGGCTTGGAGACGTACATGACCATATTTCATCCTGATTTAGACAATACAATCATATATTCTTACAAGCATGATCCGGGACCGGATAAGAGCTGCGTAAAATATATCAAGACAGGGAAATCTCATTTGCATATTTTCCGAAGAAATCTTGTACTATATCCTGAATAATATGGAAAGGTTTTGCGGTTTATGATGTGTTAATTTCTTTTTTATCGGTTGTTTATAAATAGTTTACACAATGATTAGCACTCACCTCTTGACAGTGCTAACAATCTGTTATATAACAAATATAACAGATAAAGAAAGAGACATTCGGAATAAAAACCTGAAAAAGGGCAATGATTTCAATGTCGAAAATCGTTATCTGATGAAATCAAAACTATAAACAGCAGCCATAAGAAAGAGGGAATTATTATGTTAAGACCGAGTATTTTTACAAATGATTTTGTTGACAGTATGTTTGATGACTTTTTCGGAAACAGCTATTGGCCGTCTGCCAGAGCAAGACAGGTTAATGCAATGAGCACCGATATCCGCGAACTTGACGGAGCTTATGAAATTGATATGGAGCTTCCGGGGTTCCGAAAAGAGGATGTGCAGGCCGAATTAAAGGATGGATATTTGACCATCAGTGCATGCCGCAATGACGAAAAAGAGGAAAAGGATGAGAAACAGAAATACATCCGCAGAGAGCGTTATTCCGGATGCTATCAGAGAAGCTTCTTTGTAGGAGACGGAGTAAAGCAGGAAGACATCAAGGCAAAATTCAGCAATGGGATACTGACCGTTTCCGTTCCGAAGATCGAGAAGCAGCATGAGGTGGAACAGAAGAATTACATTGCAATCGAAGGGTGATCGGGTATCGCTTTTCAAGGCAGTCCGAATATGATAAAATAGGAGCAGTATGACGAAAATCATGCTGTTCCTTTTTTTATTCGGCTTTTTGTAATATTGTAATATACTGATGCGGGCTGCACAGAAACGGGGTACATATGGGAAGTATATTTTTTATTATTTTTATCATAATGATGTTTGGGAACACCAAGGGAGATAACAGAAGAAGTGAGCTTTTCCGGTTTCTGATCATAGGATCAATCATTATGTCCGGAATTTCGATTATCATAGAGCCGCTTGGCGTAATCGCTGTAATCGCAATGATTATTTGGCTGATTTCATGGAGAAAAAAGAAGAAAAACTCAAATAACAGGAAAGAGCAGTATGGCTGGGATCCGCAAAGATGGGATCGGGAGCAGGGAAATCAGAATACTTATCAGGAAAGCAAGCAGGAAAAAGCATCTGCAAAGAGAACGGTGCTGCCGCAGGCTTCTGCAAAGAGAAAGAAGATTGTAACGGCTTTTAATGAAAAATATCAGCTTTGCCTGACTGCGGAGCAGGTGCAGGGGATTGTGAATTCCACTTATATGTCCGAAATCTGGCGTAAAGAAGTGGAAGCAATGAATCAAAAATATGAAAATGTTTATGAGTGGTTTCAGGGCTATACCAAATGGCTCAGAGTTTATTTATATGTATTTCATGTGCAGGAGGTCACTTCCGATATCAGACAGCAGGAAAACATCTGTATGTATGCTTTTGAAGAGGTGTTCCGGTACGTGGACGAATATTCCGAGCTGCCGCTGCATGAGAAGATTCGGCGCGTGAACGAGAAATTTTATACTTCCTTTGATGATGTCAGCTTTATGATTGCTTATCGGTTTCTGGAATCCAAGGGACGCAGGCATGATTTGGGAACTGCGGATCTCGTCAGAGAGGATGAAAATTTGGATGATCTGCTGAAAAAGTATCAGACGGCGGAAGGAAATGATATGTCCGGGCAGTCATCGTAGATAGAAGCGTTTATTCCTCCTCAAAGGATAGCGCCTGATTGGTCAGAAAACGGTGAAAGTGCTCATCCCAGATGTGATCTAGGGATTTATCGGTCAAAAATGTTTTGTAAGAGGAGCCTGTAATGATACGACAGATCCCATCCGCGTAGCGAACGGTGCATACTAATGCCTGTATCTGCTCCGGAGGAATCGTACAGTCCTCTGATGCGGATAATTGATTGAGAAGCGTTTCGGGCGCATGAAGCGTGATCTGAAAGGATACCGGTGCCTTTTTTCCTTTGATGATGGTAAAACATAACGGCCGAAGCTGCTCCCAAAGACTGTACTTAGCAAGTCCGTCAGGCATAGCGTCCTTTTCCTCCTGCGTATAAAAATCAAGGACAGTTCGTCCGTCTATTTGATAAGTATTGGCGGCTACGATTTGGATTTCCTCTACGGACATTCGGTCAAATGTCGGTTTTGTAAAAAGAGCTGACATGAAGACTCTGGTATCGGTAATTTTGAAACATCGCATAAAATCTTCCTTTCGGTGCTGGCACATTCTTCTCGCTTGCACTCATCTCGCAAGCCCGCACCTTTGGTGCTTTATCGTCTGCTTCGCAGACTGCCTGCTCGTTAATAACGCAAGAAAAACAAATGCCGCTTCGCGTCGCTTGTTTTTCTTTTGCGCTAATTATATCATAATTCTTTAATTTCATAGAAGTTTTTCGGAAATATTTACAGAATGAATCTTTACAGCGTATGTGGTCTGTGATATCCTGAATGTAGTATCGAAAACTACATAAAATAAATATCGATAACACATTATCTGATTTTAAAAAGAATCGCATGGAGGATGTTATGAGTTATAAGATTATATTGGACAGCTGTGGTGAATTACCGGAAAAATATTTGCACGATTCCAGATTTGAGCGGGTACCTCTTGGTCTTGAGGTGGGGGATTACTGCATTATGGATGACGAAAATTTTGATCAGAAGGTATTTCTGGAGAAGGTAGCTGCCTGCCCGATCTGTCCGAAATCTTCATGCCCATCACCGCAGAGATATATGGAGGCATATCATTGTGATGCGGACCATGTATATGTAGTCACTTTATCTGCTAAGCTCAGCGGCTCTCACAATAGTGCGGAGCTTGGAAAACGGCTATATGAAGAAACGTATGGTGAAAAAAATATTTTTATTGTGGATTCCAGATCCGCTTCGGGAGGGGAGACCCAGATCGCCCTTCTTGCAATGGAGCTTGAGGAACAGGGGCTTGATTTTGATACTATTTGTAAGAAATTGATTGCGTATCGTAATGGTATGAGCACATATTTTGTTCTGGATAATCTGGAAACGCTGCGTAAGAACGGAAGACTTTCGGGAGTAAAGGCCATTATTGCCTCCACCCTGAATATCAAGCCTGTTATGGCAGGTGACCGGAACGGAAATATCGTGCAGCTTCAGCAGTGCATCGGATTCAAGAAAGCGATGAAAAAAATGGCTGAAATTCTGTGCAGGGAGGCATGTAATCCGGAGCAGAAGAGACTCGTTATTACGCACTGCAACGCATTGGAGCGTGCAGAAACCCTGAGAAAAGAATTGCTTGGCCGCATCCGGTTCCGTGATGTGGTTATTATGGATACCGCCGGCATCAGCAGTATGTATGCCAATGACGGAGGCATTATTGTTACGATTTAGTGATTTTGGGCATATTGCCAGTATAATTCAAGCTTTTTGGTCTGCCAGAAAGGAAATTTTATTTTTTTCTGATTGCTCAGAGTTAAAGAGCCGGGATGAATTGCCGTGATATGGAGCAAATTAATGAGGTATGTCTTATTCAGACAGATAAAACGAGGGTTATTTTCCAGCGTAGCGGACAGATCGGAGAGCTTGCCAAGTGTAGTATGGGTTTCTCCGCTCTTTACGTAGACATAGAGCATATGGTTCCGTTCTTTGGCAAAGATCAGGTTTTCTTCAGGCAGATAAAAGGTTTCCTTTTCACCCTGAATAGCAATGGGAGGCTTGCTGTTTGTGTGAATTTCGACTCCCATGGAAACAATATCCGATAATTCCTTTACCTGAATGGGTTTTGTAATATGAAGAATATGATCAGGAAGATCTGAGAAGATTGTATAGTCGGTAGTTCCGGAACACAGTACAATGGGCGCACTGACGCCGGTCTGGCGCAGGAGCGCAGCAATATCCGCTCCGTTATGCGATTCGGAGTGATAATCGATAAAAAACAAGTCATAGAGCATGGGTGCATGCATTAAAGCACTGATGCTTCCAAAGGAATCCAGATACAGATTACCGGAGGTTTTGATCCGGCGGTCGGATTCTCTCGCCAGAAGTCTTTCAAGCTGCTTTCTGTCAGCAATATTATCATCACAAATTGCAATATGCATAGATGAGCCTCCCCATGAATGTATTTGTATTTTGGTTATATTGTACGAAATTCAATCGGCAGATATATCAGAATCAAAACGATTATAATCTGTAAAATTAAGATTGCAGGCATGCCGTAAACAAAATACCAGTGTCTTGTTTTGTGGTGAAATATATGCATGCCTAATATGGATCCGATACTGCCTCCGATCAGGGCAATGATAAATAACGTAGCCTCCGGAATGCGCCAGAGATGTTTTCGGGCTTTACGCTTATCCAGAAACATACTAAAGAAACCAATCAGATTTATGATGATGAAATACATTGCCAGAAAAGAAATGACCCTCAAATCGCAAACCTCCGGGAAAGATACAAACCAGTCCAATTAATCTCATTGTAGCATATCATTTTAAATTTTCCAATCGTAAAAGGTATAGAAACCACACAGCCGCGCTTGCGCCCGCGGATAACTGAAATCGGAGCGGAAACAAACGCTTCCGCTCCGAATAAAAGCAATCCGTATATGAATAGATGAAAGAACTGGCGGATTATTGATTTGTCAAAGGATCCTTGCCCTGTTCTTTCAGTTTCATGGCGCGTACCTTGCTGGAAAGTCCGAACAGATTGATGAAGCCCTCCGCATCGTGATGATCGTAGAGATCACCGGTGGTAAAGGAGGCAATGCTTTCATTATACAGTGTATAAGGGGAAGTGGTGCCGGCTTTGATGATATTGCCTTTGTAAAGCTTGAATTTTACTTCACCGGTTACATATTTCTGGGTGGACTCGATAAATGCCTGAACGGCCTCACGAAGAGGTGTGAACCATTTTCCTTCGTAAACAATCTGTGCAAATTTATTGCCGAGATCCTGCTTTAAAGCGTAGGTATCACGGTCAAGGATCAGCTCTTCAAGCTGTTGATGTGCCTCATACAGGATGGTTCCGCCGGGGGTTTCATACACACCGCGGGATTTCATGCCTACAACACGGTTTTCTACGATATCAATGATGCCGATGCCGTGCTTGCCGCCCAGCCTGTTTAATTCACGGATGATATCGGAAACCTTCATTTTCTTGCCGTTCACGCTCTTTGGAACGCCCTTTTCAAAGGTCATAGTCACATATTCGCCTTCATCAGGCGCTTTTTCCGGTGTGGTACCGAGCACTAACAGGTGATCATAATTAGGCTCATTTTCAGGCTCCTCCAGTTCAAGACCCTCATGACTGATATGCCATAGATTACGGTCACGGCTGTAGGAATTATCTGCCGAGAACGGAAGATTGATGCCATGCTGACGGCAATATTCAATTTCCTCTTCACGGGAATTCATGGTCCATTTTTCGTTTCTCCATGCGGCGATGATCTTTAAATCAGGAGCCAGAGCTTTGATTCCAAGCTCAAAACGAATCTGGTCATTGCCTTTACCGGTTGCGCCGTGGCAGATTGCGGTTGCGCCTTCCTTACGTGCGATTTCAACCAGACGTTTTGCGATGGCAGGCCTTGCCATGGAGGTGCCAAGCAGATACTTATTCTCATATACGGCATGAGCCTGAACACAGGGAACGATATATTCGTCACAGAAAATATCTGTCAGATCTTCAATGTATAATTTTTCGGCTCCGCAGGCTTTTGCTCTTTCTTCCAGACCATCCAGTTCATTGCCCTGTCCGCAGTCGGCACAGACACAGATTACTTCATAGTCGAAGTTTTCCTTCAGCCAGGGGATGATGGCAGTGGTATCAAGACCGCCTGAGTACGCAAGAATTACTTTTTCTTTCATATTAATTTCCTCCATAAAATATGTATATTGTGATGTTGATAGAAAATTACTCTGAAGATAATATACAACATCCCTACCCCGAATGCAATACCTAATTTGTGCATAAAATATCATAAAAAAGTGAATATAATGCATAAAATAAAAAAATACTTGCATATTATGCAACACAAATGTATAATTATGCATTGTATTCAGAAAGGATATCAGGTAAGCGGGAAAGAGACCGGGTCGAATCGGAAATCAGGCGCGTTTTAAAGGTTGTTTTTCCTAAATAGATACAGTAAAATAAAAATTGTGGGCAAATTTGCGTTGAAGCGCCGCATATTTGTATCATCCGGTCTAAATGGAGGACTTGGTGATGCCCGGTCTGTGTGTTATGAGCGAATCGCTTCGGAATGGAGAACATATATGATAAAAGCAGGAATTATCGGTGCCACCGGATATGCAGGCGGCGAACTGGTTCGGCTTCTGATGGGGCATAAAGATGTGGACATCAAGTGGTTTGGTTCCAGAAGCTATATTGATAAAAAGTATTATGAAGTATATCAGAATATGTTTCAGATCGTGGATGCGGTCTGCATGGATGATAATATGGAAGAACTGGCAGATCTGGTGGATGTGATTTTTACCGCGACTCCGCAGGGTCTGTGTGCTTCTTTGGTAAATGAGGATATACTGAATAAGGTAAAAATCGTGGATCTGAGTGCGGATTTCAGGATTAAGGACATCCGGGTGTATGAGAAATGGTATGGTATTGAGCATAAAAGTCCACAGTATATCGGGGAAGCGGTATATGGACTTTGTGAGATCAACAGAGATCAGGTTAGGAATGCCAGAATCTGTGCGAATCCCGGATGCTATACAACCTGCTCGATTCTGACCGCCTATCCTCTTGTTAAGGAAGGGCTGATCAATCCTGATACCTTAATTATTGATGCCAAATCCGGTACCAGCGGAGCAGGCAGAGGAGCCAAGGTCAACAATCTGTTCTGTGAAGTCAATGAAAATATGAAGGCATACGGGGTTGCGTCGCATCGTCATACGCCGGAAATCGAAGAACAGCTTGGTTATGCCGCGGGAAGAGAGATTCTCGTAAACTTTACGCCGCATCTGGTACCCATGAACAGAGGGATTCTGGTAACGGAGTATGCTTCCTTAGTCAGAAAGGCGGATGGCAGTCTTCCGGATCAGGCACAAATCCGTGCAGCTTATGATAAATATTATGCATCCGAAAAGTTTGTCCGTGTACTGGAGGAGGGCGTATGCCCGGAAACCAAGTGGGTGGAAGGAAGCAACTATGTGGATGTGAACTTTAAGATTGATCAAAGAACCGGACGGATTATCATGATGGGAGCTTTGGACAATCTGGTGAAGGGCGCCGCAGGACAGGCTGTGCAGAATATGAATCTGATGTTTTCACTGCCCGAGACGGAGGGACTTACCATGGTTCCCATGTTCCCGTAATCTTTGTGCTGCTTTGTATTTGAAATGGAGGAAGAAATGGAAGAAATCGATAAGAAAATTCAGAATATGGAATTAATCATAGCAATGAGAGTATTGCAGCAGGAGAATACGCCGGAAAACAGAAGCAGGATGCTGAACGAAATGATGAAATCCAAATTTATTACACCGGCATTTGTGGATGAAGAACAGGAAAAGAAGATAAAAGAGGACAGGGAAAAGGGAGTGAGATCCCAGCTTCAGGTCAGCTTTAAGGTTGTAAATACAACGGACGGCAAGAGGTTTTTACCGGCTTTTACTGATACGGTACAGATGAATGAATGGAAAGCCAAAAGCGGCATCACGGAAAATTTGAAAAATATGGTGATGAATTTTGATGTATATGCGCAGTATGTTTTAAATTCCGGCGGAAAGCTGGCAGGCTTTATTATTAATCCCTATGGTGAAAATATCGTATTTTCCGAAGAATTGATTCGTTCCCTTGTTATGCAGAAGGCAAAACACATGGCAGCTCTTGCTGCGAAAAAAGGGTTAAAGCCTGTAAAGAAATCACAGGATGAAAATACGCAGCAGGGAGGACCAAACGGGCTGCTGTCCTGACAAGGGGAGCTGCCCCGCTGTTTGGGGCAGTGCGGCAGCGCTTTGTGTGCCAAAAACGCAATGCAGAAAGGCTTGGAAATTACAATGACAATCAGAACAATGACGATCGAAGACTACGATGGTGTGTATGCGTTATGGATGAGTATTAAAGGCTTTGCCATACGCAGTGTGGATGATTCCAGAGAGGGCGTCGCACGTTTTTTAAAGAGAAATCCGACTACCAGCGTGGTGGCCGAAGAGGAGGGAAAAATCGTAGGGGCCATTCTCTGCGGTCATGATGGCAGACGCGGGTGCCTGTATCATGTTTGTGTGGCGGAAGCGTTCCGGATGCGGGGAATCGGCAGACAGATGGTGGTTATGGCAATGGAGGCCCTAAAGCAGGAGCAGATCAGCAAGGTATCCCTGATTGCTTTTACACGCAATGACATCGGGAATGCATTCTGGAAGCGGATCGGCTGGACGAAACGGGAAGATCTGAATTATTATGATTTTACACTGAATACGGAAAACATTGTTGCCTTTAACAGTTAAGTACATATCAAAAGGAACAAACGGAAAGAAGGAAGATTCAAAATGAACAAAACAGAGATGACAGAGGTCATGAGTAAGGCACAGGTGTTGATTGAAGCATTGCCTTATATCCAGAAATTTAACAGAAAGATTATTGTTGTCAAATATGGCGGAAGCGCTATGGTGGACGAAAATCTTCAGAAAAGCGTGATTCAGGATGTGACTCTGTTAAAGTTAGTCGGTTTTAAGCCAATCATTGTCCACGGCGGCGGCAAGGAGATCAGTAAATGGGTTGGCAAGGTCGGAAAGGAAGCAGAGTTCGTAAACGGACTGCGCGTTACCGATGCCGAGACCATGGAAATTGCTGAAATGGTTTTGAACAAGGTAAATAAACGTCTGGTTTCCATGGTGGAGGAGCTTGGCGTCAAGGCAATCGGTATTACCGGTAAGGACGGGGGCCTGCTGACGGTGGACAAGAAATATTCGAACGGTAAGGATATCGGGTATGTCGGTGATGTGAAGCAGGTGGACCCGAAGATTTTGTATGATCTGCTGGAAAAGGACTTCCTTCCCATTGTAGCGCCGATCGGTATGAACGACCGGTTTGAGACCTACAATATCAATGCGGATGATGCCGCCTGTGCCATTGCAAAGGCAGTAGGTGCGGAGAAGCTTGCTTTTTTAACGGATATTGAAGGACTTTACAGGGATATTAACGATAAGAGCAGCTTTATTTCAAGACTGACCGCCAGTGACGCGGAAAATCTGATCAGCGAGGGCTTTATCGGGGGCGGCATGCTTCCGAAGCTGAATAACTGCACCTCGGCAATCAGAAACGGCGTTAACCGGGTACATATTCTGGACGGCCGCATTGCGCATTGTCTGCTTTTGGAAATATTTACCAATTCCGGTATCGGTACCGTGATTATGCGGGATACGGATGCGGCATTATGTCACGGACAGGAAAGGCAGGGATATGGAAGATGAATATGAAGGAATATATCACGCAAGCTGAGGAAGCGCTGCTTCATACATATAACCGTTATCAGGTGGTGCTTGACCGGGGGGACGGCGTTTACCTGTATGATATTGAGGGAAAGAAGTATCTGGATTTTGTATCCGGGATTGCTGTCTTTGCCCTTGGATATAACAACAGGGAATATAATGATGCGCTAAAGGACCAGATCGATAAGCTGATTCATACGTCAAATTATTATTATAATGTTCCGGCAATTGAGGCGGCCAAAAAGCTGAAAAAAGTATCCGGTATGGACAGAGTCTTTTTTACCAATTCAGGAACCGAGGCGATTGAAGGTGCAATCAAGGCGGCCAGAAAATATGCTTATGTAAAGGACGGAAGTACGGATCATGAGATCATTGCCATGGAGCATTCCTTCCATGGAAGAACGATGGGAGCACTGTCCGTAACCGGAAATCCGAAATACCGGGAGGCGTTTGAGCCGCTGATCGGAAATGTTCGTTTTGCGCGGATGAATGATTTTCAGAGTGTCCTAGATCAGGTAACGGACAAAACCTGCGCCATTTTATTCGAGACCGTTCAGGGAGAAGGCGGGATTCATCCGGCCGAGGAAGCATTCCTGAAGCAGGTAAAGGCCTTGTGCGAGGAAAAAGAGATTCTGCTGATACTTGATGAGATTCAATGCGGTATGGGCAGAACGGGAGAGATGTTTGCATGGCAGCGTTACGGCGTCAAGCCGGATATTATGGCAACCGCAAAAGCGCTCGGATGCGGAGTGCCGGTCGGAGCGTTTTTAATGACGGAAAAAGTCGGCAGGAATTCTCTGGCAGCAGGGGATCATGGTACCACTTATGGTGGAAATCCGCTTGTATGCGCCGCAATCTGTAAAGTGCTGGAACTGTATGAGAAGCTGGATATTCTAAGCAATGTCAGGGAGACAGGGGCCTATCTTGAAAAAAAACTGGATGAGCTTGTGCAAAAATATGATATGATTAAGGAGCGCAGAGGTTTGGGTCTTTTACAGGGACTTCAATTTGACAGACCGGTTGCACCCTATATCAATCATGCTCTGGAGCAGGGGCTGATTTTGATTAATGCAGGCGCCGATGTGATTCGTTTTGTTCCGTCCCTTGTCATTACCAAAGAAAATGTGGATGAGATGATTCGAATTCTGGAGGGATGCCTCTCGCAGGGATGTGGGGATTGAAGATTTGTCTTTTTGCATGATGCGGATAACCGGAAGTGAAAATCAGCGTTCATGAAATGAAAAACGGAGATAAGATATGAACTTAAAGAACAAATTGGGAGTCGTTCTGCTGATTCTCTGCTTATTATCAATCGAAGTATATGTCGGAGTCATCAATGACGATGAGGCCAGGCGGCAGTCCATTCTTGACAGTCAGTTTGGTCAGGAGGATACTACAATCACTCTGTGGTATACAGATGATTCGTTGACGGATTTCCTGCACAGTGTGGCATTAAGCTACTATGAGGATTCGAATGTCCATGTGAATCTGCAGATGGTATCGGGACTGGAGTATCTGGAGAATATTAATCGTGTCAGTATCAGAAACGGTGAAAAGCCGGATCTTTATATTGTAGGAAATGATTCTCTCGGAAAGGCATATCTTGCAGGACTTGCAGCGCAGGTACAGGATACGGATCAGATTCTGACGACGGAACATTACTGTCAGACGGCGCTGGATGCTGTGACCTATGAGGGAAAATATGTGGGATATCCCATGTATTTTGAGACGAGCGTACTGTTATATAATGCAACCTATCTGAATCAGATTGCTCAGAAAGAGGTGGAAGCGCAGTGGGCGCAGAATATCTCGGAGTCTGATACGCAGGAGGCTTCTTCCGAAGAAACGGATACCGCCGATTGGGAAGATGATCCGCTTTTTCAGCAGGAGGTTACGGCAAGAGCGATTGAACTGATTCCGGGTACCATTGACGGTATTCTGAATTTTGCGGATTCCTATGACGCACCGGAAAATGTGGATGCTATTTTCGAATGGGACGTATCCGATATTTTCTATAATTATTTCTTTGTCGGAAATTACGTGAATGTGGGTGGACAGGCAGGGGATAATCCGGAGCAGATTGATATTTATAACGAGGACGCGATCAGATGCTTAAACGTTTATCAGGATCTGAATCAATTCTTTTCCATTGATGCGGATTCGGTGACTTATGAGAGCGTGGTTCAGGATTTTATGGACGGGAAAACAGTGTTTACGCTTGTGACCTCGGATGCAATCGCGACATTGGAGCAGGCAAAAGAGGATGGAACCTTTGTCTATGATTATGGTGTCTGTGTGATTCCGGATTTGACGCAGGAACTGATATCCAGGGAGGTTTCCTATACCAATGCGGTGGCCGTTAACGGTTACAGCAATCATAAGGAAGAAGCGAATGCCTTTGCGAAATATCTCTGCCTTGACTATGCGGACTCGCTTTATAACAGAACGGGAAAGATTGCTGCCAGTCAGAATGTCGCTTATGAGAACGGAGCAATCAATATTATACTGCAGGAATATGCAATGACGGTTCCCATGCCCAAAGCAGTGGAAATCACTAATTTTTGGATTGAGCTGGAAATGTGTTTTACCAACGTGTGGCAGGGTGATGATGCGAATGATACACTAAGGCACCTGTCGGAAAAAATCATGAAACAGATTACCGGGCAGGAATTCACGGAGGAATATATAGAGGTTCAAGAGACAGATCCGGAAACGGATGAGGAGGATACCGGAACGGAGGATGACGGGACGACGGAGGATACGGACTGAATTTAAAAGGTTACAGTGAATAAAATCCAATCTGCGGGGACATGCTTAGGAAAAAAAGAGGTTTTCGTATGATTGGATTTTTAATTGCAATTATTTCAGGAGCGTTGATGAGCATTCAAGGAGTATTTAATACTCAGGTATCCAAAACGGCGGGAACATGGACCGCAAACGCCTTTGTGCAGTTTACGGCATTTCTGGTATGCCTTGCGGCATGGGGCGTCGTTGAACGCAGGTCCTTTGGCGGAATTTTGCAGGTGGAGCCCAAATATCTGCTGCTTGGGGGAATCATCGGGGCATTCATTACGCTGACTGTAATTAAGAGTATGGCTGCTTTGGGGCCGGCGACCTCGGCAATGGTCATCGTAATTGCGCAGCTGATTGTAGCATATGCCATTGAACTGATGGGACTCTTTGGCGTTGATAAGGAACCGTTTTCCTGGCGAAAGCTGATCGGCATGGCAATTGCCATCGGTGGAATCATCCTTTTTAAAGTATGAGTCATTACAGCCGGGGAGAGGCGATTGTTTATAACCACGGGAAGAAACGATTGTTTATAACTTCCACTTGTTTTTCAAAATCAGATATCTTACAATAATTACACGGTTATCATATGTATGGGATTATGAAGAAAAATAAATATGGTATCTTGTTTGGCTATGTGTTTTTGGCAGCCGTGATGTTTTTAGCCGGATGCGGCCGTGAAACATATGAATTTTCTGCAAGTGATGCGGATCAAAGCGGTGTCGGGATATCCGATGGAAACGCTTATGAGGCAGAAACGGACACGAATGTGCAGGACACAGCAGCGGATTTGATGAATGAAGCGGAAACGAGTACGGCCGCGGCGGACGGCGGGCAGCAGGAAACGGTGACTCCGGCTGTCTGCTATATACATATATGCGGTGCGGTAAAAAATCCGGGAGTATACGAGGTGGAAGCCGGAAGCAGATTATATGAAGTGATCCGGCTTGCAGGCGGACTTCATGAGGATGCGGCGGATCAGGCCGTCAATCAGGCAGGAATCGTTCAGGACGGAATGCAGATCTATATTCCTACGAGAGAGGAAGTTCAAAACGGGACCGTGACGGTGACGACAGGCAGCGGAATTTCCGGCGACAGTACGGATGCGTCAGGCAGCGGCGATACAACGGATAACGGAAACGAAGCGTCAGAGGATGGACTGGTTAATATCAACACAGCGGATGTAACAGGATTGTGTACGCTGCCGGGAATCGGCGAGACCAGAGCAAAGGCAATTATTGCTTATCGCGAAACCAACGGACGTTTTCAAAGGATAGAAGAACTGATGAAGGTAAACGGTATCAAAGCCGGTGTATACGAAAAGATTAAAGAATTAATCAAAGTTTCGGTTGAAGATTGAGTAAAAGTAGATCAGGTGATGAATCAGGGCGCGCCTAAACGCGCGGATGGGTATTAAAATGGGAAAAAAAGTATTAGTAGTGGACGATGAAAAGCTGATCGTCAAAGGAATTCGTTTCAGTTTAGAGCAGGATAATATGGAAGTGGACTGTGCCTATGACGGAGAAGAGGCGCTTGAGAAAGTGCGTAATAACCGGTATGATATCATTCTTTTGGACATCATGCTTCCTAAGCTTACAGGCCTTGAGGTCTGTCAGCAGATCAGAGAGTTTTCGAATGTGCCCGTGATTATGCTCACGGCAAAGGGCGAGGATATGGATAAAATTATGGGCCTGGAATATGGTGCGGATGATTACATAACCAAGCCGTTCAATATTCTGGAGGTAAAGGCCAGAATCAAGGCGATTATGCGCCGTGTGACAAGGGATACGAAGGAAAATACGGCCAGGATCGTGGAATATGGGGATCTGCGTCTGGATTGTGAGAGCAGACGCGTATATATCTCCGGAAAGGAAATGAATCTGACAGCCAAGGAATTTGATGTTTTGGAGCTTTTGATATTAAATCCGAATAAGGTTTACAGCAGAGAAAACTTGTTAAAGCTCGTCTGGGGAGCAGATTACCCCGGAGATGTGCGTACGGTTGATGTGCACATCAGACGGCTGCGCGAAAAAATTGAGGCAAATCCAAGTGAACCCAGATATGTTCATACGAAATGGGGTATGGGCTACTTCTTTAAAGGATAACGGATATTATGTTTCAAAAGGTAAAGTTCTTCCTTGGAAAAATTAAATTACTGAGAAGCTTTAAAGTACGGATTTTTCTGATTATCCTGTTAGCGGGGAGCATTCCCTGTCTGGTACTGCGTTATGGAATTCTGGAAACATATACGGACCGGGCGGTTAATTTAAAAACCTCCGATATTCAGACACAGGGCAGGATTCTGGCCAATCATCTGCTTACCTATAATTATCTGCTGGATTCCTCGTCCGAGGTCGTTAATGCGGAATTGTCGCAATATGCGGAGCTCAGTGACGGCAGGATTCTGATTGTGGATCAGAATTTCAAGGTGATCAAGGATACTTATGAGATCAGCCAGGGAAAGGTGATGATTTCGGAGGAGATCATCAAATGCTTTAACGGAGAAAATACGACCAATTTTGATAAGAAGAATCAATATCTGGAAATGACGATTCCGATTACGCAGAGTGTTATGGTGGAAAATCCCGAGGGCATGAGTGAAATGACAACGGTACAGGGAGTTTTGCTGATCAGCGTATCCACGGATTCGATTCAAACGACAAGACAGATTCTAAACAGGAACGCCCTTATCATTGAGTTTTCACTGTTGCTGCTGCTGGTGGGGATTGCAGCGGGGATTGCGCGTTTGACGAGTAAGCCGTTTGAGCATGTGACTACGGAAATTCAAAAGGTCAAAGCCGGATTCTCTAATGAAAAGATTTCGGTTCCGGAATATTTGGAAACGGAGCATATTGCGGATGCTTTTAACGAGCTGTACGGACGCATGCGGGTTTTGGATGAATCCAGGGACGAATTTGTTTCCAATGTCTCCCATGAGCTGAAAACGCCGATGACATCCATGAAGGTACTCGCGGATTCGCTGCTGATGCAGGAAGATGTACCTGCACAGCTGTACCGTGAGTTTATGGCGGATATTGCGGATGAAATCGACAGAGAAAATAAGATTATCAGCGACTTACTGTCACTGGTCAAGATGGATAAAACCCAGGCCGATATCAATATCGAGCAGGTGGATGTGAATGCAATGCTGGAGCTGATTTTAAAACGTCTGCGTCCGATTGCCATGAAGCGGGATGTGGAACTGACATTGGAGAGTATCCGGCCTGTTGTTGCGGAGATCGATGATGTGAAGATTACGCTGGCATTTACGAATCTGGTGGAAAATGCGATCAAATATAACGAGGAGCATGGCTGGGTAAAAGTACTTTTGGACGCGGATCATCAATTCTTTACCGTGGAGGTATCGGACTCCGGGATCGGAATTCCGCAGGAAGCGTTGGAGCATATTTATGAACGCTTTTATCGTGTGGACAAGTCACACTCCAGAGAGATTGGCGGTACGGGATTGGGACTGGCGATTACAAGGAGCGCGATTCTGATGCACAGGGGCTCCATCAAGGCCGCCAGCGTGCCGGGGGAAGGAACCACGTTTACGGTAAAAATACCGCTCAATTATGTAAAATAAACCTATGTGAAGCTGTGCAAATATGAGCAGCTATAAGAAGACGGATATGAAAATGGATAAAAAAATAACGGCTGTTTTTATGGCGCTTGTGTGCCTGCTTTTTATGGGCTGTGGAAAAGAAGAAGTCATGAATCAGGAGAATACAATTTCATACGATGTTTATTTCCTGAACTATGATGAGACAAAAGTGTTTTCACAGGAGATGGCAGTTCCGACGGGCGATATGGCTTCTCAGCTCGGATATTTAATTGATATTATGCAGACCAAGCAGGAGGACGTGGAAACCCATGCGGCGTTGGATTATGATTTTCAGGTACTGAACGTAAGCATTGACGGAGAACAGGTCATTATGAATTTGGACGAGCATTATCTTGGCGTCAAGCCTACGACGGCTGTTTTGATTCGGGCAGCAATTGTGCGTACGCTGACCCAGGTAGAGGGCGTTACCTGCGTCAGCTTTCAGATTGCCGGAGAGCCGCTTACGGATACGGCAGGAAATCCGCTTGGTATCATGACTGCGGATATGTTTATTGATAATGCGGGAACCGAAATTAATACCTATGAAACGGCGACACTGACGCTATATTTTGCAAACGAAACGGGAGATATGTTAGTTTCCGAAAAACGTGAGGTAGAGTATAACAGTAATATTGCGCTTGAAAAGATTGTTGTGGAGCAGCTGATCGCCGGCCCTGAGAAGGAGAAGAGTTATCCGATGATTAATCCGGGCACAACGATAGTCTCAATCTCGGTGAAGGACGGAATTTGCTATGTGAACCTGAGTCAGGATTTTCTGACGCAGATCTATAATGTTACTTCGGATGTGACACTGTATTCGATTACCAATTCTTTGGTTGAATTAAATAATATTAACAAGGTACAGATATTGGTCGAGGGGGAATCCGATACTCTGTATAATGAGAAAGTAAGTCTGAATACGGTTTTTGAAAGGAACCTGGAGCTAGTCGAAAAATAGACTGCTTATGAATAGACCGCTTTGTCTGGTCTGTCTCGCCTTTGCGGTGTCGGTGGCGTTGTATCTTAAAATTGCACCCGACGCGGCTTTTCGGGCAGAACAATTTGACGGGCAGCAGATTGTTTTGTCCGGCCAGGTAGACCGGATCGAATTTAAAAACGAAAAAGAAATTGTATATCTCAATCATGTCATCTGCGATTCTTCGCAAAGGGAGCTCTTTTCGGAGCTACAGAAATTTTCAAGGGTATCCTGTATCTGTTATATTTCAGAAGCCGGGAAGATCAGAATCGGAAGTACGGTTCTGGTAAAGGGAACTCTGCGCAGCTTTTCCGCAGCGTCAAATCCCGGGGAATTCGATTATCAAAGCTACTTAAGGCTTCAGAATCTTTATTTTTCCGTGCAGGATGCGGAAATCTGCGAAAGAGGAAGTCATTATGATATCCTTCGTGATTTCCTGTATCGGTTCCGATGCAAGTGCGCCGGATTATTTGATCAGGCTCTAAACGAGGAGAATGCCGGGATTCTGCGGGCAATGCTGCTGGGCGATAAAACAGAGCTTGCCCAAGAGGATAAATCCCTGTTTCAAAAAAGCGGAATCTCACATATTCTGGCAATTTCCGGTGTTAAGATGTTGTCTTTGGTATCCCCCAATACCTCGTGAAAGCCCGTAAAAT
>CAYTIH010000033.1:0-28213 GCA_964437825.1 uncultured Clostridium sp. | reverse complement strand
CCTGTCAAGGCTTTGAGGGGATTTTTATGTGGTTAAGCTGTCAAACTCCCGGGCTTGATACGCTGGCTGCAGCAATCGGTGAGGATTCCGGTACGATTGAAGATGTTTATGAGCCGTATTTAATCCAAAACGGTTTCCTGAACAGAACGCCCAGAGGCAGAGTTGTAACAGAATACGCATATCATCATTTAGGACTTGAAAATCTATAATCATTTGCTATAATAAATGTAGTATGTTTTTTCTCGTTCATGCGCAGGATTTTGTACAAAAGGGGTTTGCATCATGGCAAATAAAACCGATACAGAAGTAATCATTGGCGGTAAGCTCTACACCCTGAGTGGTTATGAGAGTGAAGAATATCTGCAGAAGGTTGCTTCTTATATTAACAATAAAATTTCCGACTATATGAAAATGGACGCCTTTCGCAGACAGCCGCTTGATACTCAGAATGTGCTGCTGCAGTTAAATATAGCGGATGATTATTTTAAGGCAAAGAAGCAGATTTCCCTGATGGAGGATGATTTAAGAACGAAAGAGAAGGAATTGTACGATTTGAAGCATGAGTTAATTGCAGCGCAGATCAAACTTGACAATTCTGAGAAATCCCTGAAATCGGCGCAGAAGGAAATGAACGAGAATGCCAAAACAATCGTACGGTTGGAAACGGAGCTTAAGAAAACAGATAAAAAATGAGGAGAGGGCTGTCAGATGCGACAGCCTTTTTTAATCGGATGACAAATCAAAGAAACGGTCAATCAGAAAAGCAGAATATCAAACGGAGCCGTCCCGAAGAGCAACTCCGGACGCCCATCGCAGAGCAAATCCGAATGCCCATCGCAGGGAAAACAGTGGAGCTGCTTGCACCGGCCGGAAATTATGAATGCTTTCGGGCTGCCATTTGTGCAGGCGCCGATGCCGTCTATCTGGCGGGAAATCGTTTTGGTGCAAGAGCATATGCGGATAATTTCTCCAAAGAGCAATTAATAGAGGCTATTCATACGGCGCATTTGTACGGGCGAAAAATCTATATGACCGTCAATACTTTGTTAAAACAGGAAGAAATCGGGGAGCTGGTTTCTTATATGATTCCGTACTATGAGGCAGGTCTTGACGGCGTTATTATCCAGGATTTGGGAGTGTTTCAGCTTCTGAAGCGGCATTTTCCGGGCCTTGAGCTTCACTGCAGCACGCAGATGACTCTGACAGGCGTAGAGGGTGCTTCCTTTGCAAAGAAAATCGGCGCATCCAGAATTGTGCCGGCAAGGGAGCTTAGCATTTCTGAAATTCGCAGGATTCATGAGAGCTTTCCGGAGCTTGAGCTTGAGTGCTTTATCCATGGCGCACTTTGCTATTGTTATTCGGGGCAGTGTTTGTTTAGCAGCCTGATCGGGGGCAGAAGCGGAAACCGCGGTACCTGCGCCCAGCCATGCAGGCTTCCGTATGAGGTTTTGTTAAAAGAGGGAGAATTAGGCTATGAGGAATGCTTAAGGAAGGAAGGACATTCAAAGTGCCCAAGGTCTGTGAAACAGGCGGGGAAAGAACAATATCCGCTCAGCCTGAAGGATTTGTCCACAATTCATATGATTCCGGAGCTGATAGATGCGGGGATTGATTCCTTTAAAATAGAGGGAAGAATGAAAAGCGCAGAGTATGTTGCGGGAGTAACCGGGATCTATCGCAGTGTCATTGACCGTTATTTACAAAATCCGGAGCATTTTACGGGACCGGAAAAGGAGGAGATGTCCGTTCTTTCCGGACTCTATGTCAGAAGTGAAACGGAGGAAGGGTATTATCATCATTATAACGGAAAAAATATGATTACTCCGGAAAGGCCGAGTTATTCCGGATGCAGCGAGGAAGCACTGGAATACGTAAGAACGACGTTTATGCAGGAAATGCCGGGGATACCGGTTACATTTCGCTGCATACTCAAAATCGATCAGCCTGCAATACTGTCCGCGGCCTGTAGCGGAGAAACCGTTACGGTAAAAGGAGATATCGTGACGCAGGCAAAAAAGAAGCCGTTGTCGCAGGCGGATGTTCATAAACAATTGCAAAAGACGGGCGGTACTGTTTTTTACGCCGAACAGACAGAATCGGAGCAGGACGATATGATTTTTATGCCTGTCAGCAGATTAAACGAATTAAGAAGACTTGCACTGGAGAAGCTTAGGAAACGACTGCTTGAAAAAGGAATGCGAAACTATCAGAAGCCGCAGGAAACAGAAGACAGAGCCGAAAATATAGAAAGACAGTTCGAAGCGTTTGCGTATGCTGCCTGTGTCCGTACCGGGGAGCAGCTGCTTTCCTGTTTGAAAAATCCTCTGTTAAAGCGTATATATGTTGACAGCAGCCTGTGGAATCAATTGTTATCCGGTAATACGGCTGCCGGAGGTGATATTCGTAATGAGATCCGTAAAAATTTAAAGGAGAACAGGAAAAGACTCTGGTTTGCACTTCCCCGGATTATCCGTTCAAAGAACCGGGATCTGGTGAAGCGGCTGCTGCAGAAGCTGCGGGAGGAAGGATATCTTCAGGGAATTTATGTACATTCATTGGATGGGTATGAGCTGGCATGTGAGTTTTTGAGGCATTATGATGATGAGATCGGGAATCATATTATATTATCCCCGTTTGTTTTTGCCATGAATTCAGAAGCTGTGGATTTCTGGCAGGACAAGTGTTCCGTCATGACATTGCCGCTGGAGCTGAATGAAAAAGAGCTTCAAACTCTGAACGATACATGCAGGGAGCGCCATGCCGGTTTTGAAATGATGGTATATGGCAGGATTCCGTTCATGGTTACTGCAAATTGCATTTGGAAATCCTTTGGAGAAAAGGGCTGCAGTCATTCCTCTGAGATCGGATATTTACGGGATCGGAAGCAGAGCAGGCTTCCGGTGGTCAGTGACTGTGCAAATTGTTATAACGTGATCTATAACAGTGTTCCGTTATCTTTGCACAGGCATTTGGACAGAATGAAACAGTCGGGAATCGCCGACAGTCTGATGCTTTCCTTTACGACGGAATCCTGTGTCAAAACAGAGGAAATCCTAAATTATTATACCAATGCTGTTGATACGGAATGGGAACCGGAGGAATATACCAATGGACACTTTTTACGAGGCGTTTTATAATGGCAAATTTATTTTATGATGCATCCAAATTTATCATTGCAATTCTGTTTGCTTTTTATACATTAGAGAGCCTGCTTGCTTTGCGCGGTCAGTGGAAAACAAAGAAAACAGGGGCTCATGTGAGACAGTACATTCTGCTGTTTCTGATTCATTTATCGTGCTATTCTGTTCTTTGCCTGCAGAATAAAGATTATTTCCATCTGATTTTCTTTGGCATGCAGCAGCTGATCTTTCTGGGCGTGATTAATTTATACCGGATTATCTATCCGGTGTATGACAGGCTGCTGTTGAATCATATGTTCATGCTGCTGAGTACCGGACTTGTAGTGATTAACCGCTTATCCAGAACGAAGGCAATCAGACAGTTTGTAATCATTGTTTTTTCGCTTGCCGTCGGAATGGTCGTTCCGGCTATGGTCAGAAAATGGAAGCTGATCAAAAGGCTTACCTGGGTTTATGCGGGTACGGGGCTTGCGGCCATCGGCGTGGTGTTGATTTTGGGAACAACGACAAACGGATCTAAGATTTCATATACGATATCGGGAATTACATTTCAGCCGTCTGAATTTGTCAAAATCCTGTTTATCCTGTTTCTGGCAGGAATTTTTTCACAGGAGCTGACGGCACTGAGAATGATTGCAGCAGCTGCGGTGAGTATTTTGCATGTGATCGTGCTGGTCTGTTCCAGAGATTTGGGAAGTGCGGCGATTTTCTTTGTTGCATATCTGTTCGTTTTGTATATTGCTTCCGGGAAAAAAAGATATCTTGCGGCGGGCGGCATTACAGGACTGATAGGTATGGGAGCCGCTTACAAATTGTTTTATCATGTGAAGGTCAGAGTTATGGTATGGATTGATCCGTGGAGCGATATTACGGGGAAAGGGTATCAGCTGGCGCAATCCCTGTTTGCGATCGGGACCGGCGGATGGTTTGGTCTGGGATTATGTCAGGGAGCCCCGGCGACCATTCCCTATGTGGAAACGGATTTTATTTTTTCTGCGGTTGCAGAGGAGCTTGGAGTGATTTATGCTCTTTGTCTGATCGCGCTGTCTCTATCCTGCTTTATCATGGGAATGGGGATTGCGCTGCATACAAAGGACAGGTTTTATAAACTGACGGCATGCGGAATTTCGATTACCTATATTTTTCAGGTATTCCTTACCATTGGCGGAGGCTGTAAATTTATACCGCTTACCGGAGTGACGCTTCCGCTTGTCAGTTATGGAGGAAGCTCTGTCTTGACTACGATTCTGATGTTTTCCGTTCTTCAGGGTATCCGCATGATTTGTCAGGACGAGGCTGATGAGGCAGAAGAAGTCACGGACCCTGAGGAGAAATTCGCTGCGCAGGATGAATCAGAAGAAATTTCCCGGAATATCCGGATTCTGTCAAATGATGATATCAGCGGTATTCCGACGGACTATCAGGCACCGGTTAAATTTAAGGAAAAGTAAGGGCAGTGTTATGATGAGCAGAAAAAAAGATAAGAAGATAAGTCAAAAGGAACAAAATCTAGGGAAAGAGCTCCCGAAGAAGACCGGTGAAAATCAAAGCGCGAAGGCAGCGCATACCGGAGATAAACAAATCCGTTTTTTGATATGGCTTTTTTCGGGCGTATTTCTCCTTCTGGCTGGTTATCTCGGATATTTTATGACCGTGCAGAAGAATACGGTCATTAATAATCCTTATAACACTACGAGACAGTCCGTTCTGGCTGCAAAAAATGTCCGGGGACCGATCAAGACGGAGGAGGGAGATATTCTGGCTTATACAGGCTGTGATGAGGACGGAAATGAAATCCGGATTTATCCGTATCGTAACCTGTTTGCCCATACGGTTGGATATACCGCTAGAGGCAGGATGGGAATCGAATCGATTGCCGATTTTGAACTGATGACTTCGCATGAGAATCTGGCGGATCAGATACAGAATGATTTGAATAACAAGAAGAATATGGGGGACAGTGTTATCACGACGCTTGATTTGGAACTGCAAAAGGCGGCATACCAGTCACTGAGCGCCTACCAGGGAACCATTATCGTCATGGAGCCGTCAACCGGAAAGATACTTGCCATGGTTTCCACACCTGATTTTGATCCGAATGAGATCGATACTATTTGGGACAGCCTGGTGGAGGATGAAGACAGCTCCGTGCTGGTCAACCGTGCTACGCAGGGACTGTATCCGCCCGGTTCTACTTTTAAGATTTTAACGGCGCTGGAATATATCCGTGAAAATCCGGAGACGTATCAGGATTACAGCTTTCATTGTAATGGGAGGTATACGGCAGAGGACGGAACTACGATCCATTGCTACCATCATGGTGCGCATGGAACCGTAAGTTTTGCCGGTTCTTTTGCATATTCCTGTAATTCCTCATTTGCCAACATCGGAATGTCATTAAACCGAAATGCATTTTCGCAGACACTGGAGAACATGCTCTTTAATACCAGGCTTCCGGGCGTATTTACATGCAGCAGAAGCACGATTACGATGAATGAGTCGGTTTCCGAATACGATATGATGCAGACTGCCATCGGGCAGGGAGAAACGTTAATCACTCCCATGCACTTAAGCCTGATTACCTGTGCGATTGCCAACGGAGGGACGCTGATGGAACCGTATCTCATTTCGTCTGTTGAAAGCTGCGACGGCGATATCGTTAAGAAATATGCGCCGACTGAGTACGGGCAGCTCATGACGCAGCAGGAAGCCGAAATCCTGACGCAGATGATGACGGAGGTATGCGATTATGGAACGGCCAGAAAATTTAACGGAGAAAGCTATACGGTAGCCGGAAAGACCGGATCCGCAGAGTATGAGAGCGGTGAGGACGGAAACGGAAACATGGAATCCCATGCATGGTTTACCGGATTTGCACCGGCGGAAAATCCGGAAATCGTTGTTACCGTAATTATAGAGGGCGCCGGCTCCGGCGGCGATTATGCTGTGCCCATGGCAAAGAGAGTATTTCTTGCTTATTTTAACGGAAAAGAACAGCAGGAGAATCCGTAAGCGTATCAATCAGAAGGGCTGGAAGCCTGAACTGAGGCATGAATAGCTGCGTTCACGAATTGATTTGGATATACAACAAAGCATTGCATCCCTGTCCGTCTTCATGTATACTAAAATCAGTGTTTCACACAGTCGAACGGAGGAACTGCAATGATAGAAGCGACCAGTTGCGGCGGTGTGGTTATTTTCAGGGGAAAAATCCTTCTTTTGTATAAGAATTACCGAAATAAATATGAAGGGTGGGTTTTGCCGAAGGGAACTGTAGAAGAGGGCGAGAATTATGAGGATACCGCCTTGCGGGAGGTACTGGAGGAGACCGGTGCAAGAGCATCTATTGTAAAGTATGTCGGACAGAGTGAATATACCTTTACGGTTTCAGAGGGTATCATTTCAAAGCATGTCCATTGGTATCTGATGACAACGGATAGTTATTACAGTAAACCACAGCGCGAAGAATTTTTCGTCGATTCCGGTTTTTACAAGTTTCATGAAGCTTATCACTTATTGAAATTTACCAATGAAAAGCAAATTCTTGAAAAGGCCTATCATGAATATTTGGAGTTAAAGAAGCAGAATCAATGGAAACGGAACTAAAAATAAGGACAGCGTATCTGATTCAAGATACGCTGTCCTTATTTTGTCTCCGAAAACATGAGCCTTCAATATGCCGATGACGTTACAGTCATCATGGCGAAGCAATTACGATGCTATAAGACGGCAACGATATTCAAATCCTTCCTTGTACGAAGATCGAGAAGGGAGCCGTCGGCTTCCTCCAAAATAGGACGGGACAGATCTCCGGGATTGATAATTCTGACAACAGCCTGTGCTTCATTGTTCAGCCGGACGGTGCGTCCAAGCTGGCTGCAGGCAAAATGCTCCAAAATCTTTGTAAGAGCATCCATGTCATATTGATATAAGCCGCCGCATTCGAAATTAGCGACCAGCTGGAAGGGACATAACGGTGCCCGGTAGGTTCTGGCAGAAGTCATTGCTTCATAGGAATCAACAATGCCGATAAATTTTGCAGTATATGGAATGGCGTCTCCCCTGCATTTCGTCGGATAGCCGGATCCGTCGCAGCGCTCATGATGGGAATTAACAGCGTCCATAATCCGACTGTCAAGCTGCTGGGATTTCAAAAGCTCATAGCCGAGACTGGTATGTGTTTTCATCCAGTTGTATTCAAAGGTGGTTAATTTGCCGGGCTTCCAGATTAGCTTGTCCGGCAGTTTAAGCTTTCCGATATCATACAGATAGCCGCACAGAATTAATGTCTGTTGGAGCTCCTTTGGATGTGAGAGCCAGGATGAGAAGGTGCCGGCGATCAAAGCGGAGTTAAAGCAATGAGCATAAGTAAGGTTGTCCTCGGTAGGGACAAGGCTATAGAGCATATCCAGCAGTACATCCCCGTTCTCTACCGATTCGCGTGTTTCTTCATAGATTTTTAAAAGATAATCCAGATTTAGAGGTGCATCTACCTCAAGGAATCTGCTGATCATGTATTTGTATGCTTTCAGATTATTCTGATATACCGTCTTAAATTTCCGAAAAGCCTTACTGGCAGCGATCTTTTCATAGTATGTCGTTGCGTAATCCTCTGCTTCCATGATGGTGACACACATAACGCCGTGTCTTGTCAGTTTTTCGATAGAAGATGTGTCGAGAACCGTGTGAGCAGGTATAATCACGCCTTTTTTGGATGATGTTACATCCTCTGCCAGTTCCATTCCGGGCTGTAATGCCATTCTTGCGATACTAATCATATATGTTTCTCCCAAAATATAGTACTATAGACTTATACACTATACTTTAATATAACTATAGAAATTTATGAGAAAAATGTCAATCATTACTGCATAAAAAAGCGAAGAAATTTATATTTTTTTGTAAAAAAGGATCTAAAAAGCCGACTGTTAAAAGGAAATGATTTGTGATACAATGAGTGCAAAAGGAAAACAAGCGATGCGAAGCGGCATTTGTCTTTCTTGCGCCATTAACGGGCAAGCAGTCTGCGAAGCAGATGATAAAGCACCAAAGGTGTGGGCTTGCGAGTATGATGTGCTTGCACATTCGGTGAGCGATGAATTGGATCATGAATAATACCTGATTGATATCCATGGGAGTGACAGAATGTATTTTTATAAAGATCTAAATGTGGGTGAATCCGTCCGCGGAAAAGAGAAAAAAATATGCAGAAAATTGAAGCAAGGTGCGGGAATGCTGCATATCCATGTCATTACCCTGAATCCGGGAAATGATTTGTTTGATATCTATCCATGTGTCTGGTTTAAACAGAAGGCACTGCGAAACAGACCGCTTTGTGTGATCGGGATTGCCGGAAGCCATAAAGAAGCTGTTTCCATGGTAACCGATATGATACGGGATATTTATGCAAAAAGCGGTAATACTGATGTAAAAGCCTATTTTTTGAAAAATATCCGGCAATGAGGTAATTATGCTACATATACTCTTGATGATTTTGAAATGGATAGGAATACTCCTGTTATCCGTGCTTGGGTTCGTCCTATTGCTGATCCTGCTCGTTTTGTTTGTACCTGTCCGTTACCGGATCAGGGGCAGCTATGAGGAGACGCCGGAGGCAAAGATTACGGTTTCATGGCTGTTTCATATACTACATGCAAAAGTCAGGTATCAGGATACTCTGTTTTGGCAGCTTCGTATTTTCGGGATCCCCATAAAGGCTTCCGGACGTCCGAAAAAGGAGAAGACGAAAAACGGGGATCGGGACTCAAAAAAAATAAAAGCCGATAAAGCAAAACAGAAAAAGCAAAAGCAAGAGCAAGAGAGCCCGCAGGAGGAGCATTGCGGAGAACATCTTCAAGCTGCTATTAATAAGCAAGGCGGTTTTTCATCGGCGGGAAAAGAATCCGTGCAGCCGGAGGCTTCAGAGCAGAAAGAATCCGTGCAGCCGGAGGCTTCAGAGCAGAAAGAATCGGAAGAACAGGAGACGGCAAAACAGGGCGTTTTTGCAAAAATCCAGGGCGCTTTTGTCAGAATTCGTTCATTTTTCCGGGCAATCCGCGGGGTACTTCATAATATACGATACACAATTCACGGAATTTGTGATAAAATAAAAAATATCCGTGACAAAATCGGTCATTATCATGATGTCTTGACCTGTGATGAGGGAAAGAAAGCCATTGCGCTGGTGAAAGAGGAGCTTGGAAAACTGCTGAAGCATATTGCTCCCCGAAAGTTTCGAATGGATTTTACCTTCGGTTTTGACGATCCGGCGACTACCGGTGAAGTAATGGCGATGATCAGCATGTTTTATCCGATCTGGAGCTATGATATTACGTTACATCCGGATTTTAACCGCTGCGTGATGCAGGGGCATCTTTTTTTGAAGGGCAGAGTCAGGATATTTACTCTGCTGCGGATTGCATGGAAGGTATATTTTAATAAAAATTTGAAGAAAGTATTAAGGATGCTTTAAAAGGAGGAATTATTTCATGACTGAAAATAATTTTAGCAGTGTTGTGGAATCGTTATTTAAGGGGATGGACAGCTTTTTGTCCGCCAAAACCGTGGTAGGAGAAGCAACCAAAATCGGAGATACGATTATCCTTCCGCTTGTAGACGTTTCCTTTGGCGTGGGTGCGTGTGCAAGTGCAGGCGATAAGAAGAATGGCGGCGGAGGTGGAATGACCGGCAAGATGTCTCCCAGCGCTGTTATTGTCATCAGACCGGACGGCTCGACCAAGCTTGTGAATGTCAAGAATCAGGATACGATCACGAAGATTCTGGATATGGTTCCGGATCTGGTAGATAAATTTACCAAGAAAAAAGAGGACGAGATCTCGGACGAAGATGCTGCATCAATTGCTTTTCCGGAGAATCAGGAATCAAAATAAGCGTTTCAGGAACACATCTTCATTTTGATCATATCCTATAGCAGGAGGACTTTCACACTTAAGGTGCGGGATTACCGATGGTGACAGGAGTGGAAAGATGAAGAAATTGATCGGCTTTATTTTTATCTGGATTGCAGTAGGAATGATTTTTATGATGTTTCTGCCCGGTATTTTCTGGGGAATCATATTCAGTGCATTGCTGCTGATCGCCGGATTTCAATTATTTAAGTGTGGGTGCTGATAAAATCGATGGAAACTCAGGATAAAAGTGATTTTGAAAAATGGATGCGGATGGAAAGAGAGAGCCTTGAGCGCGAGCGCAGGCACATGGTGGACGAGCAGAGGCTGTTTGATCAGAAGCTGGAAGTTCTGAAAATGTCCTATATGCAGCTGGATGCGGATAAAAGAAAGTTTGAACGTGAAAAGCTGCAATTTGAGGCGGAAAAAGATCATATGAGCAGATCCTACACCTCAGCAACACGCAGTCAGTCAAGGGCTGTGTCCTTATTTTTTAAGGGAGTTACCAATCCGCTCGCCCTGAAAAAAAGATACAAAGACCTGATTAAGATTTTTCATCCGGACAATCTGTGCGGAGATAAAGAAACGCTGCAGATGATTAATCAGGAATATGAAATTTTATTGCATGAGCTTGAAAATTTTAAAGAAGCGTAGCAGTATTTGCAGATAAATTGAAAGAAGCTTATCAAAAGTGAAATGAAATAAAAAGCAAAAGAAAAAAGACTATCTAAAAAAGACGGTCTTTTTTCTTTTACTTTTTTAGGTTTAGAAAGAAAGCGATTACGCTCTTTCTACAAATCCGGATTTCAGACATCTTGTGCAAACATGCATTTTCTTTGCAACTCCGTTCACTTTGCACCTGACGCTCTTCACGTTGGAATTCCAGATATGATTTGATCTTCTATGAGAATGGCTGACTGCATTTCCAAAATGAACGCCTTTTCCACAAATATCACACTTAGCCATTTTGACACCTCCTAAACGCTTATATTCTATAAAATCACAACATATGTATGATAACAGAAGGCTTTCAACTTTGCAAGCATAATTTACGGAAATATTGAAAAAATATCAAGGAGGCAAAGATAAGATATTCCATTTTTTTGAAACATGGAGTATAATGGCGTTAGACATTGTGCGCGTCTTGGGCGGGGAAATGAAAAACGGAAAGGGAGGTTTGTACTATGAAGGGTACTATGAATACACATATCGGTAATATTGTAATTGATAATGAAGTAATAGCCCAGTATGCCGGAAGCGTTGCGGTTGAATGCTTTGGCATCGTAGGGATGGCTTCTGTTAATATGAAAGACGGTTTGGTTAAGCTGCTTCGCAAAGAGACAATTACTCACGGTATTCAGGTTGCAGTTAATAACAATAAGCTGACACTTGACTTTCATGTGATTGTTGCATATGGTGTAAGTATTCTTGCGGTTTCCGACAATTTGATAGATAATGTAAAATACAAAGTAGAACAATTTACCGGTCTTGAAATCGAAAGCATCAACATTTTTGTTGAGGGCGTCCGTGTAATTGATTAAGGAGGATATAGTTGTGGCTTCAAATATTGTAGATGCCAAGATGTTATCGAAGATGTTTCTGGCAGGTGCAAAAAATCTTGAAAGTAAAAAAGAGTGGATCAATGAGTTGAATGTATTCCCGGTTCCGGACGGTGATACAGGTACGAATATGACTTTAACCATTATGTCCGCTGCGAAAGAGGTATCTTCCCTTGGCGATGCCGATATGAAATCGATCTGCAAGGCGATTTCATCCGGTTCCCTGCGCGGCGCCAGAGGTAATTCCGGTGTAATTCTTTCACAGCTTCTGCGCGGCTTTACGAAAGTAGCTGCTGATTTTGAGGAGCTTTCTATTCCGATTATTGTGGAAGCAATGGATAAGGCTGTGGAAACGGCTTATAAGGCTGTTATGAAACCGAAGGAAGGAACGATTTTAACCGTTGCAAAGGGCATTGCCACACGCGGCGGAGAGTTATGTGATGAAGGTGTCGAGGACCTTGGAACATTTATCAACGAATGCATTACATACGGGAATGAGGTGCTTGCACAGACACCGGAAATGCTTCCCGTATTAAAGCAGGCAGGAGTTGTGGATTCCGGCGGACAGGGTCTTATGCAGGTTATGATCGGCATTTATGACGCCTATATGGGAAAAGAGCTGGATCTGACCATTCAGGATATGCCTAAAACGATGCCGTCGGCAGTGTCCGGCAGTATGTCGCAAAGCCTGAAAGCGCAGGCCGACATGGATATCAAATATGGCTATTGTACGGAATTTATCATTCTGCTGAACAAGACCTTCAATATTAAGCATGAAATTGATTTCAAGGAATTTCTGGAATCCATAGGTGATTCGATTGTACTGGTTTCCGATGATGACGTGGTAAAGGTTCACGTGCATACCAACGATCCGGGTCTTGCGATCCAGCGTGCTTTGAAATACGGTGCGCTTTCTAATATGAAAATCGACAATATGAGAATTGAGCATCAGGAGAAGCTCTTTAAGATGAGCGAAAAGGCGGAGGCCGAAACGGCAAAAGAAACAGACGAGCCGCAGCCGGCAAAAGAGGTAGGATTTATCTCCGTTGCTGCCGGAGACGGTATGGCTGAAATCTTTAAGGGACTGGGCGTTGATTATGTGATTTCCGGCGGTCAGACCATGAACCCCAGTACGGAAGATATTTTGGAGGCGATTTCCAAAGTCAATGCCGAGCATATTTTTGTATTGCCGAATAATAAGAATATTATTATGTCTGCCAATCAGGCTGCCGATCTGACTGAGGATAAGGACATTTTGGTGGTGCCGACCAAGACAATACCGCAGGGAATCACATCTGTGATTAATTTTATGCCGGATATGTCGCCTCAGGATAATCTGGAAACCATGAAAGAGGAAATTCAGAAGGTGCTTACCGGTGAGATTACCTATGCGGTCAGGGATACCACAATTGATGATAAAGAAATCAAAAAGAACGATTTCATGGGAATCGGGGATCGCGGTTTGTTAGCGGTAACCACCGATCTTACTGAAACAACATGTAAGGCGATTGAAGAAATGATGAATGAGGATAAAGAACTGATCAGTATTTATTATGGTCAGGATGTTTCAGAGGAAGCGGCAGCGGCGCTTAAGGATCAAGTTGAGGCGCTGTACGATTCCTGCGACGTGGAGCTGCAGTATGGCGGACAGCCGGTCTATTACTATATCGTTTCTGTTGAATAAGCGGGATACAGAATAGAGTGTATCGATGAGATACACTCTATTTTTCAATGCAAACGGTGGAACCTGTTCGTTCGGACTGCGGCAAGAAGATCGGAAACAGAGATAAGATTAAGCGGTTAAAGCGGGTAACTGTAATGCGGGATTTAAAATCTCCTATCACACAGGTGAAGGGAATCGGAACTAAATATGCCGGACTTCTGGCAAAAATGAATATAGAGACCATGGAGGATTTGATTTATTATTTTCCGAGAAATTATGAATCCTTTCCGAAAACGGTTCAGATAGCGCAGATGCTTCCCGGACAGAAAAATGCTGTTTTTGGCATGATTGTCGGGAGCGTGAATTTACGGCGTGTCCGCAATCTTTCGATTCTTCAATTTGATTTCGCTGACCAAACCGGTCAATGCCGCGTAACCATTTTTAACATGCCTTATCTGAAGAATTCGCTTCATGCAGGAAAACAATATGTTTTTTACGGAAGAACTGCGCAAAATAATACCAAGTGGAGCATGGAACAGCCGGCGCTGTATACACAGGAGGAGTATTGTACTTATGCGGGTACTTTAAGACCCAGATATGCCTTGACAAAAGGGCTTACGAATAAAACGATACAAAATACGCTGCATAAGATTATGGATCGTGATTTTGCATATGAGGATCCGCTATCGGAGAATCTATGCAAGCGGTATCAGCTGCTTCCTCTCAGGGATGCTCTGTATCAGATTCATTTTCCGGCAGACAAAGAGACTTATTTTGCGGCCAGAAAGCGTCTGGTTTTTCAGGAATTTCTGTATTTCCTGATTCAAAGCAGAAGTGAGCGCACCGGTCAAACGAAAACGGAAAATCCTTATCGGATGATTCAGGTAGCAGAAACAAAGCGGCTGATTGAAGCGCTTCCGTACCGTCTGACAGGGGCACAGCAAAAGGTGTGGGAGCAAATTGAACATGATCTGCAGGGCGATGATACCATGAACCGTCTGATTCAGGGTGATGTCGGGAGCGGAAAGACGATAGTTGCGATTCTTGCGCTTTTAATGACTGCGGCAAACGGTTTTCAGTGTGCCATGATGGCGCCTACGGAGGTGCTTGCCAGGCAGCATTTTCAGAATATCGCCAATATGACCGAAACATATCATCTTCCTTTTAGACCTGTGCTTTTGACGGGAAGCCTGACTGCAAAAGAAAAGCGCCTTGCTTATGAGGCAATGGCATCGGGGGAAGCAAATCTGGTGATCGGAACCCAGGCCTTGATTCAGGAAAAAGCGCTCTATCAAAAGCTGGCGCTGGTTATTACGGATGAGCAGCACAGATTTGGCGTCAGACAGAGAGAAACGCTTGCAGAGAAAGGCTGCTTTCCGCATATTCTGGTCATGAGTGCAACGCCGATCCCTAGAACGCTTGCCATCATTCTGTTTGGCGATCTCAGTGTTTCGGTGATAGATGAATATCCCAAGGAGCGTCTTCCGGTTAAAAGCTGCGTACTTTTGCCGGAAAAGCGCCCGGAGGCACTGGCTTTTCTGCTTAAAAGAGTCAGGGAGGGCAGACAGGCTTACATTATCTGTCCGATGGTGGAGGACGGCGCAGCGGAGGAGCTCCAAGACGTTATTACCTATACGGAGAAGCTGAAGTGCAGTCTGCCCAGGGAGGTTCGCTGTGCATATCTTCACGGAAAAATGAAAAATGCAGAGAAAAATCAGATTATGGATGCATTTTCGCAGCATCATATAGATATTTTGGTATCCACCACGGTCGTTGAAGTCGGCGTTGATGTGCCAAATGCGACTGTCATTATGATTGAAAATGCGGAACGATTCGGACTGGCTGCGCTGCACCAGCTGCGCGGGCGGGTCGGACGCGGCGCCGATCAGTCCTATTGTATTTTTATGTCAGCGGCAAAATCCTGTGCAGCGGATCAGCGGCTTAGTATTCTGACAGAATCTAATGACGGGTTTTATATTGCAAATGAAGATATGAAGCTGCGCGGGCCGGGGGATATCTTCGGTATTCGTCAAAGCGGCGTTCTGGAATTTAAGCTTGGAGATATCTATCAGGACAGTGATTTGCTGAAGCTTGCTTCTGAATGCTGCGATTATCTGTTAGACCATGAGGAGGAGCTGCAAAAGGTCCTTTCCGATATGCGCTCACGCGCAAATGCAATGGTTGACTTTAGAACTATCTGACGATAAAATAATATGCGCATAAGAAAAACAAGCGATGCGGCATATGCTTTTTGCGCTATTAGCGGGTAAGCAGTCTGCAAAGCAGACAATAAAGCGCCAAAGGAGCGGGCTTGCGAGTAAAAGAATACATTTTCAGGAGGGTATTTACTTGGGGAAAATAGCAATCGTAACTGACAGTAACAGCGGTATTACGCCTGCGCAGGCAAAGGAGCTTGGCATCTATGTCCTGCCCATGCCGTTTATGATTCAGGGTGAAACCTTTTTTGAGGAAATTTCCTTAACCAGAGCCGAATTCTTTCAGCACCTGGCAGACGGCGCGGATATTGTCACCTCCCAGCCTTCGCCGGAAAGTATATTGAAGCTTTGGAATGAGCTTTTGGCGGATTACGATGAAATTGTGCATATTCCCATGTCCAGCGGACTGAGCGGGTCATGCGAGACCGCGGTAATGCTGTCGGGAGATTATAAAGGTAAGGTAGAGGTAGTAAACAACCAGCGGATTTCGGTTACGCAGAGGCAGTCCGTCCTGGATGCAATCATGCTGGCGCAGAAAGGATATACGGCTGCGCAGATCCGGGAAATTCTGGAAGAAGATAAATTTAACAGCAGTATCTATATCATGCTGAATACGCTATATTATTTGAAAAAAGGCGGCCGCATTACTCCGGCGGCCGCAGCACTCGGAACGATCCTTCGTTTAAAGCCTGTTCTTACCATTCAGGGAGAAAAACTGGATGCCTTTGCCAAGGCAAGAACTGTCAATCAGGCAAAATCCATGATGATCAATGCGATTAAAAATGACATCGAAACACGCTTCGGCGGCGTGCATAACGATGGCAATGTCTATCTTGAGATTGCGCATACGGAGAATGAGGAGGCTGCGCTGCTCCTAAAAGAAGAACTTGGCGCAGAGCTTCCCGGCTATGAGATTCATATTGATCCGCTTTCCTTAAGCGTGGCATGTCATATCGGTCCGGGCTCTCTTGCAATTGCATGCTGTAAAAAACTGATTCGTGAATGAATATGATTTCATTGAGATTCCGGAAAATCAGGTTAAATTTTCAAAGATAAAGAGGTAATTATGGCAAAGGAAGTAAAATATGATGCCTCCAGCATCACGGTACTGGAGGGGCTTGAAGCAGTTCGCGTAAGGCCGGGAATGTATATCGGAAGCGTATCCACCAAGGGATTGAACCACTTAATTTATGAAATTGTGGACAACTCTGTGGATGAGCATCTGGCAGGATATTGTGACAGAATTACCGTAACCTTGAACGATGACGGTTCCGCAACCGTTACCGATAACGGGCGGGGAATTCCGGTCGGTATGCATGAAAAGGGCATGAGTGCGGAGCGCCTTGTTTTTACGACACTGCATGCGGGCGGTAAATTCGACGATTCTGTTTATAAGACAAGCGGCGGACTTCACGGCGTCGGTTCTTCCGTTGTGAATGCACTTTCCACATATCTGCATGTTACTGTTAAACAGAACGGACATATTTATGAAGACAAATATGAGAAGGGAGTACCTGTTCTGGAACTGGAAAACGGGCTGCTGCCCGTGATCGGTAAAACAAAGGAAACTGGAACAACAGTAACCTTCCTTCCCGATGATACGATTTTTGACAAAACCAGGTTCAAGGCGGATGAAGTAAAATCCAGACTTCATGAAACCGCATATCTGAATCCGAATCTGACGATTGTCTTTGAGGATTTGAGGGATCAGCTAAATGAACACATTGAATTCCATGAGCCCGAAGGAATTACCGGTTTTATCAAGGATATGAATCAGACAAAAGAGACTATTCACGACGTAGTATATTTTAAAGGGGAAAGCGAGGGAATTTCCGTAGAAGTGGCTTTCCAGTTTGTCAATGAATTCCACGAAAATGTACTGGGCTTTTGCAATAATATTTATAACGCGGAAGGCGGCGCTCATATTACCGGCTTTAAGACCATGTTTACCAACGTGATCAACACCTATGCAAGGCAGCTTGGAGTACTCAAGGAAAAGGATGTGAACTTTACCGGCGCCGATGTCCGCAACGGCATGACGGCCGTCATATCCATTAAGCATCCGGACCCGAGATTTGAAGGACAGACCAAGACAAAGCTGGATAACCAGGATGCCGCGAAAGCAGTCAGCAAGGTAACAGGCGACGAGGTTGTCCGCTATTTTGATAAAAATATCGAAACTTTAAAAAGCGTGATTTCCTGTGCGGAGAAAGCCGCAAAGATCAGAAAGAGCGAGGAAAAAGCCAAAACCAACCTTTTAACAAAACAGAAATATTCCTTTGATTCTAACGGAAAACTTGCAAATTGTGAGAGTAAAGACCCTTCCAAGTGCGAAATTTTCATTGTAGAGGGTGATTCTGCAGGAGGTTCTGCAAAAACCGCCAGAAATCGTATGTATCAAGCGATCCTGCCGATTCGCGGAAAAATATTAAATGTGGAAAAGGCCAGTATAGATAAAATTCTTGCAAATGCAGAAATCAAGACGATGATCAATGCGTTCGGCTGCGGTTTTTCGGAAGGCTACGGAAACGATTTTGATATCAGCAGGCTTCGTTATGACAAAATCATCATAATGGCGGATGCCGATGTCGACGGCGCCCATATCAGTACCCTGTTATTGACGCTGTTTTATCGGTTTATGCCGGATTTGATTTTTGAAGGACATGTTTACATAGCAATGCCGCCCTTATATAAGGCGATGCCGAGTAAGGGGGCGGAGCAGTATTTGTATGACGATAAGGCGCTGGAAAAATACAGAAAGACTCATAAAGGTCCTTTTACCTTGCAAAGATATAAAGGCCTCGGAGAAATGGACGCCGAACAGTTGTGGGAAACGACGCTGGATCCCGAGAAACGCCTGTTAAAGCTTGTGGAAATAGAGGATGCCAGAATGGCTTCTGAAATGACGGAGCTTCTTATGGGCAATGACGTACCGCCCCGAAAAGCATTTATTTATGATCATGCATCGGATGCGGAGCTTGATGTATAACAGGAGATAAATCAATGGATGACAGAATCTTAAAAACGGAATATTCCGATATCATGCAGAAATCCTATATTGATTATGCAATGAGCGTAATCGTTGCACGTGCGCTTCCGGATGTGCGTGACGGATTAAAGCCCGTTCAGAGACGAACTCTTTACGACATGTATGAGCTTGGAATCAGATATGACAGACCGTACAGGAAGAGTGCGCGTATTGTCGGTGATACCATGGGTAAATATCATCCCCATGGTGACAGCTCCATTTATGAGGCGCTTGTCGTTATGTCCCAGGATTTTAAAAAAGGACTTCCGTTGGTAGACGGGCACGGAAACTTTGGCAATATTGAGGGTGACGGAGCGGCCGCCATGCGATATACCGAAGCCAGACTGCAGAAAATTACGCAGGAAGCATTTCTTGCGGATCTGGATAAGGATGTTGTGGATTTCGGACCGAATTTTGATGAAACCGAACGGGAGCCGTCAGTATTGCCTGTGAAGATTCCCAATATCCTGATTAACGGCGCGGAAGGAATTGCGGTCGGTATGGCAACCAGCATTCCGCCTCACAATCTCGGAGAAGTCATTGACGCCGCAAAGGCATATATGCTGGATGAGAATATTACTACCAGGGAGCTGATGAAATATGTGAAGGGACCGGATTTCCCCACAGGAGGTATGGTCTGCAATCAGGATGAGCTGCTTGAAATCTATGAAACCGGTGTCGGCAAAATCCGTATCCGCGGCAAGATTGATATTGAGAAGGTCAAAGGCGGCAGAACCAATGTGGTGATATCCGAGATTCCGTATACCATGATCGGTGCCAATATTACCAAGTTTCTGCAGGATGTTGCAGCGCTTGCGGAGACCAGAAAAACAAACGATATCGTGGATATTACCAATCAGTCTTCGAAGGAAGGAATCCGTATTGTGATCGAGCTTCGCAGAGATGCGGATGTGGAGAATTTCAAAAACCTGCTCCTGAAAAAGACCAGGCTTGAGGATACCTTTGGCGTTAATATGCTGGCGATCGCGGACGGCAAGCCGGAGACCATGGGATTAAAAGCAATTTTAAAGAATTGCGTGGATTTCCAGTTTGAGGTAAATACCAGAAAATATAAAAATCTTCTTGAAAAAGAATTGGAGCGGAAAGAGATTCAAGAGGGTCTCATCAAGGCCTGCAATGTGATTGATCTGATTATTGAGATTCTGCGCGGCTCCAGGGATCGCGCCATGGCAAAGGCGTGTCTGGTAGAAGGAAAGACGGACGGAATTAAGTTTAAATTCAAGGAATCCAGAATTATGGCTGAGCAGCTTCAGTTTACAGAGCCGCAGGCAAACGCTATTTTGGAAATGCGCCTGTATAAATTGATCGGTCTGGAAATTGATGCGCTGATCAAGGAGCATGAGGAAACCATGGCAAACATCTATCGTTATGAGGATATCCTGGCCAGAAAAGATTCCATGGCGCAGGTAATTATCAATGAGCTTGATCAGATCAAAAAAGAATATGCAAGACCCAGAAGAACTGTCATTGACAATGCCGCCGAGGTTGTCCTGGTAGAGAAAAAGCCGGAGGAAATGGATGTTTATTTCCTGATGGATCGGTTCGGATACAGTAAGACGATTGACGTTGCCGCCTATGAAAGAAATAAAGAGGCGGTCAATGCTGAGAATAAATATGTTATTTTGTGTAAAAATACGGGTAAAATCTGCTTGTTTACCAATACGGGACAGCTGCATACGATGAGGGTCAAGGATCTTCCGTTCGGTAAATTCCGGGATAAAGGAACGCCAATCGATAATGTCAGCAATTACGATTCCGCCAAGGAGGATATTGTCTGCGTTACCAGTCAGTCGGATCTGAATTTGTATCGGATTGTTTTTGTAACCAGGCATGCTATGATCAAGGTGGTAAACGGCGGTGAGTTTGATGTAGCCAAGAAGACCGTCGCGGCCGCTAAATTAAATGATGAGGATGAAGTAGTAAGCGTCCAGCCTCTGGTCGATCAGCGGAATATTGTACTTCAGTCCCATGAGGGTTACTTCCTGCGTTTCTCCATTGAGGAAATTCCGGAGAAAAAGAAGGGAGCTGTAGGCGTTCGCGGTATGAAGCTGTCGGCTTCGGATTATCTGGAAGCTGTTTATTATACGAGAAATTCTCAGGAACAGACCATTGAATATAAAGAAAAAAGACTGGAGCTGAACAAATTAAAATCGGGCTCCAGGGACACGAAAGGTGTTAAAGTAAGAGTATGAGAGTAATTGCCGGAAGCCGCAGAAGTTTAAAACTGATTACGCCGGAGGGACTTGACACAAGGCCCACACAGGATAGAATAAAAGAAACATTATTTAATGTCATTCAAAACGATGTTCCCGGAAGCGTTTTTCTGGATCTGTTTTCAGGAAGCGGCGGAATCGGTATCGAGGCATTAAGCCGCGGAGCGAGAAGAGCCTATCTGGTGGACCAGAGCAGGGAATGTGAAGCCTGCATCCGCAAGAACCTTCAGACAACACGGTTCACGCAGGAGGCGGTCCTTTTAAAGCAGGATGTGTTTTTTGCTTTAAGCAGCACGATCAAAGAAAAGGCGGATATTATCTTCATGGACCCGCCCTATCATATGAATCTGGAAAAACAGGTGTTGTTACAGCTGAATATAAACGATAAAATTGCGGACGAGAATACCTTGATTATTATAGAAGCTTCTCTGGATACGGATTTTTCTGATCTGGATTCCATGGGGTATGAGCTTATAAAACAAAAGAAATATAAAACCAACCAACATCTGTTTGTGAGAAAAAGATCGCGTTAAACGTTATACAGGGAGACTATTATGAAATCTGCCATTTATCCGGGAAGCTTTGATCCGGTTACCTACGGACATCTTGATATTATCAAAAGAGCCGCATTGATTTTTGATGAATTAACAGTGAGTGTATTGAATAATAAAGTCAAGACTCCATTGTTTTCTGTAGAAGAACGTGTTAAAATGTTAAAAGAAGCCACAAAGGATCTTCCTAACGTCAGGATTGATTCTTTCAGCGGACTGCTAATTGATTATGCAAAAGAACAGAATATTCATGTTGCTATTCGTGGACTGCGCGCGATTACGGACTTTGAATATGAGCTCCAGATTGCGCAGACAAACCGGAAATTTTCAGAAGGAGAGCTGGACACGATGTTTCTGACCACCAGTTTGGAATATGCGTACTTAAGCTCATCCACAGTGAAAGAAATTGCATATTTCGGCGGTAATATTGCCGAATGCGTTCCACCTTTTGTCGCAGACATGATACATGAAAAATACAAAAGCAGCAGAGAGAATTTCTAATTGGATTGGAGTAAAAAGTTATGAGCAGCAGAATTGAACAGCTGATTGAAGAAATCGAAGACTATATTGACAGCTGTAAGTTTAAACCATTGTCAAGTACTGTCATTATGGTCAACAAAGAAGAAATTGAAGAACTTCTTCGTGAACTGAAGATGAAGACCCCTGATGAAATCAAACGCTATCAGAAAATCATCAGCAATAAAGAGGCTATATTGAATGATGCCCGTGAAAAAGCAGAAGCTTTGATCAACGAGGCTACCATACATACCAATGAGCTTGTCAACGAACATGAGATCATGCAGCAGGCTTATGCGAAGGCAAATGAAATTGTAACACTTGCCACTAAGCAGGCGCAGGAGATTCTGGATACCGCAACGATTCAGACCAACAGCTTCAAAGCACAGGCAATCCAGTATACGGATGATGCACTGGGAAGCATTGAAGAGATTATTACCCATGCCATGAATGAGGCTTCCGCACATTATGAAAATCTGCTTTCCTCGTTGAATAATTATAATGAAATCATTAAATCCAACAGATCGCAGCTATATCCTGTGGATGAAATGGAGGAGGAGCTTTCCGAACTGGGATCTGAGGCACATGAGAGTAATTCCGAAGCGTATACTGATGCCGAGCATTAATATACCGTTTATGAAAGCCGTACCGTAACAGGTAGCGGCTTTTTTATATCATAGGAAATTCCCTGCCGCGCTTGTGCCGGGCGGAGATGCTCTTGTCAGTTAAGAAAACCGGTTGAAAACCAAATCAGATAATACAGAAACGTCAACGCCGCAAGAAGAATGCGGGCTTTCATATAATGAGCAACGGAAAGCCCGGCTTCTCTTAAAAAGACAGAGGTCTGTCCTATGCAGGACAATCCGCCGAAGCTTAACGCCGTCAGAATCATCAGCTTCGGGACAATTGCTTTGGGAGCTGTCAGAAGCGGATGCAGCATTCTGATGCCGCCTGATATTTCCACAAAGCAATGAATACATCTGGTAACGATCCCCTGACCGAGAAAACGATAACAGGGCAGCATTAAAATATTAAACAATACCATATATCCGCAGAGCCTCAGTATGGAGGTGCCGGAGCGGTTGATGGAACGGTCGATGGCTTCGAATAAGAGTCCGCTGGAGGGCGTTGCTTTCTCGGTTCCTGCGCAATACCCTGCGGATGAGCTATTTTTGGAGGATTTTATGAGTGAGGGTGGATAGGACGGAGTATTCGGATTTGTTAAGGCCTTTGGACGCGTGAAAATTCCGTACAGCAGCGGAATGCCATACATTCCGGCAGTTAGGATCAGATATTCCGGGACGGATGGATGCTCAAACCCCGCCATACCGACGGCAAAACTGTAAAAATAAACGGGACCGATATTATTGCAAAAGGAGATCAGATATTCCGTATCCTTTTGAGAGAGCTTCTGCTGTCTGCTCAGATCGGAAGCGCAGAAAGCGCCCATGGGAAAGCCGCAGAGAAAACCCATAACAATACAATAGGTTCCGTCCTCAGAGACGGAAAAAAGCTTCCGATTCAAGCTTCGAAACGGTCTGCAGAGGGCGTATTGCAGTTTAAGACCGGTCATAATTCCGGACAGAATCATAAACGGAAGCAGAGTGGGTACCATATTTTCGAGCCAGAGAGTAAGTCCCATACCGGCAAGAGCAAGTGCGTCTTTGCTGCATATGAGTAAGAGCGCAGTAAGGATAAGAAAAACAGGAATTAAAATGACCATATGGAAAGACGCTTTTCAAATTTGATTCTCATATATGTTTATGATGCTGGAGACGGATTATGATTCGACTGGATCGTTTTTTAACAGAACAAAATATCGGAAGCCGAAGTGAAGTAAAGGAACTGTGCAAAAAAGGACTGATTACTGTAAACGGCAGTATTTGCAGACAGTCCGATTATAAAATCAATTCCGAACAGGACAGGATCTGTGTCAGGGGAGAAGCGGTGCAAAGCTTCAGAAACTGTTGTTATATGCTGAATAAGCCATCAGGGTTCGTATCCGCCGTATCGGACGCCAAGGAGCCTACGGTAATATCACTATTTCCTGATCGTCTGCAAAAGCACTTGTTTCCGGTCGGCCGTCTGGACAAGGACAGTGAGGGCCTTTTGCTGATAACCGATTTGGGACAGCTGTGCCATGACCTGACCAGCCCTGCCAGACATATTGAAAAGACTTATGAAGTTTGGATAACCGGTATTCTGACGGAAACCGAATTAGAGAATCTGGAGCGCGGTACCGATATCGGAGATGATACGCTTTGTCTTCCGGCAATCGTTGTGATTAAAGAGGCAGCAAAAAGCTATTCCTTGTCCGAGGAGCAAAAGCGAAAGCTTCCGAAGGGAACTGCGGATGTGATAACGGCAAGCCGTGTTCATATTACCGTTACGGAGGGCCGTTATCATCAGATTAAGCGAATGTTCCATGCCAATCGGCATGAAGTGTTTTCTTTAAAAAGAATTTCGATCGGAAAGCTCAGGCTGGATCCCGATCTGTTACCGGGAGAATATAGATTGCTGAAAAACGAAGAAATAGAGCTTCTGACAAAAAGCCAAAGCAGTCGGGATGCAGAAGAAAAGCAGTGAAAAGATAACCTGCACAGGCGGATTTAATTTCATATGGTATGGGAGAACGCTCCATCGTTCAGATTGCGGATGCGTTAAAGAGCGGAATTAATGTCAAGGATGCTTCCGGGAGTAAAACGGGTGTTTATCCGTTTCGGTATCCGCTTTGATTATCTGATGTCCTCTCATCCGGGCGCAACCTTAAAGGAAGCCGTAGAGCTGGCAGAATATTTAAGAAATCTTGGATATATGCCGGAGCAGGTACAGAATTTACGTGAGGATTTAATCGGTTTTGACAGGAAATGACTGATCAGACCCAGACAGACGGGCACAGAGAAAGCGAAAGAAAAGATTCAGCAAAGACCCGAAAAACGCAGGGCGATTCGCAATGTTCACAAAAAGAAATAAAGAAAAGGGACATCTTCGCGGCAAGTTGCTCAGAAAAGGAGATATTCATGAAAATTGCAATTATTACAGGCGCCAGCAGCGGTATGGGATATGAAACGTCTCTCCAGCTGGACAGAATATTACAAAAGACGGATGAAATATGGCTGGTTGCACGAAATAAAGAAAAAATGCTCGCATTAAAAAACAGACTTCGTAATAATGTTAGAATTATTCCGATGGATCTAACCGATGAAAATTGTTTTTCCACCTTTGCGCAGATTCTGAATATTGCAAAACCGCAGATTCGTTTTCTGATTAATTGTGCCGGTTTTGGCTATATGGGAGATGTGGAAGATATTCCGACTGAAGAACTGGCGGATATGATTAATTGTAACTGCGTCGGATTAACCAGAATGACCAGTCTGTGCATCCCTTATTTGTGCAAAAATGCCAGAATCATTCAGTTTGCCTCCAGTGCTGCGTTTATTCCGCAGCCGGGCTTTGCGGTTTATGCGGCAAGTAAATCCTATGTATTATCCTTTTCCAAGGCGCTTTCCGAGGAACTTCGCAAGAAACAAATTTATGTAACAAGCGTCTGTCCGGGACCGGTTGCCACAGAATTTTTTGATAAAGCGGAAATATACGGAAAGACCCTTTCCATCAAGAAATATGTCATGGAAACGCCGGAGCGCGTTGTAGCGAAGGCTCTGCGCGACAGCTATTGCAAAAAGAAAGTATCTGTCTGCGGATTTCCGATGAAAGCTTTTTATCTTTTGACCAATGTGATACCGGAGGATTTGATTCTCATGGTGCTGCGGCTGTTATACCGCTAAGGCCCGAATCTGTCTGCTATGACGGCTAAAAAAGATAGTTTATTTAACGAAAAATAGCTGCCAAACAAATCATAAAATTTGGAACGGCACTATTACGGGAAGGACAAAAGATGCGCACAAAAAAAGGTGATTACGGATACATTCAGGCGGGAAAGAAAAGAACAGTCCTATATACGATATTTTGCTTTGCGGTTTCGCTTGGACTGTTTTTGATCGGCTGGCAAAGTACAGGAACGAAAAGAAATCTGCTAACTGTGGTAGCGGTGCTCGGATGTCTTCCGGCAAGTAAAAGCGCCGTTAATATGATTATGTTTTTAAAAGCAAAGAGCTGTCCGAAGGAGGTGTATGGACAAATTGCTCCGCATATCGGGAAGCTGACCTGTTTGTTTGAGCTTCAGATTACCTCCTATGAGCATACCTTTCAGATTGACAGTATGGTGATTGAATCGAAAAATATCTGCGGCTATACATCGAATCCGAAATGCAAAATTGAGAATGCCGAAAAGCATATCAAAACACTGCTGACGCAAAACGGCCTAAAAGATTATACCGTGAAAATTTTTACGGATTTGGAAAAATATACCGCAAGGCTTGATCGGCTTCAAACTGATGAAGCACATGCAAATCCGGATGCAGTAACGCTGATGAAAGATATTTCTTTGTAAACAGATTGGATTTCCGTTATGATTCCAATTAGGAGGAACCTTTCACAGAAAGGCGGATTTATAGCGATGAAACAGTTTATCGTTAGAAACAGTGAACAAAATCTCAGGCTGGATCAGTACCTGGCCAGATTATTGCCGGGTGCGGGAAAGTCCTTTCTTTATAAAATGCTGCGAAAGAAAAATATCACATGGAACGGAAAAAAAGCACAGGGCAGTGAACGTCTGCAGCCCGGGGATGAGATCAAAATCTTTTTTTCCGATGAAACCTTTGAACTGTTTCGGGGACACAAAGGATCGGGAAGGGATTCCTTATCAAAGGGTAAAACGTTACGGGAAGCGGTTTCGCCATCAAGGACGAACACGCCGCCGGAAAGAACCCTTAGGATGTCTGTCCGCATTGTTTATGAAGATGCTGACATCCTGATTGCGGATAAACCGGCAGGTGTTCTTTCACAGAAGGCGCAGGCGGGGGACTACAGTATCAATGACTGGTTTCTTGCGTATTGTGAGCATGAGTCAAAATCACAGGTGTCCGTTCCGGATGAGAATAAAACGATGTTAACATATACTCCGTCCGTTGCAAACAGACTCGACCGCAACACCAGCGGAATGATTCTGTGCGGAAAGACGCTTGCGGGAGCACGCTATCTTTCTTCCGTATTAAAGGACCACAGTCTGCAAAAATATTATCTTGCGGTTGTTCACGGAAGGGTCAGTCAGGAGCAGGATATTGACGGTTATTTGATGAAGAACGAACGGACGAATCAGGTGTTTGTTTCCGAATATGAGAAAGAGGGGAGCAGCCGCATCAGTACGGGCTACAGACCGCTTGCATATCTGCCGGAGCTTAATATTACTTTGATAGAGGTATTATTGAAAACCGGGAAACCGCATCAGATTCGCGCGCATCTTTCGTCCATAGGACATGCGCTGGTGGGCGACCCCAAATACGGCATTTCGCATCAGAATGAATACTACCGGAAACGGTATGGATTAAAGCGGCAGCTTCTGCACTGCTACAAGGTCATTTTTCCGAAGGAGAACGGCAGCAATATGCAGGCCGCCGGAAAGACATTTTTATGTGCACCGCCCAAAGATTTTATACAAATCACAGGAGATATATATGGCAACCTGGAATTCCCGCGGTCTTAGAGGCTCCACACTGGAGGATATGATTAACCGCACCAATGAAAAATACAGGGAGCATCATCTGGCGCTGATCCAGAAGGTGCCGACCCCGATTACACCGATGAAAATCGATAAGGAAAAGCATCAGATTACGCTGGCATACTTTGACCAGAAAAGTACGGTTGACTATATCGGCGCCGTGCAGGGGATTCCGGTCTGTTTTGATGCCAAGGAGTGCGCAGCCGATACCTTTTCGCTTCAAAACATTCATGAGCACCAGGTGGCTTTTATGGAGGAGTTTGAGCATCAGGGAGGTATCAGCTTTTTTCTGATTTTCTATTCGGCGAAGGATTTGTTTTATTACCTTCCTTTTGAGCATCTGAAGTTTTTTTGGGATCGCGCAAGGCAGGGCGGAAGGAAGAGTTTTCGGTTTGAAGAACTGAATCCCGAGTACTTTATTCCGAAAAAGCATGGAATATTGGTTCCCTATCTTGATATGCTTCAAAAGGATTTGGAGGAACGGACTTGACAGAAAGCAGTATTTTCTGTATACTTGCAATGATTTATGCTGATATCGTGTTACCATGCTATCACTTTAATTCGATAAAGCAACACTGGAAAAGAGGAGTCTAGATTGAAAAATCACGCTGATGCGCTGATTTTTCAATCCGTAATTTGAGTCAGAGCCTCAAATTGCCTGATCGCCGCCGGAAATCTGAAATTTCCGGCGCGTGTCATCGCAGCAGGCTGCTCTGACATGGCGGAGTAGTGTGAAAAATCACATTGATATGCTGATTTTTCACACAGCTATTTGTGCAGG
>CAYTIH010000032.1:0-29199 GCA_964437825.1 uncultured Clostridium sp. | reverse complement strand
ATATACTGCAAGTGTAGCAGAGCATAATTTGTATGCGAATAGGAAAGGGAGACAAAGAACGTAAAGCATATTTTGATGCAAGGTACTAACTAGCTGATCTGCCATGACCACATAAGGAAGTGCAACACATTCATCCTTTCCTGTTTTGCTGAATTTGAATTTTTGTCTCGTTTTCTGCACTCAGGATTCCGGTTTTACAGCCCCACAGTCAGAGGCGACAGCGTATAAAAAGCGCTGCCGTCTTTTTTAATACTGCTTTGTCCTGTGCACAATTCGATACTCAGCATGCACTTGACTTTTAAATTTGATTTCTGGTACAATAGCAATGCATTCGGCACGATACAAGCTGAGAAGTAAGCGGTTACGAAACAGTTTATGCTTCTGCTTGTGTCGTTTTTTCTTTTGAGGCACAGGCGACCGCTTGTGCTTTTTTTGTTACCGACACAAGCCAATGTATTATAATATGGAGGCAAAAAAAATATGAAACAAGTAAAAACGAACGATTATCTTGAAAAAGAGGGCCTTGGCAAGCTGATGCGGGCATACGCTATCCCCTGTGTCATTTCCCTTTTAGTTGCCGCACTTTACAACATCGTTGACCAGATTTTCATTGCCAATGCCGGTTATCTGGGTTCTTATGGCAATGCCGCCAATACGGTAGTCTTTCCTCTCACGGTGGTTGCCCTTTCCATTGCCATGATGATTGGTGATGGCTGCTGCACCTTTGTCAGTATCAGCCTGGGAGCGAAAGAAAAGGACAACGCACATAGGGGAATTGGCAGCTCTGTTATCGCTGTCATTGCAGTCGGTCTTGTATTGATGGCAGTCTTTTTGGTCTTCCAGGATCCGATTTTAACTGCCTTTGGCGCACGGGTAAACGATGAAACTTTCCGGATGTCAAAAGAATATTTCCTTTGGATTACCTTTGGCATCCCGTTCTATATGTTTGGGCAAGCCATGAATCCCATCATTCGTTCGGACGGAAGTCCCCGTTTTGCTATGGGAACCCTTCTGACCGGTGCTGTGCTGAATATTATCTTTGATCCGATTTGCATTTATGTGCTGAATTGGGGAATGATGGGCGCTGCCGTCGCCACTATCTTCGGACAGATCGTATCCGCTGTTATGTCTGCGTTCTATTTGACCCGAATGCAATCCGTCCAAATGAACGGAGACAGTTTCCGGTTTCGTATCTCATATATAAAAAAAATTCTGCCCCTTGGCATTACCAGCTTCCTATCACAGATTTCCATTGTTCTGTCTATGGCGGCAGTACTGAATATGGTAACCAAATACGGTGCGCTGGATCCGATTTTCGGGCAGGCGAAATATGCACAGATCCCAACAGCGGTTGTTGGCATTGTAATGAAATTTTTTCAGATTGTAATCTCAATTTCGATTGGACTGGCGGCAGGCTGCATCCCCATTGCCGGATATAATATCGGTGCACAGCGGAATGATCGCGTCAAGCGTCTGATGAAGTTGCTGCTTGTTACGGAGTTTATAGTCGGTTTCATTGCGTCCGCTCTTTTTCTCCTGTTCCCCCATCAGTTTATCAATGTCTTTGGGGCTAAAAATGAGAGCAAGTATTACACGGATTTTGCCGTCAAAACGATACGGATTTTCCTCTGCCTTCTGCCGCTGTCATGCATAAACAAGGGTACTTTTATCTTTCTGCAGTCGCTGGGCAAGGCGAAGCAATCTACTGCGCTTTCCATGATGCGCGAGATCGTATTTGGTGTCGGGCTGCCGCTCCTGCTCCCGATCTTCATGGGGCTGGAGGGCATCCTGTTCTTCATGCCGATTGCGGATATCCTGACTGCAATTGCATCCGTAATTCTAATTGTAAATATAAACCGGACCCTGAGCCAAAGCGCAGGGGCATCAGACGATTCGAAGGTCCATGTAACAAAAGGTCCCAACGAAACCGCTCTTACAGACTATATCATTACAATCGGACGGTCTTATGGTGCCGGAGGAAGAAGCGTGGGAAAGAAAGTGGCCGAAGCGCTGAGCATTCCCTACTATGATTCCGAACTGCTGGAAAAAACAGCGCAAAGCAGCGGCCTGAGTCGCAAATTCCTACAGAGCGTGGATGAAAAACCCATTGACAGCAGTATGCTGTATCGCTCCGTTGGATTCACCAGCAGCAATTACGAATCGATTGCAAACCAGGCCATGAAAGCGCAGACTGAAATCATCGAGATGGTTGCCGCAGAAGGCCCCTGTGTCATTGTCGGCCGCTCTGCCGATCAAGTGCTTGCAGGAAAACACAAACTATTTCGCGTGTTTGTCACATCCGGCAGAGAAACTCGCATCAAACATATCACGGAAAGGGATCATTTGACTCCGGCAGAAGCAGACAAAAAAATCGCCAAAGTAGATCGAGAGCGCGCTGCATACTACAACCAGCGCTCAAAATCCCGTTGGGGCGATGCAACCGGATATGATCTCTGCCTTGATACAGACTGGTTCGGAGTTGACGGTGCGTCTGATCTCATTGTTGCTGCCACTATGAAGAAGTCCAATTAGTTTCCCGGAGTTGTGCGATATCCCGATCGTTATTCACGGTCGGGATTCCTTTTCGCCCTGAGTTTTTGCTTCATCATAATTTCGAACGGAAAAAAATAACCGGAGAATACAGATTTTTTAATAAGCGGATAATATGATTACTGTCATGATGGGAGTACATCACATCATGGCGGCTGTGATTGTCACTGACCGTAACGACTTCGGTTATGCCGGTTTCCTGTTTCAGATAATGGAGCATATTTTCCACGGAGGCGTTTTTGTTGTAAATTTTGATGTAGGAATAACCGGGGTAATCGTCGGAAGGATAGTGCAGGATCTTGAAGGCGTCCGAAAGGCCGGCGGCCTTCATTTCATCATATAAGTCTTCAATCCGTTTCGTGGTATCAATGGACATGAAATAGACGACCGGATGCTGCCTGGGCCGTTCTTTTTTCAGATAATTCCGATAGGGAGAGCGGTGCAGGGACTTAAAAATGGCTTCCTCGGCAGGGTTGTGAAACTCACCGTAATAGATAATCAATAGATCATCCAGTATGATATTGGAAAAAACATGAAAACCGCGTGCCTGCAGCAGGTCATACAGCCTTCCGGCATTTTCGGGAGATATGACAAAGGTGCGGATATAGCTGTTTTCCGTGCTGTCATAGAGCACGGCGCCGTCCATGGCGATGATGGGCAGGCGCAGGTGGATATCCGAAATGGAATCCAACAGAGAGGCGGGCGTTCGAAGCGTCATGATCGTAAAAGCCATGCCTTGGTCAAGCAGGGTATTTAATATAACGCGGCTGTATGGAGTCAGCTTATCCTTTGTGATTGTCAGGGCATGATCCAGATCGGCAACGAACAGAATATCATTTCTGTGTTTTCTGGGCAGATGAAAGGAATTGATCATCAGTCCGAGGATAATGCCGATCATGGTATCCGTGACACGGTCCAGCACGAACAGGTATGGGTTGGCATCCGCGATATGATTGACCACGATACTCAGATAAACCACGCAGGAAAAATAAGAAGCATTCTTACGGTTAAATAATACGGAGGTATAAATAATGGGAATGATCATCAGGGACAAAAAAAGATAGTGCCAGACGGAGTTCCCCAAATCCTTAACATAAATTTTACACAGGATAAAAAGCAGACCGAAGGCTGCCCCGATCATTGTCCCTACGGTACGCTGGACTGCATTTTTCAGGGTATTTTTGGAATAGGCCTGTATGCACCAGAGAACCGCGAGTGCAGAATAAAAGGGCATGCCGCGCCGGCCTCTCAGAAAGTAGATGAGAAAGCAGAGAAAAACGCCGACCGATGATTTTATGATACGAAGTCCGATGGGCGGAAGCTTAAATTTCGTATGATTGTCCTGCATGAAAACCTCCTGAATGTCGGAATGCGTTGACGGTTTTTGATTTACGCGGGCAACAACTGCCGCGATAACCTGCGAAACTAACAAAGCGTGTTTCGTCGGGTTATTTCATAAATGACACGTTGCGGTCATTTTGTCAAGATCAATGTAAAAGTTAATATGAAAATTTGTCAAGGTCAAATGTCAAAGTCAAATATTACAAATTTGTACTTCACAAATTTTGGTACTTGACAGATTTTTATCAGGGCTATATACTAACATACAAGCAAAGGCGCTCAGTACATTTTGTACGGAGCGCTTTTCTGTTTTCTGGTTTTTGAAAGAAAATATTCAAATGGCTGAAACAAGGGCGTTTCATGGCCGGGATACCGGCTGTGGGACGCCCTTTTTTCCTCCCCTTAGAAAAAAGCAGAACGCTCCGGCCGACACAAGCTTTGGTGCGTGAAACAACAGAAAAGAGGGATTGTCTATGATCAAGCTGGAACATGTGAATAAATATTTCGGAGATCTGCATGTGTTAAAGGATGTGAATCTGGAGGTAAAGGAAGGCGAAAAGCTGGTTATCATCGGGCCTTCCGGTTCCGGAAAATCGACAACCGTCAGATGTATGAATTTTTTGGAGGAGCCGACAAACGGTCATGTATACATAGACGGAAAAGAAATGACTTCCAAAAATAAAACAAAGCTGGTCAGAGAAACGACCTCCATGGTATTCCAGCAGTTCAATCTGTATCCGCATATGACGGTTTTAAAGAATCTGACGCTGGCGCCTATGAAGCTTCATCATAAAACCAGAAAGGAAGCGGAGGAGCTGGCATATCATTATCTGGAGGTGGTAGGGCTGACCGATAAGGCGCACGTTTATCCGACAACGCTTTCCGGAGGACAGCAGCAGCGTATTGCCATTGCACGCGCACTGTGTGCACAGACCAAGATCATTCTTTTTGATGAGCCGACCTCGGCGCTTGATCCCGAAACGATTCAGGAGGTTTTAGATGTCATGATCAAGCTGGCAAAGGAAAATATCACAATGGTGGTTGTAACCCATGAGATGGGTTTTGCCAGACAGGTTGCGGACAGGGTTGTTTTTATGGCGGACGGACAGATCATAGAAGAGGGAACGCCGGAGCATTTCTTTACCAATCCGCAGAATGAAAGAGTAAAGCAGTTCCTCGGAAAGATCATTCGTTAGGGGCGCATTCATCTTGATCATAGTGCATAGATCCGGTATTTGAGGTAGTTAGATTTGAAGCACATAGTTCGGACATCCGGTCAGTCATCGGTTTTCGCAGCATGATTATAAATCAGTCAGACATCAGGAAAGCAGCTCTGTCAGGCAGCGTGTTTCGGATCTTCTATATATATCTTCCTTCTCTTTTTGCATGGTGCGAAAAGGCAGAAGGAAGGCAGCAAAAAGGTTGTGATTAGATTGAAAAATAAGCCCGATAGCTTATTTTTCAGTCGGCAATTTGAGCCAGAGCGACGAAAACAAATAGCTTTGACGGCAGACGCAAATTTGATATCTGCAATCTTACTTTTGTCGCGACAAGCCGCTCAGAAAAGGAGAGTATTATGAGAAAATTAAAGAAATTTGGAGCCCTTATGCTTGCGCTTACCATGTCGGTATCCTTACTGGCAGGCTGCGGAGGCAGTGACGACAAGGAACAGGAGGCATCAGCGGCCGGGGAGACTTCCGAAGAGTCTGGCGCTGATACCGCGCAGGAGCCTGCAAAGGAACCGGAACAGGATACAGCGGACAGTACGGATGAAATGGCCGAGGACGTACAGGCGATCATTGACCGTGGTGTGTTAAGAGTCGGTGTAAAGAATGCGGTCATCGGGTTCGGATATCAGGATCCGCTGACCGAGGAATATTCCGGTCTGGAAATTGAGCTTGCAAAGAAAATCGCGGAATATCTCGGCGTTGATTGTGAATTTACCGCAGTTACCGCTGCAACCAGAACGGAGCTTCTCGATTCCGGCGATATCGACTGTGTACTTGCGACCTTTACCATCACCGAGGAAAGAAGGAAAAGCTGGGATTTCTCAACGCCTTACTTTACCGATCATGTAACAGTGCTTATAGAGGATTCATCGGGAATTACCGACCTGAGCGGTCTGGTGGATAAGACGGTGGGCGTTTCTTCCGGATCTACTTCTGCCAAATCTCTTGTAAAAGCCATGATTGAGGCGGGACTGATCAGCGGTGACAATTTTGATGAAGAAACCTTTGATCCGGCAACCTGGACGGAAAACATAAAATTCCAGCAGTATGACGATTATCCCGCCATTTCTACCGCTTTAAGCGCCGGTGAAGTGGATGCATTCTGTGTGGATAAATCTATTCTGGCTATTTACAAGACCGAGGGACGTTCTTATATCGAAAATGAATTTGCACCTCAGGAATACGGTGTAGCAACTACCAAGGATTCCGGCTTTTCCGAACTGGTGGATGAGCTGATACAGGGATGGATTGCGGACGGCACCGTGGATGCGTTGATTGCCGAAAACGGTTTGGACTAAAAGAAAAGTAAAGATCCTTGATCAGGTATGAGGGAGAAGGGGCTTCGCCGGCCGGAGTTCCTTTTCTTTTCAAAAAGAAGCAGAAGGAGGAAAAGCAATGTCCGGAATCTTTTCAGCAAGAGCATGGGAGAAAGTATGGCTGTATCGAAAAACATTCCTGCTCGGCTTGGGCAATACCGCCAAGACAGCTTTGTTCGGTCTCATCATTTCACTGCTGCTCGGTATTATTTTTGGACTGATGGCGACATGCGGCAGGAAATCATTCAAGATCATCAGCAGAGTCTATGTGGAATTGATTCAGAACACGCCTCTGCTTTTGCAGTTATGCTTTTTATATTATGCATTGGCGTTTTCGGGACACAGTCTCGGAATACTCATAACAGGATTTCTTTCCCTTGGAATTTATCACGGAGCTTATATGTCGGAGGTTATCCGCGCCGGAATTGAAGCGATTCCGAAGGGACAATTCGAAGCGGCCGGGGCTCAGGGCTTTGGCTACATCGGCAAGATGTACTATATTATTTTACCGCAGAGTATTAAGATTATCCTGCCGCCCATGGTAAATCAGGTTGTCAATTTGATCAAGAATACTTCCTGTTTGTATATCGTAGGAGGAGCGGATTTGATTTCGCTGACTTACAGCTTTGTAACCGGAGAAAATACCGGCGGCGCGTATGCACCGGCCTATCTCGTCAGCGGTATGTTGTTCTTTATCGTATGCTTTCCGCTTTCTACGCTGGCAAGCGCATGGGAGATGTCTTTGAAGAAACGGGACAGAAAACTGACTGTTGCCGCAAAGACCGATTCGGAAAGGACGGTGGCATAAATGAGCACGTTAGAGAGCAGTTTATCCATGTTGAAAAATCATGCAATCCTGATCTATATCATGAAAGGTGTTGCATTTACGTTAATGATATCCGTTGCGGCAGTGCTGTTTGGCATCTTGATCGGATCGATTCTGGCGCTGCTTCGGAATTATTGTAACAGTCCTAAAAATAAGATTTTTAAGTGGATTGCGGTTGCTTATATCGAACTGTTCCGTAATACGCCGTTATTGTTGTGGATTTTCATATGTCTGGTGTTTTGTCCCTGCCCGAAATTTTTGAATCGCGCCATGTTCGGTCTGACCTCCGTCAATGTGAAGCTGTTATTCAAGGCCTGCGTTGCACTGATTTTATTTACTTCATCAGTCATTGCGGAAATTGTCAGAGGGGGTCTTAACTCTGTTGCACACGGACAGTTTGAAGCGGGATATTCGCAGGGCTTTCATATTGTCCGGATCATGATTCACATTGTTTTGCCGCAGGCGTACCGGAATATCATTCCGACGCTGCTCAGTCAGATTGTCACGACGATCAAGGATTCTTCCTATCTGGCAAACGTTGCGACAATAGAGCTGATGGCAAGGGTAAAACAGATTTTGTCCGCAGCAAACCGTTATAACGGCTCAAATGCCATCCATGTATCCGATGTCTTTGTGTTATTTGGTTTTGCCGCTATGATTTACTTTGTGATCAATTTCACAATTTCATGCATTGTCCGTTATATGCAAAAGCGCAAAAAGAAACCGGCCGTGGTCAGGAGCTGAGAACGATGCGCGATAGAAATTCGCAGTAAAATGCGCTGAAAGGGAGAATTTGTATGGAAAAATATGTCGTGACCATATCCAGACAATTCGGAAGTCTGGGCAGGACCATTGCACAGGAGATGTCGCAGGAGCTTGGAATACCGTTCTATGACCGTGACATTGTGGAAGCTACCGCAAATCGTATGGGTCAGCCGGTGCCTGAGATCAGCGACTCGGAGGAAAAAGCGGGTTCTATTTTTACCAGCAGGAAATATCCGCTCGGAATGGGACTCGTCAGTATGAAACAGGAGATTTTTGCAGTCCAGACCAATATCATCAGGGATTTGGCGGCAAAGGAATCCTGTATTATCGTAGGACGCTGTGCGGATAGTATTTTACGGGATTTTGACCGTATATTGAATATTTATATCTATGCGCCGGTGGAGGAGCGGGTGAAGAACTGTACCGGAAAACTCGGCATGGATGAGAAGACGGCCAGAAGAATGATTCGTGAAGTGGATAAAGCGCGTGAGATATACAGACTTCGTTACTGCGAGGGAATCCGGGAAGTTTTTGATCACAGGGATCTGATGATAGACAGCAGTAAGTTCGGAGCCGAAAAAACGGCGCGGATTTTGTGCACAGTGGTACGGAATGTATTTTTATGAGATCCTAAGTGATCACAATATATGATTCAGAGATATGCCATATTGGAAGACGGAAAGCGAGAAAATCAGTTCCGCCTGCAAATATGGCATGTTTTTTGTATTATCCGGAAAAGTAAAATTTTGTATCATCCGGAAAATGTCATCCGAAAAGAAAAATAAAGATATTGACAAATAATCAAAAAAGAGATAATGTTAGTAGGCTAACATAAAAAGTTAGCAGACTAACAAAATTAAGGGAGTAAACGGAATTGGCAGAGACGAAGATGCTGGGATTTGAACTCAGGCGAATCCATAATCTGACAAAAACAATCATCCGGAAATCACATCCGGTTACCGGTAAGCCGCCGCTGACGCAGCTGCAGGCGGGAATTATGGGATATTTGTACCGCCATCAGGAACAACCGGTCTATCAGAAAAATATTGAAGAAGAGTTTAAAATTTCAAGGGCAACTGCAACCAATACCCTGCAGGTCATGGAGAAAAACGGATTAATTACCAGAAACTGTGTGGACAGGGACGGGAGACTGAAACGGATTACGATGACGGAGCCTGCCGGAAGGGATCATATGCAGGTGCAAGAGCATATGAAAATGATGGAGGACAGAATGCTCCGGGGGATGAGCGATACGGAGCAGGCGGAATTGTTCAGGCTCCTTGCGAAGGTGCACGGCAACCTGGAAGGATTAAGCAGTGAGCTTGATAAATCAAAGGAGAATTTAAGGAGCAAGGAGGAAGAGACATGCTAAAGACATTAGGGGCACAGATAAAGGAGTTTAAACGGGATTCATTGATCACGCCGGTCTTCATGATATTAGAAGTACTCATGGAAATGATTATCCCGATTATGATGGCCTCCATTATCGATCAGGGCGTGGAAGTAGGGAATATGAATCATGTCTATCTGATGGGCGGCTGTATGGCTTTGGCTGCGCTTGCCGGTCTGACCTTCGGTATTATGGGAGGAAAATATGGTGCAAGAGCCTCTGCCGGCTTTGCGAGAAACCTGAGAAAGGCGATGTTTGAAAATATTCAGACCTTTAGCTTCGCGAATATTGATAAATTCAGCACGTCAGGTCTGGTAACCAGATTGACTACGGATGTCACGAATATGCAGAACGCATATCAGATGCTTCTGCGTATGTGTATGCGTGCGCCGGTCAGCCTGATCTGCGCTATGGTCATGTCCTTTTTGATCAGTGTGCGGCTTGCCAGTATTTATTTGACGGCAGTCATCATACTGGGTATCATTCTGGCAATTATTGTGACCAGTTCAATGAAACATTTTACGCAGGCGTTTCCCAAGTATGACGATTTGAATGAAAGCGTGGAAGAAAATGTTTCTGCAATCAGAGTCGTAAAGGCATATGTCAGAGAGGATTACGAAAACCAGAAGTTTAAAAGGGCGAGCGGTAATATCTATCAAATATTTACGAAGGCGGAAAACATTATTTCATGGAATAATCCTGCCATGAATCTGGCCGTATACAGCTGCATTTTGTTAATCAGCTGGGTTGGGGCAAAGATGGTTGTCAGCGATTCGTTAAGCACGGGACAGCTGATGAGCCTGATCACCTATTGCATGAATATTTTGATGAATCTGATGATGCTGTCCATGATTTTCGTCATGATTACAATGTCGCTGGCAAGCGCCAGGCGTATCACGGAGGTATTAAATGAGGAAACACAGCTGAAAAATCCCAAGGAACCGGTATATGATGTTTCAGACGGAAGCATTGAATTCAGAAATGTTTCCTTCAGATATCATAAAAATGCAAAGGAACCGGTACTTAAGGATATCAATCTCAAGATCAATTCCGGTGAAACGATCGGGATACTGGGAGGTACGGGCAGCGCCAAGTCCAGTCTGGTGAATCTGGTCAGCCGTCTGTATGACGTGACGGAGGGAGAACTGCTGGTAGGCGGCAGAGACGTCAGAGAATATGATCTGGAGGCAATGCGCAATCAGGTAGCTGTGGTGCTGCAAAGCAATGTCCTGTTCAGCGGTACGATCCTCGAAAATCTCCGCTGGGGAAAAAAGGATGCAAGCGAGGAGGAATGCAGGCATGCCTGTGAGCTTGCATGCGCCGACGAGTTTATCCGGAAAATGCCGGAGGGATATCATACTTATATCGAGCAGGGCGGTACCAATGTATCCGGCGGACAAAAGCAGCGTCTGTGTATCGCAAGGGCATTGTTAAAGCAGCCCAAAATATTGATTCTGGACGATTCCACCAGCGCGGTGGATACGGCAACGGATGCCAAAATCAGGGAGGCATTTGCCAAATCGATTCCCGGAACCACAAAGCTGATTATCGCGCAGAGAGTCTCAAGCATTCAAACCTGCGACCGGATTATCGTCATGGAAGAAGGGAAAGTAGCGGGCTTTGGAACGCACGAGGAGCTGCTGGAAAATAATGAAATATACAGAGAGGTCTACGAATCCCAGACATCGGGAAGCGGCGATTTTGATGAGAAAGGAGAGCTGTAATCATGGCAGAAGAAAGAAAACCGAAGGTAAATCAGGGCCCCGGTCCCAAAGGTCCGAGAGGCCCCAGACCCAAGATCGATCATCCGGGCCGCATTTTCCGGCGGCTGATGGCGTTTGTACTGAAAAACTATACGCCGCATTGTATCCTGGTTGTGATTTGTATTATGATCAATGTGTATGCAAGCACCCAGGGAACCATGTTTATGAAGACTCTGATTGATCAATATATCAGGCCGTTAATCGGAAAAGAGAATCCTGATTTCGGATCTCTTGCAAATGCCATTGCAAGGGTTGCTGTGATTTATGCCTGCGGTGTTGCCGCAACATTCGCGCAGGCGCGTATCATGGTAGCCGTAACGCAGGGAGTGATGAGAAATCTGCGAAATGCTATGTTTGAGAAAATGGAAAGTCTTCCGATCAAATACTTTGATACACATGCACATGGCGATATTATGTCCATGTATACCAACGATATTGATACTCTGCGCCAGATGATCAGTCAGAGTATTCCCCAGCTGATCAACAGTACGATTACTGTGGCTGCCGTTCTTTTTTATATGTTTGTGCTCAGCATTCCGTTAACGCTGGTAACATTGGTTATGGTAACCATTATGCTGGCTGCCACCAAAAAGGTAGGAGGCCTGAGCAGCCGTTTCTTCCTGTCCCAGCAGAAGGATATCGGTAAGGTAAACGGATATGTGGAAGAAATGATGAACGGTCAGAAGGTGGTCAAGGTATTCTGTCATGAGGAGGAGGCAAAAGAGAAGTTCAACGAACTGAACGACCGGCTGTTTGACAGCGCATATCATGCCAACATGTTTGGTAATGTGATGGGACCGATTAACTCACAGCTTGGAAATTTAAGCTATGTGGTATGTACCGTCGTCGGCGGTCTGCTTGCGCTTACCGGAATTTCCGGACTTACATTGGGCGGCTTGGCAAGCTTCCTTAATTTTAATAAATCCTTTAACATGCCAATCAATCAGGTGAGTCAGCAGTTTAACAGTATTATCATGGCACTTGCCGGTGCGGATCGTATTTTTAAGCTTCTGGATGAGAAAACGGAGGTGGATGACGGCTATGTGGAACTGGTCAACGCAGTGGAGGCACCGGACGGAAGCCTTACAGAGAGCAGTGTCAGAACCGGCGTTTGGGCATGGAAGCATTACCACAAAAACGAAGGAACGACAACCTATCAGAGGCTGGAGGGCAACGTTGTCTTCGATCATGTGGATTTTGGCTATCGTGATGACAAGATCATTCTTCATGATGTGGAGCTGTATGCAAAGCCGGGACAGAAGATTGCCTTTGTCGGTGCAACCGGTGCCGGAAAAACCACAATTACCAATTTGATCAATCGTTTTTATGATATTCAGGACGGAAAAATCCGTTATGACGGTATTAATGTGAATAAGATCAAAAAGGCGGATCTGCGAAGATCGCTCGGTATTGTCTTACAGGACACTCATTTGTTTACGGATACGGTAATGGAGAATATCCGTTATGGCAAGCTGGATGCAACGGATGAGGAGGTAATCAGAGCCGCAAAGCTGGTCAGCGCCGACGGCTTTATTCAGAGACTTCCGGAAGGGTATCAAACCATGCTGCATGGGGACGGCGCTAATTTAAGTCAGGGCCAGAGACAGCTTCTGGCTATTGCCAGAGCGGCAATCGCAGATCCTCCCGCACTGATCCTGGATGAGGCTACAAGCTCCATTGATACCAGAACGGAAAAACTGGTACAAAAGGGAATGGATGCTTTGATGGAGGGCAGAACAACCTTTGTCATTGCGCACCGTCTTTCCACAGTTAAAAACAGCGACTGCATTATGGTACTGGAGCAGGGACGCATTATTGAGCGAGGCACTCATGACCAGCTGATTGCCGCTAAGGGAAAATATTATCAGCTATATACCGGAAATACAGTGACGGCTTAGGAAAAGCAGAAAGTGTGGAAGCCTTGGACAATCAGGAAATCAATGAACGCATGATCGAAGAAGTTATGAAGCATCTGGATGCGGAATCCGGTCTGGGCGTGATGCGGATGAGCGTCATTATGGACGAGAATGCGCAGGAGGAAAAAAACGTGTCCCACAAGTGCTGCCACATGTACGGAAGGCCCGCCAACGAAACTGTGGGGCTTCTGGATATGTATACGGATCTGGGGCATCATATACCGGACAGGGAATAACCGGAGGGAAAATATGCATGATGAATTAACGGCTTCTGACGTGGCCAAGATGGAGGCTGAGATCGAGGAACGGAAACTGGTACTGAGACCGAAGCTGATTGAAGCGGTCAAGGAGGCAAGAGCGCAGGGAGATTTAAGTGAGAATTTTGAGTATTATGCGGCCAAAAGAGAAAAAAACAGGAATGAAAGCCGTATCCGGTATCTGGAGAGAATGGTGAGGACAGCCGTGGTTGTTTCCGATGAATCGGGTGCGGATGAGGTCGGTCTGAATAATACCGTAACGGTTTATTTTGAGGAGGAGGATGAAACGGAGGTCTACCGTTTGGTTACTACGATCAGGGAGGATTCCCTGCACGGGCTGATCAGTAAGGAATCGCCGCTCGGGGCCGCATTGATGGGGCATAAAGAGGGCGACCGTGTCAAGGTAACCGTCAGTGAGGACTATTCTTATTATGTGGTCATCCGCAAAATCGACAAGACGGCGGATGACAGTCAGGATAAAATCAGGAGCTTTTAGCGCCCGACCGTAACTGAAACGTAATTCAAAATCATAAAAAAGGATATCCGAGGGAAACGACATTCAAAGGTCAGAACAGGAAACTCTGACTTCAGGGATGTCGTATGCTCCGGATATCCTTTTTCTTTGATCAGCTGCCGGCAGCAGGCGTTAGCGTTCAAGCAGCTTTAGCAGATCCTCTTTGCTTTGACCGCCGACGGATTTTGCGGTTGGTTTTCCTTCCTTAAATACCATAAAGGTCGGAACGGACATGATATTGTATCTTTCTGCAATAGGCAAGGATTCGTCGATATCCACCTTATAGACATGGAAAGCATCGTTTGACTGCGCAAGCTCATCCACAACCGGTCCCATCATTCTGCAGGGTGCGCACCAGGTTGCAAAGAAATCTACTAATACAGGTTTTTCGGCCTGCAATACTTTTGTTTCAAAATCGGCTTCTTTAATGATTTCTGCCATGAAAATCCCTCGCTTTCGTCAGTAACTGTTTCAGCCCGGCTGCAGTTACTTATTTATTTAGTGTAAACAAATTTCAGATTACTACTCTGATTATGCCATGCGGCGGAGAAAAAATCAACAATAACAGGAATTGTTACTGAAATAATAATATAGGATCAGTATAAACTATGGGATCAGTATAATATGGGATCAGTATACTTGAAATATCGGCACTGTTTTCATATAATTAATACGGGTCATTCGTTACAACGAAAGCAAACGGTCTGACCGGCTGTGAGGGGAAGTGAAATTATTTGAAAGCGAAATTACGTTTCAATCAATTAAAGACTGCAATTCCGGCAGTGATTGTATATCTGCTTGTATTTCTTTTGATTGCTGTTTTTTTGTGGTTCAGGATTCACAGCGTGATCAACGGAAATCTGGAGAATCAGATTGCAGGACAGGCGCAGCTTCTGGCCGATCTGGTCGGCGGCAGAATGGAGTCCGAGCTTATCGGTCTATCCGATCTGGCGGGGCTGATTTCCGGACATGAGGATGACCCGGCTGATGTTTTTGGGGACATGTTTGGCGACATGGAGCGGGGGGACTCTTACGGATTGCTTGAGCCGGACGGAACCGTTGTATACGGACAGGATCTGGATGCTTCGGAGTTTGCGGGGATTGCCGATGCCTTCGCAGGAAAAGCGTCTGTTTCTTATTCTGCTTATAACAGTGCGGGAAATCGTTTTTTATATGCGGTACCTGTCTATCAGGGAGAGAAGGTCGCATATGTTCTCTATCGATTATATGAGAGCGCAGAACTTGCGGAGGAAATCAAGCTTGCCTGTTATGACGGCAAAGGAAAAGCAGCGCTGGTCGATGGGAATGGTTATGTGCTGATGCAGCTTTGCGGGCAGGACGGGACAATGATGATAGATCCGGCCGAGTTTCAGAGTGTAGAAGGTGCGATAGAGAAGGAGATAAATCAAACAGGCGTTGCAGTTGTCTTTGGAAAGGGTGCGCAGAAAAAGGCATATCTGTTTGCCGCTGAGGTGGAAGACTGTGATTTTTATCTGATCGGGACGGTTCCGCGTTCGGCGGTGTTCCGGAACCTGTATCTGATTATCGGGACTGTAATATGCACAGTGGGATTTTTTTGGCTTTTACTTGCGATCGTGACTGTTTATTTATTGAGTACGCAGGAGAAGGCGGGAGAGGGCGAAGAACTGAGAGAGGCCAAGATTGCGGCAGAGAAGGCCAAGATTGCGGCGGAAAAGGCGAATACTGCCAAAAGCGAATTCCTTGCCAATATGTCCCATGAAATCCGTACTCCGATCAATGCGGTTATCGGCATGAATGAAATGATACTCAGGGAAAGCAAGGATGACAATATCAGGGAGTATGCGGACAATATTCAGAGCGCCAGCCAGAGCCTGTTGTCCATCATTAACGATATTTTGGATTTTTCCAAGATTGAATCCGGAAAAATGGAGATTAATGAGCATTCTTATTATCTTTGTTCTTTGTTAAACGATGTTGTCAATATGATTAAAATCAGAGCGGACCAGAAGGGATTGGAATTCCGGATTGAGGTCGACGAGGAGCTGCCGGACGAATTGTATGGGGATGATGCCAGAATTCGTCAGGTCATGGTGAACCTTCTTTCGAACGCCGTGAAATATACCAAGCGGGGATTTGTCGGATTTGCCGTCGCAAGCGAATGGATGAAGGATGATCAGGTGATGCTCAAAATTGAAGTCAAGGACAGCGGAATCGGTATCAAAAAAGAAGATATTCCCGCACTTTTCAGGGATTTTCAGCGCCTGAATATGAAGGAAAACAGGAATATTGAAGGTACCGGCTTAGGGCTTGCGATTACAGGCAGACTGGTAGATCAGATGAACGGCAGGACGGAGGTAACAAGCGTATATGAGGTGGGCTCCGTATTTACCGTGTATATTCCTCAGAAGATTATCGGTCAGGCAAAGATTGAAAACTTTAAGGAGCGTTACAAAAAATATGTGCAATCCGAAGGATCATATCATGAAAGCTTTATAGCACCGGAGGCATCGATTCTGGTTGTTGATGACAGTGTCATGAATTTGAAGGTGGTATCGAATCTTCTAAAGAAAACGCAGATACAGATACAAACCTGTACCGGCGGAAAAGAGGCGCTGGAATGGATGCAGAAAAAGAACTTTGATGTAATTTTGCTGGATCATATGATGCCTGAAATGGACGGAATAGAGACGCTGAAGAAATCAAAGACTCTGGAAAACAATCTATGTGCGGATACGCCTGTGATAGCGCTGACAGCCAACGCTGTTTCGGGAGTTCGTGAAATGTATCTGAAAGCCGGATTTGATGATTATCTCAGTAAGCCTATTACAGGGACTTTATTGGAAGACACCATAAAGAAATATATCAGTGAAAGTAAGCTGCAGAAGATGGAGGAGGAACAGACGAGGGACGCGTTCACGGACCGGAAGTATTTGAATGTTTCTCTTGGTTTACAGTATTGCGGAAGCAGCAAAAAATTGTATACGGAAGCGCTGAAGAACTATTGCAATATGTCGGATGAAAAACGCACTGAGCTGGAACGTTGCTGTAAGAGCGGTGACTGGAAAAATTATGAGATTCATATTCATACCCTGAAGGCTATGGCGCTTAATATCGGCGCAAAGGAATTTTCGCAGCAGTGCCTGATGCTGGAGACTGCGGCCAAGAGTATTTTGGAGGGAGATAATGTCACGGCGCAGACTGCTTTTATCAGGGAATACCATGCCGGTACGATGGAACGGTATGTCCGTACGATTGATGAAGCGCAGAAATATTTAAGAGAAGGGATATAATCCGGACAGGTCCGGCAGAAATAAAATATGAAAAAAATAGTATTAGGGATTGTGGCACATGTTGACTCAGGAAAGACTACTTTATCGGAAGGCATGCTGTATGAAAGCGGAGCGATTCGAAAGCTCGGACGGGTGGACAAGGGGGACTCCTTTCTGGATACCGATACCATGGAGCGCAGCAGAGGAATTACGATTTATGCAAAACAGGCAGTATTTACCTATGGGGATACTGCCTTTACGTTACTTGACACGCCCGGACATGTGGATTTTTCGGCGGAAATGGAACGAACGCTTCAGGTGCTGGATTATGCGATTTTGGTTATCAGCGGTCCGGACGGAATCCAGGGACATACGATTACTCTGTGGCGGCTGTTACATCAGTACAGGGTTCCTACTGTTATATTTTTTAATAAAATGGATCAGCCGGGAGCGGACGGAGCAGCTTTGCTTTTGTCGGTCAGAAAACAATTTTCCGAAGGGTGTGTGGACTTTTCCGATCAGGAATCGGAGGCGTTTTTTGACAATATCGCCATGACGGATGAATCCGCAATGGAGGAATTTTTACAAGACGGTAGGATTACGCAGGAACGGATCCGCCGTCTGATTACGCAGCGCAAAATATTTCCGTGCTTTTTTGGTTCGGCCCTGAAAACGGAGGGCGTAAAGGAACTGCTTTCGGCGCTGGATGCGTACGCCAAAGCGCCGGAATATCCGCAGACCTTTGGGGCGCGGGTATATAAAATCAGCAGGGATGAACTGGGAAACCGGTTGACACATATGAAAATCACGGGCGGAGTACTGAGGGTAAAATCCGTTCTGTCCGGGCAGGAAGCGGACGAAAAGGTCAATCAGATCAGAATGTATTCTGGTATGAAATATATCGTGAAGGACGAGGCCGCGGCCGGAGAGGTCTGCGCGGTGACAGGCCTGTCCCAAAGCCGGATCGGAGAGGGCTATGGCATGGAGGCGGATGCATCCCTGCCGTTACTTGAGCCGGTATTAAATTACCGGATTTGTCTGCAGGAGGGGACGGATGCGGCGCAGATGCTGCCAAAGCTCCGTCAGTTGGAGGAAGAGGAACCGGAGCTCCATATCCTGTGGAAGAAAGAGGTTCAGGAAATCCATGCGCAAATCATGGGCGAGGTGCAAATCGAAATCCTAAAGGAGCTGATCAAAGAACGTTTTCAGACGGAGGTCTCTTTTGAAACGGGAGAAATTGTTTATAAGGAAACCATTGCAGCGCCCGTGATCGGGGTGGGACATTTCGAACCGCTGCGCCATTATGCGGAGGTACATCTGCTTATGGAGCCGGGAGAGGCGGGCAGCGGGCTTGTTTTTGATACCAAAGTCAGCGAAGATGATCTGGACAGGAACTGGCAGAGACTGGTCCTGACCCATTTGAGGGAGCGGGAGCATACCGGAGTACTTACGGGCGCGTCCATTACGGATATGCGGATTACCCTGATTGCAGGCAAAGCGCATTTGAAGCATACCGAGGGAGGGGATTTCAGGCAGGCAGCCTATCGAGCCGTGCGCCAGGGTTTGATGCAGGCGGAGAATGTTTTGCTGGAACCGTATTATGATTATGTGCTTGAGGTACCCCGGCAGATGATCGGCAGGGCGATGACCGATCTGGAGCTAAGGCACGGAACGTTTACCGTGCCGGAGCAAAGCGGAGAAATGGCTCTTTTCAGGGGGAGTATACCTGTCTGTGCGCTTGGGGATTATCAAAGAGAGGTGCTTGCCTACACCAAAGGACTGGGACGATTGACATGCGCACTCAGGGGATATGGGCCTTGCCATAATACGGAGGAAGTATTGCTCCGGAAGAATTACGATCCCGAAGCGGATCCTGCCAATACGCCGGATTCCGTGTTCTGCGCTCACGGAGCAGGTTTTATTGTACCGTGGGACCGCGTTTTTGATTATATGCATCTGGAACATGGATGTAATCCTGCGCTGCCGGAAGCGGACGGTAAAGAACTCGGCCAGTCGGAGAACACCGCAGGAAACGAGAGGTTTGGCTGCTATGACCGGAGTATGACTTTTGGTGCGAAGCATACGGTAAAAACAGAGGAGCGTTTTTTGGGTACGGAGGAAATTGACGCCATTTTGGAGAAAACCATGTATGCCAACAGAAAGGGAAATCAATCCGGGTCTGCGGGCTGGAAACGGAAAAAGGAAGCGTCCGTTCCCGCCGTCACCAGAACCTACCGCGCGTATGAGGAAACGGCAAAGCAGGAATATCTGTTGGTGGACGGCTATAATGTGATCTTTGCATGGGAGGAACTGAAGGAGCTGGCGCAGGCCAATGTGGACAGTGCCAGAGGAAAACTCATGGATATCCTATGCAATTATCAGGGAATCAGACAGTGTGAGTTGATCGTAGTGTTTGACGCATATCGGGTAAAAGGACACGATACGGAGGCGCTGGATTATCACAATATCAATGTAGTATATACCAAGGAAGCCGAGACTGCAGACCAGTATATTGAGAAATTTGCGCATGAAAACGGAAGGAAATACCGTGTGACAGTGGTTACCTCGGACGGGCTGGAACAGATTATCATCAGGGGACAGGGCTGCGCGCTGATTTCCTCCAGAGAGTTTCAGGAGGAAGTTTTACGGGCCGCGGAGAACCTCAGGGAGAAGCTTCAGGAAAGAAAGAGCGGATCGATTTCAAGACTTGGGGATCAAATGTTTAGTAATTTCTCAAAAAGATGAAAAAAAGTATTTACAACTGACCGAAGTTAGCATATACTAACCATAGAAGCGGGAACGCAGATAGGAGAATTCATATGGGAACAATCGTTGTTTTAGCAGCCCTTGTGGCAGTTGTCGGTTTGATTATCCGTAAGATGGTAAAGGACAAAAAGGCGGGAAAATCTTCCTGCGGCGGAGATTGCGCACATTGCGGCGGACGCTGTCACTTATAAAAATACATAGCATCACATACATGTGTATCTCTTTTATAAAGACATTGTCATTGCACGGCAGTGTCTTTTTTGCTGCGTGGGATTCGGGCGCTGAAAAGTATGCTCAGGGGAATTTACATGACGAGAATTTTGTGAGAATTTTGGCAATTTTGCATATCGACAAATAAAAGCGGTTGAGGTAAGCTATTACTCATCAGAGATCTTCTGATTCTTATTTTTTCTTTTTATTCATTTCCGGCGTTTCGCCCGAAGTTCACACAATCTATTTATGAAATCTTTTTAGAAAAGGAGAAAATGCTTATGGCAAATGGAACAAGGAAACAGGTTAAGTGCGCGAAAAAATTCCGCAGCCCGTACGCGGTGGGACAGAGGGGAGGTGAGATGAATGGATAAGCTGATGAAGAACATGAAAGATAAGCTTGCCGGAAAAAAGAATGTGAATTCGGTATTGAAAGCTTTGTTTTTGGGGGTATCCATGCTGTCCGCGTTTTTGATCGTCGTTCTGCTTGGAATGTATGGATATCAGGATACCAGAAAGTCAAATCACAGCACAAAGCAGGCACTCGACCAGACCAATGAACAGGTGAAAGACGTTACCAGAGTAGTGGAAACCATGCAGTCCAGCGCGGACGAAATGGAAAGCTCCATTATGACGCTTGATACTACTCTGGATGCCATGCAGGGCAGTCTGGAAGCAATTCAGGAAGCAGTTCCGGAGGATGCGGATATTGCCGGCAAGATGGAACAGATTGACAGACTCAATGAAACAATTTCGCTGGTAAAACAGGAGCTTGGGCAGGTATCCGATGTGATTGATTCTATGGAAAGCTTTGCGGGAGATACGCAGGAGAGCCTGATCGGTGTTGATGCCTATACGAATGCCGTGAATGAGAACCTGTTGTCCATTCGGGACCGGATTACCGAGATTACAACGGAGATGGGAGAAATTCAGGAGGATATTATTGCCAGAAAGAAGACAGACAGTGAATTGTCCGCTGCCATAGACGCGGCGGAGAAGGATTTTGACCATATCTATGAGGGAATTTCTACTAATATTAATACGATTTATGCAGATATGGGAAGAGTTAATACGTCTATTTCCGATTTACAGGCAGGCCTCGTAAAGGCGGATTCCAATATATCCGAAATGAAAAATGAATTTGAGAAACAGACTACTGATATTTTGGCGGATATATCGGATATCGGAGGGAATGTTTCCGGCATAGAGGGCAGCGTGGCGGATATGAAAGGAAATGTGACCGATATTGAAAAAAAGGTTTCCGCAATGCAGGGAGAGATTACAACTGCAAGCGGAAAAGTGACGGATATTTTAAATACGGACCTTCCCGCCATGCGTGCGGATGTGGATACCGTAAAAGGAAATCTGTCCTCTCTTTCCGGCAGGCTTGAGGAATATCGGAGTGCACTGGAAGGAAATATGAATGCAGTTACGGAGAATTTTGCAGGCAATATGGCAGGCTTGCAGGAGGCGGTCAATGCTCTGGCGGCAAGTGACACAGGACTGCAGGAATCAATTAACAATCTCGCGTCGAATGATTCGGGCCTGCAGGGTGCGATTGATGCGCTGGCAACAAGGGTAACTGAGTGTTTTCAATCTGTCAGTGATGGAAAGACATTACTTGCATCAGCAATCACTGACAAAGGAGTGGCAACATCGGCTGATGCAGATTTTGAAGTAATGGCGGCGAATATTCAAGCAATTCAGATCGCGTCTAAGACAGCCAGAACAGGAAGTGTATTCTATAAGACGGATTGGGGAGCAAACTATTATAAGATCAATTTGAATCTGCCGGAAGCAGGAACCTATGATATTACTGTTGATGCAAGCCTTTTATGGAATACCGGAGCGGGAATGGCATGGGCGGACTATCATACGATGACAATTGATGGACTTAGCGGTGCGTCCAGAAGACTTACCGTGGACGGCCCCGAAACGATTCAGGTGATTGGGCGCAGTGATTATTCGGGATTAGTGATTGTATATGTAAAATATACGGAAGTAGAATGAACTATCCTTCACTATTGCCTATATTGTATAGGATTCGGAGGTTAACACATATAATACCACTGGAACAATCGGGAAACGGAGCATATGATGTACCCAATTTTTGATTTACATTGTGATACCATACTGGAATGTGAGGAGAGAGGGCTATCCCTTCACCGAAACCCGCTGCAGATTGACTTATGTAAACTTGAAGCGGCAGGAGCATATTGTCAATGCTTTGCAATTTTTGTGAATCAGGAAGCGTGCAGAAAACGCGGCGTCGGTGCGTATGAGAGATACATGCAGGTGCTTTCCTGCTATCGGAGAGAAATGAAGGAAAACAGCAGTTTGATTGCACCTGCATTTTCCGCGGCGGATATTCATGAAAATTATGCTGCGCAGAGGATTTCTTCTGTTTTGACCGTTGAGGGAGGAGAAGTGCTGGAAGGACGGCTGGACCGTCTTGATACATTGTATCAGGACGGTGTAAGACTCCTTACGCTTACATGGAATTACGAGAATGAAATTGCGTTTCCAAACGGAGAAACAGGAGGCCTGAAACCGTTTGGCTTTCAGGTAGTGGAACGAATGAATGAGCTTGGAATGGCGGTTGATGTTTCACATTTGTCGGACAGCGGATTCTACGATGTGATTGCACACAGCAAAAGGCCGGTGGCAGCTACTCATTCCTGTGCAAGGGCACTTTGCAGTCATAAGAGAAATCTGACAGACGATATGATGAGAGAGCTTGGAAGGCGGGGAGGAATTGTAGGGCTGAATTTTTACAGCCGCTTTCTAAAAGAAAACAGTGATTTTTCCACTATGGAGCAGGTACTATCCCATGCAAAGCATATTGTTTCGTGCGCGGGAATCGATGCGCTGGCGCTTGGTTCCGACTACGATGGCATGGACTGCGGATTGGAATGGAAGGATTATGCAGGGATGCCGAAGCTCCTGAGCCGGCTCTCAGAATATTTCTCAGTGCATGAAATGGAGAAAATCTGTTACCGAAACGCAGAGCGCTTTTTCGGTGAACATGGATTCTGAAATTTTCTTTTGCAAATGAATGGTTTTCCAATAGAATCAAATGTCTTCCGGTCAGAAAGGGAGAATGAATGTTCACTGCCCGCCAAATACCAAATTAACTTGCAAGCTATTGAGGCGCTTCTTCCTGCTAATTTTGTTGAGCAATATTTAGTACCACCTGATTTTCTTCAAAATCAAGCGTGCCAATAAAATCCTGCGCCCTGATTGTAAAATTAACAAAGTCATCCATATCAAGAGTGGCACTGTTCACACATAAGTCACCAGAATTATTTACTGTCAGTATCATATCAGAATTAAATAAGGCATCGTCCTCAAACACATGTATTTCTTTATTTATAGGTTCAAAATATCCAACATGCGAACGATGTAAGCCAGACCCCCATGAAAAGGTATAATATAATTCGTAGGTTTCATCCTTATCTAAGTCTGCAAGGGCCATACTTGTAATGCCAAACCCTCCAAAGCATGTACCGATACTGTAAATTTCGCCGTCATACAGGATAAATGACTCTGTGGAATTGTTGTATTTAAAAATAGAGTAGTCGGAATTAGCCGCTACGAAAACAGGCGTTATATTATAACACTCATCTGTCTCATAGTATGTTGTAAATCCCTGCATTTTTTTGAGAAAGTCAGAAACCTGTGTATCAGACGAGATTATTGTCAATTCGGATTCCGGTGCAAGAGGATCAAGAGCTGTTTTTTCTGAAATCGGACTTATAGAACAAGCTGATAAAACTATCGTAATGCAAAGCGTCAAATAAATTATACTTTGTACTTTTTTCATTAGTTTCCCTCCAAACGGTAAAATAATGATTTGTCTATTTCCCCATCATTTTTTATTCACTATATTATATAAGGCGGCTCCTGGCAAGGCTTTTTGATAGGATCGCCAGAGACAGACGCAAAATCTTTACCTTAGCGGCTGATTAATTTTGCATAAACAGGGTATCTATGCTAGAATGTTTATATCTTGTGTGCTGTCAATTTCTCGGATTCCCAGAGAAATCGACGCCTTGTGTCTACAACTATGTTGCCGATATAGCGTTCAATATAAGGAAAGACTTGAAGGAGTGTAGATTGAAAAATCACGCTGATGCGCTGATTTTTCAATCCGTAATTTGAGTCAGAGCCTCAAATTGCCTGATCGCCGCCGGAAATCTGAAATTTCCGGCGCGTGTCATCGCAGCAGGCTGCTCTGACATGGAGGATTAGTGTGAAAATCACATTGATATGCTGATTTTTCACACAGCTATTTGTGCAGGAGCGTCACAAATAGCCCTGATGGCAGACGGGAAACCGCTTTCGCGGATTTCCCGCCGCCCCGTTGCTGACGCTCCGGAATGGGGATTAATATGATAATGGAAAGAATGAAGCCGTTTAGTCGTATTGCGAAAACAATTATTATCTATATGCTGGTTGAAATAATATTACTGTTGATTCTGCGCTTTGCTTTTTATGCCTTCGGATTAATGGATATTCTTATTTATCTTGTTATTTCAGGAATACTTCTGACTATTTATACAGGGCTGCGCCTGTTTGCAAAGGATCAGGAATGGGCTGTTATAGCTCTGTTGGTGTTCGGGGCGTACAGCATGTATATTCTGGGAGAACGTATGATTTCGGGGATCAGTATGGAAGTCCTTTACGGCCCATTCTGGTTTAATATAGTAATTCTTAGTTCCGTTATATTGATTTTGTATGCCCTTACACATTCTGCAAAAATCAGTGTTATTTCTGTGGATGTGATCTATTTGGCTCTTGCAGTTGTCAATGCGGGGTTAAAGCAGTTTAGGGGCCGGGGGATTGATGCGATAGACCTATATAGTATTTCAACGGCTATGGAGGTGGCCGGAAGCTATAAATTCAGGGTTACATCCGAAATGATATTTGGGGTATTGTTGAATGTATGGCTGGTGGTATTTATCGTTTTGCTTCTCGGTCAGACAGGAAAAACGGAAAATCATTTTAAAAGTATATATTATTGGCTTAAGAGAGCTGCTTTTCTGGGAGTTGGCTGCGCTTTTTTTGTGATCGTGTTTCAAACGAAGCAGTTGGAAAAAAGAGGATATACACCGGCGTATTCCTCCGACAGGAACGGAATAGCATTTAACATTGTATATCAGCTGAAATATTTGAAGTTGTCAGAACCGGAAAATTATTCACTGGAGACTGTGGAAAACATTATTTTAGAGGAGGGTAAGACAAGTGATGATATAGATGATTTTGATTTGGAACAGGCGCCAAATGTGATTGTAATTATGAATGAATCATTTTCCGATCTCAGGGTAATCGGGGAACTGAATACTGATATAGAGGTAACGCCCTTTTTGGACGGGCTTACTGAGAATGTGATCCGGGGATATGCATATTCATCCGTATACGCCGGAAATACTGCCGTATCGGAGTATGAATTTTTAACCGGGGATTCCAATATTCTGTTTCATACGATGCCCTATTCGACCATTGTTAAGGCGGGTACGGAGCCGCTGACGCTGGTTTCCGGATTTCAGGAGCTTGGCTATACCTGCATTGCTGCTCATTCTTATTACAACAGCGCCTACCGGCGGATGACTGTGTATGATGTCTTCGGGTTTGATGATATGTATTTTGTGGACGATATGAAGGATTTGGAATATCTGCGGGGATTTGCTACGGATGCAAGCCAGTATCGCACAATTTATACGTTGTTTGAGGAAAAGGACGCCGGAGAAAGGCTTTTTGTTTTTAATGTGACGATGCAGAATCATGGGGATTATTTAAAGGACGATTCAGGTTTTTCGGAAAAAATAACATTGGTGGATTATCCAGGGCAGTATCCTCAGGCGGAGCAGTATCTTTCCTGTATTCACGAAAGCGATCAAGCGATTGGAGAATTGATCACATACTTTTCCAATGTAGAAGAACCCGTCGTAGTTTTAATGTTTGGAGACCACCAGCCGGGGGTGGAGGAGGAATTTTATGAGCTGCTCTATGCTTCTTCCGATGCAGAGGAGGAGCTGAATACTCTAAAATATGTTGTCCCTTATTATATATGGGCAAATTATGAGATCGATACAACGCCGGATAATGATATTACCAGCTTGAATTATCTTTCGTCTGTCTTGAAGAGTGCTGCATCCATTCCTATGACTGCATATGATAAATATCTATTGTCGCTGACTGTTGACTTGCCTGTTGTCAGCGCTTCCTGTGTCCATGATGCTGAGGGGAACAGCCTGCGTACGGATGTAAACGGAGGAGGAGCGCTCACGGAGTATGCATATGTAATGTATAATCATATGAGCGATTTGGAGAATTCCTTTGATGACTTTTTTTCATATGGAGGCGAAAACGAAAATTAGTAAAAAGATCAAAATTACACTATGCATTTTTGACATCATGCTGTTGCTGTTTTTATTGTAGCCAAAATAGAAGATAATATGCAGGGCTGGGATTTGACAAATCATTCCGAAGTCCACCGTTATAATCAGCGCAAGGACGGCATTCCGGAAGTAGGCGCCGGAGGTTGGCAGACAACGGAAAAATCAATCATAAACAGGGAATGTTTGGTGCTGCGGCATAAACATTCCCTTTTCAGGCTGATTGTTGGTCCTGTGTCTTTTTAAATCTTTACAGATGTTCGGACACTCTTGCTTGAATTTTGGAAAATTGTCCATACTAACGGACATAAAAGGTTCGAAAACAATTGGAAATAGATTGGAAAACATTTTGAAATATATCTTTATGTTACTCGAAAATTATATTACAATAAAAAAATAAACGGCTGTATGGCAAAATGCCGTATCCGTAAGTCCGAAAGAGTACTCCCGTTTCATATCTGCCAAGGAAAAATGATCTTAGGAAACAAAAGCCGGAGCATGAATATCAATGAGGATCGGGAAAGGAATGACACAATGGAACAATATAGCGGAAAAAAGATTTTGGGCGGAATTGCCATCGGGCAGATTTTATTTTATGAGAAGACAAAAAATCAGGTCATTCGCAAAAAGACAGAGGATTCCGGGGCTGAATGGAAACGCTATGAGGATGCAAAACGGATGGCGGGCCTGCAGCTAAGAGAGCTGTATGACAAGGCCGTAAAAGAAGTCGGAGAGGTCAATGCGCAGATTTTTGAGGCGCATATGATGATGCTTGAGGATGATGATTATAACGACTTCATTCAGAATCTGATTGAGTCCCAGGGAGTCAATGCGGAATATGCGGTTGCGGCAGCAGGGGATAATTTTGCGGAAATCTTTGCCAATATGGATGATGAATATTTTAAGGCAAGGTCCATTGATGTCAAGGATATTTCGGAAAGAATCATTGCAATTCTGAATGGAATCTGTGAGAGCGGTCATCTGAACCGGCCCTGTATTATTGTGGCGGAGGATCTGGCACCGAGTGAAACAGTTCAGATGGATAAGGATAAGCTGCTTGCGTTCGTTACCAGATTCGGCTCGGCAAATTCCCATACGGCGATTCTGGCGCGGACCATGAGTATCCCGGCGCTGATTCAGGTCGAGATCAATCCGGATTGGAATGGGAAAACCGCGATTGTAGACGGATATCAGGGGCTTTTGATTGTTGATCCGGATGAGGAAACACTTGTCAAGTATCAGAGCAAGCAGCAACAGGATCAGGAGAAAAAGGCTCTTTTACAAACCTTAAAGGGAAAAGAGAATATTACGAAAGCGGGACAGAGGATTCAGTTATATGCCAATATCGGTAATGTGACCGACTTAGGGGATGTGCTTCGCGGCGATGCGGGGGGAATCGGGCTGTTTCGGAGTGAATTTCTGTATCTGGAAAAGGATACATTTCCGACTGAGGAGGAACAGTTTGAATCTTACAGGCAGGCGGCGGAGACCATGGCGGGCAAAAAGGTGATTATCCGTACCATGGATATCGGCGCTGATAAGCGGGTGGATTATTTTCAGCTGGACAGGGAGGAAAATCCGGCTATGGGCTACCGCGCAATCCGTATCAGTCTGACACGGCAGGAAATCTTTAAGACACAGCTGCGTGCGTTGTTTCGTGCAAGCGCCTATGGAAATATCGCCATTATGTATCCGATGATTATTTCCGTCGAGGAAGTAAGAGAGATCAAGGAAATCGTATCACAGGTAAAAGCAGAGCTTCAGGAAGCGCATATTCCCTACGGGGAGGTGGAACAGGGAATTATGATTGAGACCCCCGCTGCCGCGCTGATCAGCGACCTGCTGGCCAAAGAGGTTGATTTTTTCAGTATCGGAACCAATGATCTGACCCAGTATACCCTGGCAATTGACAGGCAGAATTCCAAACTGGACAGATTTTATAACGCCCACCATGAAGCAATTCTGCGACTGATCCGCATGGTTGTGAAGAATGCGCATCAAGAAGGGATCTGGGCAGGAATCTGCGGGGAGCTTGGCGCAGATCCGGAGCTGACCGAGGAATTTCTGAGGATGGGAGTGGACGAACTGTCCGTATCTCCCGGCATGATTTTGCCGATCAGGAAGATTGTCAGGGAATCCGAGATTAATATCTATCGGTAATAATAAAAAAGAAACAAATCATGGAAGGCGTCATTTTTGCAACAGCCTGATGATAGAAGAACATCCGGAAAGACGCACGGATGCGGAGAAGTTTATTTATTATGAGTCTGAGGTCGGACTGACTGCGGTCAGACAGGCGCTTAGTCCGGAATTTGAGGTTACGGTTACGAGCCTGGAAGCCGGATGAAACCAGTGGAGAGGTGACGCAGGTGGGAATCACCAAATCCTATGGCATGAAACAGGCTGCGCAATATTTTGGCGCAGACCGTGAGAAAATCATTGCCTTCGGTGACGGACCCAATGATCTGGACATGTTGCAGTATGCCGGAATCGGTGTTGCCATGGGGAATGCGGTAGATCATGTCAAAGCGCTTGCCGATATGGTTACCGGGCATATCAATCAAAACGGAATCTATTGTGCAATGGAGAGAATAAAGCTGATCTGATTTTTCAAAATCAAATTATTCAGTGGTATTCGATTCGCGAATGTGTTATATTCCTGTCTTTGACAGTGTTTTGACGTAAAAAGTCCCGGAGACCGCACTGG
>CAYTIH010000031.1:26074-31562 GCA_964437825.1 uncultured Clostridium sp. | reverse complement strand
GCGGATTTCCCGCCGCCCCGTTGCTGACGCTCCGGAATGGGGATTAAAATGAAAAGGAGAACATGACATGAAGCTTGATAATTGTATCTTTTGTAAAATCGCAAATGGAGAAATACACAGTAAAACTCTGTATGAGGATGAGGAATTTCGTGTAATTTTGGATCTCGGACCGGCAACGAAAGGACATGCGCTGATCCTGCCTAAGAATCATTATGCAAATTTATATGAGCTTCCGGACGAAACGGCTTCCAAGGTTCTGGTATTAGCGAAAAAACAGGCGGCGTTGATGACGCAGAAGCTGGAATGTGACGGCTTTAATCTGGTTCAGAACAACGGAGAAGCAGCCGGGCAGACAGTTATGCATTTTCATGTGCATCTGATTCCGAGATATCAGGGGGACGGACAGAAAATCTGCTGGAAGGCGCAGGAACCTTCTGAGGAAGAACTGGAAGCAGTCAGAAATCAGATTGTTGGAGACTAATGCGGGGACCGAAAGGCCCCCGATGAAAGTTTTTGTTTTTTATCACTTAGTTCTGTACTTCTTCTATTAAGGCCATGATGGTTTTGATCGGATCTTTTTGGGAGCTTTTGCTCATTGCTTCAATATAGCTCTGTCTGTTACAATATAATTCATGTACCCGATCGGTTAAGGTGTCACAATCCAGATAATCTTCTTCGATGACAATACTAAAGCCCTGTGCCGCAAAGGAATTTGCGTTTAAGATTTGATCTCCTCTGCTCTGGCTGGTCGGCAGCGGAATCAGGATGTTGGGCTTTTTTAAGGAGAGAAGCTCACAGATTGCATTTGCGCCGGCGCGGGATATTACAAGATCCGCCATGGCGAAAATATCCTTCATTTCGGCCTTGATGTATTCAAACTGCTTATAGCCGTTTGTGGTTAAAAGCAGATTATCTATTTTATCCTTACCGCAAAGGTGAACAACCTGAAAATCCCGTAAAAGCTTTGGCAGTGCGGAACGGACAGCCTCATTTACGGCGGCAGAGCCCTGACTTCCTCCGACGACCATAATGACGGGCTTATTTGCGGTAAAGCCGCAAAGATCAAGACCTGCGAGGCGGTCGCCCATAGCCAGCTCTTCACGGATGGGAGAACCGGTCAGGATTGCTTTGTCGGCAGGAAGTTCCTTTAAGGTTTCCGGAAAATTGCAGCAGATTTTCGATGCAACCGGAATGCACATTTTATTGGCAAGGCCGGGAGTCATATCGGACTCATGAATGATACAGGGGATGCCGAGTGAGGCAGCAGCTCGTACAACAGGAACGCTTACGAAGCCGCCTTTGGAAAAAACCACGTCGGGCTTTAGGCGCTTAATAATCTTTTTTGCCTCAAAAAAACCTGCAATTACGCGGAACGGGTCCGAAAAATTTTTGGGATCAAAATAACGTCTTAATTTTCCGGTTGAAATACCATAGTATGGAATATCAAAATCTGCGATCAGTCTCTTTTCAATGCCATCGTAGGAGCCCATATAATGGATATCGTAATCATGTTCTCTTAATGTGGGCACCAGTGCAATGTTGGACGTAACGTGCCCGGCGGTACCGCCTCCGGTTAAAAGTATGCGTTTCATAAAATGATCCTGCTCCCTTCCATACCGCTTCTGTTTGATTCATGCTTATGCAAGCGTCTGTTTCGAATCATCAGATTTGAATACGGTTTATGTCATATGATGCGATTATTGAGTGATACTCTCCAGTGCTCTGGCTAACTGGTCAGGGCAGGAAGTAGATTTAAAGCCGCATTGAATGCCTCGCAGCTTGGATATGGCATCTTCCACTTTCATCCCCTGCACCAGACTGGAAATACCCTGTAGGTTTCCGTTACAGCCGCCTGTAAAGCGGACGGAACGGATGATGCCGTCCTCTACTTCAATGTCAATCGCATTGGAACATACACCCTTTGGAATATATCTCATATTATTGCCTTCTTTCTATTTTGTAACTGACGGGCAGTTATGATTCGAAGTGAATTATAGCAAAAGTCGCGGAATTTGTCTATCGATTACATGGGGTAACCGTCTTGAAAGACGGTAATATTCAAATTTATAATATAGAAAAAGGAAGCTTTGGATATATGATCGTGTACGGACACGATCAGGAGGGCAAAATAATGAGATATTTGACTATGGATTTTTTCCTCTCACTGATGATAACTTTTTTTGTTGTGGGTATATTGAGTCAGATATTGATCGGAGTACTATATCAGCATATGATAGAAGAAGCCGAAAATATGCAGAATACGACCAATAAACTGATGCAGCAATTAAAGCAGAAATACAAAAGCAATTATGCTATGAATGAAGGAGTTGCAAATGTACCGGTTTTCGTGGATAAGTTTATTAATCGTCTCCAAATCGGAAAGGTATCGTTAAATACTCTGAAAAATTTTTCGGGGCAGAGTATGCTGCTCTCCGTTGTAGCGGCAGGAGTGGGAATCTGCAAGGGGCTGGCGGAAGGGAAAGCCTTCTTTTCGCTGGCGCCATATTACGTGATTACTTTTCTGGGACTGTATTTATATTTTTCCGTACTTTCTATCGTGGATATTCCTGCCAGAAAAAACATGTTAAAAACCAACTTGGTGGAATATTTTGAAAATCAAATGACAGCAAATACGGATATGGCCGCCGCAGATTCGGACATGTCCGAAATACGGGATGAACAAAGTGAGCAGGAAAAGGGGTTTGAACGTAAAAGGATGCCGGCAGCGGCAGAAAATATGGAGTTGGCAGCGGACCGAAACGGCAGGCGTGAGCATATCAGGAAGGAAAGGCAGCGAGAGGAAGCCCGTCAGGGCGAAGACCGGCTGGGGCCCAGGGATTTGGACTGGACGAAAACGGAATCGGAGAAAAAAACAGTTTATTTGAGCGAAGAACAGGAAAGAGAGCTGGCGGATCTGCTGCGGGACTTTCTGTCATGAGGTACTGAGAATAATCCAAAGCAAATACTTGAAAAATGGGACTTTCTTTGTTACACTTATCCTGATTTAAGTATACGAAGCTGAAAGTTGGCGTCATAGAAAATTAAAGGAGCGGATAAAATGAGCACAAAAGTTACATTTGATTATTCCAAAGCGGCACCGTTTGTCAATGAGCATGAAGTAGAATACATGAAGAAGCTGGCACTTGATGCAAAAGAAGTGTTGGTTTCCAAATCAGGAGCAGGAAATGATTTCCTTGGCTGGATTGATCTTCCTGTCGCTTATGACAAGGATGAGTTTGACAGGATTAAGAAGGCGGCTGCAAAGATTCAGAAGGATTCCGAGGTATTGCTTGTGATCGGTATCGGTGGTTCCTATCTTGGAGCAAGAGCAGCAATTGAATTCTTACGTCATAGCTTTTATAACTGTGTGGACAAGAGTATCCGTAAGACTCCGGAAATTTATTTCGTGGGAAATTCCATCAGCTCTACCTACATTAAGGACCTGATGGATGTGATCGGAGACAGGGACTTTTCCATTAATATGATTTCCAAGTCAGGCACAACAACGGAGCCTGCGATTGCGTTCCGTGTATTTAAGGAAATCATGGAAAAGAAATACGGAAAAGCGGAGGCTGCCAAGAGAATTTATGCGACAACCGATAAAGCCAAGGGAGCCTTAAAGAAGGTTGCCGACGAAGAAGGTTATGAGACCTTCGTAGTGCCTGACGATATCGGCGGACGTTTCTCCGTATTGACAGCAGTTGGTCTGCTTCCGATTGCGGTGTCCGGAGCGGATATCGATAAGCTGATGGAAGGAGCTGCAAGCGGAAGAAAAAATGCGCTGGAGCTTCCGTTTGAGGAGAATGACTCTCTGAAATATGCAGCGCTTCGCAATATTTTGTTGAGAAAAGGAAAATCCGTAGAAATTCTGGCAAACTATGAGCCAAGCGTTCATTATGTTTCCGAGTGGTGGAAGCAGTTATATGGAGAATCCGAAGGAAAGGACCAGAAGGGAATTCTGCCGGCAAGCGTTGACTTGACCACGGATCTTCATTCTATGGGACAGTTTATTCAGGACGGCGCCAGAATCATGTTTGAAACCGTTATTAATGTAGAGACAAGCAGGGAAACAATTACCATTAACAACGAAGAAGTTGATCTGGACGGTTTAAATTATCTTGCAGGAAAGACCGTTGATTTCGTAAATAAATCTGCAATGAACGGAACCATTCTGGCACATACCGACGGACAGGTGCCGAACTTTATGGTAAATGTGCCTGAGGTGAATGAGTTTTATCTGGGACAGTTATTTTACTTCTTTGAATTTGCATGCGGTGTCAGCGGATATCTGCTTGGAGTAAATCCGTTCAATCAGCCGGGTGTGGAAAGCTACAAGAAGAATATGTTTGCGTTACTTGGAAAACCGGGTTATGAGGAGCAGAGAGAAGCGTTACTTAAGAGACTGTAAATAAATCGGAATGAAAGGACCCAAAGCGGGAAAAGGATGTCGTGTTACGGAATCCTTCCGGAAGGGTCCTTTTTATATTTTTCAGAGGAAGAAGCGAAAAACGGAGGAAATTATGAAAATTGTGATATTGGAAAGAAACAGTGCGGGCGTGGATATTTCTATGGAACCGTTTTATCGGCTTGGAGAAGTAACGGAGTACCCGAACACCACTGCGGATTCTTTACGGGATAGAATTAAGGAAGCGGAAATTATCATAGCTAATAAGGTTCCGTTAAATGCCGAAACCTTAAAGGATGCGCCGCATGTAAAATTAATCTGTCTGTTTGCAACGGGATTTGATAATGTGGACTTGAATTATTGCAGCAGCAGAGGGATCAAGGTGGCTAATGTCAAAAATTACTGTACTGCTGCAGTGGCGCAGCATACGTTTACTATGGCACTTTGGCTTTTGGAAAAAATGAGCTTTTATGACAACTATGTCAAGTCCGGAGCCTATGCGGCGCAGGATAGATTTTCCAATTTTGACAGACCCTTTCATGAATTAGAGGGTAAGACATGGGGAATTATCGGAATGGGAGGAATCGGGCATAAGGTTGCTTCCATTGCGCAGGCCTTCGGATGCCATGTGATTTTTTATTCCGCTTCGGGCAGCAGTACCTGCAGGGAATATGAAAGAGTGGAGCTTTCAGATTTGTTACATAGAAGTGATGTTCTGTCCCTGCATTGTCCTTTAAGTGACCGGACCCGTAACCTGATTGATTTGAATGCGCTTCGCAGTATGAAAAAATCGGCTGTTTTAATCAATGTGGCAAGAGGACCGATTGTCAACAACGCGGATTTGCATACTGCGCTTGAGGAAGGAAGTATTGCGGCTGCAGGCCTGGATGTTTTGGAAAAGGAGCCGATTACTGCGGATAATCCGCTTGCCGGGATCAAAGACAGTACAAAGCTTATTATTACACCGCATATGTCCTGGGCAAGTACGGAATCCAGAATACGTCTGGTGGATGAGGTGGCACAAAATATACAGGCTTTTCTGGAAGGAAAAGACAGAAATATTGTGAATATATGAAAGCACAA
>CAYTIH010000031.1:0-25974 GCA_964437825.1 uncultured Clostridium sp. | reverse complement strand
AAAATGTGAAAGCACAAAAAATGTGAAAGCACAAAAAATGTGAAAGCACAAAAAATGTGAAAGCACAAAAAAATGTGAAAGCACAAAAAAATGTGAAAACACAAAAAAATGTGAAAACACAAAAAAATGTGAAAACAAAAGAGGGGAAGCATTGTGCAGTCACCATGCTTCCCTTTTTATTGTCCGGAAGATCAGTCTTTTCCGGTCAATATATTATAGAATTCCGAATAGTCATGTCTCTTTTGTGAGGTATATTCGATTGCGGATCTCGGGTGCTGATTGAGAATACCTGTCATCAGATAAGGGACATCATAACCCCAGATCAAACCGTCTTCTTTTAATTTTGTAATGTGTTTTTCAATAAACTGTAGAGTCGGATACAGGTTGTATTTCGGATTCTTTAAGAAACCGAGCAGCAGCTCCATAGCACAGTTTCCGGCGCCGCGTCCGAGACAGCCGTAAGTAGCATCCAGATAATTTACGCCGTCGCCGACAGCTTCAATTGTGTTGGCGAATGCAAGCTGTTGGTTGTTGTGTGCGTGCATACCCACTTCTTTTCCGTATTTGGCCGCGATCTCACAGTAAATATCACAGATGCGGGCGATCTGCTCCGGGTAAAGAGAACCGTAGCTGTCCACAATATAAATAACATCCACGCTGGAACGGCCGATCATTTCAAGAGCGGCTTTCCAATCCTGTTCACCGCAGGTGGAGATTGCCATAATGTTACAGGTTGTTTCATAGCCCTTGTTATGTGCATCTTCGATCATATCGATGGCACCGGGAATGGTGTTGATATAGGTTGCAACACGGATCATATCAATCGGACTGTCGGATCTGTTTATAATATCTGTTTTGTAATTGCATCTGCCGACATCTGCCATAACGGAAATCTTTAAATCCGTATTGTTGTCACCGACAATGGCACGAATATCATCATCATTGCAGAATTTCCATTTCCCGAATTTAGAAGTATCGAACATTTCCTTAGAGGCCTTATATCCGAATTCCATATAATCTACTCCTGCCTTGATGTTGGTGAGATACAGATCTTTGGCAAACTCGTCCGTGAAATAAAAATTATTGACAAGCCCCCCATCACGCAGTGTTGCATCCAGAACCCTGATTTCCGGACGATAATCCAGCAGTTTCGCTATATCTTTCATGATAAACCTCCTGTTATTCACACTTTAAAACGTAACGCTTTAAAGCGATAAAATATTGTGATTGCCTCTATAGTATAACATAAAAAATAAAAATGCCAAGCCCTGAAATAGGAAAAGACATACATAAAGCCCTGAAATAGGAAAAGACATACATAAAGAGAACCGGAAAATGATCAGAGATCCGATCGTCGGCAATTATGAAAATATTCGGCGGGCTAGTGAAGCTTACAGATCATTTCATATACCAGCTTTGCGGAATGCAGGGCGGCTGCATGTTCAAAGGAAGGATAATCCATTTCCGCACTGTCATCCGCTTTATCGGAGATGGCACGAATAATCACAAACGGAATTTGATTCAGATAGGAAACCTGTGCAATGGCGGCACCCTCCATTTCGGTACAGCTGCCATCGAAGGTATGAATCAGAAAATCCTTTGTTTCTTTGGATGAGATAAACTGATCGCCGCTGACAACTCTTCCCTTTAACGCCTGAATATCGGTATTGACTTTTTTACAGGTATTCTGTGCGATATCGACAAGAGCGGGATCGGCAAGAAAGTATTTAACGCCTATTCCCGGGATCTGACCGCGTTCGTAGCCAAGGGGCGTAACATCCATATCATGCTGTACGGCATCCGTGGAAATCACAATATCTCCGATATTGAGCTCGCTTTTTAAGGAACCGGCAACCCCGGTATTGATAATATGGGTTATATGAAAGCGGTCGCACAAAATCTGCACACAAATCCCCGCGTTTACCTTTCCGATCCCGCATTTTACAATAACTACGGGGGTCTTATTCAGCGTGCCCTCGAAAAATACCATGGATGAAACGGTTTTCGTTTCGGTTACGGTCATTTGTTCTTTTAAGGTTGCAATTTCCAAATCCATTGCACCGATGATTCCTACTTTAATCATAATGAGTATCCTTTTTCTTTATTTTATTTTTTTGACTTTTATGTGGGTGATAACGCCGGAAAAAAGACCGGGCAAAATCTGCCCGCGCAGGGCATTATTCCGGATATTCCAGACGGCTGTCATCAATGCCATATAATACCTGATCCAGATATTTTCGGGCCAGATAGTTAGCCATGCCCAGATTCATATCCAGATAGTTGCCGCAATCTTTAGGGCTGGCGCCGGGAACTTCTCCCTTAAAATCGCGGATGAATTCATACATCTGTGTGATCAGGGGAACGACAGCCTTGGAGGTATAGTCTCCTGCGAGCAGAAGGTAAAAGCCTGTACGGCAGCCCATAGGGCCGAAATAAATGATTTTGTCCTTATAGATTTCATGATTTCTTAAAAAAGTAGCGCCCAGATGCTCGATTGTATGCACTTCCGCTGTATTCATGACGGGTTCGTCATTGGGAGAGGTCATCCTAAGATCAAAGGTGGTAATGATCTCGTTTCCGACATGATCCTTTCGGGAGACATAAATGCCGGGCTGCAATTTCATATGGTCGATGGTAAAGCTTGCGATTTTTTTCATATTGACTGAGTCCTTTCTGATATAAAGTGATTGAGACAGAGTGATAAGCCGAAAAATCAAATTCTAAATTTATAATGATTTCTCCGCATGTTTTATATTTTACGCAATATAGTATAACATTAAAAAATTATTTTTTCATTATACATATCAAAAACTATTGACTTCAATTTCGAAATATGTATAATGAATATAGTAATCATTACTGATATTTGAATTGAGGAGTAAATCAATGGCATTAAAACACAGCAGGCAGAGAGATGCAATAAAAGAATTTCTGTATACCAGAAATGATCACCCTACGGCTGAGGTTGTTTATATGAATGTCAGCAAACAATATCCAAATATCAGTCTTGGTACGGTATATCGTAATCTGACACTGCTTGCGGATCTGGGGGAGATCCAAAGACTTCGTGTCGGAGACGGACAGGATCATTTTGATGCGGATACTTCGGAACATTATCATTTTGTATGCCAAAAATGCGGCAGAGTTATGGATCTGGAGATGGAAAGCATTGAAAGGATTAAGGATATCGCAGGGATGAATTTTAACGGACAGATTGCAGGACATGTAACGTATTTTTACGGGACCTGTGGCGACTGTATCCATGAACGTATCGATTGAGGAAGCGAAAATAATCCGGATTCTGTTATACGAAAGAGGATGTAGAAGAGTATTAGCGGACTCTACTCAAATAAAAAAATAAAAAAGGAGAATAAGATTATGAAATTTGTTTGTTCCGTATGCGGCTATGTTTTTGAAGGAGATCAGGCACCTGAAGTATGTCCGGTTTGTAAGGCACCTGCAGACAAATTTGTGGCTCAGGGCGGTGAGCTGACATGGGCAGCTGAGCACGTAGTAGGCGTAGCTCAGGGTGTAAGCCAGGACATTATTGATGATTTAAGAGCAAACTTCAATGGTGAGTGCACAGAAGTTGGTATGTACCTTGCAATGGCAAGAGTTGCACACAGAGAGGGATATCCTGAAATCGGTCTGTACTGGGAGAAGGCCGCTTATGAAGAAGCTGAGCATGCTGCAAAATTTGCAGAGCTCCTTGGCGAAGTAGTAACCGATTCTACCAAGAAGAATCTGGAAATGAGAATTGAAGCAGAAAACGGTGCAACTGCAGGTAAGGTTGATCTTGCAAAGCGTGCAAAAGAGCAGAATCTGGATGCAATCCATGACACCGTTCATGAGATGGCTCGCGACGAGGCTAGACACGGCAGAGCGTTCGAAGGATTATATAAGAGATACTTTGGCTAAGAAATATGAAATCGTATGGCCGCTTCGCTGCGGACCTAAAATCGATATCTTATAGGAAAAGAAAGGGTATGTCGGAGAGTTCCGGCATATCCTTTTTTGTGTCATAGGAAATACCCTGCCGGGCTAAAGTGTATGGATTTCCTATGATAGTAACACGCTGCAACACGGCAGCTTATAATTTGGTAGAAATGCAGAAAAATTTATTCTTTTTTTAGAATAATTCGTGAACTATTTATAGAAACCGATTTCCGGGTGTACTATAATAGTAACAGTTCAGCTTTGTGACTTCATTACAGTAATGACTTCATTGCGGTAAATTCCGTTTGGAAATTTCACGCCGGCGAAAGACCGGCTCAGAAGCGAGGGAAAAATGAAATTACGAACCCGATTGATGGTAACTTTCCTGACGATTGTCATCCTGCCGGTGATCTTAATTTGTCTGACCTATGGGATTATGAAGGTTACGATGAGGCAGAATTTTCGTGCACTGTATGGCGTGGAGAATGTCAGTATCTCCCTGATCTCTAATCCTGTGGAAGGCTTTAGCGAGCTGACAGAGGCTGAGTATGAGGAGCTGAAGGTTGTTGCACAGACTGCACCCGAGCAGTTTACCAATGAAAGCTTTCTGGAGCAGACCAATATGCTCTTAGGAGAAAAAGCGTCGCATTTGGCTGTGGTACAAAACGGTATTATGACTTATAACGGCGGCGTGCCGAATGAGGAAGTATGTGCCGCTCTGTTGCAGTCGGAGGACGGAACCGAATTCGGAAACCATGGTTATTATCTGGACGGATTGGCTGTTTTAATTAAACAAGTGAATTTCGAAAGCCCGGATGGCACGCGGGGACATGCATATATTATTACTACCGTAAAGAATATCATGTCCGGCGGATTACTTATGGCGATTGTGATTTTGGTAATTCTTGTGCTGATGCTGACCAGTCTGTTTTTGACACATTGGATCAGGAGAGGTGTATTTGTACCGTTGACACAGTTAAATACCGCAATGCAGCATATTGCGGACGGGGATTTTGATTATGTGATGGATTCCAAGGGAACGGGCGAAGTCGCGGATTTGTATGAGAACTACAATCAAATGAGGCTGCGGTTAAAAGAGTCCGCGGAGGAGAAGATTCAGGCAGACAGGCAGAACCGGGAACTGATCAGTAATATTTCCCACGATTTAAAGACACCGATCACCTCCATTAAGGGCTATGTGGAAGGAATCATGGACGGCGTTGCGGATACGCCGGAAAAAATGGATCGTTATATTAAGACCATTTATAACAAGGCGAATGATATGAACCGGCTGATCAATGAACTGACCATATATTCCGGGATTGATTCGAACCGGATTCCGTACAATTTCCACAAGCTGAATGTGGCGGATTATTTTAATGATTGTGTGGAAGAAGTCGGACTTGATCTGGAATCCAAGAATATCAAGCTCAATTATACGAACATGGTTTCGCCTGACACATTTGTCATCGCAGATCCCGAGCAGATGAAACGTGTGGTAAATAACATTATCGGAAACAGTATCAAATATATGAATAAGCCGCACGGAGAAATTGATATTCGTATTTTGGATGAAATTGATTCGATCCGGGTAGAAATAGAGGACAATGGAAAAGGGGTGTCTGCAAAAGAGATCGGCCGCATCTTTGAACGGTTTTACCGTACAGATGCATCGAGAAATTCCTCCCAGGGAGGCAGCGGAATCGGTTTATCCATTGTAAAAAAGATTATCGAGGACCACGGCGGATATATCTGGGCCAGCAGTAAGGAAGAAGAAGGTACCTGTATGCATTTTGTGCTCCGTAAATATATGGAGAATACGGAAACGGTACAGTGATTAATAAATTAAGTAATAACCTATCATGTAATAAATATATCGGAGGTAAACAGATGAATCGTATATTGATAATTGAGGATGAAAAAGAGATTGCTGATCTGGAAAAGGATTATTTGGAACTGTCAGAATTTCAGGTGAAAATAGAAAACGCCGGAGATACCGGACTTGAAAAAGCACTCCATGAAGACTTTGATCTGGTGGTACTTGATCTGATGCTGCCCGGAATGGACGGCTTTGAAGTTTGCCGAAGGATCCGGGAAGAAAAAAATATTCCTATCTTGATGGTTTCCGCTAAAAAAGATGATATTGATAAAATCAGAGGATTGGGACTTGGCGCGGATGACTATATGACCAAGCCGTTTAGTCCCAGTGAATTAGTTGCAAGAGTAAAGGCGCACTTGGCCAGATATGACAGGCTTGTCGGTTCCGGACAAAAGCAGAACGATATAGTGGAAATCCGCGGAATTAAGATCGACAAAACAGCCCGCCGTGTTTATGTGGACGGTGAAGAGAAAAATTTTACGACCAAGGAATTTGATCTGTTAACCTTCCTTGCAGAGAATCCCAATCATGTGTATACCAAGGAAGAACTGTTCAGGGAGATCTGGGATATGGATTCGATCGGAGATATTGCAACCGTAACTGTTCATATCAAGAAGATCAGAGAGAAAATCGAATACGACACCTCCAAACCCCAGTATATCGAAACAATCTGGGGCGTGGGATACCGCTTTAAAGTATGATGGCCCCCAGATCGTCTTGCGATCCCGCCGCCCCGTTGCTGACGCTCCGGAATGGTAATTTTTATGATTAATATGGATGAAAAAAACTATAATTATGGAATAGCATTTACAAAAGTGTTTTTGAGTTTTTGTGTTGTGTGTTGCCATTACTGGCGTCTGGATCATCTTGGATTTTACCCGGTTTCAGTGATGAATCGAATGAGAGGAGCAGCTGTTCCTATTTTTGTTATCATGTCATTTTTTCTTACTGAAAAGATATTTGTCGATAAGAAAGTGCACAAAATGAAGGAACGAGTATGGAGACTGCTATTTCCTTATATTTCTTGGGCAGTATTGTATTATTTGGGATATAAGGTAATTGATGTTTTATTGAAATGCCTGGGATTTAGTCGGGGGGGGGTAAGCGCTGGATATACCTATAAAGACTTGCTTTGGCAAATAGCTTTTGGGAGCGATAGATATTTGTGTCCGCAACTATGGTATTTATTTGACCTTATTGTTTTAACTGTTGTTTTTGGGGTTGTTTTTATGTTGTGCGATAAGTATTCCTGGCAAATCATGATGGTCCTTGGAATAGCAGCTCTGGGGATTCAATATTCCGGAATTAATTATAGGTTATTTGGCGGGTATGAATACGAACTGAGATACTCTACAGGAAGATTAGCAGAAGTTTTTCCGTTGGCGTGTATTGGATTATTATTGGCACATAGTAAAATTCTTGAAAGAATGAAAGGAAAACGAATAAGTGTAGCGTTAATCTGTATTATGGTTATGCTTGTAATTGCATACGGAGGCTTATTTACATCTCCGGCAGAAGGATTTGGATACGGAGGAACATATCTTATTGCGTATTCAACCATCGCATTTATATTCTTTTACGAATTTCCGTTTGAAAAATGTGGAACAAGCGTGAGAAAAATACTAAAATTTCTTTCAAAGTATAGCTTGGGTGTATTTTGTATTCATGTTGGAGTGGGATATTGTTGGAACAATGTGTTGTGTGTGTATTTTAATTGGGAACAAAATACTTTTTTAGAATGCATATGTATATATGCAATTTGTATATTTATATCGTGGATTATTTCGCTGGTACCGGTGAAGTATGCGGAACAATTGGTTGAATAAAATAACAAATTTTTCCATTTCAATAAAACCTGAATCGAATCAGGCTCGTCCTCAAGGGGAAACGAGGACGGTTCTATCAAGATGCTGGTCTGCGAAGCAGACGATAAAGCACCGAAGGCGCGGGCTTGCGAGTATGATATGAAGGTAAAAGAAAAACAAGCGACGCGAAGCGGCATTTGTTTTTCTTGCGCTATTAACGAGCAAACGCGTATTTATTTAGGATAAGGATGAGCATGAAGACCCGGATACTGTTCGAAGACAATTCCATCATCATCTGCCATAAGCCGGCAGGACTGGCAACGCAGAGCGCGCATGTTTCCCGGTCGGATGCGGAAAGCGAGCTGAGAAATTACGTCGGTGGCAGCGAGCTTTATTTGATTCATCGGCTGGATCAGCCGGTAGAGGGTATTCTTGTATTTGCAAAGAACAGGAAGGCAGCAGGCGAGCTTGGCAGGCAGGTGCAGGATGGCCGGATGAAAAAAACGTACCGGGCGCTTGTCTGCGGCAATGTAGAACCAAAGGAAGCCGTGCTGGTGGATTATCTGATGAAACTGAAAAACGGACTTGGACAGGCAGTATCCGAAGAACAAATGAAACTGCCGCAGTTTCGGGACGCCAAACGGGCAGAGCTAAGCTATCGTACGTTACAATATAATTCTGACATGAATGTCACCAAAATAGAGATTGATTTAAAAACAGGGCGTTTTCATCAAATCAGACTTCAAATGAGTCATGCAGGATTTCCGCTTGCGGGGGATCTGAAATACGGAGGAGCTTTGGCAAAGGAGACAGCTTCCCGTTTGATGCTGCGTCATATAGCGCTTGCCGCGTATAAGCTTGAAATGGAGCATCCGCTGACACAGGAAATTATGAGTTTTGAAATAGTACCGGCGTTTGAACAGATTTGCTGCCGGCAGCCGAAATAAATTTTACAGTCAAAATTCATATTAGAAAATTAAAAATTTCTCATACTATCTTCAGAAAGAAAATCAAAGGGGATACCGTATGGGAAATTTTTTTGCAGAGATCAGGCAGGAATTCGAAAAAAATCAGGTCTTACGCATCGGCTCGGTGACGGTATTGGTGTATCTGCTGATGAAATATGCCCTGCCGCTTCTGTTGCCGTTTTTACTGGGAGGGCTATTAGTTACCGGTCTCAGATATTTTTTATATAAAAGCTGCGGAAAGAATAAGGCCGGACGCAGTTTGTTAATGGGGACGATTCTGGTTCTGATTGCAGGCATACCCGGAATTTTGTTATTTGTAATTTACCGGGCGGCCGCGAACTTTTTGGGCATTTGCATGGATCATATAGGAGAACTGAAGGAGCAGTGTATCGTGATCCTGCATACCTGCTGTTGCTATCTGGGAGAATTGTCGGGGCTGGATAGTCTTGTGATCGAGGCGCGAATTATCCGGACTGCGGAAGGAATCGGCGAGCAGATCAGCGATGAGGCGATTCCGGCAGCGCTTACGCTGTCGAGCGATGTAATTGCTAAAATCGGATATATCGGTATCCTATGGGCTGTTTTTTTTATATTTACCATTTTACTTGCAAAGGATTATCAGGAGATCGTTGCCGTATTTCGCAGACAGACTTATGCACGCAGGCTGGTGCAAATTTATGACAAGACTGTCAGAATGATTCTTTCCTATGGGAAAGCACAGATCATTATTATGTCTGTAATCGGAGGAATCTGTAGTGTGGGTTTCTGGCGGATGGGATATTCCATGCCTTTCGTATGGGGATATCTGGTGGGATTTCTGGATATGCTCCCTTTTATCGGAACGGGCATCACTTTGATTCCGCTTGCCGTCTTTGAACTGATTCTCGGGAAAACCGGAAAGGCAATCCTTCTGGTGCTTTTATATCTGGTCTGTTATTTTGTGCGAGAATTTATGGAGCCAAGGCTGATTGGACGTAAAATCGGGATTCATCCGCTGATTATTCTGATTTCGGTCTTTCTGGGAGTCAGGCTGTATGGTTTACTGGGAATTATCACAGGACCGTTATCCTATCTGCTCATACGGGAGCTGGCGATGGAGCGGGATGAGCAGAAAAGCCTTGACAAATAAATAAGTGTGCAATAAAATCACAACATAGAAAGACAGGATAAGTAAATAAATGATATAAGAATGATAGAATAATGATGAAATGGCGATGAAAAGGGTTAGTACCTTCGGGAAGCTTTTCAGAGAGAGAATCGATCGGTGTGAGATTCTTATGCGGAAGGAAGGGAACCTGCCTTGGAGCTGTGCATGTAAATGCAACGTAATTCCGGCGTTAACGGAAGCAATGAGCAGAACAGACCGTAAGCAGACGCAGAACGGACTGTTAATCAGGGTGGTACCGCCGATATCCTTCGGCCCCTATGTCGATAGGGGCCGGAGGTTTTTTTGATTCATAGAAAATTCCCGTGAATCAAGAAAATGGCCGCACTCGGCAAAACGGAAGTAATGAATATCACATAGAGAAAGGAAAAGAAAAATGGGAGACAAAAAGTTAGTAGAAGCGATTACATCCATGGAAGAGGATTTCGCACAGTGGTATACGGATGTTGTAAAGAAAGCGGAACTGATTGACTATACCAGCGTCAAGGGCTGCATGGTATTTAAGCCCGCGGGATATGCGATCTGGGAACTGATTCAGCAGCAGCTGGATGCCAGATTTAAAGAAACGGGTGTGCAGAATGTATACCTGCCTATGTTTATTCCGGAGAGTCTGCTCCAGAAGGAAAAGGATCATGTTGAGGGCTTTGCACCGGAGGTCGCATGGGTTACTTACGGAGGAGGACAGAAGCTGCAGGAGAGAATGTGTGTCAGACCTACCTCTGAGACTTTATTCTGTGATTATTATAAGGGAGTGGTTCAGTCCTATCGTGATCTGCCTCAGATCTGTAACCAGTGGTGTTCGGTTGTACGCTGGGAAAAGGAAACCAGACCGTTTCTCAGAAGCCGTGAATTCCTGTGGCAGGAAGGGCATACTGCGCATGCAACTGCAGAGGAGGCGGAGGAAAGAACCATCCAGATGCTGAATGTATACGCCGACTTTTTGGAAAATGTTCTTGCGATTCCGGTTATCAAAGGACGTAAAACCGAAAAAGAGAAATTTGCAGGGGCAATTGCTACCTATACAATTGAAGCGCTGATGCATGACGGGAAGGCGCTGCAGTCAGGTACTTCTCATAACTTTGGCGACGGCTTTGCCAAGGCATTTGGCATTCAGTATACGGATAGGGACAATACATTGAAATATGTGCATCAGACCTCATGGGGCATGACAACACGTTTAATCGGTGCGGTCATCATGGTGCACGGAGATAATTCAGGCCTAAAGCTGCCTCCGAGGGTGGCGCCTGTTCAGGTTATGGTAATTCCGATTCAGCAGAAAAAGGACGGCGTGCTGGATAAGGCCTATGAGATCGAAAAAGTATTAAAGGAGGCAGGGATTCGTGTCAAAACGGATGATACGGACAAGAGTCCCGGATGGAAGTTCTCCGAACAGGAAATGCGCGGAATCCCTCTCAGAATTGAAATCGGTCCTAAGGATATTGAGGCCGGCAAGTGCGTGATCTGCCGCCGCGATACGGGAGAGAAGATTGAGACAGCACTTGACGATATAGCGGCAAAGGTACCGGAGCTTTTGGATCAGATTCAGGCTGATATGCTTGCACATGCAAGGGAACACAGAGATGCGCATACCTATGTTGCAGAGAATATGGAGGAATTCGAGAAGTGCTTTGCCGAGAAATCCGGCTTTGTCAAGGCTATGTGGTGCGGGGACCAGGCGTGCGAGGATATCATTAAGGAAAAACTGGCGGTTACCAGCCGTTGTATGCCTTTTGAGCAGGAAAAAATCAGCGATGTCTGCGTATGCTGCGGCAAGCCTGCAAAGAAAATGGTATATTGGGGACGGGCATATTAAAGCAACCGAATGAGGATTCAACGGAAAATAAAAAAAGCAGGGGCATATTATATGCTCCTGCTTTATAAAAACGCACTTTTATACTTAGGCAATTGCCTATCTTTTGTACTCATTCAACTAACTGCAATATATTTAACAACAAAATCCAAGTGAGCCCGTAGTAGGTGATAACCGCAACCAGGTCACTGATGGTAGAAATCAGAGGGCCGGAAGCCACTGCGGGATCCACCTTGATTTTATGAAGAAACAGCGGGATCAGAGTACCGGTCATACTGGAAATAATCATAGCGGTCCACATGGCAAGGCCGATGCAGCCGGATACGGCAAAGGAGAAAAATACTGATTTGCCCCGTCCGAGAGTGATATATGCGCCCACGCACATAAAGGCCAGAAAGCCGACCAGAAAGCCGTTGACACAGCCGATGCGGATTTCCTTTAACACCAGCTTTAGCTTTTGCCTTGAGTCCACCGATTCATTTACAAGTACACGAATGGTAACAGCCAGGGACTGTGTACCTACATTTCCGGACATGTCGAGTATCAGAGACTGAAAACTGACAACCAGTGTCAGCTGGGCAATGACCTTTTCAAACATGCCCACGACGGTGGATACCATCAGCCCGAGAAAGAGCAGAATGATCAGCCAAGGCAGACGTTTCTTGATACTGGCAAAAAGCGGTTCGTGTAAATCCTCTTCTTCCGTTAAACCGGCCAATCTTGCATAGTCTTCACCAAATTCCTCATCAACGACTTCCACAATGTCCTGCGCCGTGATAACGCCGAGGAGCTTTTTGTCATTATCCAGAACCGGTATGGAATTTTCCGAATAGCCTTTAATCGCTTCAATACAATCGCTGATACTTTCTTTGGCATATACATACGGGAAAGAGGTTGTAATCAAAGCCTCCAGATTATCGTGCTGCCTTGCTACAATCAAATCCTTTAAATCAATTGCACCATAAAAAATATCGTCCGTATCCGTGACATAAATGGTAGAAATATTATCGTTATCGCCTGCCTGCTCCACCAAAGAGCGCATGGCCTGTTTAATACTCAGATTATTACGAATGACAATGAAATTGGTGGTCATTCTGCTGCCGATTTCATCATCTTCATAGGAATGGATCAGGTCGATATCATGTCTGGCTTCCTCGTCCATCAGACTGATCAACTCGTGACTCTTGTCGTCTTCCAGTTCATCCAGAACGTCAACGGCATCATCGGCATCCATGCTTTCGATGATATCTGCGGCTTTATCGGAATCTAATTCTTCAATATATTTCCCGACATCTTCGAGATAAGTAAAAATTTCGGAGACAACCTCAATGCCAAGGACACGGTATAACCGCTTTCTCTTGACCGGAGTCAGATCCTCCAGAATATTTGCGATATCGTTTTCGTGGTAATCGTTTAAGCGTTCCCTGAGTTCTTCGTCGGAAAGATCACTTTCCATGATATTGATTAATTCCTGCTCATAGTCAGGCTTCTCAGGAAATGCGACGGATGCTTCGATTTCTGCGAATTCATTTTCTTTATTTTCCATCACTTAACCTCCTGCTTGTAGTATGCGGCGTTTGCCGATCTGCGTAAGTGATGGCGTGATACTTAAGAGGAGAGAGCATGTTCAGTGGGAGGAACAGCTTCCTGATCCGAAATATCATGCCATTTACTGCAACTTCGCCCGCAACTGTCACAACTGTCCATGCTTTTCACCCCGCCTTTCGTTTTAAAATAGTATCGTAATGTAAGTTTGTGTTTTCTGTTGCATACAGGAAAGCACATATAAATTTATTATAACGCAAATCATGAAAAACGACACTATGAAAATATAAAATCGTAAAAATTATCGTAAAAACAAAAAATTTCAGTAAAAAAATATCATAAAAAAATATCATAAAAAACATGGACTTTCATAGAAAATTCTTTGAACTCCTTATGGAAATTATGCACGGACTGACGTAAAATGAATACGAATATCATACGGTGGCTATGAAAACAGAAGGAGAATAGGTTATGAAAATTTTGGTTATTAATTGCGGAAGCTCATCATTAAAGTATCAGCTGATTGACAGCGATACGGAAGATGTCCTGGCAAAGGGACTTTGCGAAAGAATCGGCATTGACGGAAGTAAGCTGACCCATCAGCCTGCAGGGAAGGACAAGCTTATGATCGAGAGCGCAATGCCGGATCATACAGTTGCCGTACAGATGGTAATTGACGCACTGACGGATCCGGTAAACGGTGTGATTGATTCCCTTGATGAAATCGGCGCGGTCGGTCATCGCATTGTGCATGGCGGTGAGAAATTCTCAAGCAGCGTAGTGATTACGGATGAGGTTATGAAAGCGATTGAGGAATGCAATGATCTGGCGCCTTTACACAATCCTGCAAACCTGATTGGGATCAACTCCTGCAAAAAAATCATGCCCGGGGTGCCGATGGTAGCTGTTTTTGATACGGCTTTTCATCAGACCATGCCGGCCAAAGCGTTTTTATACGGACTTCCTTATGAATATTATGAAAAGGATAAGGTCAGAAGATACGGATTTCACGGGACAAGTCATGACTTCGTATCCGCAAGAGCGGCCGAGATTCTTGGAAAAGACAGAAAAGATTTAAAAACGATAGTTTGTCATCTTGGAAATGGTGCAAGCATTTCCGCGGTGAAAAACGGAAAGAGCGTAGATACCAGCATGGGTCTGACTCCGTTGGAAGGTCTGATTATGGGGACTCGCTGCGGCGATATCGATCCTGCCATTGTAAGCTTTCTGGCAGAAAAAGAAAATCTGAGCTTTGCACAGATGTCGGACATCTTAAATAAGAAATCGGGCGTATATGGTTTATCCGGTATTTCCAGCGATTTCAGAGACCTGTGTGCGGCAGCCGAGCAGGGAAATGAAAGGGCGAGGGTTACGCTTGAAACCTATTCCTATCGTGTGGCAAAATATATCGGTGCCTATACGGCAGCAATGAACGGTGTGGATGTCATTGCTTTTACTGCGGGAGTAGGGGAAAATACACAGCTTGTCAGAGCACAGGTCTGTGAATATCTGGGATATCTTGGCACATACATTGATCCCGAAAAAAATAAAATCCGCGGGGAGGAGACGATCATTTCCACTCCGGAAAGTAAAGTAACGGTTATGATTGTTCCTACCAATGAGGAGCTTGCAATTGCAAGAGAAACCTTGCGTCTGACAAAATAATGTAACGGAACGGATGGAAGATGAAAATACAATTGCCGCAAAACGTGGAAAACATCATACAAAAGCTGCAGGATGCCGGATACGAAGCATATGCGGTGGGAGGCTGTGTCCGGGATTCTATTTTGGGACGTGTCCCTGATGATTGGGATATTACGACCAGCGCGAAGCCGGAGCAGATAAAAGGTCTGTTTCGAAGGACGGTGGATACCGGTATTAAGCACGGAACCGTTACCGTTATGATGAACAAAGAAGGCTATGAAGTAACGACTTATCGGATTGATGGAGAGTACGAGGACGGAAGGCATCCGAAAGAGGTTACCTTTACCGCCAGTTTGAAGGAGGATTTAAGACGCAGGGATTTTACGATCAATGCCATGGCCTATAATGACCGTCAGGGAATCGTAGACCTTTTTGGGGGAATACAGGATCTCAAGGAGGGTGTGATCCGCTGTGTGGGAGATCCTCACGAGCGCTTCGGCGAAGATGCCCTGCGAATGATGCGGGCGGTTCGCTTTTCTGCCCAGCTGACCTTTCGGATTGAACAGGAAACTTTTCAGGCGATCAAGGCATTGGCGCCGAATTTGCAAAAGGTTAGTGCGGAACGGATTCAGACAGAACTGATGAAGCTGATACTGTCGCCGAATCCTGATTACCTGGCGGAATTATATGACACTGGTGTCACAAAAGTGTTCCTGCCGGAGTTTGACGCATGCATGGAAACATCGCAGAATCATCCGCATCACTGCTATAATGTGGGGGAACACATTCTGCATACGATGAAAGCATGCAAACCGGATCGGGTACTTCGTCTTGCCATGTTATTCCATGATATCGGAAAGCCTGAGACCAAAACAACGGATGCTGAAGGAGTGGATCATTTTCACGGGCATGCAGTGCATGGAGAAGAAATGACTCGCAGCATCATGAAGCGTTTGAAATTTGATACGGATACGATTACTATGACTGCGGGTCTGGTACGTTATCATGACAGAAAGATAGAAGCGGACAGGCGGGGCATCCGCCGCGCCATGGCAGCGATTGGCGCAGGGTTCTTTCCCATGCTGTTTGAAGTGAAGGCGGCAGATGTGGCCGGACAGAGCGAATACCTGAGAACGGAAAAGCTGGAGGAACTGGACAGACTCCGGAAAGCCTATGAACAGGTTTTGGAGGAGCAGGATTGTGTCAGCCTGAAGGATTTGAAGGTGGACGGAAAGGATCTGATTCAGGCGGGTATCGCACCGGGACCTCAAATGGGACGAATCTTACATGAGATGCTATCCATAGTGGTGGAAGATCCGGAAAAAAATGACAGAGAATATCTTTTGAGCCGTATCCCGGATTTGATCCGGGACTGCGCAGGAGAATAGAGAATCCGGGAATCCGGTTCTCGGATAAAAGGATTCCCGCATACTTCCGCGAGCGTTCACATATATTAGGGTATGTAACGTTTGGGAGGTAACCTTTGTGAATGACCGGATTATCAGCATATTGGATAATTATGATATGACAGTGCTTCGCACCTGGAAGGGGCGGAGCGCTATTCTTTGTGAAACAGAAAAAGGAATCAGAATTCTGCGGGAATATACCGGTCCAAAGGATAAATTATGCGTATTGGAGGCAGTAACGGAGCAGCTAAAGGAAGCGGGATTTCTGACCGATTGTATTATGAGAAATAAGGACGGTGAATTGTGCTCCTATGACAGGGATCATACTGCCTATATAGTGAAGGAATACAGGGAAGGCAGGGAATGCTCGGTTACGGACAGCGCAGACTGTGTCAGTGCCGTAAAGCAGCTTGCGGGAATCCATAAGGTGTTCAGGATACCCCAGCCGGAGCAGATCAGACCGTGGAGAGTATCGCCCTGCGGGGATGCCGGTATGGACAGCAGTGAGGATTGTGCCGCGGAAGGAACGGGGCAATCCGAGGCGGCGCGGCCGTTTCGCTTTCGGATGTTCTCGCCGGTACAGGAATATGAGCGTTACAACAAAGAGCTGAAGCGCATATGGAAGCATTTACGGGATAAGAGTACCAAAACGGATTTTGAAGTATTCCTGCTGCAAAATTACGGGTTCTTCATGGATCAGGCGGCAAAGGTCCTGGAACGGATCAGGAATTCCGGCAGTGAAGAATATTACCGGCATCAGGCGGAGCTTGGAGCGCTGTGCCATGGCGATTTTCAGCATCACAATATCCTGTTTACTCAAAGCGGAATCTTTATCATGAATTATGAGAAATGCCTGCAGGATATACAAATTCGTGATTTTTATTTGTTTTTCCGTAAAATTATGGAGAAAAACAACTGGAATCCATCGATTGGGGAACAGCTGCTTGACGGATATGATAGCGTCAGAAGCATTGACAGACAGGAAACGGAGCAGTTGTATTACAGACTCTCTTATCCGGAAAAATTCAGAAAGGTAGTCAGTTATTATTACAACAGCGGAAAATCATGGATTCCGGGCAAGAACAGGGAGAAGCTGGAACGACTGCTGGCGCAGGAACAGGCCAGACAGAACTTCCTGAAGACACTGTTTCCTGAGGTTTCCTGAGAAAGAAAAGATGTGCAGGACTCAGGAAAGATATGCAAAGTGCTCAGGAAAGATATACAAGGATGATTGCCAGAGTATTTTACATTATGTTAAGATAGAGAAAGAAGGGCCCGTCAGGAAGGGAGTGTGAAGTACCAATGAAAAAAGTATACGGTATATTTTTTATATTAGTTGTAGCAATTCTGGCTGTTGTATGGGCTTCACAGAAGCCTGACAAGCCCCGGCAGAGTGAAACGGTACAGCAGCCGGAGCAAAGTACCGGCTTTGCTCCGGCCGGCGCAGGTGATTATGACAGCGAAGATACGGCGATTGTAGTAAAAAAGGATATGGAGAATAAAACAATTTCTCTCAGAAATCTGGAAACGGGCAGGCAGTATACCCTTTCCTATAACGGCACTTCCGCGCTTACGGATCAGAACGGACAGCCCTTATCCATGGAGCAGGTGGCAATCGGGGATCTTGTGGATGTGAAATTTCTGAAAACGAAAAAGACGCTGAGCTCGCTGCAGGAATCGCCGGATGCGTTTCTATATAAAGGACTGACTGATTTTAAGATCTCGGAAAGCGGACGGTCCATGACGATCAATGGAACGACCTATCGGATTGCATCGGATCTGGCAGTTGTTACGGAGGGAACGATAGGCACTTTAATGGATATCAATGAACATGATACTCTGATTGTCAGAGGCTTTGACAATGCGGTGCACAGCATAGTCATTGACAGGGGACACGGTTATTTACGCCTGGAAAATGATGAATCCTTTATCGGAGGATGGATTGAGGTGGGATCGGTTACCGTTGTGCCGATTACGGAGAATATGCTGCTGACGCTGCCCGAAGGAGAATATGACGTTAGTGTCAGCTGCGGCGGCAGCGGGGGTACCAAAACCGTTACGATTCTCCGCAATGAAGAACAGACGATGGACGTGGGAGATCTTGTCACCGAAGTGAAGGAAGGCTGTGTATTATTTGATATAACGCCGTCATCCGCCTCGGTTTATGTGGACGGAACAAAGATTAACACCTCTGAGGCGATTACGCTGACCTATGGGATACATCAGGTCATTATCACAGCGGACGGATATACGACAATGGCGAAATATGTCCGTGTAGGACAGGAAATGGCAACGCTGTCCATGGAGATGGAAAAAGAGCAGGAGAGTACTTCCGATCAGTCGGATGAGAAGGAGTCGGACGATACTTCCGATGACGAGGAGGAAGAGGATCGTGAAAGTTCGGAAAACTCTGCGCCGGACACAGAATCCGGAAACGGAAACGATACGGTAAGCGCGAGTGACGAATCCGCCTATTATGTATCAGTGGACGCACCGGAAGGTGTAGAGGTATACGTGGACGGAAATTATGTCGGACTTGCACCGATCAGATTCAAGAAGGTGGAGGGAAGTCATGTAATTTCACTGCGCCGGACCGGATATCAGACCAGAAGCTATACAATTGAGGTTGACGGGGAGGACAAAGATGTGACTTATTCCTTCTCCGAACTGCAGCCTATTTCGGAATAAGCCAAGAGATGCGTGTTTGGCGTTCATCTGCAAAATGAGGGATTGTCATGGAAAAAGAAAAGTATACCTGTGAAGAACTGGAGGAGGTTGTCCGGACACTCCGGGGAGAGCACGGATGTCCTTGGGACAAAGCACAGACGTTTCAAAGCCTGAGAACCTGTATGATAGAAGAAGCATATGAATATCTTGCGGCGGTTCGAATCTATGAAAATACCGGTAATGCGGAAAATATGAGGGAGGAACTGGGAGATCTGCTGCTTCAGGTTGTTATGAACAGTCAAATTGCGGCGGAACTGAACTTGTTCTCTTTCTCAGAGGTCGCTGCGGAAATCAGTGCCAAGATGATCCGCCGTCATCCGCACGTCTTTGGCGGGCAAAAGAACAGTCCTGATGACGGGTCCCGGCAAAGCTGGGATGAGATCAAGAAGCGGGAAAAAGAAGGAAAAACATGGATTGAATCCCCGCTCAGGGAGATTCCGATGGAGCATCCCGGGCTGATCAGAGGCCCCAAGGTCTTAAAAAAAGCGGACAAGCTTTACGGTCAATGTCCGAATGAGCAGGAATCGCTGAAGCGTCTGGAGCAGGAAATACAGCAGCTTGGAGAAACAGCGGGGGAGGAGAGTCAGGAGCAGCAGAGAATGACCCTGCTTGGCGAGATACTGCTGGAGCTTTGCAACCTTTCAAGGATCTGGAAGCTTCCGCTTGAGCAGATTTTGCAGGACAGAATTGAGAAATTGATTACGGAGAAGGAGCCGGAAGGGTCAAATTGTTAAAAAATCCGGAAAAAGTCAATATTTCTAAGAATTTTTAGTTGTATTACCTTGACAAATAGTGGTAAAAACGATATATATGTATATAGACGTCTTTGAATGACGTAATAATACTAAAAAGAATACTCAGTAAGAGGAGGAGTTCATAATGAACAAAACAGAATTAGTTGCAGCTATGGCTGATCAGGCAGGATTATCCAAGAAAGATGCAGATGCAGCTTTAAAAGCATTTACAGAAGTTGTTGCTACAGAATTAAAAAAAGGTGAGAAGATTCAGTTAGTTGGTTTCGGTACTTTCGAAGTTACCGAAAGAGCAGCAAGAGAAGGAAGAAATCCTCAGACCGGCAAGTCCATGACAATCGCTGCTTCCAAGGCTCCTAAGTTCAAAGCCGGAAAGGCATTAAAGGATTTAGTAAACGCATAAGAATTCAGATGAACTCAGAACGGCTGATGTGCATGCACACAGCCGTTTTTTGTTCGTATAGGGGAAAGCGTATAGAACCAATGAACTGGAATGGAAAAGGAAATATGGCATGAGACTGGATAAATATTTGAAGGTATCCAGACTGATTAAGAGACGGACAGTCGCAAATGAAGCCTGTGATGCAGGACGTGTATCCATTAACGGGAGACCGGCAAAAGCATCCGCGGAGGTTAAGGCGGGCGATGTGATTGCAATTCAGTTTGGAAATAAGGAAGTAAAAGTGGAGGTTTTGAATGTGCAGGAAACCGTCAGGAAGGACGATGCTGCAAACCTTTTCAAATACCTGTAGAAGTCAGCGGACGTGATGGTCATAAAGAAGGAATCCCCCGAATATACTTTTTAAGGAAGTAGATGGAAGGAGGCCCTTTTTTGGAAGACATTAATCAAATACAGAAAAAACCTCATAAACTGTCGGTGGGAAACCGAAAAAATGCGGCAATCACGGGAGTAACCGATGTGCTGGCTTTTGATTTGCATGAGATTTTGCTGGAGACATCCCAAGGGATGCTGATGATTCGCGGAAACGATCTGCATGTCAGCAGATTAACCCTGGAAAAGGGCGAAGTGGATATCGACGGCAGAATAGACAGCTTTACTTATTCCGAAACTGCGGATTATGGTGCAAAAAATGAATCCTTATTTTCCAGATTGTTTAAATAATATGGGGAAATCATATGAGCCAAAGTATCGCAGTAGAGGCATTTTTGGCCCTGAAATGCATTGGAATGGGCGCCGTAATCACAGCAGCATATGATTTGCTTAGAATTTGCCGTAATTGTATCAGGCATAGTCATTTTTGTGTGTCTATGGAGGACTTCTTTTTCTGGGTAATTTGTGCAATTTTTATATTTTCGGTGTTATACCGCGAAAATAACGGGATTTTGAGGTGGTATTGCGTCGGCGGAGCACTTTTGGGAATGATTCTTTACGGAAAATTGATTAGTCCATATTTTGTGTATTTTATGTCAACAATCTGCAAAAAGACCATGGATCTTGTGTCAGCGGTAATGAAGTTTCTCTTTCGGCCCGTAAAGTGGCTGTTTGGCAGGACTTTCAGAAAATTAAAAAAGTTATGCGCATTTTTCACAAAAAGAAGAAAAGCAGATAAGAAATAGTTGACGAGTTGCATATAAAAGGCTACTATTACATTATGTAAACATGAAAGGGGTATATTTTGTATGGCCGGAAGAAGACCCGCTTATCGTAAGAAGCGGCATAACAGTCTGGGCATGGCGCTGGTTACGATTTGCGTTTTGATGATGCTTGTAGTTGTTGGAATCAGCAGTTTGGAGCTGAAAGCAAAGCAGAAGGTATATGCGGAAAAAGAACAGCTTCTGCAGCAGCAGATTGATGATGAAATAGCAAGAACAGAAGAATTGAAAGAGTATGAGAAGTATACAAGGACCAATGCATTTATTGAGGAAGTGGCAAAGGATAAATTGGGACTTGTTTATGATGGTGAGATTATATTCAGATCAGGAAATTGATGCGGATGATGGTAAAAACGTCATCCGCATTTTTTGTGCCGTTTTTAAAAAGCCGGAAGGAAATCTGTCAGAAAAAAAAGTGAAATTCATACCTTTCTTTGACAAATCTTGCAGGGACAGGCTCCTATAATGTAGCATACCACCATGGGAACAAAAGCTGCGCCTGCGCCGACGGGATGTTGATTATGCGGAGTGTACGGGCGTTATGGCGCCTATGGCGGGACGCTGCATTGCAGGCAATAGAAAGGTATGATTGATATGAAGAAACAGATTTCGGGGAAAGAAGCACAGGAAACAACTCTGCTGCCCGAATATGGGCGAAAGAGGCTGCTTACCTATGCGGATTCTTTTATGCAGCTGGCGAAAAGTTTTTATGGAATGACACAGGAAAATGATGCACAGAAGACGAAAGGGAATACGGTGGTTATGTCCAGAGAAAACTATTTGTGGCAGAAACGGCTGATGGAGAACAGGGAGCTTCTGGCGGATCATCTGCGTGAAATGTCGAGAATCATGACCGGCCTTGCAACGGAGGCATTTTATATGGAGCCTGCAGGGGAAAAGGATCGATACCGGATTGCCAGGGAATTGAAAAAAAGAGGGATTTATCTGCACCGTCTGTTTTGCATGACGAAGGAAAACGGCATAATGGAAGTGGCGGCTACGATGAAAGCGAGACTGCCGCAGCCAGGAGAAGAGGAATATTCGGTGGCGGATATTGCGGGAATATTGTCGGTGGTTTTGAAGGTCAGACTGATTCCGTCCGCGGGAAGCCCCGCTTATCTGCGCGATGCGCTGGATACCGTATTATTTGAAGAAGAAACAAAGTACAGCGTAATGACGGGTGTGGCAAGAGCGATTAAAGAAGGAGAAACCATATCGGGGGATAATTATACCTTTTGCGAGCTGAACCGGGGAAAATTTGCGGCGGTGCTGTCAGACGGTATGGGCTCCGGCGAGGAAGCCTGTAAGGGCAGTGAAATGGTGGTGGAGCTGTTTGAGCAGTTCCTGGAATCCGGTTTTTCACCGGACGGAGCCGCGCAAATGATCAACGGAGCTTTGATGGCTTGTGCGGAGGAAACCAATGTGTCCACGCTGGACGCCTGTTATTTTGATTTATACAGCGGCGAATGCAGCTTTATGAAAGTAGGCGCAGCGGGAACCTACATCAAGCGCGACGGTATGATCGAAAAAATTGAGTCCGGGAGCCTTCCGCTCGGCGTATTTGGGCAGATGGAGTCGGTTCAGACGACCAGGGAGCTGATGCATGGGGAATATATCATTATGGTTTCGGACGGAATTACGGATTGCTTTTCCAAACCGGATGGCGAAGCGTTCTTTGAGGACATGCTTGGACGTATGACATTGCAGGAACCGAATGAAATGGCGGCTGCCATATTGAGACAGGCAATTTTCCAAAGCGGCGGAAAAGTGGCGGACGATATGACGGTACTGGTCATTGGCATCTGGGAAAACGAATAGGCGGATTTTGCACCGGCTTGAAGACGGATTGTGTTTGCGGATTTTGCGTCGGTTTGCGGATTTTATGGCAGTGCATTGACTTTTCCAAAGGAAAAGGCATATGATGATACAAAGAGGATGGACATGCTGCAAAAGATAATATCGTATATAACACAAATGAATATGATCTGTGCCGGAGACCGGATTGTCGCCGGAATATCGGGAGGAGCTGATTCTGTCTGTCTGTTTTACGTGCTTCTGGAGCTTAGGAAGGAGATTCCGTTTGAATTCTGTGTTGTCCATGTGAATCACGGCATTCGGGAGGCGGCGGGCGAGGATGAGGCGTATGTATCCGAAATCTGTTCCGAAAACGGGATTCCTTTTTATTGTGTGAAAAAAAATGTACCGGAGATTGCATGCGGACTCCGGATCGGTGAAGAAGAGGCCGGACGTAAGGTTCGTTATGAGGCTTTTACGCAGGTGTTGGAACAGGTGTATGGGGGAGATGGGAAAATTGCGGTAGCCCATACACAGAATGATAGGGCGGAAACCCTTTTGTTTCATTTGTTCCGAGGCACCGGCCTGTCCGGGCTTACGGGAATTGCGCCGGTCAGGCAGCGGGTGATCAGACCTCTCCTATGTGTAAACCGTTCGGAAATTGAAGCGTGGCTGGAAAAACGACGGATCGGTTACCGGACGGACCTGACAAATGACAGTGATGCTTATGCCAGAAACCGGATACGGCATCACATTCTGCCCTATGCGGAACAGGAGTTATGCCACGGAGTCATAGAGCATATCAATAAAACCGCGGATCTGCTGGATCAGGCGGCACGGTATTTGAATGTTCAGACACAGCAGGCGTTTGTGCATACGGCTTTATGCGAAGGGGACGAAATCCGGTTTGATAAAGAAGCATGGGAAAAACAGGATCCCTATCTGCGCCGGAGCATGGTGCATGAGGCATTCCGGAGGCTGACGCCGGCGGCGAAGGATATTACCTCCCTGCACGTGGAACAGGTTTGCGGGCTGTTCGAAAAACAGGTCGGAAAAAAGATAAACCTTCCTTATCATATTTTGGCGGTTCGGAATTACGAGGGAGTCGTTTTGACTAAAAAAAACGGCGCGCATAAGGAGGAGCAGGCAATATCAGCCATGCTGACAGGGCCGGAGGGTGAGATTTCTTTTGCAAAATATCATATTAGCTGGCGGGTGTTTGAAAATACGAAAGGGGAGCGTATCCTATCGGAAATTCCTAAAAATGATTTTACGAAATGGTTTGATTATGATAAAATAAAACAATCTATCAGTTTTCGTTACCGGAAAACAGCGGATGTACTTACCGTTAACAGCCGGGGAGGGACCAAAACCGTGAAGGAATATATGATTGATGAAAAGATTCCTGCGCAGGAGCGGGAAAGGATTCCTCTTTTGGCAGAGGGAAATCGGATTTTGTGGATTGTAGGTTTTCGAATCAGTGAATACTATAAAATATCTTCACAGACGAAAAATATTATAGAAATACAAATTTCGGGAGGAAAGTAAAATGGCTGAAACAATCAGTGTGCTTCTGTCAGAGGAAGAAGTGGACCGGAGAATTCAGGAGCTTGGTGAACAGATCAGCAGGGATTACGCAGGCAGACAGGTACACCTGGTATGTGTATTAAAGGGCGGAAGCTTTTTTCTATGTGAGCTGGCAAAGAGGATTACGGTACCGGTTTCGCTGGATTTTATGTCCGTTTCCAGCTACGGAGGAGATACCAAATCAAGCGGAGTCGTGAAGATCGTGAAGGATTTGGATGATCCTATCAAAGGGAAAAATGTCATTGTGGTAGAGGATATCGTGGATTCCGGACGAACCTTAAGCTATCTGCTGGAAATGCTTCGGAAAAGAGAACCGGTAAGTCTGGCGCTTTGCACGCTGCTTGATAAGCCGGAACGCAGAGTGACGGATGTGAAGGTGGATTATACCGGATTTAGGATTCCGGATGAATTTGTAGTAGGCTATGGACTGGATTATGATCAGAGATATCGTAACCTGCCCTATATCGGAATCGTACATATCGATGAATGATCATAAGGAGAGTAAAAGAAATTGAAGAGTAAGAGAAGAGGAAGCGGGATTCCCTTTCTGATTATTTTGTTATTATTAATGGCCGCTATCTGGCTCAGTATGAATCGGTCGGTACCGAGTAATTACAATTATTCCGAGTTTGTGCAGGATCTGAAAGACGGAAATGTGACGGAGGTTGTGATTCAGCAGAATGAGCAGGTGCCTACGGGTTCCTTGAGCATTACCTTTAAGAACGGCAGTGAGAAGGTTCTGTATGTAACCGACGTACGGGAGACGGAGGATCTGCTGCAGCAATATGAGATTGATCCGATTGTCAGAAACGTACCGCAGGAAAACTGGTTTTTGAATTATATCCTTCCGATTTTGGTAGGACTGATTGTGCTGGTTTTTATTTTTGTGATGCTCAATGCGCAGAATGCGAATGCGGGCAGCAGCAACAATAAGATGATGAATTTCGGCAAAAGCCGCGCCAGAGTGTCTACGGGAAACGAGACCACGCTAAAGGATGTGGCAGGACTTCAAGAGGAAAAAGAGGAGCTGGAGGAAATCATCGATTTTCTGAAGGACCCGGGGAAATATACCAAGGTAGGAGCCAGAATTCCGAAGGGCGTTTTGCTGGAGGGACCTCCCGGAACCGGTAAAACACTGCTTGCGAAGGCAGTTGCCGGTGAAGCAAACGTACCGTTTTTCAGTATTTCCGGTTCGGATTTTGTAGAGATGTTTGTCGGCGTGGGCGCTTCCCGTGTCCGCGATTTGTTTGCGGAGGCGAAAAGAAATGCGCCGTGTATTGTTTTTATTGCTGAGATTGATGCGGTAGCCAGACGGCGCGGGACCGGTATGGGCGGCGGTCAT
>CAYTIH010000030.1:0-31775 GCA_964437825.1 uncultured Clostridium sp. | reverse complement strand
ACAGCATAACCGCCACGCCTTCGGTCAGTTCGCCGATTCCGATTGCTCCGACCGTAGCAATCGCCATCAGAAAATTTTCATCAAAAACCTCACCATGTATGATTCCCAGAACAGCCTTTTTCAGAATATCATATCCGATGACCAGATACGGAATCAGATACAGTATGTATCGAAGTACTCCCTCAGATGGTATAAAATGAAGAATCATCATCAGCACTGCCGCAATCAAAATACGATACAGCATTTTTTTCTGTTTCTTTGTCATAATTGATATCAAACCTTTCAAACTCGAGTCAATCTCTTCCTGTGCCTACTTTTCTGATCAAAGATAAATCTCACAATCGGACTCCACCTTCTTGCAGTTCTTTAAAACCGCCTTCATGGTCTCTTTCTCGTCAGCGCCTTCCGCAAATTCCACATTCATCTTCTGCGTCATAAAGGACACGACTGCATTTGCAACACCCTCGGTCTTCTTTGCGGCTTCCTCCATTTTCAGCGCGCAATTAGCGCAGTCCACTTCGATTTTGTATGTTTTTTTCATAGCTCTCCTTCTTTCCTCCTTTGCATTATTTTTCTTCCATTAAACATTTAAGCAAACTTTTAATTGTTTGTCAATAGCTATTGTAATATTTGTTTCTTTTTTCACTTTCGTTATCGGAACAGTCCGTTATAGAAATAGAAAAACGACCCGCAGGCCTTACCTATTGCAATGGAAAGAATCACAATTCCAAGCCCCCTGCGCAAATGCACGCGTCTTGCAAACACGGAAATCCCGCCAAGAATTTCCTCAATCGCAATGGCAAGACAGCCCACAAACATTCCGCTAAAAAAAGCCCATATGATAACGGCTGCCATGCCCAGAATCCTAAGGATCATCGTTCTTTCGTTAAAAGCCGCCGTCTGCCAGTGTGTCTGAAACACTCCGTAAATTCCCCCTGCTATGGAGCCTGCCATGACCCATTCCTCATATAAAAATACTTTTTTGGCCGTATGAAATCTGGCGGCAAACCGCGGCACCAGTCCGATCACGATAACTGTGGTAAACACGGCGCCTGCCGTAAACACTCCAAAGGAAAGTCCCAATATTCCCGCCAACAACTGCCCAAGCATATTCATCCTCCATATCCAATTTATTTTCCAACCGTCCGGTCATGCCAAGATCCGTTTGTAAGGCTACAGTTTCTCCTGATTTCGATCCGCATTTTCCACCAGAGTCGTAATGACATTTTCCTCATATTGGCGCATTTGAACCTCTACCGGAGTCGGGTCCTTTGTAATTCTTCTGGCGCCGATATGATTAAAGAACAGAATAATCCCGCAGGTAAGGCCGATGGAATAGGATATTTCCAGAATCGTAAAGCCATCGGACTGCTCCCCTGCCAGCAGCTCATATACCCTCATAAAAATTTCATTGATACTGATGTCATTGTGAAATGCCATAATCGTAAACGCCGCGCCGAAAAAGCAAAGAACGCAGACCAATGCGATTTTCAGTTTTTCCAGAAACGGATGCACCTTTCCCGTTAATTTCTCCATGACAATATCACTCTCGCCCAGACTCAGCACCATACACTCCGGAAACTCCCTTTGCAGCATCTGAATAATCGTAATCGTATTCATGACCACCCTGTGTTCGGAGGGCTTAAATGTATGAATTACCATATTTTCCGCCCTTTTCTGAAGTTCACTGTCCTTACAAAGGATGATGCCCGCATCCTTAAGCAATATCTGAGTCTTTTCCGTCTCAATCTTGCTTTCCGCTTTCAAATAAAAAATCTGCACAGCCAAGTCTCCTTTTCTGCTTGTTAGCTTTTGAGAGCTTAGTCTGTGCAGATCCTTTGATTTTATGCAAAATCAGGCGGACTGTCACGGATTCCGGTAATTCATATTGTTTTGCTTTCTGTATTTTCCCGGAGTTGTATTTGTACTGGTTTTAAACTGCCGGATAAAGTGTTCCGTATTATTATAACCGCATTGCTCCGCAATCTTGGATATCGGAAGATTACAGGATGCCAATAATTCACAGGCAAGCTCGATCCGGCCTGTAATGACATCATTCATACAGGTGGTATGAAAATATTGCTGATAGGCGGCATGCAGATATCCGGTACTGATATTGAGTTTTTGCGACATATACGGAACGGTCCATTTCTCCGCAGGATTCTGGTAAATTTCCCTGCGCAGCGCCACAAGCTGGTAATAGATTTCCGGGAACTTGGCAGTTTTATTTTCATCGGCAATCATATGCACAAGCGACTCAACCAAATGATTCAATATGGTATCCCGGTGAGAAGCAACGCCATAATATTGCGAACAGATAATGTGAAACAACTGATAGACTTCTGCCGACTGATGCATAAGAATCGGCGTTCCGAAAAAAAAATGATCGTCCGCAATCAGACGGTCAGAGGTAAAATGCATCCAACAGTCTGTGTAGGATTCTTCAATTGCATGATAGCGCTGCTTCTGATACGGCTTAAAAATCACAGCGCAATTTGCCGGATAATCATTCCATACGCCATCGACAAGAAAGCGTCCGGAGGTCCTTGTCAGCAAAAGCAGATATTCCGGGAATCCGTTTGGGCGGTCCACTTCAAAGTCCGCACCATGCATGTCCTCCCCCATTTTCAGAATCTCAATCATAGATACCTCACCAAAGCATGTCCTATATGACAATATATCAATTTGTTATGAGTATAATTCATTGTAAAATCAGTGTCAATATAATATCCTAATTATAAGGCTTGGCATGTTTCGGTTCAACCGGAAACAGAAAGCATTTATTACATTTATTTTTAGAATTGGAGGGTTAATATTATGAAACGATCCCGCGCAAAATTACTGGCTTTATGCCTCAGCGCCAGTCTTTGCTCTGCTGCTTTGACAGGATGCGGAGCAGGTAAATCCGAACCTGCCGCAGAAACACAGGAAAGCAATACTGAGCCTGCTGCGCAAACACAGGAGGACAGTTCCGAAACCGAATCTGACGAACAAACACCCGTCCCGGCACAACCGGAGACTCTTGAAGTAACTACATTCCCGCTCCCGGACGGTCCGGAAGAGTCTGAGATCTACATAGCGCCGGTTGAAAACATCTCCGATGATTTTATCCGCGGTATGGATGCATCTTCCGTACTCGTTGAGGAAAACAGCGGCGTTACTTATTATAATTACGACGGTGAAGAACAGGATGTTTTCATGACATTGGCACAGTCCGGCGTCAATTACATCCGTCTGCGTGTATGGAATGATCCGTATGACGAAAACGGCAACGGATATGGCGGCGGAAATAATGACGTTGCTGCCGCGGTTGAACTCGGAAGACGTGCAACCATGTACGGTATGAAGGTAAGCATTGATTTCCATTATTCCGACTTCTGGGCAGATCCCAAGAGACAGCATGCGCCAAAGGCATGGGAGGGCATGAGCGTTGAAGAAAAATGCGATGCACTCTATGAATTTACCAAAGAAAGCCTTACGGAAATTCTGAATGCCGGTGTGGATGTCGGAATGGTACAGATCGGTAATGAAATCAACAACGGTATGTCCGGTGAAACGAATACCGATTCGGTAATGGCTCTTTTAAAGGAAGGAAGCCGTGCAGTCCGCGAAATCTCCGAAACCTACGGAAAAGATATCCAGATCGTCGTACATTATACGAATATCGAGGATACTGACGGAATCGACCGAATTGCTTCCACTCTGCAGGATGCCGGTGTGGATTATGATATTTTTGGTTTATCCTATTATCCGTTCTGGGACGGAACCAACGAAAATATGCAGGCTGTTGCCACTAATATTCAGGAAAACTACGGTAAAAAGGTTATCATCGCAGAAACCTCTTACTGCTATACTTCCGAAGACGGCGATGGCTCGGGAAACAGCTTTGTCGGCATAGACGACCTGGTTGACGGTTATGCTGCCAGCGTACAGAGTCAGGCTACGATGATTCGTGATATCTGCGCGGCTGCAAATGAAGTCGGCGTACTTGGTATTTTCTATTGGGAAGGAACATGGATTCCGGTCGGCGAGGCAACCGAGGATAATTCTCCGATCTGGGAAGAGTTCGGCAGCGGCTGGGCAAGCAGTTATGCATCCGATTACGACCCGGAGGATGCCGGCTTATATTACGGCGGCTGTTCCTGGGATAATCAGGCAATGTTTGACTTCGACGGATATCCTCTTGCATCCTTAAACGTGTGGAAGTACTTAAAATACGGTTCAACTGCACCGTTAGCGGTTGATTATATTCCGGATGTTTCCGTTATCTGCGATGTGGGCGGCGTCATTGAGCTTCCTGAAGCCATTGATGTTGTTTACAACGACCGTTCCGCAAATGAACAGGCCGCTGTTACCTGGGATGAGACACAGCTTGCCGATATCGATACAAGCGTTGGCGGAACCTATGAGATCACAGGCTCTCTTGAAGACGGCACCGCCGTTACCTGCTATGTTGAGGTTAAAATGATTAACCATGTTCTGAATCCGAGCTTTGAGGATTCCGATACTTCCATGTGGAATGTTACATATGAAGGCGACAGTAATCCTACCGATTTTCAGGTAAAGGCAGATGACGCTTATACCGGAGAGGTTGCTTTCCATTTCTGGTCAGCAGATTCCGATATGGAATTTTCAATCGAGCAGGAATTCACGGATTTGGAGCCCGGAACCTATCAGCTCTATGCCTATGCTCAGGGCGGCGACGTATCTGCAGATTCTGAAATGGAGTTATATGCCATCACCAGCGACGGAGAACAAACCGCTTCCTTTATGGTAACCACTTGGGTTGATTGGAAGAATCCTACTATTCCTGAAATAGTGGTTACTGACGGTACTCTTACAATCGGTATCCGCATGAAGTGTAACGCAGCCAGCTGGGGAACCGTGGATGACTTTACATTAAACAGAATTTCTGATTAATCGCAAACAAGAATCCGTAAAAACGTTACGATCAATCATTTATAAAGGCAGGGATTTGCGAAAGCTGAAATCCCTGCCTTTTATTATCGTATAAAATTGGTTCTGATCTGAGTTTCCAGCTCCGGTATCGCAACTCCTGCTTTTTGTCCCGAAGCCATGCTCTTAAGTACCCATGCCATATTATTTCCGAGGGTCCTCATGTTCTGCAGCCCTTCCTCGTCCTGTTTTACATCTTCTGCCTCGGAACCGAACACGTCATTCCAATACCGTCCCGATACCACCGGCATCTGGTTGATCGTAAAATATTTATTCAGTACGTCGAGGGCTGCCGTTGTTCCCGCACGCCTTGCCGAACAAGCTGCGGCAGCCGGTTTATATCTCATTTCTTTTCCCGTAGAATAAAAAAGCCTGTCCATCAGCGCCAGAAGCGCACCGTTTGGGGACGCATAATAGACGGGACTTCCAAACACATAGGCATCCGCTTCTTTTGCCTTTTTTGACAAACGGATAAGAATGTCATCCTCAAATACACAGGATCCCTTCTGCACACAGCCTCCGCAGCCTATGCAGCCCCTGACCGGTTTGGCTCCGATCTGAAATATCTCGGTTTCAATCCCGTTTTGATTCAGAGCTCCCGCCACCACGCTTAAAGCCGTATAAGTACATCCCATTTCGTGGGAACTTCCGTTTACTAACAGTACTTTCATCCTTCTGCCTCCTTTTTCTTACCGTAGGTTTCGTTCCTTTCCTTCCATAGCCTTAATTAGGCAATTGCCTACATAGCCTTAATTCTGTCTGTCTTTTCGATTCGTTTACGCGCCTCTCAATTCCCGATATTTCTTTAACGCATTCCTTCTGCGAAGCACGTTGATTCCTGCCAGCAGCTGATTGTAAATCCAATATCCCGCTACCGCTGACTGCTCCACAATTTTACGTTGTTTTTTACGAACCTTGTCCCCCCAGTCCCCGTCTGCAAATATGTGAACTTTTTCACGAATCGCCGCAATCAGATCATCGTTATTTCGGATTTCCCTGTCAATCAGGGTATAAGCAGAGCCGATTACACTCTCCCTATGGGCGTCGGAACCGCCAAACTCCGCTTTTTTATATTTCAGCGCCAGCTTTCTGGAAAGCATATTCTGGCGCGGCTTGGAGCAGGAATTAAAGCTTTCTACGAAATCAAATTTGTGCATCAGTCCTTCATTCAGCTTCCCTGTTCTGGTTCGCTTAAATGCAAAAAAACCGGTTCCGTAAGGATGTGCCGGTCCCAGTATTCCACCCATTTCATGAACGATTTTCTCTAATTGTCTGACTCTCATTCCCCTGATTTCCAAAATTCTGGAATGAATCTTTTCAGGAAGAATGACAAGCATATGTCCCGCATCACGGGTATCATATTCAATTCCTTTTAAAACCACAAAGGATTTTCCCGTTTTCTTCTCGATCCGCCTCCTGATTTCCTGCCACCTGTCATATCCTTTATAAGAGTTATGATCTGTAACAAGCATACCATCATAGCCCAGACGAATGAGTTTCTTTACATAATCCTCCAATCCTACTTTCGCATCAATCGATCCTTCCTTTGTGTGGCAATGCATATCAAATTTCATGATTGTTCCTTTCCTTATGCGCTTTCTCTTTAAGATATCCTCATGACCCGATTGTTATACGGGCTTTTGAATGACTGCCGCCCGGCATTATAACTGCTCCATACAATCCTTCCATACCGATTGATCTTCTGAGCAAAGCATTTATCATATGGCATTTTAACACAGTTCCGCACAAAGTGCAAAATTGTGTTTTTCATATATTATATATATTACATCAATTCCCGCCGATTTTATGCTTTTTCTCTCATCCGCAGGAGAATTCGTTTCTCCATTCTGCTGACCTGAACCTGACTGATTCTCAGCTTCTTGGCAACTTCCATCTGGGTTTTGTCCTGAAAATAGCGCAGCTTGATAAGCTCCCGCTCGTTATCATCCAACCCCTTGAGCAGCTGCTGCAATAGCATATGGTTTAACAGTTTTTCTTTTTCCGGGTCCTGTCCGTTTCCCATTCCATAGCTGTCGGAATGCCCCAGATCGCCGGAAACGGATTTTCCGACCCCGCAGCTCCCCCTTCCGCCTGCAACCACCTGGTCCACGAGATAGATTTCATTTCCGTCAGATTGATATACGGATTTATACAGGGACTCCACTTCAATATTGGCCTCCATCGCCATGATAATGTCCTCCACTGCAATTCCCGTGTCCTCGGAAATCTCCTCCATCGTTGCTTCCCGTCCCAGCTTCTGCGACAGGCGCTCCATGGACTGGCGTACCTTCCAGCCGTTTTCCTTTAAGGTCCGACTCACCTTCACCATCCCGTCATCCCGCAGGAAGCGCTTGATTTCTCCCTGAATCATCGGAACTGCGTAGGTGGAAAATTTGACATCATAGCTTAAATCAAATTTGTCAATTGCCTTAATCAGACCGATACTGCCGATCTGAAACAGATCCTCCGCATCGATTCCCCGTCCCAGAAAGCGCTTGACAATATGATGGACCAGTCCCAGATTGTTCTCTACCAGTATCTCTCTTGCCTCCTTATCCCCTGCCTGTGACCGTGCAATCAATGCCGCTGTTTCTTCCATTTATTCTTCCTCTTGCAGATTCCACTTTTCAGCTCCGATTTTTTTCATCATTTGTACTCTGGTTCCTTCTCCTGGGCAGGACTGCACCTCCAAATCATCCATAAAAGCCTCCATAAAGGCAAATCCCATGCCGGATCGTTCCAGTTCCGGCTTTGTCGTAAAAAGAGGCATCATCGCCTGCTCTATATTTTCAATTCCTTTTCCGTTGTCCTCAATTACAACCGTAAGAATGTCCCCCGTAATAGAGCAGACCATTTTAATCTTTCCAGGACCGTTTTCATATCCATGAATAATTGCATTAGTCACCGCCTCCGAAACCGCAGTTTTCACATCCGCTATCTCCTCCACAGTCGGATTCAGCGGCGTAAGAAAGGCTGCAACCGCTACTCTGGCAAAGCTTTCGTTCTGAGAGACCGCATCGAACTGAAGCGTCACCTCATTCACATATTTCTGTACCTCTACTGTACTGTTCGTTTCCATTGATAAGTCCTCCCTAATCCATAATAGTAACGATTTTCATCATTCCGGAAACCGACAGCATCCGCCGGATTCTCTGATCTGCGTGAATCACATAAACGTGTCCCCCAAAGCAGGAGATCTTTTTATATCTGCCCATGATGATGCCGATTCCGGAGCTGTCCATAAAATGAGTATCTTCAAAGTCGAACACAATATTTTCAACCTTGCTGTGAGTAATGTACGCATCCGCCATCCGGCAGATTTCCGATGCCTTGTGATGATCCACTTCTTCCGGCATTCTTATCATCAGGTAATTTTCAATGATCGCATAGCTGTCCACCATTTCCATAGTTTTGATCCTTTCTGAAAAGATAATCTAAATCACTTACCGCTGCTGCGGCATGCGCACCCGCGCCGTTGTTCGTTTGGCCCGCTGCCGCGTAAAAAAAGAGAACATGTTTTACATGCTCTCTTTCGTAGATTCCCTATCATAACAGACGCCCGATCTGCAGTCTGCCGCTATTCTTCCTCGATTGTATTTAATCTCTTCTGTGCATTATAGGCTGATGTATATCCCGGAAACAGCTCTATTACTCTGTTATAACACTGCGCTGCATTCTCCATATCATCATTTTTATAGTAGGCTTCTCCAAGCTGAAACAGCGCCATGGAATCCTCCTCATTATAGGAAACCGCCATTTTCAAATACTCAATTGCTTCGGCATAGTTCTCATTACGGTATTCGGTCATGCCGATTTCGTAATATGCCGTAGAAACATCCGGTCCGATCAGTTCGCGCAAGGTCCGATAAACAAACTTGAAATTTTCCGTTGCATCCGACTCCACATATGCTTCATCAATTTTTCCAAGGCTGTCGGCGATGTCTGTCGCCTCAGACCCGCCTTCCATATACATATGCACCGCCTCCAACAGCTGATCATAAGCTGCAAGTGTTCCGTCGGTACCCGTATAGGCATCCAGAGACGCCTGTAACTGCTCTATTTCCTGCTCCAGCGTTTCAATCTCAGCTTCCTTTTCCTGAATATCCGCAGTCCTCGCACTGAGGAGCTCGCTATACTCGCTGACCTTTTCGTTTACCTTCGCTGTCTCGGTCTGGATTCTTGCCGGCAATATCAGGAAAAAGCCGATTGCAAGACCAATCACAACGCCGATCACGATATTGATAATTGTGGACATTCCGCCGCTTTCCTTCGGATTGAGCGGCTGTATTACGGTATCGTTTCCACTCCTGTACGAAACGGTGCGATCTTTGTCCTCATTTTTCTTTTTCTGCTTTTTCTTCTTTTGCTGACCCTTGTCCTCCCCCACATTGGCAATGCTGTCCACTTCCTGCTGATAACGCAGAGTCATGGTATTATTACGATCAATACGCCTTGCCTTTTCAAGCTCCCTGGAGGCCTTATCCCACTGCTCCAGATTCATATAAACCAGCGCAAGCAGCTGATGCGCCTTAAGATATCCCGGATTCATCGACAATACTTTTTTCAATTGAATCACTGCCAGATCCAGACTGTCCTGCCTGCAGTATTTTAATGCCTGATTGAATTTCTTGATAGACTGAGTCAGCGTATCAAGCTGTGTCGGATTAGAACGAATGTCCTCAATATAATCATCGGCAATATTTTTCTTGGGCTGGACATTTTTACTGATTACCCATTCATTCAGGGCGGTCACAACCTCACCCATCTCATAATAAATAAGTCCCAGCAAATTTCTGGCCTCAACGTGATTTTTATTTAATTTCAGACATTGCTTTAAGCTGTCAACCGCTCCGGATAAATCTCTGACACCTGCTTTCTCCAAACCGATATTATAAAAACGATTGGAGGCTGCTATAATTTCCTTATATGTTTTTACTTCGGCGCCACAATTAGTGCAAAAATCATTTTCCGTCAGGAGACAGCCACAATTATAACAATACATACTGCCTGCTCCTTATTCTTCCTCTTCTTCTTTTGCTTCTTTTACCATATTCACAAGAACATCCGCAAGATCCGTGGTGTCCTGACTGTATAAAGCATCCTCCGCTTCCTCAAGCTCCACACTCGGATGAAATTTCTTAAGTTCCTCTTCAAAATTAATCATCGGAATTCCTCCATAAATGGGCTTTAATCCGCCCTGTCAGATACAATGAGCCCGCAGCAAAAACCAAACCGTTCTCCTGCCTGTCCGTCACACACTTATCAAAGGCGTGCTCCGCAGACTCATCAAAGTCATATTCCCCTTTATAGTATTTGCGCAAAACACAAAGCAATTGCTCCGGATCGGCTCCGCGGCTTCCACCCGCTTTTGTTATCGTAATCTGTTCAAACAACCCGGACTGCGCAATCATTCTGATCATGGATTCATACTGCTTGTCCTGCACAACCGCAAATAACAAATGATTCTTTTTTTTACGCCCGATTTCATTTACGGTCTCCAAAAATGCACGGATACCGTCCTCATTGTGCGCCCCATCCACATAGACACCGGGCAGGATTTCCTCCATACGCCCTTCCCAATGGGTTTTGCGTACTCCCTTCTGAATCTGCTCCATCGTAATTTTGTACCCTTTTTGATTCAGAATATCCGCCGCACGAAGCGCCAGAGATGCATTTTCCACCTGATAGAGCGCTGTTGTTGTCAAAATAAGGTTAATAAAATTATAATATACAGAATGGAAGGAAAATGCAATGTTTTTATCCCGAATTCCTTCTATTTTAACATCGCATGATTTGACAGCATATGCAGGCGCGTGAAGCCTTCGCGCCCGTTCTTCTATTACGTCTGCCGAAACCTCCTGACCGCCGGCATAAATTACCGGTACGCCATCTCTCATAATACCTGCTTTTTCCGCAGCAATTCTATCCTTGGTATCTCCAAGATACTCCATATGATCCAGTCCGATTTCCGTAATGATACAAAGCAGCTTATCCGGCATCACGTTGGTGGCATCCAGCCTGCCGCCAAGCCCGGTCTCCAATATCACAAAATCGGCCCGCTGTGTCCTCTCCATCATCAAAAACATAAAAAATAGGAACTCAAAGAACGACGGGTGATAATCAGATAACTCCATCTGCCTTTCCCCGCAGGAGCCGTGATCCCGAGTATATCCGTTTCCTTTCTCCCGAAACGCTCCGATCCGATCCGCCACTGCCTGATACGCCCGTAAAAATTCCTCTCTGGAAACCATTTCACCGTCAAACAAAAAACGCTCCCTGACAGATACCAGATGCGGCGAAATAAACACTGCCGTATGATATCCCGCCTCTTCCAGGATATTTCTCAAAAAAGCACACACGGACCCTTTTCCGTTCGTCCCTGCCACATGTATGATTCTCTGTTCCCTGCAGGGCTCTCCCAAAAAACGGAAAAAGGCCCCGGTCTCCTCCATACTGTGCTTTCCCGAAAACTTGGGAATCCCGTCAATATATTCCGCTGCCCGGCGATACGCCTCGTAAAGTTCAATCCGTTCCATACAATTCCTTCTTCATTCCAAATCTCCGGGCGTTTTTCAGCAATACCAGTAGCGCTGCTCCTGCGGCGAAGCGGGCGTGCGCCGAACGTGTAAGATCGAAGCCCTCCCGCCTATACAAAGCCTGCCTTGGGATCTCACGCCTGATTTCCAAGCTGTGAAAGCCTCTCCCGCACCTGCTCGATCATCTGTGTGTATTTCTCAAGCTTTGCGCGTTCCTCATTCACCTTTGCCTCCGGCGCCTTGCTCATAAACCGCTCATTATTCAGCATCCCGTTTACTCTTGCCAGTTCGCCCTCAAGACGCTTCTCCTCCTTCCGGAGACGTTCAATTTCCTGCCCGATATCCACAAGCTCCGCGAACGGAATATACACTGTCGCATTCGGAATCACAACGGATACCGCATCCTCGGCAATGCCTGCTTTATCCTTCTGCATAACCACGTCGGAAGCATAGGCAAGCGAGGTAAAGAATAACTTTCCCTCGGTAAAGATATGAAGGATCTCCTGTTTATCGGAAACCACATAAACAAGCGCTTTTCTGCTCGGCGCTACATTCATTTCAGAGCGGGCATTACGAATGCCCCTGACAGCCTCCTTGATCGTTTCGATTGCTTTCTCATCGGCTGCATAATTCTTTTCCGGCTCATAAACCGGCCAGCTGCTGATCATAATGGATTCTTCCTCAGACTGCAGCGTGCAGAAAATTTCCTCCGTAATAAACGGCATATACGGGTGCAGCAGCTTTAATGCATCAAGGAGTACGGTCTTTAAGGTATAAAGCGCCGCATTCCGGCTTGCAGGACTTGCGCTGCAGTCCTTATCATCCTTTTGATACAGTCTGGGCTTAACCATCTCGATATACCAGTCACAGAATTCATCCCAAATGAAATCATATATTTTCGACACGGCAATACCAAGCTCAAAGCTTTCCATATTGTCCGTAACTTCTTTTACCAGACTGTTCAGCTTGGAAATGATCCACTTATCCACCGGCTCTAAATCTTCCGCCTTCGGTACGGTTACTTCTTTTCCCTCCATGTTCATCATAATGAAACGGGACGCATTCCAGATCTTGTTGCAGAAGTTGCGGTTTGCCTCCACTCTCTCATAGTAGAAGCGCATGTCATTCCCCGGCGCATTACCGGTAATCAGCGTCAGTCTCAGCGCGTCGGCTCCGTATTGTTCAATGATCTCAAGCGGATCAATGCCGTTGCCGAGGGATTTGCTCATCTTACGCCCCTGGGAATCGCGAACCAGTCCGTGGAATAATACGGTCTGAAACGGCTTGTCACCCATCTGCTCATAGCCTGAAAAAATCATACGGATGACCCAGAAAAAGATAATATCATAACCGGTTACCAGCACATCCGTAGGATAGAAATATTCCAGTTCCTTTGTTTTTTCGGGCCAGCCAAGTGTGGAAAACGGCCAAAGTGCCGAAGAAAACCATGTGTCCAGAGTATCCGGATCCTGTGTAAAATGAGTATGACCGCACTTAGGACAAACCTGCGGCGCCTCTTTGGCGACAACGGTCTCTTTGCACGCATCGCAATAATAAGCCGGAATCCTGTGGCCCCACCACAGCTGACGGGAAATACACCAGTCACGGATATTATCCGTCCAGTTAAAATATGTTTTTTCCATACGCTGCGGGATCAGCTTGATTTCCCCATCCTTTACCGCTTTTACGGCAGGCTTAATCAGCTCATCCATCTTCACAAACCATTGTTCTTTCACAAGCGGCTCGATCGTGGTTTTACAGCGGTCATGCGTACCTACATTGTGGGAATAGTCCTCAATGCGTACCAACAGGCCTTCCCTCTCCAGCTCCTCTACGATCTGCTTTCTTGCTTCATAGCGGTCAAGGCCCTCATATTTTCCGCCGTTTTTATTGATGGAAGCATCGTCGTTCATGATATTAATGACTTCGAGATGATGACGTTTTCCGACCTCAAAGTCGTTAGGATCATGTCCCGGAGTGATTTTTACAACGCCGGTTCCGAATTCCATATCAACATATTCATCCTCAACAATGGGAATCGCCTTATTGACAATGGGAAGCCATACACTTCTGCCATGCAGATAGGTATACCTTTCATCCCTCGGATTAACCGCAACTGCAGTATCTCCCAGCATGGTCTCGGGGCGGGTTGTCGCAAATTCCAGAAATTCCGTCTTGCTGGGCTGACCGTTTTCATCTACCAGAGGATACTTGATATGCCAGAAATGTCCCTTCTGTTCCTCATACTCTACCTCCGCATCTGAAATGGAGGTATTGCAGACCGGACACCAGTTGATGATACGTGCGCCTTTATAAATCCATCCTTTTTCATGCATCTTAATAAAGACTTCATTAACAGCCTTATTGCAGCCCTCATCCATGGTGAAGCGTTCCCTGTCCCAGTCGCAGGAGCATCCGAGTTTCTTCAACTGACTGATGATACGTCCGCCGTACTCTTTTTTCCACTCCCACGCCCGCTCCAAAAACTTCTCGCGGCCAAGCTCATGCTTATCAATTCCCTGACTCTTTAAGATCTCGATAATTTTTACCTCGGTTGCGATACTTGCATGATCGGTTCCCGGCTGCCAAAGTGTTTGATATCCCTGCATCCGTTTGAAACGAATCAAAATATCCTGCATGGTGTTATCCAGCGCATGACCCATATGAAGCTGTCCCGTAATATTTGGGGGCGGAATCACGATGGTAAACGGTTTCTTTGTCTCGTCCACTTCCGCATGAAAATATTTTTTGTCCAGCCATTTCTGATAAATGCGGTCCTCAAGTCCATGAGGATCATAGGTTTTCGCCAATTCTTTGCTCATTTTTTTGCTCCTTTTCCTATATAACAATAAAGCCCTCTGCAGAAACAGATCTGCAAAGGGCGTTTGTACGCGGTACCACCTTTGATTGTACTCTTATGGTCTTAACGTGACCTAAGCGGGAAAAACTACTTTTCAGATGCATCACTACCGCCTCCATAATATTCCGCTGCGATATGCATGACTTCTCTGTATTCATCCTTCCGGTTCGGAAGCTACCTTCCCGTCTCCTTCATGTAAGCCGCCTTTCAGCCGGTGAACAGCTCTCTCTTTCCATGGGTGGACAGTACTCCTCCTCGTCATCACCTTTGATTTCGTCTTAAAACAGTTATTGAATCTATCATTTATCAGTTATTTATTGTGCCACAGTGGATGAGGAATTGTCAATGGGATTCGCCGGATTTCCCTTTTCATTCCAGAATTTTTTTGCATAGGAAGAAGCCTTGCTTTCATCAAAATGATATTTTTCACGGACTTTCGAAACAGTTTCCTCTATGGTACAGCCAAATTCCTTACACAGCTCTATAAACGCCTGCATTCCCTGTGCCATTCCCTGTTCCATTCCCTGTTCCATCCCCTGTTCGATTCCCTGTTCGATTCCTTCCTCCCGGCCAAGCGCTCTCTCATCCGCACGAATCAGACGCATTTCCCTTTCCTCATCATACTCATAGATACTCACTTTGATTACCTCCATTTTCTGTTTTAACAGAAATTCCCTTAATATATTTTCACGGATACATTCATCAACTGCCCATTCCACTGCATCCCTCAGCTCCATAACGGCAGCGTAGTTCCTGATTTTTTCCACATAGCTCATGTAATCCCGGAGAACGGGACATGCTGTTTTCAGTTTTTCATTGCAGTTTGGGTTAATATTAAGTATGGTTACCTTTAACTCTAATGACGGATCATCCACCATAATTTCGAACGCATCCGACAGCTTAACCTCCAAGCTCTCCGGCAGTTCATCCGGTCCGTTATAAAACACGAAGAACGCAGGTGTCGGTATTTTCTGCAGTTTTGTGCTGTATATCGACCAATCCTTGATATATACCTGTAATAAATCGGAAATATACATCAGATTCCGAAGCGGCATATTGGGATTTAAGGTAGACTGATGTTCATATAGATTCATATGATGTGCAATCAAAAAAGAAATATCATTTTTGACATTCATATAAATTGCATTTTCAAGCGTATTGTAACGCAGCATTCCTGCATCGGTATAAGCAGTACCGTTCAGGCTGTTATACAATGACAGCGCATTGCCGGTATCCGAAAACAGCATCCGAAATACCGTATCCTTGTACTTTCTGTTTACTTCTTTTGTCATAAAGGTCCTCCTTTTTTCAGGAGAACAAAACCGTTTACCGATTTTCCTTCTCCTGCTTCAAAAATAATATTGTGGATTTTAAAAGCATGGATTTCAGAAAATCTAAAGAAATTAGACTTAGAATGCACAATGTGCAAAAGAATTATAAGAAATGTATGCTTTTATCTTTTAACTATGATACCATGAGTGCAAGCGAGAAGAATGTGCTTGCACATTCGGCGAGCGACGAATTGGATCATGAATCACAGATTCATGATATCACAAGCACAGCTTGAGATCAACATTCTCCGTTCGCCATGATATTTCCTGCTGACGGCTCCGCATCCGTTTCCTGCAGCTTGAACCGTTCCTGAACATCATCTGCCGTATTCTCCCGTGTATCGAACGATTCTTCTTCCATAGGCCTCATATCTTTCATGATTCTGGCCTGATGATATCTGCTCATGGACATCTGGGATGACAGAATATCCATAAAATTCGCACTCTGCCCGATGCCAAGCGGATTGATATTTTCGGACTCATCGGATGTTAAACCGGTATAATCGATCTTCTGCTCCGTTACATCACCGGGAATTGCCGCTATCCGGTTCATACTCAAAGCACTAATCATATTGGTATTATATATGTAAGGTGAAAATCCTACTGCACTGATCTGCATTTGAAATCTCCTTTTCGATTTGCATTTGATCGAAATTTGCGAAACTCATCAAAACATTGCACCAATTGCGCAAATTGTAGAAACATAAGCAGTCCCTTTTGATAAAGGCAGACTCAGCAGTCTGCCCTGCAAGTTTATATAAATTATAGCACAGCTGCCATTATGAGTCAATGCTCCGCACACCATTTTAGTAATACAGCTCTTCCTTCCGGCAAAAATTCCTCCATAGGCAGAAGCAGCAATTCCCGCATGGCCATTCATGCACTACTCGCATCCGCAATCTCCGGCATTACGCATACTCTTTCCTGTTAAATCCGTTACATCCTCAATAACGCCCGGTTCCCTCCCGTCTTCGATCACATCAAAAGCCTGCCCCTTTGCCCAAGGACTGCCCACATCGCATCTTCCGTAATGGTACTGCTTTTTTGTCTTTCCTTCCTCCACCCGGTCTGACATGACGACCTTCAGACGGCTCTCCTGCGATTTCCCGAAATTCTCAAGCATATTTAAAACTGCATCAATATCTTCCTGTGCAATCTCCTGATCCTCATATTCCTTTGCCATTTGCATACCTCCGTTTTATGCTCCGCCTTAAAATAATATGTACTTTTTTTACTCATATTATGATCATAACACATACACAGAAAACACGAAATCATTATTTTATATCTGGTATGGTTATTTTTATTCAAACTGGTAGTTTCTATCATGCCACGTTTGCATATAATGAAAATCAACAATCGATCGAATGTCATATTCATAAAAGCACTGAAACCCATACAGAAATCGTGCTGTGCAATGAAAAGGAGATTAAGATATGCAAACCAGAAACAAATCCCATGAAACAATTTTAAAAATCGTATTTACCGGTTTGATAGCAGCCCTGTCCTATGTCGTATTTACATTTTTGCAAATCAAGATTACATTACCCGGCGGCAATGCAACCTCCATTCATTTAGGAAATGCGGTCTGTGTACTTGGCGCCTTGCTGCTTGGAGGTCTGTACGGCGGTCTCGGCGGCGCCATCGGTATGACCATCGGCGACCTGTTTGATCCCGTTTATGTCATGACCGCACCCAAGACCTTCGTTTTAAAGCTCTGCATCGGTCTGATTACCGGTCTCGTTGCTCACAAAATCGGACATATCACCACACAGAAGGATAACAAAAAGGTACTTTTCTGGGTCATTCTGTCCGCTGTCAGCGGCCTGTTATTCAACGTCATTTTTGATCCTCTGGTTGGTTATTATTATAAACTGTGGATACTCGGAAAGCCCGCTGCCGATCTGACGCTGGCATGGAACATTGCCTCCACCAGTATCAATGCAGTCACCTCAACCATCGTATCCGTTGTCATTTATATGGCCCTTCGTCCGGCCTTGAAAAAAGCAGGTCTCTTCTTTGTACTGGATAAAAAAGTAAGCGTAAGCGAAGCATAAGGATCAAACAGAATGAACCACAATCAGATTCCGGAAAAACTTGCAGTAATCAGTGATATCGCAGGCTTTGGCCGCTGTTCCATGACAGTGGCCCTGCCTGTTATTTCTGCGCTCTGCGTACAGGCCTGTCCCGTACCCACTTCTATTTTTTCTAATCATACGGGTTTCCCCACATGGTATTTTGATGATTATACCGATAAAATTTCCGCCTACCTTCACGGCTGGGAGGAGCTTGGCCTTACCTTTGACGGAATCTATTCATCCTTTCTGGGTTCGGTAAAGCAGGCCGATATTGTCTCGGACTTTATCCGCCGCCAGAAAGAGCTGTCGCCGGATACCAAAATCATCATAGACCCGGTCATGGGCGACCACGGGAAAGCATATGCCGTCATTACGGATGATCTGTGCAAGGCCATGAAATTTCTGGTATCCCAGGCGGATATTATTACGCCGAACCTGACCGAAGCCTGCCTGCTGACAGACTCCGACTACTCTGCCTGCCAGTCAAAGAACCATTCATTCTTCGAGAAGCTTTTACAAAAGCTTGCCGGGCTCGGTCCCCGGAAAATTGTCGTCACCGGCATTCCAAACGATTCCTTTCTTCGCAATCTGATCTATGCGGATGGCGAAATTTCTTTTTATGACGCTCCTATCCGCGGAGAATCCAGACCCGGAACCGGAGATATTTTTGCTTCTGTCATTTCGGCCTGTGCAGTCAAAAACGACCCGTTTGCAGATTCCGTAAAGCTGGCTGCGGATTTTGTCGGTACATGTATAAACGCCTCCCATGAAGCCGGAATTCCGGTCAGAGAAGGCGTTTGCTTTGAACACTTTTTAACTGATTTAAAACTCAGACACCAAAATACAGAATGAATTTGCTCTATTTAATTCCTGTTTACTGAAAGGTCATCGTAATTTTTCCCGTTGAACAATTCAGCTTGTATACGAAATCCGCATGATTATCAATGTACCGCTCTGTGGCTAATCCTTCATAAGAGTTTCCTCCAATATGAAGAGATCCCATCGCGCATTCCAGTTCATAATTGTGATCTTCTTCTTTTTCATACATTGTAAATTTCATCGATCCCATCGCGCACTCCGCATCCAGATTTCCGCTGACACTTCCTTCAAGCAAAAGCTGTCCCATACCGACATCCAGCTCACCGTCCTGCACCTTCACATTGAAAAGATCCACTTCTCCCGCGCCGATTTCCACGGATAACTCCTCCGCTTCCAGAGCATCTATCCTGATCGTTCCGGCACCCACTTCTACCTGAATGTGATCCGCTCTCAATGCATCAGCCGAAATGACACCGCCTCCGATTTCCATAGAAATGTCTTTAAACTCCCAATTTTCGGGAATATATAAAACAATTTCACTTTCCTTGATCCAGTCGGCACGCCTGCTTTTTAAATACAGTGTATTTCCCTGCACATAGCACTGATACCGAGGTGCATTGTCACTGCTGAAATAGAACGTGTTATCCTCGGAGACTTTCAGCTTCAGCTCCGCTCCTCCTACTGCCACCAGCAGATCTGTAATATCCTCCGTGTCCGCAATTGCGCTGACCGCAACATCTCCGCTGTAGCTTTCCCGATCACTGTCAAATTCAACGTCATCAAACTCCACATCCATGCTCAAAAAATCCAGCGGTCCAAAAGAAAGGTCTCCGTTATAAATCCACTGTTCCACCCATTTGGAGCCGCCCAGCTCCTTACCGATCAGCGCAAACACAAATCCCAGTACAAGCATTGAGCATGCTGCGGTAAACCAGATTTTCGTTACTCTTTTCATGACATGCTCCCTCCTCTTCTAAACATTCTTTTCCAAATGGCACCGATTCCTCGAAATAAGCCTGGAATCGCCTTCCCGAAAAGCAGTGTCACCAACATAATGCCAAGAATTGCAATACCTCCAAGCATCAGGCCTGTTCCCAGCAGGAGTAGTCCGCCTGCCGGACTGACAATGAGCTTTACCAGAGAAGCGCAAACCATCACAATCGCTCCAATGACCATGGCAAGTGCAGCAACACCGATTGCAAAAATAACCGCCAAAATCGTTACCATTACCCCAAACAATACGCTCACAAATGCAATGAGAAGCGGCACCCAAAGCCAGCAGGTACAAATCGCTGCGACAATCCAACCTACGCTGTGAGATTTTTTCTCCGACTGCTGCCGATATGTGCTGCCCTGATAGGAAGCGCTGTCCTGATAGGAAACGCTGTCCTTGCGGATATTTTCAGCCACCTTTTCCGGACTTCCCAGTTCTTCCAAGACCTTCGCTTCATTTTCCACACCGGCATCCGCGAAATAATCCTCATAATACTGAATCGCTTCCTGTGCTTCCATGGCAGGAATTCCCGCCAGCAGTTCCCTCAAACGTTGTAAAAAAGTGTCCTTATTCATGGCTGATTCCTCCCTCAAATAGCCCTGTTATTTTTTCCGAGTACTGTTTCCACTCAAGTTCATACCACTTCAGCTTCGCCTGCCCGATGTCGGTTGTCCTGTAATATCTGCGGTTTCGTCCGCCAAATTCCTGATCATAGGTTTCCAGACAATTATCCTTCTGTAGACGCCTGAGCACAGGATAAAGTGTCGATTCGGACAAATCAATCACCTGTCTGACCTCCTGCGTAATCTTATATCCGTATGTTCCCTCCGGCTCCTTTGTGACAACCGCCAGCACAATTGCATCAAGCAGCGCGGCTCCCGTATTGAATACCATAACGACAACTCCTTTCACTTCACCTTGAACCTTCATTTGATCTCCATTCCGGAGCGACTTGTTGCACAATCGAAGCTATTTGTGATGCTCCCGCACAAATAGCCAACGCGAATAAATCGCGTGTAAAAAAGATAACTGCTGATTCGAAAATATTGTATCTTGAAATAATATTATAAATTTTGTTATATTATACGTCATATAATATTATTTACATACATACTATATCGCATATAATATGATATGTCAACATATCTTTTTGATTTCTGTCTTTTTGTATCTTTTTGATTTCTGTCTTTTTGATTTCTTGATCTTGAAGGAGTTATAAGGTAAGCGTCAAATTCCGAGTTTTCTTTTACTTCCGTTTGCCTTTGCGTTTTTCTTGCGCTCGCTTGGTGGTGTCTGTTTTCTTCATTCTCTGCTCCTTTACATACAAAAAGGACACATAGAGTTTTCATTTTCTATGTGTCCTAACACTGTTATTTTGATATTAAATTGTTGGTTACGCTAACTGCATAATCTCGGTTTCAATCTCCTTTAAGTCGTCAAATGACAATGGCGGGACATAATCCGTTCATCATCAAATAAACTCATCATAATCATCACAACCTCCGTTTCCCTGTGCTCCAAATACTCTTTTAACACATTTCTGTCTTTGCAAATTTTGATTGTTTCCTTGATAGCCTGCTCCGTCAGCACAAGGCGATCCGCATTGTCTTATGATCTGACGCAATATCTGCGAAGCATATAAAAATCCCGCATCTGCAAGAATAACGCTTTCGCTGCACAATAGCACCGTTCCCCTGCCGTACTCTGTTTTTTTCGGCTGTGGCAATAAATTGAGTTTCATAACAATGATTACGCCATCAAAAATCCTGTAAAAGCTTCTGCAAATCCTTTTTATCCACTGTTACCAATAACGTAATATCCTTTTGGAGCGGCTGATCGGGGTCCTGATTCACTAACAGCTCTCCGTCCTGTCTGACTGCAATGACGTTCAGCGCATGCTTTTTGCGCAGATCCAGATCCCGCAGCGATCTTCCGACCCACTCCTGCCTTACCTTCATCTCTATCATCTTGACACGGTCCGATAGTTCAATAAAATCAATGAAATTGCCAGTTACCATATTTCTCGCAACTCTGATTCCGGATTCCTGTTCCGGTATAATCACTCTGTCCGCTCCGACCTTTTTCAGAATTCTCTCATGAATCTCGTCCTGCGCTTTCACAAGTACATAGGGTACGCCCGCTTCCTTGGCATAGATTGTCGCCATAATGGAGGCATCCAGACTGCCGGTCATAGCGACCACAACGCCGTCCATATTGGAAATTCCAAACTCGTCCATGGCATCCATATCCCTGACGTCCGCCTGGGCCGCACAGGTCACAAATTCCGATACCTTTTTTACTTTTTCCTCATCCATATCTATGGCAAGAACATCCGCGCCGGCCTTTACCATTTCTTCCACAATGCTTCTTCCGAATTTTCCCAGTCCAATTACTGCAAATGACTTTTTTGCCATGTATCCTTTTCCTTCCTATCCGACTGTGACATCATCCGTCGGATATTTGATCTGTACCTTCCGCTTACCGCCTCCGAACTGAAATGCGATCGCCATGGAAATCGGTCCTATCCTTCCAAGATACATGCAGAAGATAATCAGGATCTTACCGGCCATCCCCATGGCGGCGGTATAATTTCTGGATAAGCCCACAGTTCCGAGTGCGCTTACCGTTTCATATACAATATCAAGAAAGCTTCCTGTTTCAAAGACAGTCATCAAAAGTATCATCACCACCAGTACGGCGCCAAATACCAGAGACACCGACACTGCCTTGCGTATCGTTTTCGGCGGAATCGTCCGTTTATAGACAGTCACTTCCTCACGGCCTCTGACGGTTGCAAGCGTTGTCAGAAAAACAAGGGCTATCGTTGTCGTTTTCACGCCTCCCGCGGTTCCTACCGGCGATCCGCCGATCAGCATCAGTATCAGGCCGACCAGTATCGTTCCCGAAGTCAATCCCGTCTGCGAAATCGTTGCAAATCCTGCCGTTCTGAAGGTTACAGACTGAAACAGCGCCGCCTGAATTTTGGTCCCAAACGGCAGATTTCCTAATGTTTCCGGATTGCGGTATTCCAATGCAAAAATCAGAACCGCACCCCCGAAAATCAGAATCAGGGTTGTCGTCAATACAATCTTGGTATGCAGCTTTAGCCTTTTCACACAGGAACCTTTTGGAATCGTGCCGCGGCGGACCTCACCTGCCACGCCCACAATATCCCACCAGACGATAAATCCGATGCCTCCTAACACGATCAGCGCCATCGTGACCAGATTCACCCACGGATTCCCTACATACCCCGTCAATGAACTGTCCCCTATAATATCCATCCCCGCATTGCAAAACGCCGAAACAGAATTAAAAACAGCAATCCAGATTCCCTTAAGGCCGTATTGCGGAATAAACACGAACATATAACAGACAGCACCGATTCCCTCCACAATCAGGGTTCCCTTGATCACCCGCCGCAAAAACCGTACCAGACCGCGCAGCGTATTTAAATTAAATGCATCCTCCAAAAGCAGTCTGTCCTTCAAAGTCACTTTACGTCCGATCAATACCATGACAAAGGTGGAAAACGTGATAATCCCAAGTCCGCCGCATTGCACCAGCAGTAAAATAACAGCCTGGCCGAATACGCTAAAATACGCATACGTATCTACAACAACCAGTCCTGTCACGCAGACACTGGTTGTTGCGGTAAACAAAGCATCAAGATAAGGCATCCCGGTACCGTCTGCCGAGCAGACCGGCAGCGTTAAGATCACCGAGCCTGCCAGAATCGTAATCAGAAAGCCAAGTACGATAACCTGTACTGTCGATAATTCATATTTCTTTCTCACTGTTATATCCTTCTTTCGGATACGGGTTTTTAGCGCTCCGTCTTCCAGAAATAAGCACTGTAGGCAGGCAGCTCGCTGCCGCCGCCAAAGTCATGGTTCTTTCCCGAAATCAAATCCACTGCCATTCCGCATCCGGCATCAAAATGAGCCGTATATGCATTTTCATCCGCATTGATTGCTACCAGTACGCGTTCCTCAGCGGTTTTACGCTCAAAGATGCACTGCTGATTCGTCAAAACCACAGAACGGAAATCCCCGTAGTTTAATGCCGGGCTGTTCTTTTTCGCCTCCGCAAGCTTTGCAATCCAATCCGTTAAAGACGTCCATTCCGGTGCTTCAAAGCAGGCACGAAGTGCCGGATCCCCCTGGCTCTTATCCGCTTTGGTTCCCCATTCACTTCCGTAATAAACACATGGAATCCCCGGCATACCAAACATCAGCGCGTAAATCAGCGGAAGATGTTTTTCATTCTTTAATATAGAAGCAACGCGTGTCACGTCATGGTTATCCACAAAAGATAACAGATGTTTTCCTTTATACAGAGTCCAGTTCTCCGGTCCAAACTGTCTGAGCAGAGAATGATTAATCTCAAACATATTCATACTGTTAAAGCTGGAATGCAGTCCCTTATAGCATTCATAATTCGTTGCCGAATGAAGCATCTGGTCATTGACAAGCACATTGTAATCTCCATGAAGCATCTCTCCGACCAGGAAGAAATCCTCCTTCTGACTATCGCAAAAGCTCCTCAGTCTTCTTACAAAATTATGATCCAGACAATACGCCACATCCAGTCGGATTCCGTCAATATCAAATTCCTTAATCCACATACCTACGCTGTCAAGTAAATACTGTACCACCTCTTCATTTTGCAGATTCAGCTTGACAAGATCATAATTTCCTTCCCAGCCCTCATACCAGAATCCGTCGTTATAATTGGAGTTTCCGTCAAAGCTTAAATGAAACCAGCTGCAATATCTGGAATTCTGCCTGTTTTGCTGCACATCGCGAAACGCAAAAAAGCCTCGTCCCACATGGTTGAATACCCCGTCGAGTACTACCTTGATCCCCGCTTCATGCAGCTTTTGCGCTACCAGCTTAAAATCCCCATTGGTTCCAAGCCGTACATCCAGTTTCTGATAATCCCTTGTATTATATCCATGCGTATCGGACTCAAAAATCGGCGAAAAGTAAATTGCATTTGCGCCAAGCTTACCGATATGCGGGATCCAGTCAATCACCTTTAAAATTCTACTCTGTAAATTCCCGTCGTTTTCAAAAGGTGCTCCGCAGAATCCCAACGGATAAATTTGATAAAATACACTTTCATATGCCCACATACTGTTTCCTCCATGATGTTCTGATTTTATCGCGTCGCTTGTTTTTCTTGCGCGCTCATTGTATCATACTCGCAAGCTCGCACCTTTGGTGCTTTATCGTCTGCTTCGCAGACTGCTTGCTCGTTAATGGCTCAAGAAAAGCAAATGCCGCTTCGCGTCGCTTGTTTTTCTTGCGCGCTCATTATATCATAGAAGCACTCTAGAAACAATAAAATAAGAGGAGCGCCTCTTTTCAAAAATCGGTGCTTGCATCTTCACTTGCAAAGTTATCCACATTTTCTGACGCAATTTATGACATAAATGCCATTTACCTAAAAGAAATCCCCAATTTCCACATAGTTATCCACACTGACTTGTCTGTCATATGACATATCTATCCGCAAATTTTTGCATGTCATTTTCGATTTTCTGCAATTTTGTTGTCTGTCTTGGTCAATGCAAAAGTAAATTTTTTTCCCGCTCTTACAGCCACTCGTTCCAAAAGCGTTCAATCCTGCTGCCGATCGTATCCATGGAAACCTGTTCAAACTCCTCCCACTCTCTCGGAAATAATCTCTTATACTCTGCTTTCAGAAAACGATAATCCAGCAGCACCACGATTCCCACATCCTCCGCGGTTCGGATGACCCTGCCCGCCGCCTGAAGCACCTTGTTCATTCCCGGATAACGATATGCGTAATCGAATCCATTCCCCCGCTCCTGATCAAAATAGTCCTTCAAAATAATTCTCTCCGGGCAGACCTGCGGAAGTCCGGTACCAACAATAATCGCACCGATTAAAGCATCCTTTTTTAAATCAATTCCCTCGCTGAACATGCCTCCAAGGACGCAAAATCCAAGCAAGCATTTGTCTTCAGCCTCCTCATATTCGATTTCCATCCGGATTTGACTCTCCAGGTCACAGCTTTCATTTCCGGCAAAACGGCTTAAAAATGATTCCTTCTCATTTTCCTTCATGCTGCTTTCCTGAACAACGCATTCCATATAGGCTTCGTCGTATTCCTGCTCCATGAAAACCTCATATACCCGCTGTAAAAACAGGTGGGACGGGAAAAATATCATATAATTGCCATACCTCATATCCACAATCCTCCTGATATAGGATGCAATTTTACGGTATTCCTCCTGTGTCCGGCTTGTATATTTACTGGTTACATCCGCTGCGATATACAGTCCCCGTTTAGCCGGATTAAAGGCGGAACCCGCATAAACCTCATAATCGCTCTCAAGCCCGCCAAGCAGCTTTTTATAATACTGAATCGGAAGAAAGGTTGCCGAGAACAAAACAGCGCTTCGTCCCCTTGCCATACACTCCTGAAGATTCCGGGACGGATCCACGCAGAACAGCTTTACCAAAAAGCGTCCCTCATCCTCCAACTGAATATAGGACACATAATGCTCGTCCAGAAGCTCCGAAATCATCAGAAAATGGGATACCTGAAAATAGAAATCCAGAATTGCCTCCCTCTGCTCCGGCAAAACGCCTCCGTTATGATAGGTCTTACTGATATCACCGTGCGTTTTTTCTCCGGCATCCGTATTTTCCAGATATTTTCCCATTGCATCTGAAAGCCGGTTTAACATCAAGGTGAAACCGCCGAGCTTTGGCTGTGTCACATAACTGTCACACTCCCGTTTTAACGCCAACAATTCCTTATTGCATTTATCCAGCAGGCTTTCGATATAAGGTAATTTCCCCTGAATGGTACGCTTTAATAACAGAAAATCCTCCTTATATAAAACCGCGCTATACATCTGTCTGCCCCGTTCAACCAGATTATGCGCCTCGTCGACCAAAAAGATACTCTCTCCGGCTACGCCCTCGGCAAAAAATCTCTTTAAATATACATGGGGATCAAATACATAATTATAATCACAGATGACAGCATCGGAAAAAAGACTCAGATCCAGACTCATTTCAAACGGACAAACCCGGTGTGTTCCGGCATATCGTTCAATAACCTCCCTGCTATAGCTTTCCTCATGGGTCAGGCAGTCATAGAGACAATCATTGATTCTGTCAAAATGCCCCTTCGCATAAGGACAGGCCTCCGGATTACATACAGCCTCCTCCATGGGACAGATCTTTTCCTTTGCAGTCAGAATGATCGTTTTAAAACAGAGCCCCCCGTTTCGCAGTATTTCAAAGGTTTCATCCGCTACGGTTCCGGTAATGGTTTTTGCCGTCAGATAAAAAATACGATCCCCCATTTCCTTGCCAATGGCCTTCAGCGCCGGAAAAATTGTGGAAATTGTTTTTCCGACTCCGGTCGGTGCCTCCAGAAACAGCTTCTTTTTATGATAAATGGTTTGATACACATAGGACACCAGTTCCTTTTGTCCCTCTCTATACGAAAACGGAAACGCCAGCTCTTGTATGGAAGTATTCCTTTTTTCAGTCCATAAAATTCGATAATCGGACCATTTACGGTATTCTTCGATTAATGCTGCATACCAAAGCGAAAGTTCTTCAAACGAATACTGCTGATGAAAATATCTGACATCTTCCGTATCCAGACTTACATATGTAATTCTGACTCCGATTTCTGAAAGGGACTCCTGACGTGCAAAGATATAGGCATAACACTTCGCCTGTGCCAGATGTACCTGCACAGGCTCCTTCAATCTCTGTATATCTCTGTAAGTCCCCTTAATCTCATCAATCACAACACCATCCTTTTTTTGTATGATGCCGTCCGCTCTTCCTTCTATGATGAAATCATAATCTTCAAAATGCTCTGTCAGACGAAGTGTCACCTCTGAGGAATACTCCGGTCCCATCTTCTTTTGTATTTCCCGGTGGACCCTTCCTCCTTCCTGCATGGCATGATCTGCCTGTGCGGCATGACGGTTGTCAATGTCACCGCCCCTCATGAGAAACTCCACAAGATTTCTGACTGAAATATGAATTTCCATCTTCTTTACTCCACCGATCCTGTACGTCTATACAAAAAGGAATCCTGCTATGCGGGATTCTCCGTCTGCGGCGGGCCGCGTTAGCAGGATCATTTCCTATGATGCAAAAACGCCCTGTTACAAGATAGTGTACTCTATCTTCCACAGGGCGTCAATTTCTGTGTGGTCATTTCATTTTAACATGCACAGGCAAGGCTTCCAAGCACAGCCTCAAACTCACTGTTATATCCGTCATAGCTGACATATAACGGTCTGGAAAAATCCAAACCCAGCACTCCTACGATCGATTTTGCATCTACCACATAGCTGTGATTAGAAATATCAATATCAAAATCACATTTACTTGCTGCCTTTACAAAGTTATTTACATCACTTGGGTTCATCATAATTGTTCTGGTAACTAGTCCTGCCATATTCATTCTTCCTTTCTTAGAAAAAAATAAACATACACTACTAATCAAAGAAAATGTTTTTCTTATTCGATGCCATTATCTCACAAATTTTACCAATGTAAAGTACTTTTTTTAGTACAATCGTGCGTAACTGCGCAGTTTTTCAGGTATTTCCCTCATGACATAATTCGCCCAGCATTCTGAAAAGAGATGCCGTTTCTGTATCATATTCATTTTGATCCGTTTCGCTACCCGAAAGTGCATGTCTGACGGCACCGCATTCCACATACTCCGCCAATTTCATATAATTATCATAATTCTGTCCGTCCAAATAATCGCTTTTCTCAGGCTTTGGATATAGTGCTCTGACAAACTCCGTATAATCCGCCAGTTTCTCTTTAAGCTCCGCGCCGATTGTCTCTTCCTTTTCTGCGCAGGCAGCATTCAAAAACAGCAGAATATATGGATACTGCCTCATAATTTGTGCTTTGAGCGCCGCAATCTCCCTGCACCTGGCCCAAAACTCCTTTTTTCCGTGGTTGACTAAGCCGGACAATTCCAATTTCATATAACGAATGCTATAGTCGCAGATAAATTCATACAGTCCCAGCTTACTGATAAAATAATGGAATAACAGCCCCTTGCTGATCCCGGCTTCTTTCACAATTTCATCGGTGCACGCTCTATAGTAGCCATTCTCGCCAAATACCTTGAGCGCCGCATTGATCATGCGGTCCTGCTTCTCCTTCTGCAAATTCCAAAATCGTTCATTCATAAGTCTGCCCTTCTATCCGCGTTTTATAACAATCCATCATCAGCCGATGCTTGATTTATCTGCCCCATCAATCGTTTTTTGACTAAGTAAGTCGAATTTCATCATATCATATCCCCGCACTTTTTCCAATACATGAAAAGGTAAATTTTGCATATAATGACTTGTGAGAATTCTTTGAATGTATTACAATATTCCTGACGGAAGGAATATTAGACGCATAATACAGAGTTTCGAAAGGAGTTTATTATGGCAAAAAAGTTCGGAAAGTTTTTATTTTTGACGGCTGCTGTCAGTACTGCTGCTGCCGGTGCATATTACTATTTGAAGAAGAAAAATGAACCTGCCGCCCCGGAAGATGATGAATTTGATGATTTTGACGATTTTAGCAGCGACTTAGAAGAAGAATCCGCTGACACATCCAAAAGCGGCGCTTCCATGGATGCAGAAAAATCTTCGAAAAACCGCAGCTATGTGAATCTGGGTCTGGATAAGGCAAAGGATGCGCTGGAGAACGTTACCAAGGATGCTGTTGAAAAGACAGAAGAATTCTTTGATGATGAAGATAATTCCAAGGATGCTATGTAAGGAAAATGCAGGAAACCAAAAAGAACCGATCCTATATATCGGTTCTTTTTTATTTTCCCTAAGCTTTCATATCAATTCAGACAGATACGCAAAAGCTTAATTCCCGCCTGAATCTGCTCCTGTGTCAGACCTCCGAAGCCAAGAATAACCGTATGCTCAAGCCATGTGTCCTCTTTTGATTTTTCATCCGCTCTCATATAATCCTTAACCGCATAAATCTTGATATTCATAGCCGCCGCCCGTTTCACCATTTCCCTGCCGGTCAATCCCCTGCGCGAAGTCAGCAGCAGATGCATTCCGGTATTTTCTCCCGTGATCGTAAATGCCGGTCCCCATCCGCGCAATAAGCCCGCCATCATATCATGCTTTTGTCTATAATGCTTGCGCATCTTATTCAGATATCGTTCGAAAAAACCATCCCGGATAAATTCGTTCAGGGTTGCCTGATCAATTCGTGAGACCGTTGAAGACAAAAAGCTGCATTTCTCGCGATACCGTAAAAGCAGCTGTCCGGGCAGTACCATATAACTGATACGAATTGCGGGCGCAATGGATTTGGAAAATGTTCCGACATAGATGACTCTTCCGTTTTTGTCCGATGTCTGAAGCGACGGAATCGGCTTTCCATGATACCGAAACTCGCTGTCATAATCATCCTCGATCAGATAGCGTTCCTCCCCTTTCGCAGCCCATGACAGCAGCTCCATTCTGCGGCCGATTGGCATGATTCTTCCTGTCGGATACTGATGGGACGGCATAACATAGGCGATATCCGCACCTGTTTCCTGCAAGGAATCCGCCTTCATCCCCTGTGCATCCATTTCCACGGTTTTCATTTCATAACCCATGGATTCAAAAATCCGATAAGCCCTCTGATAGGTTGGATTTTCCATTGCAACCGTACGCTTTTCCCCCAGAATATACCGAAGCAGTAAAAGCAGATAATCATTTCCCGCTCCGATGATAATTCTATCCGGATCACAGCTGACGCCTCTGGCCGAGTGCAGATACCTCGAAATGGTATTCCTAAGACTCAGATCACCCTGGGGCATTCCCGGAGAAAAAAGCTCCAATCTGTCATCGTTTAAGGTATTTCTGGTAATTTTACGCCATGTTTCAAACGGAAACAATGTCATATCAATGGCATTGGGAGAAAAATCAATTTGATATTTTTTCTCATTTTTTTCTGTAGATTTCCCATCCGCCCCTGCGGGTGCTGCCGCCTGATCTATCTGCAGCAAATCCTCCACTCTGCACACAAAATATCCCCTGCGCGGTCTTGCCTCAATATAGCCCTCTGCCTGAAGCTGATCATATGCAAACTCAACCGTACTTCTGGAAATTCCAAGAGATTCCGCCAAAGAACGCGTAGAGGGAAGCCTCTCTCCGTAGAGAAGCTTCCCCGTCCTGATTTCATGCGTTATATATTCATAAATCTGTTCATACAGCCTTTTTTTGCCGGATGAATCCAAATATACTGTCAATTCATTCATCTTGTTTTTATTTTTGTTTCTGCTGCTCCTTGATTTTTACCATCAGCATTTCCTTGAGATTTCTGGCCTTTTCTTTCATTCTGGGGTTTGTTCCCGGCGCCACTAAAATTCCGGATACCAGCTTCGTAGCAACATCAAACTGATTAAACCGCAGCGCCGTAACCGCAATCAGATAATCCACGGTGGATTCATCCATTCCGCACATAGGATATCCTTCTGTCTTTCTGGCTGCCAGAAAACCTTCCAGGGCATTTCTCAGAAATTCATTTTCTGCCGCTTCATTTTCCGCTTTCTTTTTGGCATACTCTTTATCTGCCTGATCCAGATGCTCTCCCTGCCCGCGCAGCAGCCACGCCGTTTTCAGACATATGTATGCTTTTTCACTGGCCTTTGCCTGCTTTACAATGGCATTTGCAAGCGTCAGCTTATACCTCTCCAATGCCTCTTCATAATCATAAATTTCTTTATTTTCCTGCATCGGCTTGAACGATTTCGAAATAGTCTCCTTAATTTTCTTTGCCTGAGGCGCCGTCAGAAATTTGAAATATCTGCTCAGCGCCGCATATCCGCAGCGAGGACACAGAATCACGTCATATTTCAGCATATCAATATTTTCATACTTGGGTCTGAGATCGAGATCCGTTCCTATCAGCTTTGCCTTACCGATCTTCACTGTCTTTGCCTTAAATTCCTTCTCACAGATCGGGCAGATAAAGGACTTATCAAAAATAAAATCCTGCTCCTGAGGCACATGCACAACCTCCGCCTGCGCTGCCGCAGCCGTTTTTTCAGTCTCCGGTACATCATATACGTTCATGCCTTCCAGTCCGCCTAGACCAAACCGCCCCAGTCCATCTAATAAGCCCACAAATACACCTCCGTTATGAAGTGACTTTTGTCAAG
>CAYTIH010000029.1:0-33858 GCA_964437825.1 uncultured Clostridium sp. | reverse complement strand
ATTCCGGAGCAATGCCGTTTGCACAGCATCATTATCCGTTTGAAAATAAGGAGTTATTTGAAAAACAGTTCCCGGCCCAGTTTATTTCCGAGGCAGTGGATCAGACCCGCGGGTGGTTTTATTCTTTGATGGCAGAGTCCACTTTGCTGTTTAATAAGGCGCCTTATGAGAATGTGATTGTTCTGGGACTGGTGCAGGACGAAAACGGCCAGAAGATGAGCAAATCCAAGGGAAATGCTGTTGATCCGTTTGACGCACTCGAAAGTTACGGCGCCGATGCGATCCGCTGGTATTTCTATACCAATTCCGCACCGTGGCTGCCAAACCGTTTCCATGGAAAGGCCGTTATGGAAGGACAGCGTAAATTCCTCGGAACCTTATGGAATACCTATGCGTTCTTTGTATTGTATGCCAATATCGACAGCTTTGATGCGACTAAATATAAGCTGGAATATGATAAGCTGCCCGTTATGGATAAATGGCTGTTGTCCAAGTTAAATACCGCAATTAAGGGTGTGGATGAGAATCTGGATCATTATCGTATCCCGGAAGCTGCGAAGGTACTGGATAACTTTGTGGATGAAATGAGTAACTGGTATGTCAGAAGAAGCCGTGAACGTTTCTGGGCAAAGGGTATGGAACAGGATAAGATCAATGCCTATATGACGCTGTATACTGCGCTTATCACGATCAGTAAATGTGCAGCGCCGATGGTTCCCTTTATGACGGAGCAAATCTATCGGAATCTTGTGTGCAGCATTGACAAGGAGGCGCCGGAAAGCATTCATCTGTGTGATTTCCCTGTCTGTGACGAATCCATGATTGACAAGAAGCTGGAAGAGGACATGGAGGAGGTTCTGGAGGTTGTTGTTATGGGGCGTGCGGCCCGTAATACTGCAAATATCAAGAACCGTCAGCCGATCGGCACCATGTTCATCAAGGCGGATAAGACCTTAAGTGAGTTTTATCAGGAGATTATCCGGGATGAACTGAATGTCAAGAGGGTTGTATTTACTGATGACGTCAGAGACTTTACCGGCTATACCTTCAAGCCGCAGCTTCGCACCGTGGGACCTAAGTACGGAAAACAGCTCGGCGGCATTAAGGCACATCTGGAAGCGCTTGACGGTAATGCAGCGATGGATGAGCTGAATGAAAAAGGCGTGCTTGTATTTGATGTGGACGGTTTTGAGGTATCCCTTTCCAAGGAGGATCTTTTAATCGAAATGAGTCAGAAGCCCGGGTATGTATCTGAAGCGGACAACTATATGACGGTTGTTCTTGATACGAACATTTCCGAGGAGCTGATGGAAGAGGGCTTTGTATATGAGGTGATCAGCAAGATCCAAACAATGAGAAAGGACAGCGGCTTTGAGGTCATGGATCATATTAAGGTCTATGTAAGTGGCAATTCAAAGATTGCGCAGATCATGACAAAGAACGAAAGTACCATTGCGACCAAGGTTTTGGCCGATGCGTTTGTGATGGAACAGACCTGCGATGGCGCTAAGGAATGGAATGTAAACGGCGAAACGGTGACTATCGGTGTTGAGAAGTGCGTGGAAGCTTAATGCCGGATGATAAAAGGCGCAGGTTGAAAAAGAAATAAAGAGAGGGAATGAGCCGGAGGATGTTGGTGGTCCTCCGGCTCATATGATAATCGGGGGATTTACCCGATTGGGGGAAAAAAGATGTTAATGTTCGTCAGTTGCTGACAAGGCCTTTATGGCGCCATCTGCCGCTTTGCCAGCGAAGAAACATACATAGGGCGCGTACGCATTCATCCATGGCCAGGCCGATATAAGCGCCGACAACCATCAGTCCTAAACGGACGCCAAAGAAATACGTGCCGCCGACAGCGCACAGATACATAAAAACCGCTGCGATAATGGTCGGGAAAATGGCGTCGCCGCTGGTTTTCAGCGCATTGCCGAATACCAGATTGGTGACACGGCCGATTTCCAGAACGATATCTATAGCCAATAATCTGCCAACCAGTGAAATCATGACAGGATCGTCAGTAAATAACTGCATCAGAAGCCCGGAGGAGAGTGCGAACAGAGACTCCAGCGCGGCTGCCACGAGAATACCGATCACAGCCGCTTTTTTGGTCCCTTTATCACAGGCGTCATATTCATGACTGCCGATTCGCCATCCGGTCATAATAGCATTGGCCTGGGCCAATGCTGCACCGACGCAATAGGAAAGATTTGTAATCTGCATGGTGTAGGATCTGGCGGTAACATTCATACCGTTTGCATCCATCTGATTCAAAAATCTGATCATAAGCGTCATGGCCAGATTATATAAAGCGGTTTCAAGCGCGGAGGGCAGCCCGATTTTGACGATTTGTCCAAAAACGCGGCTGTTTTTCTGGCGCTCCGGATTCTCTTTTGCATGGACCAGCCGAAAGGATGCGAACATGACCAGGAGCAGATTGAGCAAACGTGATAAAACAGTTGCAATTGCAACGCCCTTAACGCCCATGGGAATTACAAAGAGAAATACGGCGTTCAAAATCACATTGATAAGATTGGCGCTCAAGGTTGCAATTAACGGCTGTCTGGTATGCCCGAAAGCTCTTAGATAGCTTGAGAAAATCGGGATCAGCGCATTCAGGATACAAAAGCCGCCGACAATTTTTAAATAGGTTTTCGCATATTCCATTAAAAGCGGTGCGACTCCAACCAATTCTAAAACCTGACCGGAGAATTGGAAGAGAAACACAGATAGGACGACGCCGACGATTGCATTAAAGGCAAGACCAAGCTGTCTGGCCTGATAGGCAACTCCGATTCTGCCTGCACCAATATATTGTGTCATGACAGCGATCATGCCCGAAGATATTACGGAAAACATGATGATGAAAATTCCGATATAGGTATTTGCCGTTCCGACCGCACCGACCGCTTCGTCGTTTACGGATGAGAGCATCAGCGTATCCACCATTCCCGCCAGCATATAGCATAGCGTTTCCAGACAGATCGGAATAAAAAGCTGTCTTAAATTTTTTCTTCCGCTTTCCATAGAACCCACCGTCCACTGTTGATTTATTACATTTTATCCCATAGATGCATAAAAAGCTTGCAGTTTCTCGCCTCAAAATTGCAATATTTCTACTTTATGATAAAATGAAATGAAAAATGCGGATGAGGAGGTGATATCGCTATGATTTTGGAGCTGAAAGAAAATAAACCGCACGGCACAAGGGGATATCCCTACGATCAGTATTATATTCACAGTGTAAAACGTGTGTTTCAAATACCGGTTCATTGGCATGATGAATTGGAAATTATTTATATCAGGCAGGGAGAACTTTATGTTACGATTGAGGATAAGGATTATATAGGGACAGAGGGGAATATTTTTCTGGTGAATCCCAGAGAGCTTCATTTGATGGGCTCCATGGATCTTACTGTGGCTTATTATACATTGCTTTTTCCGATGGAATTCGTTTCCTTTCAGACTATGGATGATCTGGAATCAGAGGTGCTGCAGCCGATCCGCAGCGGAAAGCTGTTGTTTACGCACAAAATAGCACAGGGGCGGCAGCCGCAGCTTCGCCGGCTTTTGGATGAAATCATTTCGGTCAATGATACAAATGAATCATTAAAGCAGCTGCGCACACGTATTTTACTGCTGCAGTTTATGCAGACGCTTATGGAAGCGCATATGCTTGTTTCGTCGACTACGGCCAACAGGACAAACATTCAAAAAGAGATGCTGGCATATATACAGGACCATTACAGGGAAAAAATCACACTTCAGTCGCTTTCCGGTGAATTTCATTTGTCGGAAAAGTATCTTTCCCGTTATTTTAAGGAACATTTTTATCTGACATTTACCGGATATGTCAATCATTTACGATTGACCTGCGCCAAAAAGCTTCTGGAGACAACGGATCTGCCTGTTACCGAGATTGCGCTTCGTTCGGGATTTTCAAGTGACAGCTATTTTATCCGTACGTTTAAGAGCTGCTATGGGAGTTCACCGCTCAAATACCGCAAAGCGATTCAAAAATAAAAACAAAGAACATTCACCGCTGCGGGAGGGAATTGACACTGACCTTATCGGCGGAATTTTTGCAAAAAGTACAGAATTTTACTCAAATTCTTATTAAATTATACACGTTTTCTATTTTATTTCGGCGGTTCTTACGATATAATAAAATCCGAAGTGAATTTTCAAGGAGGAGAATGAAATGCCAAAGAAAAGTACGGCAGTAGTAGCCAAAAAATCTTTTGACAAGGAACTGTTTAAAAGAAGCGTTGTTTATAATGTAAAGACGCTGTATAGAAAGACTCTGGAAGAAGCAACGCCACAGCAGATTTTTCAGGCAGTAGCCTATGCGGTAAAGGATCAGGTGATCAATAACTGGATGGATACGCAGGAAGATTTTGAGAAAAAGGATCCCAAGACAGTTTATTATCTGTCCATGGAATTTTTGATGGGTCGTGCCCTTGGTAATATTATGATCAATCTGCAGGCATACAAGGATGCGAAGGATGCGCTTGAGGAGCTGGGGCTGGATATCAACGTGATTGAAGATCAGGAACCGGATGCGGCGCTTGGAAACGGCGGTCTCGGAAGATTGGCAGCATGCTTCCTGGACTCTCTTGCAACGCTTGGTTATTCTGCATATGGCTGCGGCATTCGTTATCGTTACGGTATGTTTAAGCAGGAGATCCATGACGGTTATCAGATTGAGGTACCCGATAACTGGCTGGTGGACGGAAATCCGTTTGAACTCCGCCGTCCGGAATATGCAAAAGAAGTAAAATTCGGCGGCTATGTCAACTGCCGCGTGGATGAAAACGGCAGAAGCAACTTTTATCAGGAGGGCTATCAGGCAGTTAAGGCAATTCCGTATGATCTTCCGATTGTCGGCTATGGAAACGGAATCGTAGATACGCTTCGTATCTGGGATGCGGAGCCGGTAGAATGCTTCCGCTTGGATTCCTTTGATAAAGGTGATTATCAGAAAGCCGTTGAGCAGGAGAATCTTGCACGCAATATCGTAGAGGTTCTTTATCCGAATGATAATCATTATGCAGGTAAGGAGCTTCGTTTAAAACAGCAGTATTTCTTTATTTCTGCGTCCGTACAGGAAGCGGTAGCAAAATACATGAGAACCCATAAGGATATCCGGAAGTTCTATGAGAAGGTGACCTTCCAGCTCAATGATACTCATCCGACAGTTGCAATTGCTGAGCTGATGCGTATTTTGATGGATGAGTATTATCTGACATGGGATGAGGCATGGGACGTGACAAACAAGACCTGTGCATATACCAACCATACCATTATGGCAGAGGCATTGGAAAAATGGCCGATCGAGCTGTTCTCCAGACTGCTTCCGAGAATTTACCAGATTATTGAAGAAATCAATCGCCGCTTTATCGCACAGATTGAACAGAAATATCCCGGTAATCAGGAAAAAATCCGAAAGATGGCAATTATTTATGATGGACAGGTTAAAATGGCGCATCTGGCAATCTGCGCAGGATACAGCGTCAATGGTGTAGCTAGGCTTCATACCGAAATTTTAAAGAATCAGGAACTGAGGGATTTCTATGAGATGATGCCTCAGAAATTCAATAATAAGACAAACGGCATTACGCAGAGACGTTTCCTTCTGCACGGAAATCCGTTACTTGCGGATTGGGTAACGGCACATGTGGGAAATGACTGGATCACCGATCTGCCCAAGATTAATAAGTTGAAAGTCTATGCGGACGATGAAAAGGCCCAGCAGGAATTCATGAATATCAAATACCGGAATAAGGTTCGTCTGGCTAAATACATTCTCGAAAACAATGGAATTGAAGTTGATCCCAGATCCATTTTTGACGTTCAGGTAAAGCGTCTGCATGAATATAAGCGTCAGCTGCTCAATATCCTGCATGTAATGTACTTATATAATTGCCTGAAAGAAAATCCGAATATGGAGTTCTATCCCCGAACTTTTATATTTGGGGCGAAGGCGGCAGCAGGCTATCGCAATGCAAAGCTGACCATTAAACTGATCAACGCGGTTGCGGATGTGGTTAACAATGACGCTTCCATTAACGGCAAGATCAAGGTCGTATTCATTGAGAATTATCGTGTATCCAATGCGGAGATGATCTTTGCGGCAGCGGATGTATCTGAACAGATTTCCACCGCAAGTAAAGAGGCTTCCGGAACCGGTAACATGAAGTTTATGTTAAACGGCGCCCTGACACTGGGAACTATGGATGGTGCAAATGTGGAGATCGTGGAAGAAGTTGGTGCGGAAAATGCATTCATCTTCGGACTTTCCTCCGATGAAGTAATTCGTTATGAGAATCAGGGCGGATATGATCCGATGGAAATCTTTAATAATGATCCGGATGTCCGCAAGGTTCTGATGCAGCTGATTAACGGAACCTATTCGAGTGATACCGAGCTGTTTCGGACATTATATAACTCTCTGTTAAATACCCAGAGTACCTCCAAGGCAGATACCTATTTTATCCTGAAGGACTTCAAGTCTTATGCGCAGGCGCAGCGGAAAGTGGAGACTGCTTACAGGGATGAAGCAGGCTGGGCAAAGAGTGCGATTTTAAATGTTGCATGTGCAGGCAAGTTTACTTCTGACAGAACCATTCAGGAATATGTGGATGAAATCTGGCATCTGGATAAGGTAACATTAAATAAATAGAGATTGGACATGGGTGAGTGTCTGATCGTATAAGAGATTGATAAAAACCGGAAAATCCGGCATAGACAGAGGAAATCTGTTTATGCCGGATTTGTTTATGTACGGTTAAGGAGCCGGCCGGGGCAGGATCAAAGCGCCCTCCTGATGATGTAAGAAGCAGCAGCCAAGGCAGCATTCGTCCACATAGCCGAGTGCAATTCCGATAAAGGTTTCCAGAATACCGGTAATGGAGCCCATACCGGGAATGACGTCGAGTGCGCCGCCGGTCAATGCGAGCCAGAGAATCAGCATGATATACATACCGCCGCCTCCGAAAGCGGAACCGATCAGCATAAAGAATACCAACAGGATGATGGACGCTAAGGTAATCACGGCTCCCATGGCAAGTTTCAGCCATACGAATTTCATAGTTTTCAGATCAATATCCGTTGTCTTTATGTATATACCCTCCCTCATGGTGTTTTCATGATGTTTCATATTCGGTCATGGTTATTAATATACAATAAATCAAGCCCTGTTTTTACATCTTTCGCGAACATACCTGTTTTATTCGCAAACGGCGGAGCTTTCAGATATCTGTCGTGTGTTCGTGATGATGTATTTTTTGCTTGATTTCTTCAATGATCTGCGATACCTCGTCCAAGGTACGAATAACGGACTTCATGCGTATCTTTTCATGCGAATCTATAATACCGTCCCTCATGATATCTATGAGCTCCTTGGAAATGCCGTCCATATCCTGGGCAGAAGCCAGAAATTGAAGCACCAGCCTGTCAAGAGTGCTTTCCTGCTTCGACTGTTCGCTGTCTTTCAGCAGATAGTCCGTAGATACCTCAAAAAGGCTGCTGATTGCGAGTAATTTTTCGATTTCGGGATAGGATGCACCTGATTCCCATTTTGACACGGTCTGTCTGCTTACCTTCAGTTCTTCTGCAAGCTCTTCCTGTGATAAATGATACTGATTGCGTATGAAACGTATCTTTTCTGAAAAACTCATATTTCTCCCCATTTCTGCGCCGCCCTTTGTGCATAACAAGTTTGCTGTCAAGCAGCGCGCAGACACAAACTTGAGATTGAAAAATGAATTTTTCAATCTTTCTACCTCCCGTGTCATTGTATCATTAAGTGATATAAATGAAAATCAACCGTGAGGTGCTTTCCCGCAACCTATAGTTGCACCGTTCTGCTTGCTTTGCGCCATCCGTCCTACTTGCTTTCCATTTATACATCTATTATAATACAAGAGAATTATCGTGTGAAAAATAAGCCCGATAGTGAAAAGTACTGGAACTGATTACAAAGACAGAAACGGAGGATGCGACATGATTAATTTACTTGAGGGAGGGGCATATCTGGTAAACGGTACTGAGGTCATCCCTGATACCGCGCAGGCGCTTGATGAGATCAAGAGCAGGGGCTGCGGGGAGATCACAAAAGAAGCGGCCAGAGAAGCTACCATGGCTTACGGCATCTTAAAGGAACATAATACATCCGGTAATATGGAGAAGTTGAAAATCAAATTCGATAAGCTGACTTCCCATGATATTACTTTTGTTGGGATTATTCAGACGGCGAGAGCGTCAGGACTGAAAAAGTTCCCGATTCCCTATGTTTTAACTAACTGTCACAATTCTCTTTGTGCAGTAGGCGGAACGATCAATGAGGATGATCATATGTTCGGCCTTTCCTGTGCAAAAAAATACGGCGGTGTGTATGTGCCGCCTCACCAGGCGGTCATTCATCAGTTTGCCCGCGAGATGCTGGCAGGCGGCGGTAAAATGATTCTCGGTTCCGATTCCCATACCCGCTACGGTGCGCTCGGCACCATGGCAATGGGAGAAGGCGGTCCTGAGCTTGTAAAGCAGCTGCTGAACCAGACTTATGACATTCATATGCCGGGAGTAGTCGGCGTGTATCTGACCGGAGAGCCGATGCGCGGCGTTGGTCCGCAGGACGTGGCACTTGCCATTATCGGCGCCGTATTCGGTAACGGATATGTCAAAAATAAAGTGATGGAGTTCGTTGGACCGGGAGTGTCAGGGCTTTCTCCTGATTTCCGTATCGGTGTAGATGTCATGACGACCGAAACAACCTGCCTGTCTTCTATTTGGAGAACCGACGAACAGGTAAAGGAATTCTACGATATTCACGGACGCGTGGAAGAATATAAAGAATTAAACCCCGGGCAGGTGGCTTATTACGATGGTATGATTACGGTTGATTTGAGCACGATCAAGCCGATGATTGCAATGCCGTTCCATCCGAGTAATGTGTATACAATTGAAGAACTGAATGCAAATCTGGATGATATTTTGAACGATGTTGAAAAGCGCGCAGCGGTCAGTTTGGGCGGTGCGGTTGAATTTACCTTAAAGAATAAAGTAAGAAACGGTAAGTTCATGGTAGATCAGGGTATTATTGCAGGCTGTGCAGGCGGCGGCTTTGAAAACATCTGCGCGGCAGCGGATATCATGAAGGGAAGCTATATCGGAAGCGATGAATTTACATTAAGCGTATATCCTGCTTCCATGCCGATCTATATGGAGCTGATCAAGAACGGCTGCGCAGCCGCATTGATGGAGACCGGCGCGGTTCTGAAAACCGCTTTCTGCGGACCGTGCTTTGGCGCGGGGGATACTCCGGCAAACAATGCGTTCAGTATTCGTCATTCAACCAGAAACTTCCCGAACAGAGAAGGCTCCAAGCTTCAGAACGGGCAGATTTCTTCCGTTGCGTTGATGGATGCGCGTTCGATTGCGGCAACTGCGGCAAACAAAGGAGCGCTGACTGCGGCAACGGATGTTCCTGTTCAAATCGGTAAATATAAATATCACTTTGATGCCAATATATATGCGAACCGTGTTTTTGATTCCAAGGGAGTTGCTGATGAAAGTGTCGAGATCAAATTCGGCCCGAATATCAAGGACTGGCCTGCAATGGCAGCGTTAACGGATCATCTGGTGTTAAAAGTAGTATCCGAGATTCATGATCCGGTTACCACTACGGATGAGCTGATTCCTTCCGGAGAGACATCCTCATATCGTTCCAATCCGCTTGGACTTGCAGAGTTTACGCTTTCCAGAAAGGATCCTGCCTATGTAGGACTTGCAAAAGAGATTCAGAAGGCGGAAAAAGCAAGAGAAGCTCTGCTTGCGGGCACCGGAACGGACAAACCCTGTCAGGTATTCCCGGAAATTCATCAGATTATGGAACAAATTAAGAAACGGTTCCCCGGAGTAAACCATACGAATTTCGGTATCGGATCTACCATATTTGCGGTTAAGCCGGGCGACGGTTCTGCGAGAGAACAGGCCGCAAGCTGCCAGAAGGTGCTTGGCGGTTGGGCAAACATTGCAAATGAGTATGCGACCAAGCGATATAGAAGCAATCTGATCAACTGGGGTATGCTGCCATTCCTCATTGAAAAAGGCGAGCTTCCGTTTCAGAATCACGACTATATCTTTATTCCGGATATCCGTAAAGCAGTGGAAGAGAAGGCCTGCGAAATCAAAGCCTATGTTGTGAAGGAGGAAGGCCTTAAGGAATTTACGCTGACGCTTGGCGATCTGACGGATGAGGAAAGACAGATTATTTTGAAAGGCTGTCTGATTAATTATAATAGAGTAGAAGAATAATCTATGTATAACCGGCGAAACACGCAGAGTGTGTTTCGCCGGTTTGGCGGAAATGAAAAGCATAAAGTATGTCCCAAAGACCTTGAAAATGGAATTGCCGTATTCATTTTTTGGAAAGCGAGGTCGATATATTAAATACAGAACCCGGCGTGACGGCCGCATGGCGGGGCTGAATTATACAAATAGGGGGCAAAATTTGCGAATTGATTCCAGTAATGTAGGAATGGAATCCGCCAGAAGTCAAACTTCTGTTACGGCAGTGGGTGTAAACACTGCGACACAGGGAAGTGCGAAATTACAGCAGGGAACCTTTGGAAATCTGCTGACAGGATGGGCAGTTATGCCCGGACTGCAAAAAAATGATACAGATGTCATGTCTGGACTCAGATATGCAAGATCAGAAAATTACAGTGTCAAGGATGTGAGCGGCTCAGGCAGGATAGAGGTGCTTCGGAGAGTCAGACACGAATGCCTGACATATCTGCTTGACTTGTTTTTGGGCCACAAAAAACAGGGAGGTATGACCGAGGACGGTTACATATACGGAGCCCAGAGCTCTGTTACAAGGCAAAGCGGCGCTCCGTTGTATCTGCATGAGGTGAATGCACTCGTGGCGTTTCCGGTGCAAGGCTCGTCTTTGGATCTGCGTTACTTTCATTCCGAAACGGAGACTACGGCCTTTGAGACTATGGGAAAGGCAGCCACGAAAGACGGCAGGGAAATTCAGTTTGATCTTTCTTTGAGTATGTCCAGAAGCTTTATGGAATATTATGAGGAGCACTATGAGATGCCGGATACGAAGCTGTGCGATCCGCTTGTCATAAATCTGAATACGGATATGGCAGCTCTTTCGGATCAGAAATTTACTTTTGATCTTGACAATGACGGCATTCTGGACCGGATTTCCGTACTTGAAAAAGGAAGCGGTTATCTGGCGCTGGATCGGAACGGGGACGGCAGAATCGGCGACGGCAGTGAACTGTTCGGAACCGCCACGGGAAACGGTTTTTCCGAGCTTGCGGCTTACGATGATGACCGGGACGGCTGGATTGACGAAGATGATGAAATTTTTGATAAGCTGCTGATCTGGACGAAGGATGAAAACGGCGGGGACGTCCTGTATCACCTGAAGGATGCAGGCGTGGGCGCCATTTGCTTAAACAATGTATCCACTGAATTTTCTCTGAAGGATACAAAAACCAATCAGACCAACGGCGTGATACGACGGACGGGCGTATTTCTGTTTGAGGATGGCACTGCCGGTACGGTGCAGCATATCGATGTTGCGAAATAGGCTTTGCAATTTGCATGAAAGTTCTGCGCTTTGCATACAATACTTAAGAGGTGTGGCATGGACAAAGTATCAAAGCATGAAATGCAAAGTGGATCGGGCTCTTTTTCCTATCGGGAAATGCTGCTAAGGCAGAATCAAAAAAAACATAAACGAAAGAAAACGATCATGAGAAGGCTTCCGGCAGGAAGCCTCCCGGTGATCGTTTTTTGTATGTTTATGCTCCCGCTTGCGCTATCCTTTGTGTTTTCGGGGCAGACTGAAAGAAAAGATACGGCAGGGGAGGAAGAGATCCGGACGGATTTGCAGCAGACTGCGGAAACCGATTATTATGTCATTTGTGACAGATCCTCCGGCACATTGGAAATTCCCATGGAGGAATATTTGGTCAGCGCGTTAAGTCAGACAATGTCGGCTGCCCAGCCGAAAGAAGCGTTAATGGCTATGGCTGTGTTGCTGCGCACACAGGTGGTTTACGAATCGGAGCAGATGGGTGCATGTGTGGCGGACAGTGTCCGTACGCTCGACGAGCTCAAGGAGGCTCTGGGTACGGAGGGAGCAGAGCTCTTTGAAAACTACGTAAATGCAGTAGAAGAAACAGGCGGAATCATTATTACATATCAGGGCCTTGCAATAGAAACGGCGTATCATCAGATCAGCGCCGGCGCTACCAGGGATGCGGCGGAGGTATTTGGGGACCGGTTCCCGTATCTGGTATCCGCAGTGTGTGAGGAAGATATGATGTCAGAGGGATACTTAAACCGAATCTCTTTTTCCAGAGCGGAGTTTTTTGAATATCTGAAAGAACTTACGGGATGCAGTACGCTTACGACGGCGGAGGTGTCGATCGATGCCAGGGATGAGGCGGGCTACGTGCTTTCGCTTACCGTACAGGGAGAGGAGTTTGACAGTATCCGCGTAGGAGGTGAAACCTTCCGAAAGCTTTTGGGCCTTCCCTCCTCTCATTTTGATATGGAAGAAAATGACAATAATGTTATTTTTTCGTGCAGGGGAGCGGGACACGGATTCGGGCTTAGTATCAATAAGGCCTGCAGCCTTGCGCAGGACGGAAATGATTTTATGGACATTATTCGTTATTTTTATCAGGATATTGTTTTTATGAGAATTGCATAATGCTTTTATCAGGGAATAAGCGATCCCATAACCGATGTGAAACAGCTATGAAAAATTTATGATATGAATATTTAGCAAAATACAGGTAACACTAACCCTGAACAGCTTTTATAAGGAATATCATCGGAGCCGGTCTTGATCGGAGTTCGAATCATTTAGGCGCACAGGGGGTAGTGAATATGGGAATGAGACATGGAAGTAATTTTTCCGGAAATAACCGGAACAAAAGAAGAATCGGCAAAAGGGGGCTTGGCAGGGAAAAAATTACCATGCTTGTCACTTCTTTGGTAGTATTGTCGGCGTTAACCGTGACGGGAATCTATATCGGACAGAAAAATGAAGCACAGAATGATAATCAGAGGATTGATTTTTCTTCTCTGGAAGAGGAAAATACAAATGATACCGCTGATGCAGTGGACAGCACTCTTGCGGACGATCAGGCAGGCGGTTTTGTAGAACACAATGATCTGGATGTGGATCCCGAGCTTTACAGACAATATCAGGAAGCAAATTCAGGGGATGTCCTGAATCCTGATCTTGCCAAGGGAAACCAGACAGAGGAACAGGATTCGCAGCAGGAGGATGAAAATAGGGACGAGCCCGAAAATACTGCGGATCAAAAACAGGAGGACGTCGCCGAATCCATGAGCTCTATGACACAGGCGGAAATCATACAGGAAAAAACGCAGGCGCTTATTTTTGATGAAAGTGCATCCCTTGCCTGGCCGGTGGTTGGTAATGTGGTGATTAATTATAGCATGGACTCTTATGTATATTATCCGACTCTCGGACAATATAAATACAGTCCTGCGATTGTCATTTCCGCAGTTGAAGGCGAGAATATTACGGCGGCAGCAGACGGCGTAGTCAGCGAGGTTTTTTATAATGAAGAAATCGGAAACGCAGTGACCGTGGCATTGGGAAGCGGTTATGAGCTGACTTACGGACAGCTTGCGGACATTCAGGTAGCGGCAGGGGATACCGTGAATCAGGGCGATCTGCTCGGAACCGTAGCAGCGCCTACCAAGTATTATACCTTGGAAGGGACCAATGTATATTTTGCCATGACCAGGGACGGTGAGCCGGTCAACCCTTTGACGCTGCTTCAATAATCGACAGGAACGAAAAAGAAAAAGGAGAATATAGTAAAGTATAGCAGAAGAAAATAAGTAATCGATCTCATACTCCTTTTTCTTATCTTCTGTTAAAATACCTTTTTTATCGATTGCTTTCTATAGATTACGTGCATGGAGTCCATGCACGTTTACATATGTCCGGACGCAGAAAATACCGGGTGAGTGAAAAAACGATGATTACTTTACCGGAACTCCCGAACGTGGTATGATCTTATTGGTTCCATACAATGATTGAGACTTATGTTCGATATGCCGTATGGTTTGGAGGAATTCATTGAAAGTAAAGCATTGGATAGCGTTTATTTTGTGCATTTGCCTGTCTGTCGGATGCGCTTCCCGGGGGAGCGATTCGCAGTTACGAAACACTGCGGCGACAGAGCAGAACGGTTATATAGGTATGGCCGGCGGCGCAGTGCAGCCGGATTATGAGTTTGCAGCTATGAAGCCGGGAGTCTTGACGGATCAAATCGGCTATGAGCCGGGCGGCGATAAGGTAGTACTGTTTCGAGGAAACGGACTTTCGGATTCGTTTAGCGTCATGGATGCGGAAAGCGGAAATACCGTATACAGCGGAACAATAGAATATGCCGGGCTGGACGAGCAGACCGGAGAGAAGATCAGCGCCGGAGTTTTTACGGGTCTGGTTGAGAACGGAACTTATTATATTGTAACTCCGGTCATTGGGGAATCCTATCGATTCCGGATCGGAGAAAGCTTGTATGATGAAGTGTTCCGGTCCTCCTGTCTGGCCTTTGAAGAATTGTGGGAAACCGAAGCGGGATATCAGGGACAGAATCTGAAGAAGGACGCGCAGACAATCGGGAATCTGCTGATTGCATTTGAATATTATACCGGTATCTTTACGGATGACCTTGGCACTGTGGACAGCGGAAACGGAATTCCCGATGTTCTGGACATTTTGAAAAAGCGAGTGGATGAGGTTATGACGCTTGCTCCGGAGGAACTGACCTATGAGCAGCTCTCCTGTTATGTCGGGATACTGGCTCAGTTTTCCCAGGATGAAAAAAAATTTGACGCACGCCACAGCGCGGAATGTCTGTTAAAGGCGCAGGAGGCGTTTCGATTATTGGAGAAGAAAAACCTTTCGGGGCAGGATGCCGATTATTATTTTTATGCAGCGGCACAATTATACAGGGCAACAGGCTATGCTTCTTATCATACGGTGATCAGGAATTATCTGGCAAAGCAGGGAGAAAGAACCGGCAGTATGGATTTTTACGGAAAGATGGCATATATGTCCTGTAAATATACGGTGGATACCGCCTTGTGCAGCGATATGATTACGGAACTCATGTCACAGGTGGAGGAAATTTCCTCCGTATCCTCCAAGAATCCATATCTGGTATGCAGCGATCAGCTTCAGGATATCTGCGATCAGATGGTGAAATTCTCCGTGGTAAATTATGTGATTACCAATCATGAATATGTGACAGTGCAGGAAAATCATCTGCATTATCTGCTTGGCAGGAATGCGGAAGGAATCAGCTATATTTCCGGGGCGGGACAGCGTCAGAGCGATACCCCGGGCGACAGTATCACGGCGGACAGCTATCAGAATTCGGCATTGGTTCTGATGATGTGTGAGATCATTCTGGAGGAGCGCAGCGGATCATAAGCCGAGCATCATGAAAATCAGAAAAATCATGGGTATCGTGGGCATCATGGAAATCAGGAAAGGATGATTGATGATATGAAAATAGTAGTATTGGCAGGCGGAATCAGCACGGAAAGAGATGTATCACTGACTTCGGGCAGCATGATTTATCAGGCACTGAAAGACAGGCATCAGGTGATTTTGCTGGACTCCTATTTGGGCTATGAGAAAGAGGATTATGACAGAATTTTTGAGCTTGAAAGAGACTGGGCTGAGGGAATTTCTTCCATTGCCGAAGTCAATCCAGATCTGTCCGCGGTCCGGGCACGGAGAAAGGACAATCCAAATGTCTTTTTCGGCCCTCATGTGATTGATATTTGTAAACAGGCGGATATTGTGTTTCTGGCGCTTCACGGAGAAAGCGGAGAAAACGGAAAGCTTCAGGCGGCTTTTGATCTGTTTGATATCAAATATACCGGAACCGATTACCTCAGCAGTGCGCTTGCAATGAATAAAGCACTGACAAAGGAATTATTTACATATCACAGAATTCCGACTCCGGCATGTACTTTGGCAAAAAGAGGGGATACTGATCCTGCGCCGGCATTTCCGTGCGTGGTCAAAATCTGTAACGGCGGCTCGAGTGTGGGGGTATATATTGCGAACAATCAGACGGAATATGAAGCGGCAATGAAGGATGCCGCACGGTATGACGGGCAGATCCTGATTGAGCAGTATATCAAAGGACGGGAATTTACGGTCTGCGTCATGGATGGCGCGGCGCTTCCTGTTGTCGAAATCGAACCCAAAGAGGGCTTTTATGATTATAAAAATAAATATCAGGCCGGAAGCACGGTGGAAACCTGTCCTGCTGATTTACGCCCTGAGAAGACAAAGGAAATTCAGGATATTGCGGTTTCTGCATTTCATGCATTGGGACTGAAAACATATACAAGATTTGACTTTATGATGGATGAAGAGGAAAATTTCTATTGTCTGGAAGGAAATACGCTTCCGGGAATGACGCCGCTTTCGTTGATTCCGCAGGAGGCAAGGGCAATCGGCGTGGAATTCCCGGAGCTGTGCGAATGGATTATCAGGGTTTCCCTGAGAAAATATCAGTCCTAGGCGGTGTGCGGCGTAAAGAGTTTCAGATCAAAACGGATAAGGGGATCATATGACATTAGAACAGATGGCAGAGGCATGCGGGGGAATTCTCCATGCCGGCTTAGATCAGGAAAAAATCAGGCAGCAGGCAGCCGGTGTAATCATAGATTCGAGAAAGGCGCAGCCCGGATGCGTTTTTATAGCGGCCGAAGGCGAGCGCGTGGATGGTCATGACTTTATTCCAAGCGTATATAAACAAGGTGCGCTCGGCGTTGTCTGTGAAAAGGCGCCTGTGGCGCCCGCAGGTCCGTATATTCTGGTCAAAAACAGCTTTCAGGCATTAAAGGATATTGCGCAGGCGTATCGGAAAACATTGACGATTCCTGTGGTGGGTATCACCGGAAGTGTCGGAAAGACCAGCACAAAGGAATTGATCGCATCGGTATTGGAACAGAAGTATCATGTGTTAAAAACCGCGGGCAATTATAATAATGAGGTGGGACTTCCGCTGACGGTCATGCAGATCAGGCAGGAGCACACGGCGGCAGTACTGGAAATGGGTATCAGTGAATTCGGAGAAATGCATCGCCTGAGCAAAATCGCAAGACCTGACATATGTGTCATAACTAATATCGGACAGTGCCATCTGGAATCGCTTCATTCCAGGGATGGTATTTTACAGGCAAAATCCGAGATTTTTGATTATATGGCAAAGAACGCCGGTATTTGTCTGAACGGGGATGATGATAAGCTCTGTACGCTGACAGAGGTAAAAGGGATAAAGCCCGTATTTTTTGGAATGCATCAAAATCATCCGGTCTATGCGGATGAGATAGAAAATAAAGGACTGTTTGGAAGTGTCTGTAGGATTCATACGCCGCAGGGTGAATTTACCGCGCAGATACCGCTTCCCGGCGTGCATATGGTGTATAATGCGCTTGCCGCAGCGGCGGTCGGTATTATGCTTGGCCTTTCTTTAGAGCAGATACGGGCGGGGATCGCATCGGTAAAACCCGTGGGAGGCAGGAGTAATCTGATCAGATGCAGGGACCGTACCGTGATTGATGATTGTTATAATGCAAATCCTGCATCCGTAAAGGGCGCATTGGATCTGCTTTCTACGGCGCTTACCAGAAAGGTGGCGGTGCTTGGTGATATGTTTGAGCTTGGAAGTGACGAGGCTTCGCTGCATGAGGAAATCGGCAGGTATGCCGTCGGAAAAGCGGATGTCCTGCTATGTGTGGGCGGTTTATCAAGACATATGTATGAGGCGGCCAAGCAGGCACTCTCGGAATCTGTTCATGATGATGCGCGGACACAGGGAAAGGATTGCGGTATGAAGCTGCATTATTACGAGACCCGTGATGCTCTTGAAGCGGATCTTCCGAATGTACTTAAGCGGGGGGATACCATACTTGTAAAGGCATCGCACGGTATGGGACTTTCCCATGTGGTGGAGATATTGAAGGATGAAAATGGACAGAATACCTGATTAGATGATATCTCTGATCAAGCATGACAACGTTCCGGCCGGATTTCCGGCGGAGCGTTTTTTTGTATCATAAGTCCTTATTTTTTTCCAGCATTTCAATAATCAGATCCCTTGTATAGACGCCGACCGTCTTCTGCTGTTCCTTCGGCAAATCCTTGATATAAAAAGGTTTGCCGTATTCAATCACGATGTGAGTTTTAAAAACCTTGGGAAAATGATTTTCAAAGATTTCCGCAGTATTATGAATGGCAATCGGAACGATGGCGCAGCCGGATTTCTGGGCAATTTTAAAGCTGCCTTCATGAAATTCCATTAAAGAAGTCTCGGACTCTGATTTGTTCCTGGTACCTTCCGGAAAGATGCAGATGGAAATTCCGGATTTTATTTTTTCAATACAGGTCAGTATGGTTTTCATGCCGGCCTTGATATCATCTCTGTCCAAAAACTGACAGTGAAGATTGCGCATCCAGACATTGAGCAGCGGAATGTGCGTCATTTCTTTTTTGGCTACGTAGCCGGTAGGACGCGGTACGCGTACATAGGTCAGTACAATGTCAAAGTAGCTTCTGTGATTTGCAATGTAAAGTACGGGGGCGTCTTTGGGTACGTTTTCTTCCCCGATAATGGTCTGCTTCACGCCGCTTAAAAATGCCACTGCGCGGAAAGCCCAGTTGACTATGGCAAGGGAGCTGCGGCTTTTCAGATCCGGATTGAATTTACCGATGATCCATTCCACCAGCATGAGGGGAATGCTCAGAATCAAAAACAATACGACAAATGCTGCAACAATAATAAAACGAATCATAGACTACCTCTTTTACGATCATACAAATATTCCTTTTTTATTATAGTTGAGATGCTTTTTTAAATCAATAGAAAGTCCGAAAAGATGGCATAGCCGGCAATGAGAATTAATAAAATGGTAAAAAACGATGGATATTGCTATGCTGAAATATGACGAAAAAAATGAAAAGAGCAGGAAGTGCAAAAGAGGATTCTGCGGAAAATGGATGCAAAAAACGGGAAAGCTGATACTGGCAATGGCGTTGCCCATGCTGCTGTCAGGATGCGGTACGGTCAATGACCGCACGGAGAAAATCGCGGATCTGGAATATACCGTATTATCGCCCGATGAATTTCCGAAGGAACTTACGGATACATTGGAACAAAAAAAGACAGAGCCTTTTCGCATGACATATGCGGATAAGGGATATTTGTATATTTGCATCGGTTATGGGCAGCAGAAGACAGGGGGTTACAGCATTACTGTGGATGAACTTTATGAAACGACGAACGGAATTTATGTGGATACCACATTAACCGGACCGGGGCCGGAGGAGGAAATATCCGATACGCCGTCCTATCCGTTTATCGTTTTGAAACTGGAGGATATCGGGAAAAGCGTAATATTTGGATAATGTGATGTCTGTACGAGGCTTCAATTTTGTAGTAGACTGATACTGAGATGAAGGGATAACCTGCTTTGGACCGGCTGTGTACCGGGCTGCGGCATCAAATTGCATATTTGGAGGATACCATATGCTGTTAATTGAACATGGATATTTCATAGATCCGGGAAGCAAACGTGAAGGAAAGCTTGATATCCTGATTGAAAAAAACAAAATCCTGAAAATTGCAGAGCATGATCAGATGCAGGCGTATTTAAATGCATACAGGCAGGAGGAAATTGCGCTGAAAGAAATCGAGCTCGTGGATGCCTCAGGCTGCATCGCAGCGCCGGGGCTTGTGGATGTGCATGTGCACTTTAGAGATCCGGGCTTTACCTATAAGGAGGATATTGAAACCGGCGCAGCGGCCGCAGCGGCTGGCGGATTTACGACCGTAGTGCTAATGGCAAACACCAGACCTGCTGTGGATCGAATTAAGCCCCTGCAATATGTGCTCGAAAAAGGAAAGAAAACCAAAATCCATGTGGAAACCTGTGCCTGTGTGACCATGGGCTTACAGGGCCGTCAGCTGACGGAGCTGGAACAGCTCAGGCAGGCGGGGGCGGCAGGCTTTACCGATGACGGAATCCCGCTCATGGATGAAGCGATTGTCAGAGAGGCCATGCTCCGTACGGCGGCGCTGAATGCACCGATCAGCTTTCATGAGGAGGATAAGACATATATTACGAATAACGGTATTCATGCGGGGAAGGCTTCTGCGTTTTATGGCATCGGCGGTTCTCCCAGAGAAGCGGAAATCTCTCTGGTAAAACGGGATCTGGCGCTTGCCATAGAAACGGGAGCGATCATAGATATACAGCATATCAGCAGCAAAGAGGCGGTGGAGCTGGTGCGCAGAGCAAAAGAAACCTTAAGAAGCATGAGTACGGAGAATCCGGGCACTGTCAGCGGCAGAAAAGCCGCTATTCATGCGGAAGCTACGCCGCACCACATTGCGCTGACCGAGGATGCGGTGATTCAGAAGGGCAGCATGGCAAAGATGAATCCTCCGCTTCGCGAGGAAGCGGACAGGCAGGCGATTTGGGAGGGATTAAAGGACGGCACCATCGATCTGATTGCAACGGATCATGCGCCCCACAGTGACGAAGAAAAGGCAAAACCCATTACCGAGGCTCCAAGCGGGATCATCGGACTTGAGACCGCGCTTCCTATTTGTAATGAATATCTGGTTCAGAGCCATATTCTGACTATGCCCCAGCTGCTTGCCAAGATGACCTGCAATCCTGCGGACATGTATGGATTGGATGCCGGATATCTGGCAGAGAACGGACCGGCGGATATTGTGATCTTTGATCCCGATGAGACATGGACTGCGCAGGAGTTTCATTCCAAATCCCGCAATACACCGTTTCTTTCACAGAAATTGACAGGAAGAGTTCATATGACGATTTGCGGCGGAGAAATTGTCTATACGCTATGAGACAGGCGACAGTATTGATTCAGAGACACGTAGGCATAAATAGCTTTGAGGGCAGACGTAAATCTGATATTTGCAATCTTACTTTGGTAAGATCGCGACAAGTCGCTCCGGAAAGGAGATTAGATTGAAAAATCACGCTGATGCGCTGATTTTTCACACAGCTATTTGTGCAGGAGCGTCACAAATAGCCCTGATGGCAGACGGGAAACCGCTTTCGCGGATTTCCCGCCGCCCCGTTGCTGACGCTCCGGAAAGGAGATTAAAATGGCACGGAAGAAGAAAGTAAAAACAACGGTCTATGAGCAGACCGAAATTGCCGAACATATTTATGATATGTGGATAGAAACGGATTTAGCAGAGGATGCCAAGGCAGGGCAGTTCATTTCGATTTATCCGCAAAACGCATCGACGCTGCTCCCGAGGCCCATCAGTATCTGTGAGGCGGATCGGGAAAATCAAAGGTTGAGAATTGTATACCGGATTGCCGGTGCGGGAACCGCGGAATTTTCCGGGTATCATGTGGGAGAAAGAATCGATATTCTGGGAACACTTGGGAACGGCTTCCCCGTGGAAAAAGGAATTGGCAGGAGGGTCTTTTTGATGGGAGGCGGTATCGGGATTCCGCCCATGCTGCAGCTTGCCAAAGAGCTGAACCTACTAAGCGGGCAAGCGGACTGTGATAAAAATGACATAAAAGAGAACCTACAAATCATTGTCGGTTATAGAAACCGGGAACTGTTTCTGTCAGAGGAACTGTCGCAGTATGGAACCGTTACTGTTGCAACGGAGGACGGAAGCGTGGGTACAAAAGGAAATGTGATGGATGCCATTTCACAAAACGGACTGTCCGCGGATGTGATTTTTGCCTGCGGTCCCATGCCCATGCTGCGCGCCGTCAAGGAGTATGCGGCAAAGAATCATATTCCGGCGTATATTTCCTTAGAAGAGCGCATGGCCTGCGGCATCGGCGCGTGTCTTGGGTGTGTCTGCAAGACTGTAAAAAAGGATCCTCATTTGCATGTAAACAATGCGAGAATCTGTACCGATGGGCCGGTATTTTTGGCAGAGGATGTGGATATTTAGCGGCGGCTGAAGCTTCGGTAGTATCCGGAGTGTTAATAAAAAGGAGAATACGGATATGAATGCAAAAGTGACAATTGCAGGCGTGGAGCTCAAAAATCCTGTTATGACGGCATCCGGAACCTTTGGCTCCGGGATGGAATATAGTGAATTTGTAGATTTGAATCGGCTTGGGGCCGTGGTAACCAAGGGAGTTGCCAATGTGCCGTGGCCGGGAAATCCCACACCGAGAGTAGCGGAGGTATATGGCGGGATGCTGAACGCCATCGGGCTGCAAAATCCCGGCATAGAGGTATTTATTCAACGGGACGTCCCGTTTTTAAAGCAGTATGATACGAAAATCATTGTAAATGTCTGTGGAAAAACCGCAGAGGACTATCTGGAGGTTGTGGACAGGCTTTCCGATCAGCCGGTGGATATGCTGGAGATCAACGTGTCCTGCCCGAATGTGAAGGAAGGAGCGATTGCCTTCGGACAGAAAACGGATGCACTTTATCAGATTACAAAGCAGATCAAGGAGCATGCAAAGCAGCCGGTAATCATGAAGCTGAGTCCAAATGTAACCGATATCGCGGAGATGGCAAAGGCGGCGGAGGCAGCAGGCGCGGATGCGGTTTCGTTAATTAATACGATTACCGGCATGAAAATCGATATCAGGAAACAAAGCTTTGTACTTGCCAATAAGACAGGAGGAATGTCGGGACCCGCCATCAAGCCCATTGCCGTACGTATGGTGTATCAGGCGGCCCAGGCCGTATCCATTCCGGTCATCGGTATGGGAGGCATTGCAGCGCCGGAGGACGCCATTGAATTTATTCTTGCAGGAGCGACGGCAGTCAGTGTCGGTGCGGCGAATTTTATCAATCCCTACGCGACCGTGGAGATTGCAGAGGGAATTGAAGCATACATGGAACAGATGAAGATTGACGATATCCGGGATTTGATCGGAGCAGTTCATGAGTAACACGGCAGGGTATATATCATCGGCTGGGACAGCGCCCCGGCAGAGCAAAGCGGCCGTGTCATAGAAAGTCAGAAAAGCAAGTATGCGATGTTAAAAACATGTCATAGAAAGCCTCCTTGAGGAATACCTTGTAAAGAGTATTTCCGAGGAGGTTTTTCTGTGGAGTTGTTAAAGAAGAACATACATATGGACTATAGAAAATGCAGTACAGTGACCCAGATGACACTGGAAGACGACAGAAATATACCGGATAAAAACCCGGATGTTTCGGAGATACTGACGGATAAGGGTAATGTAAGGCTGGAGGAGGTAAAGGTATCCGGAGATCATGTGCTCCTTCGCGGCAAGCTGTTTTTCCAGGTGCTCTACGAGGCGGATGACTGGGATCACAGAATGAGCAAGGTATCCGGAAGTATTCCGTTTGAGGAACATGTGTATCTGGAAGGAGTTACTAGGGAAGATTCCATTACGGCAAAGCCTGTGATTGAGGACCTGACCGTGGGAATTATCAACAGCCGCAAGATTAATGTACAGTCGGTGGTAACATGGAATGTGTGCGTGACAAGACTGCAGGATTTGGAAGCGCCGGTGGAGGTCAGAGCGGACGGCATCGGATATGACGGCGAATATGAGCTGCGGCAAAAGGAGAACGGTGAAGAACAGATTGAATACCGCAAGGAAGATTTGAAGGTTACGGGCATCGTAATCAGCAAAAATGATATATATCGAATAAAAGAAGAACTGGAGCTGCCGGCCAATATGCCCAATATAGAAGAACTGATCTGGGAAAGTGTGAAGCCGGAGAATATTACCTTTAAGCCGATGGAGGAGAAAATCGGTGTTTCGGGAGAATTAAAGGTATTCTTTTTATACTTTGGAGAAAATGATGATGTTCCGGTCAGATATCACAGCGCTGCGATTCCTTTTCACGGGGAAGTGGAATGTCATGGCTGCGAAAGCGATATGATTCCGGTTATTACCTATGAGCTGGAGGTCCAGGATACGGAGATACGGCCGGATTTGGATGGAGAAAGCAGAGTATTTGGTCTGGAGATGGTGATGAATCTGAAGATCGGACTTTACCGTGAGGATACCGTTTCCATGGTAACGGATCTGTACGGCATTAACCGGGAAGTGGAGACCAAAAAGCAGGAGGCCATGCTGCAAACCCTGCAGATGCAAAATGAGGGTACCTACAAAGTGACAGGTAACGTTCGTGTGAAAAATACCGCAGCCCATATATTGCAGCTGATCTATACGGATGCCGAAGCCAGAATTACCGAGAGCAGAGCCGGTGACAATGGCATTGAAGCGGACGGACTTCTGGAAGTAAAAGGAATTTACATTACCGGAGATGATGAAACGCCTTACGGCGTTATTCGGGGAACAATTCCGTTCCGGGAAAACATTGATGCGCCCCACATGGAACCGGGCGAGGTATTTACACTGGAAAGCATGATAGATGACATATCTGTCAGTATGGTAGACAGCGAAGAAATTGAAGTGAAAGCACAGGTCAGGATTAAAGCTGTGATCTATCAAAACAGGGAGCTTTCCGTGATTCAGGAGATAACCATCCATCCTCAGGATTACCAGAAGCTGGAGGAACTTCCGGGGATGGCGGTTCTCCTGTTTGAAGAGGGCGACAGTTTGTGGGACATCGGAAAGAAATATTATCTTCCCGTAAAGAAAATCCGGGAAATCAACGGCATTGCGGAAAACAGGGAGCCCGAGGCCGGCAGCAGGATTCTGGTTGTGATATAATGAGTAAAAGAAAAACAAGCGACGCGAAGTGGCCTGATATGCGCCTGCACCGCCTGATAAAGATTGACGAAAACGAATCCTTTGTATATAATTAAATACAATCTACATGCATTCGTGCAAAGACGGAGGTGTATCGTGGAAAGGTCCGGTATGAAGCAGATTACGAGAAAGGCGTATGCCAAAATCAATTTGGGACTTGATGTGCTCGGAAGACGGGAAAACGGTTACCATGATGTGCGCATGATCATGCAGACGGTGGGGATTTATGATGAGCTGACATTTACGATACGGGAGGATGCCGAAATCCGGATTGTAATCCGGCAATGCAGCGGACAGGCGCAGGAGCTTCCGTGCGATGAACATAATCTGATATTCCGGGCGGCAAAGCTTGTCATGGAGGCGTGTCATCTCAGTCAGGGCGTTACCGTGGAGCTCAAGAAACAAATTCCCATTGCGGCAGGAATGGCAGGAGGAAGCACGGATGCAGCGGCAACGATTCTGGGACTTAATGAATTGTTTAAGCTTCATATGAAGCCGGATCAGATGCGGAAGCTGGCAGTACAAATCGGTGCGGACGTACCCTATTGCCTTATGGGGGGAACGGCACTTGCAGAGGGAATCGGTGAGATTTTGACGGCGGCCTCTCCGGCGCCGCAGTGTCATTTGCTGGTGGTGAAGCCGCAGATTAGTGTATCCACGGCATTTGTATATGGAAAGCTGGATGCGGAGGGACTTACCTGGCATCCCGACATTGACAGGCTGATGACATGTATTCGAAACGGCGATGTATCGGGGATGGCACAGGCAATGGGAAATGTTCTGGAGACCGTTACAATACCCCAGCATCCTATCATTCGGGAACTAAAAGAAGAAATGAAATCGCTCGGTGCAAGCGGCGCTCTGATGAGCGGCAGCGGGCCGACGGTATTTGGAATATTTGATACACACAGGCAGCTTCAGAATGCTTATGAGAAGCTGCGGACAAGAGAAGGAGTCAGTCAGATTTTTATGACGAGGTTTGTTGCAGACATTGAAGCTGCAGGGTGAGAGGAATGTGTTGGTATGGCGGATAACGGAAATATTGGGATGACACCCCAACAGGAAAATACGAATGAATACCTGCCGTTACGGGATGTGGTATTTAATACTCTGCGTCGGGCGATTCTGCGAGGTGAATTGAAACCGGGAGAACGTTTGATGGAGATACCTCTTGCAGAAAAGCTGGGCGTAAGCCGTACACCGATCCGGGAGGCGATCAGAAAGCTGGAGCTTGAGGGTCTGGTGACCATGATTCCCAGGCGCGGCGCCGAGGTTGCCAGCATTACGGAAAAAAGCCTGCGTGATGTACTGGAGGTGCGAAGGGATCTGGATGCGTTTTCCTGTGAACTTGCCTGCGACAGGATTACTGCGGCAGGGCTTGAAATGCTGCGGCTTGCCTGTGAAGAATTTGCGCAGGCCACCAGAAGCCGTGATGCCGCGCTGATTGCAAAAGCGGATGTAAAGGTACATAATATCATTGTCCATGCGACCGGAAACGAACGGCTGATGGAAATGATCAATAGCCTGTCCGAGCAGATGTACCGCTATCGTTTTGAATATATTAAGGATACGGATAATTATGATGAGCTGGTGGAAGAGCATAGGCTGATCTATGAGAGTATTCTGAAAAAGGATAAGGAGACGGCCGCCAAGGTGGCAAAAACTCATATCGATAATCAGGAAAAATCCATTCTAAAGGTTCTGAGAAATGAATAAATTGGAAATATAAGGAAACACTCCGGATAGATTCATTATCCGGAGGTTTTCATGAGCAGAAGAAAAGAATATATCCTGATTTTCGGGATTACCCTGATGAGCTGGGGAATCGTATTCCCTCAATATACATTTACGTCTGACTCTTATCGGCTTTTGTATGAAGAAGCTATGGAGCCGGATGCGGAGGATATACAGTCCGCGGTTCGTGACGGAAAAGTTCGGTATAAATTAAAGATTATAGAATATTTGAAGGACCTGTTTCCTTAAAGAAAACAACAGGCTTCTATGGAGATCATGATGAGTTATTCAGGTGACAACAGATATGCGCCCATCGGTGTATTCGATTCCGGTGTCGGGGGACTGACGGTAGCAAGAGAAATCATGCGCCAGATTCCCAATGAGAAAATCGTATATTTCGGAGATACTGCCAGAGTACCCTATGGGAGTAAATCCAAGGAGATCATAACGAAATATGCAAGACAGATTATTCGTTTTTTGCGGACACAGGATGTCAAGGCGATTGTAATTGCCTGTAATACGGCAAGCGCCTGCGCACTGGATACGATTGAAAAAGAAGTGGATATTCCGGTCATCGGCGTGATCAAGCCGGGAGCCAAGACGGCAGTGGAGGCTACCAGGAACGGAAAGATCGGAGTGATCGGTACCGAAACAACCATTCAGAGCCAAATCTATACTACATATATGAGGGAACTGAATCAGAATATTCAGGTGATCGGTAAAGCATGTCCGTTATTCTGTCCGCTTGTGGAGGAAGGACTGTGGGAAGATCCGGTGACGGACGAGATTTCCATGCGTTATCTGTCCGAGCTGATTGATGTCGGGATCGATACCCTGATTTTGGGATGTACGCACTATCCCTTGATCCGTGCCACCATTGGCAGAGTTATGGGAGATCAGGTAACGCTGGTCAATCCGGCCTATGAAACGGCGCTGGAATTAAAACAGCTGTTGGAGGATCATAATCTGTTAAATGATAAGCAGCCGGAGCTGGGCGCCAATAAATACCGCTTTTTTGTATCGGATGCGGCCGATAAATTCAAAACCTTTGCCAATTCCATTATTAAATACGGAATCCTGACGGCAAAGACAATTAATATTGAGGAATACTAATGAAGTGTGATGTAATAGCGGCAATTAAAGGACTCCAGTTCCTGAATGAAGGGGAGGGAGAACCGATTGAAACCATAACACCCGCAGAATATTATTTTCGGAACGGCGGTCATTATCTGCTGTATGATGAGTTGGATGAGGAGAGCGGAAAAAGTACGAAGAATATTCTGAAATTCAAAGACCGTACATTGGAGCTGACCAAAAAAGGACTGATCAATGTCCATATGGTTTTTGAAGAACAGAAAAAAAATGTGACAAACTATGGAACGCCCTTTGGTAATATTTTGGTCGGCATTGATACCTCCAGGGTTCATTTGGAGCAGAAGGAAAATAAGATAAGCTTTTATGTGGAGTATACTTTGGATGTGAACTACGAACAGATCGCGGATTGTAAGATTCAGGTGGATATTTGTCCGCGTGAAGAGGGAGGGCAGCTGCTCAGATAAAAACAGCTCTGATCGAAAGGATCGGAGCTGTTTTTAAGTTATGCGCGAAGGCACAATATTACACGCGAACCGGCACAACCCGCGATGAGGCAGCGGTTATTTAATCGGTTTGGCGCCGGCTTTTTCCTGCATTTTTTCAACCATGCGTTTGAATTTGCCTTTTTTCTTGGCGGGCTTTGCAAGCACCTGTCCGCGGACCGCTTTAACATCACTGATGTAGATACCGCTGATGGTAGCTTTGACTTCTTTTTTGACAGGAATCAGATCGAAGATTTTTGCGTCGCATACTAAGGATAAAATCTGCGGACCGACTTTTGCCTTTACAATGGGCATTTTGGCGCGGCGCATGATCTTGGGGGTCTGCTCCAAAACTACAGCGGGCAGACCGGCATCCTTCAGCTTCATTTTCTTTTTATCAATAACCAGAATATTGACGGTCTGTTTTACGGACTCCATCTGGGACTGCTGTGCAGCCTGCCTTTTCTGCATTTTTCTGCCGATAAAATATAAAACAACAAGAATGACTAATAAAACTGCGACAATAATTAATAATGTAAGTAAGACCGGGTTCATATCATACCTCCAATTTTGTTTGAGCAGAAAATATTGTATCATTTTTTCCTATATTTAGCAAGAACTCATGAAAAGAGTGGAGATTTTTCATGAAAAGAGTGGAGATTTTTCATGAAAAGAGTGGCAGTAACGCTTTATAGGGATGAGGTATGGGATGGATCATTTACAAAGGGATATAATAATCCTCCTACACAATAAGGAGAATTGATAGAATGAGTTATTTTTTATTTGGTTCTTTTCATTCAGTATATGATAAAGAATTATTAGAACAAGTGAAGTCATACGCATCTGAAAAAAACATTTATATCTGGTTCGGTGAGGAAATAACATTTTACAAAGAGATACATAGAATGTTGGAAGAGCAGAAATCGGATGGAAACATCAAATTTGCGATTACGTCAGAAAACCAGCCTTGTAATAGTAGTGATGTGCTTTTTCCCTTCGATAAATTTTCCAGTGATGTACTGTTTGCAGATAAATCCGGAAATTTTTACAAACAGTGTTGCAAGGATAACATAAATGTATTATTTGCCTGTTTGAAATATCTAATCGACTCATTGCATATTAGACAGGTAGAAATATTTGTTGTTGAAGGATATGACGATATTTTTCGAAAGAAAGTATGCAGTATGGATGAACTAAAACAAGATTTACTTTGTCAAATAGAGGATAAAGTATCGGTAGAATCTTGCATTTATCGTGTAAACTCATAATTTTCTTGACCAGCCAGCAGAGAACGTTATGCCATACCACATTTCTAGTTTTTCATGAAATGCATGAAATAAGGTGACGTTATTCTTAAGTTTATGGTATGCTTTTCATGAAATTTATTCATGAAATTTATTCATGAAATTTATTTCATGAAATGACCGGACGGTAAATCGGCATGAGGTCCAGGGGGGGAAGCCATTGCAATACAGCACAAAATATATTGATGGGCAGCTGAAACATGAACAGCTCAAATGGGAAGATGAGAAACGGGGAATCCATAAGGATAGAGCCAATAATTTAGAAATGATTTTGCAGCGATTGGACGAACGGCTTCAGGAACATCGGCAGGATTGGATCATTAACAGCCTTTGCGATCTCCATACATATTATTCAACCCAAGGGGAGATGTACCTACAGATAGAAGCTAATGCAGAAAAAGCAAAAGAGCATCATTACATATCTGCATTGGCCGGTGAATTGTGTTATGCCATGGTGAAAAAAGGGGTTCCTCACCATTTTCTGGACAGCGGCCGTCCATACGATTTCAAGGAAAACAATTTTAATTTTTCACGAAATGCCATTCTCGCGAACGAATATGGACTGGCATTCAGAATAGCGGGAGAGGACACGGTTGAGGGGGCATTGATATTGCAGGATTACGAACAGGCGTGTGCGATGCTCCCTCATTCGCCGGAAGATGAATCCATACATAAAAATGAACTGAGGCAATGCATGTGGGCCATTGCGCATAATGATGAAAAAATGTTCAACAAGTATATGGAGAAACGAATCAGGAATTTACGGCGGCAGGGAAAAATCATGGCAGTTACCGTGGACAGCTGGGGCCTGGCAGTTATCAAGCTTGCCCGACAGCGAGGCATATCCTGCGATTTAGATGTAATAGAATTACCGCAGCTGCTGTTGGATGACGCGCGGATTGATCCCCGTGGATTGACCCTTCCAATGGCAGATAAAATTCATTCGGTTTTGCATGAAAATAGCCGTCTGTAAACCAATATTGTCGTTCACTTTACTGCCTGATGTCAAGCTTATATGCCATCCGTATTTTATTGCAATACTCATGGAACACTTTGTCCGCCTCGTCGTCCGTGTCAATACGACCGATATGTTCTTCCAGATATTCCTTTACGGTTTTAGGAAGATTTTGCAGCCCCCATTTGCTCATTGCCGAGAAAACAAGCTCCATCCGTTCCTTTCCCCTGGCTGAGTTTGCTCCGGAAATAAAATCAAAATATCTGCCGGGCGAATCATACACATGAATCGGGCTTGAAAAAAGCATGCCGTCATTTTCATAAAGCCGTATAAAATCATCCAGCGAGCGGAGCGAATCCATCTCCGGCAAAAGGCCGTTTACAATGCTGCTTTTCAGCCTTTCAAATCCGGGAAGGAACTGGCGCTCATAATTTTTCAACCTTCCGGAAGCGTCTTTCGAATAGATGCCATCAAAAAAGCACCAGCCAAATCCGCTGTATGGGTTCGTGCTGTCCTTCATGGGAATGGAATCCGTGCCGAAAGCTACGATGCACCGCGAATCAAATACAGGGCGGTAGCTTACCCATGGGCGCAGCTTGCCCACCTGGACACTGAAATAAAATTCCTGCAGCAGGCCATCGCGCTCCCTGATATAAGTTGTCGGGCGGCTTAAGACAAATCCATGTTCATATAAAACCGGACGCAGTTCCTTTCTGATCAGTTCCCGCTGTGCTTTTTTGAAATCAAAATCTTTCGGTTTTATTCTGCTATTCTCCATAATTTCTGTTTTCATCCTATCCCGGTTCTTTCGAAGCATAATCATCGGGCATTGCCAATAGTATACCGCTGTTTTGCGGCGGGTGCAAGTCCCGTCTGTTTGTCATTTACTTATCCCGGAGGCATTGGAATCAAAGGAGAAAAGTATGAAAGTTCTGTTAATTTCGGGGGAAAGGCTTTTATTTGGCCGGCTTTTATGTTATAAAGGATATGTTGTTCGCAAAAAGCTGCAAAGCAGCAGAGGGAGTTATATAGTATATGAAAAAAAAATTAACAGTGATGTTGGCAGCAGTCATGGCCTTTGGTATGATGGCAGGCTGCTCGAGTAAGGAAGATGCAAACAGTAATCAGGGAGAAACGGGCGAAAGCACTGAGAGCTTAAAGGATTTGGATACGTCCGCGTATGTTACCCTGGGGGACTATCAGGGACTGACGGTAGCGGTAACACCCAAGCAGGAAATTACCGATGAAAAAATTACGGACGAGATCAATACCCAATATCTGCAAAGTTATGCGGAGGAAGTTGAGATTACCGACCGTCCGGTGCAGACCGGGGATACGGTTCATTATTCCTGTGTCGGAACCATGGACGGTGTTGTATTTGACGGCGGTTCTACCTCAGAGGGTCAGCAATGGGATACCGTAGTCGGATCGGGTACGATGATTGACGGTTTTGAAGACGGATTTATCGGCATGGAATCGGGCCAGACCAAGGATATTGTCTGTACGTTCCCGGAGCCTTATACGCCGCAGCCGGATTATTCCGGAAAGGAAGCGGTTTTCACAGTAACCTTAAATTCCGTCACCGTAACGGAATATCCGGAATTAACGGATGATATTGTTGCACAGCTGGAACTGGACTTTAGCACAGCGGACGAGCTGATTGAGAATACCAGAACGCAGTTGGAGGAAGAAGCGCAGGAGACCTATGAGGATGCAAGGCAGAATGCAGTTCTGTCCGCGGTTCTGACAAATTGTGAGTTCCAGGATCCGCCGCAGTTTCTGATAGATAAGAATGCGGATGCGCTCAGGGAGAATTTGGAAGGCTATGCGTCCATGTTCGGTATGGATTTTGCAACCTTCCTGCAGCAGATGTATAATATGACGGAAGAGGATTTTACAACACAGGCACAGTCCATCGGCGCATCAGCAGCCAAAGAGAGTATTGCGATTGAAGCAATTGCCGATGCAGAGGGACTTGGCGAGGTGACGGAAGAAGAATTAATGAGCGAAGCAGAAGACTATATCGCGGATTCTGATTATTATACTACTACGGATGCATTGTTTGAAGATGTGGGTAAAGAAAACTTCCGTGATTATGTTGTGAGCCAGCGTGTGATTACATGGCTGCTGGAAAATAATACAGTTGAATAATGTGTCAGACAGTAATGTGGAAAGATTACAAATTACGACAAAACTGAGGGAGGGATTATCATGGATCTGACAGCAGTACGAGATTTGTATCATGACACCCAAAAGTATATTGACAAAAAAGTAACGGTCGGAGGCTGGATCAGAAGTAACCGCGATTCCAAGAGCTTTGGATTTCTGGTTGTTAATGACGGTACTTTTTTTGAGACGCTGCAAGTGGTGTATCATGAGCAGATGGAAAACTTTAAGGAGGTGGCAAAGCTCGGCGTCGGAAGCGCAGTGATTGTAACCGGTACCATTGTTGCTACACCGCAGGCAAAGCAGCCTTTTGAGATGCAGGCAGAGGAAGTGCTCGTGGAAGGAGCGTCCACACCTGACTATCCGTTACAGAAAAAAAGGCATACCTTTGAGTATTTGAGAACCATGACACATTTACGCCCCAGAACAAATACATTTCAGGCAGTATTTCGTGTCCGATCCGTAATCGCGTATGCAATTCACAATTTCTTTCAGGAAAGAGGCTTCGTTTATGTGCATACGCCGTTAATTACCAGCAGTGACTGTGAAGGCGCCGGAGAGATGTTCCAGGTAACCACGCTGGATTTGGATCATCCGCCGAGAACGGAAGACGGAAAGATCGATTATAGTCAGGATTTTTTCGGAAAGCCGACGAATTTGACAGTCAGCGGCCAGCTCAATGTGGAAACCTATGCCTTTGCATTTAAGAATGTTTATACCTTTGGCCCGACTTTCCGTGCGGAGAATTCCAATACGACCAGACATGCGGCAGAGTTCTGGATGATCGAGCCCGAGATGTGCTTTGCGGACTTAAAGGACGATATGGTGCTTGCCGAAAGCATGATTAAATATATTATCCGCTATACGCTGGAACATTGTCCGGAAGAAATGAAGTTCTTTAACGAATTTATTGATAAAGGACTGCTTGAGCGTTTAAACCATGTGCTGAATTCCGAGTTTGGACATGTTACCTATACCGAGGCAATCAAAATTCTGGAAAAGCACAATGATGAATTTGATTACAAGGTGTTCTGGGGCTGCGACCTTCAGACGGAGCATGAACGCTTCCTGACGGAACAGGAATTTAAGCGTCCGGTGTTTGTAACGGATTATCCGAAGGAAATCAAAGCCTTTTATATGAAGCTCAATGAGGACGGAAAAACCGTAGCTGCCATGGATTGTCTGGTCCCCGGTATCGGTGAGATCATCGGAGGAAGCCAGCGAGAGGATCAGCTTGCGCTTTTGGAAGCGCGTATGGATGAATTGGGGCTGAATAAGGAGGATTACCAGTTCT
>CAYTIH010000028.1:0-34516 GCA_964437825.1 uncultured Clostridium sp. | reverse complement strand
TAACAGGACTTGAACCTGCACCCTCTCGGACTGGAACCTAAATCCAGCGCGTCTGCCAATTCCGCCATATCCGCTAGCTAACGTTAAGATAATACCACAAAGCCGGAGACTTTGTAAAGAGTAAATCATGTTTCAATCGGGCTGCAAAATCATGGATCGGATCAGACTCTCACACGATGGTTTCCGTTAGGAAATAACACTTTTGAATACTTATCAACCTAGTGCCGGAAATGGAGCATAAGAATGAAGACAGAAAAAAACAAAACAAAATCAAAAGGGTTTTTATATTTATGTTTACTCGGAATGTTATGTGCGGGGCTGACAGGCTGCACAGTGTCCGGGGCGCAAACGGACGGTGATATGGATCAGAGAGTGGCGGAAAAAGGAAATCTGCGGCTGATATTGCCGGAGGGGTATGATGAATCAACTACAAGCGGATTATACTTAAGCAAGGATTATCCCGACGATCAGTCTAATTTATATCTGTATACGACCGAAAAAGACGCAGACTTCCTTGCAGCCATGCAAAACGGTCAGGAGGAATTTACGGAGCATTTGGCAGCAGCCTATCAGGAACAATATGGGGAACGGCCGGAGATTACGGTAGTGCAGTATCTGGCAGCCAAGGTGGGGGATTATGATGCCTATGTGGTAGAACTGACCTATACGCTGCAGGATGTCTTTTATGATCAGCTGGAATATATTATTGATGCCGATCAGACCTATTACGTTGCTTTTTCCCAGGTGGGAGCATATGAATGGATGGAGTTGTTCCGGGAAAGTGCGCAATCCATTTATTTTGCCGATATCCGGAAGCCTTAAGAGTTTCCGGATGGCTGTCAGGTATCATAAGTGTAAGACTAAATGCAACAGTTTGGAAAGTGGAAGAAGGTGTAAAACTAAAATCCACTTTGCCCCCTTCAAAGTGGAAATAAACTTTTCACTTCAGTGGTCATAGAAAACCCTGATTTCTCAAGATTTTACGCTTGTCTTACCTATTTCTATCTGATATAATGATCACGATATGGGCGAAAACCCAGAGAAAAAACAATCTATTACAAGGAGATGTCAAAATGAAAGGAAATATTGTTGTTGGACAGTCCGGCGGACCTACTGCCGTAATCAACTCTTCTATCGCAGGTGTCTATGTAAAGGCTAAGAAGCTTGGCGTAAACAAGGTTTATGGTATGGTACATGGTATCGAAGGTTTCCTGGAAGATAAATTATGTGATATGGACGAGTATTTCTCCGATCCTGTCAATGTAGAAATCTTAAAGAGAACTCCTTCTGCATTCTTAGGCTCCTGCCGTTTTAAAATGCCTAAGATTGAGGGACATGAAGACGTATATGAGAAAGTATTTGAGATCATGGAAAAGCATGATATCGAGTGCCTGTTCTATGCAGGCGGCAATGACTCCATGGATACGGTAAAGATGTTATCCGATTACGCAGCAGCTCACGGAAAGAGCCAGAGATTCATGGGAGTACCCAAGACCATTGATAATGATCTGCCTATTACGGATCACTGCCCGGGTTACGGTTCCGCAGCAAAGTATATTGCAGCATCCTTAAAGGAAATCATTCGTGATAACGAATCCTTCGGAGCAAAGAAGCCTACCGTATGTATCGTTGAGATCATGGGACGTAATGCCGGCTGGTTAACCGCAGCAGCGGCTCTTGCAAAGGGCGATGACTGCTCCGGTGCAGATGCGATTTATTTACCTGAGAAGGTATTCGATATCGATGCATTTATGGCAAAGGTGAAAGAACTTGCAGCGACAAAGAGCTCCGTTGTAATCGCCGTATCCGAAGGCGTTCATATTGCGGACGGCCGTTATGTATGCGAGCTTGCAAATGAAAATGTAGCAGTGGATGCGTTTGGTCACAAGCAGATGTCCGGAACCGCTGTATACCTTGCACAGTTAGTAGCCGCTGAAACCGGCTTAAAGACCCGTGCAATCGAATTCTCCACACTGCAGAGAGCAGCGACACATCTTGCATCCTTAACCGATATTAACGAAGCATTCCAGGCCGGTGCAGATGCAATGAAGGCAGCGGCAGCAGGAGAGACCGGAAAGATGATCATCTTCACACGAGACGGAGAGGAACCTTACGAGTGCGGCACAAGCTCCTATGATATCCATGAAATCGCAAACGTAGAAAGACACGTTCCTGATGAATGGTTTACAGAGGATGGTACGGGCTTAAATGAGAAGTACATCAAATATGCCCGTCCTCTGATTATGGGAGAATTAACGCCGGTATTTGTTGACGGACTTCCCCGTCACATTGTAATGAAAGAGTTATTTGAGAAATAATCATAGCTGTTAAGACCGTATTACGTTGAAGGCTGTGAAGCGGCGTGCTTCTTCAAAAATCTCTTTTCAAACGAACGATTTGAATTGACGCACGGCCTGCGGTCCGGATTTATTATAATTCGCATCGCAGGCTGTGCTTTTTTTATATCATAGGAAAATTCAGTGAATCTGAATCTTGCGGAATGAGAAAAAGCGTAATATAATAAAGGAAAACGGTTTCCGTTAGAAGCAGGGGTTACAGACATGGCATCCATCAAAGAAGTGGCAAAGCACGCAGGAGTGGCAATTTCCACAGTATCAAAGGTATTAAATGGGTATCCGAATATCAGCGAAGAAACCAAGAAAAAGGTCAAGGAGGCAATCAAGGAGCTGGATTATGTACCAAATGCGGTGGCTTCGGCACTTTCCTCCAAGCAGTCTGCCAGAGTTGCGCTGATTGTCAATTTGAATCAGCAGACGCAGGCGGTTGATGAGATTGATATGCAGTATCTTTCCGGTGCGCTGAATCAGGCGAGTGAGATGGGTCTTGATATCATTACGGTATTCTTCCGGATGATTCAGGACAAGACCGTGGAAGAACTTACCAGATATCTGGAGTCACAGAATATCGGCGGGATAATCATTTACGGGCTTTCCAAGGATGACAGAATGCTGCGTGACCTGATCAGAAGAAATGAAAAGTTCAAAATTGTAGTGATTGATGCGCCCATACATAATGAGAATACTTCTTCTGTCTGGATCAATCAGGAGAAGGCGCAGTACGATGTGGCAAAGAAGACCCTGCTTGAAAATCCGTCTAAAAAAGTACTGTATCTTGCCGGAAAGAAAAACGGTTACGTTACGGAAGAACGTATCAGGGGAATGATGAAGCTCGCCGATGAAGAAAATCTGATTGTATCCGTGAAATACGGGGATTTCAGCGAGCTGTGCGCAAGAGAAATTGCAATGGAATACGGAGCCAAATATGATATGATCGTGTGCGCTTCGGATTTGATGGCGATCGGAGCTATGAAAGCCATGACGGAGCTTGATATTTTCCGCCCGGTCTGCGGATTTGACGGAATTACTTTGATGGGATATGTGGGCAAGCAGATGAATACGGTCAGACAGGATTTCTGTCATGTATCTGCGGAGGCTGTCAAGGAAATGGCAAGGCTGTTATCCGGTGCAGAAGGCAGAAACGTTGTGCTGGATTATGAGCTGGTCAGACTGGAATATCTGGATGTTATTTGCTAGGGAAACTCTAAGGAAATACTGATTTAATCAGTATTTCCTTAGAAATTTTGTATGAAAAAAGACGGGAAGCGGCAAGAAACAGAAAACAGAATATACGACAAATCCCATGGCCGCAAAAAAAATTTGGAAAAAATATAAATTCCCTCTTGTGGAAAACGTTTTCCTGTGCTATCCTATGGAATGTAAAGAGAAAATGCGCGGGGGACAGCAGCGAAGCAGGCGATGAAGCACCAGAGGTGCGAGCTTGCGAGTATGATATAATAAGCGCAAAAGAAAAACAAGCGACGCGAAGCGGCATTTGTTTTTCTTGCGAGTATGATATAATATATAGAAACGAGGAGGAAATCAAAATGTCGCTTTATATGCAGAGACAGGTATTGGAATTGAAGCTGGATCAGCAGCTGGAGGATCTCGCAAGAGAAATGTTTGGCAAGACGTTTGAGCAGTGCAGTGACGCGGAGGCTTATGACTGTGTGCTTCAGATGACCAAATGTCTGATGGAGGCAACGGATCAGATTAACGGTGAGAAAAAGATTTACTATATTTCCGCAGAATTCCTGATCGGAAAACTGTTATCCAACAACCTGATCAATCTCGGGGTTTATGACAAGGTGGAGGAAATTTTACGTTCCAAAGGAAAGGAACTTAGCAAGATAGAAGAGGCAGAGCCGGAACCGTCTCTTGGAAACGGCGGACTCGGAAGATTGGCAGCATGCTTTATGGATTCCATTGCAACCCTTGGTCTGCCGGGAGAAGGCATCGGTTTAAATTATCATTTTGGTTTGTTCAAACAGGTATTTAAAAATAAGATTCAGAATGCAGAGAAAAACGACTGGATTGAGAAAAATTCCTGGCTAAATAAAACAGATATTACTTTCAATGTGGAATTCGGGGACAGAACCGTAAAATCCAGATTGTATGATATTGATGTGGTAGGTTATGACAACGGCATTAACAAGCTGCGTCTGTTTGATATCGAGTCCGTGGATGAGTCCATCGTAAAGGATGGCATTGACTTTGATAAAGAAGATATTGAAAAGAACCTGACGCTGTTTTTATATCCCGATGATTCCGATGAAGCAGGAAATCTGCTTCGTATTTATCAGCAGTATTTCATGGTCAGCAACGCTGCCCAGCTGATTTTACAGGAGATGAAGGAAAATAAATATGATCTTCGTAAAATGTATGAGCATGCGGTAATACAGATCAATGATACCCATCCGACCATGGTGATTCCTGAATTAATCCGCATTCTGGTTAACGACAAGGCGTTTACCATGGATGAGGCAATTGAGGTTGTCAGCAAGACCTGCGCCTATACAAACCATACCATTCTGGCAGAGGCGCTGGAGAAGTGGCCGCTGAAATATCTCGAGAAGGTAGTACCTCAGTTAGTACCGATTATAAAAGAACTGGATAAGCGTATTGCAAAGAAATATAAGGACCCGAAGGTACAGATTATTGACGATCAGGATCGTGTTCATATGGCGCACATTGATATCCATTACGGATTCAGCGTTAACGGTGTTGCAGCGATCCATACCGAGATCCTGAAAAATACGGAATTAAATGCTTTTTATAAGATTTATCCTGAAAAGTTTAACAACAAGACCAACGGTATTACCTTCCGCAGATGGCTTTTGTCCTGCAATAAAGAGCTTGCAGGCTTCATTTCCGACACAATCGGCGAAGGCTTTAAGAAGGATGCGGATGAACTGGAAAAGCTTCTTGCATATAAGGATGATTCGGCTGTACTTGATAAGCTTGCAGAAATCAAAATGCATAACAAAAAGAAGCTGGCTGATTATTTAAAAGAGCATGAGGATGTGGAAGTGGATCCGAATTCCATTTTTGATATTCAGGTTAAGAGAATGCATGAGTATAAGCGTCAGCAGATGAACGCTTTATATATCATCCATAAATATCTGGAAATCAAAGCAGGCAAGAAGCCGGTAAGACCGCTTACCTTTATCTTTGGCGCTAAGGCAGCACCTGCATATGTAATTGCGCAGGATATCATTCATTTACTGCTTGTATTGCAGGATATTGTAAAGAATGATCCGGACGTCAGCCCTTATATGGAGGTTGTTATGGTTGAAAACTATAATGTCAGCTATGCGGAGAAGTTAATTCCTGCCTGCGATATTTCCGAGCAGATTTCGCTTGCAAGTAAGGAAGCTTCCGGTACCGGTAATATGAAATTTATGTTAAACGGCGCTGTAACGCTTGGAACCTCCGATGGTGCAAATGTGGAGATCAATGAGCTCGTCGGAGATGATAATATTTATATCTTCGGTGAAAAGAGTGAAGAAGTAATTGAGCACTATAAAAAGGGAGATTATGTACCAAAGGATTACTATAAGAAGAGCCATGTCATCAAGGAAGCTGTGGACTTTATCACAGGCAAAAAGGCATTGGCATTTGGCAATAAGGAGAATCTGAAGAGACTTCATGATGAACTCTTAAACAAAGACTGGTTCATGACTCTGCTTGATTTAGAGGATTATATTGCAACCAAGGATCGTATTCTTGAAGATTACGAGGATCGCAACAAGTGGAAGAAGATGATGTTAGTCAATATTGCAAAAGCAGGATTCTTCTCATCCGATCGTACAATTGCAGAATATAACAGGGATATCTGGAAACTGAAAAATGTAGATTAATACAAGAACACAGACCGGTATAAGCACGGACCGGTCAGATTCAGTCCGGCAATCGGAAGTATGGTCAGCAGTAACTTAAGAAAGCATCAGCCTGGATGGCAGGAACTGTCCGGGCTGAGCTTTTCGTCTATCAAAAAAGGATCGGAGAATAAGTATGCGAAAAAGCGGTATCCTGATGCCTGTATCCGCACTTCCTTCCAAGTATGGAATCGGTGCTTTCGGTAAGCAGGCTTATGAATTTGTAGATATGTGTAAAAAGGCAGGACAGAGCTATTGGCAGATTCTGCCACTTGGTCCTACCGGTTATGGGGATTCTCCCTATCAGTCCTTCTCTACTTTTGCAGGAAATCCTTATTATATTGATTTGGAGATTCTGGTGAAGGAGGGACTTCTCACAAAGCAGGAATGCGAGGCAGCTGACTTTGGCGATGCAGAAGGCTGTGTGCATTATGAAAAAATCTATCAAAGCCGCTTTCAGGTACTCAGAAAGGCTTTTGAAAGAAGTAATATCGTCAATGAGCCGGATTTTTCGGCGTTTTGTAAGGAAAATGAATTCTGGCTTTCCGATTATGCACTGTATATGGCAGTGAAAAACAGCTTTGGCGGAGTCAGCTGGAGTGAGTGGGATGCGGATATCAAGCTTAGAAAAGCGGCGGCGTTAACGGCATATCGTGACAAATATGCGCAAGAGATCCTGTTTTATAAATTCCAGCAGTATGAGTTTGCAAAGCAGTGGAAGGCGCTCAAAGCATATGCAAACCAAAGCGGAATCGAGATTATCGGAGATATCCCTATTTATGTGGCTTTTGACAGCGCCGATACATGGGCCAATCCGGAGCTTTTCCAGCTGGATGAGAACTGCAATCCTACCGCGGTAGCGGGATGCCCGCCCGACGCTTTTGCAGCAACCGGACAGCTATGGGGAAATCCGTTATATCGCTGGGAGTATCATAGTAAGACCGGATACAGCTGGTGGATGAAACGTATTTCATATTGCTATAGTCTGTATGATGTGGTGAGAATTGACCATTTCAGGGGCTTTGATGAATATTATTCCATTCCTTTCGGGGATCCTACCGCAGAGTTCGGACATTGGGAAAAAGGCCCGGGATATGAGATTTTCAGGACCATGAAGGAGCAGCTTGGGCCGAAAAAGGTGATTGCCGAGGATCTCGGCTTTTTAACCAAGAGTGTTGTGAAGCTGGTAAAGAAAACCGGTTATCCGGGCATGAAGATCATCCAGTTTGCGTTTGACTCAAGGACCGGAGACAGTGAATATCTGCCCCACCATTATGAGAAAAATACGATTGTCTATACCGGAACGCATGACAATGATACGACGCTTAGCTGGTATGAGACTTTGAGCAGAAGGGATCGTAAATTCGCGAATGAATATCTGGATATCAAGCGAAAAAAAGAAGTTCCCTGGAAATTCATAAGAGCGGCTATGGCTTCCGTATCGGATACCTGTATCATTCCGATGCAGGATTATCTGGAGCTTGGAAATGAAGCCAGATTTAATTTTCCATCCACATTGGGAGGAAATTGGGAGTGGCGGATGCTCCCCGGACAGTTCGATGAAGCACTGGCTGATAAAATCTATGATTTGACAAAACTATATTCACGTGTACAATAGGAGTAGAAAATGGAGAAGGGTAAGTAATTACCTTTCTCCATTTTACAATCAGGGAAACGGCAGCATGAATTCTTGATTGTTAGAGTGTTACAAGGAAAATAGAGAAGGGGAATCAAAAATGAACAGAGTATTAGTAACCGGCGGCGCAGGATTTCTCGGATCACATTTGTGCGACAGACTGATTGAGCAGGGAAATGATGTGATCTGCGTGGACAATCTTTTTACGGGAAGCAAGGATAATATCCGGCATCTGATGGGAAATCCGTATTTTGAATTTATTCGTCATGACGTAACGGAGCCGTTATATGTGGAGGTGGATCAGATTTATAACCTTGCCTGTCCTGCGAGTCCGATTCATTATCAGTATAATCCGATTAAAACAGCAAAGACAAGCGTATACGGAGCATTAAATATGCTGGGACTGGCAAAGCGGGTGAATGCGAGAATTCTGCAGGCAAGTACCAGTGAGGTGTATGGGGATCCGGAGATGCATCCCCAGCCGGAAAGCTACAGGGGCTGCGTAAATCCGATCGGCATCCGTTCCTGCTATGACGAAGGAAAACGAATGGCGGAGACATTCTTTTTTGACTATTACAGGCAGCATCACGTAGATATCAAGGTCATTCGTATTTTCAATACCTATGGTCCGAGAATGAATACTCATGACGGCAGAGTAGTATCCAATTTTATCGTGCAGGCCTTAAAGGGGGAGGACATTACCATTTACGGCGACGGCAGTCAGACCAGATCTTTTTGCTATGCGGACGATCTGATTGAGGGTATGATTCGCATGATGAACAGCAGGGACGGATTTACAGGGCCTGTCAATATCGGAAATCCGGGCGAGTTTACCATGCTGCAGCTGGCACAGAAGGTGATCGAACTGACGCAAAGTAAGTCCAGAATCATTTATCAGCCGCTTCCGCAGGATGATCCGACGCAGCGCAGACCGATGATAGAGCTTGCGCAGAAAGAATTGTCCTGGAGTCCGACGATCAATCTGGAAGAGGGTCTGAAAAAGACCATAGACTATTTTAAAACGGTAATATAGCCTGCATAAGGAGATAGCGAATGGTAAAGAGATTTCAGTATCATTATGAACCTGAGAAAGGCTGGATGAATGATCCCAACGGACTGATAGAGTTTCAGGGGCAGTATCATGCTTTTTTTTCAATATAATCCGTATAAGCCGGAATGGGGCCGATGCATTGGGGACATGCTGTCAGCAGGGACCTGCTCCACTGGGAGACGCTGCCGGCTGCATTAGCGCCGGATCAGCCGTACGAAGATGACGGCGGATGCTTTTCGGGGAGTGCGATTGAAAAGGACGGGAAATTGTATTTTTTTTACACAGCTGTGTCCAAAGCGTTGGAAGTCTTTATCAATCATGGAGAAGCCTCGTTTTCCTATTGGCTTGCCTGATGGTCTGCACGGCGGTAAAGTTCTAACAGGACGGAAATTCCCTGCGGCTCATGTTGGAGTTATGATAAGCGGGATCATTGGTCACATCCGAAAGGAACCAGTCCGGCGGCAGAAAGGCATTTGCCATCTCCAAAGAGGAAAATTCCACCTCCGCCATGATCAGGGGCGCAAAGGGCGGATCAAATACATCCAGCTCAATGGTAAGCGAGGGATCTTCGGGCGGCTGATAACCGGAGCGGAAGGCAGGATGCTCAATCGGAATCAGGTAGCGGGTTTTGGAAATGATATTTCCGTCCGCTTTGGGCAGCAAATGCTCAAACGAGGCTTGATTTAAAGGCAGGTTATATTCCTCTCTCGCAAGCAGTCCCTTTCCTTTATAGGTCAGATAATAGTGATCGTCCTGTCTGCGGATACGCAGGACAGGATCGGTATTCAGATAGGCCTGCTGTATTTTCAGAAAACGGCAGCTTTGCAGATTATCCGGTAATTTCTTGACGGTGAATTTTCTTTCGATTTCCATTTCAGTCTCCATTCAGTGTTAGCGGCGGGACGCCGTCAGATATGGTTTTCGAAGGTATTATAGCACGCAGCGCGGACTGTTGCAATTTGCGCAGTCTCATATTAAAATGAGCATATCGGAATTGATGATAGCATATAGGTAATTGCCTCAATAGCATATGCAGAAAGGAACGGTATTTTACATGGAAAAAAAAGCAGTTATTTTTCTTGCGGAAGGGTTTGAAGTGATTGAAGCATTGACGGTTGTGGATGTATGCAGACGTGCACGGATTGAGATAGAAACGGTTTCCATAACAGCGCAAAAACAGGTGGAAAGCTCCCATAAGGTTACCGTGCTTGCAGATAAGAGTCTGGACGAAATTGATTTTTCGGAGGTGTCCATGATGATACTGCCGGGAGGAATGCCCGGGACGCTGAATTTGGAGGCATGTACGCCCTTAATGGAAAAGCTGGATGAATTCCATGCAGCAGGACGCTTTATCAGTGCGATCTGTGCAGCACCCAGTATCTTTGCACACAGAGGGTATCTGAAGGGAAGACCGGCATGCTCGTTTCCTTCGTTTGAAAGCCATCTGGCACAGGGAGGCGCGGTCGTCAATCAGAATGAAGTGACTGTCACCGACCATATTATTATGTCAAGAGGTATGGGATGTGCAATTCCGTTCGGGCTTGCCATCGTAGAAAGACTGGCGGGCAGGGAAAAGGCACAGGATGTAAGAGAAAAGATTATTTATGAACAGCGTAGCTGATACCGGAAAGGATTTTTATGCTAGATGTATTTGTGGATGCCGTGATCGATAGTTTGAAGCTGCTTCCTTTTTTATTTTTGACTTATCTGGCTATGGAGTATATTGAGAGCCATGCCGGTGAAAAAACAGAAACCGTTATTAAGAAAAGCGGCAGATTCGGTCCGGTTGTAGGAGGAATTTTGGGAGTTGTCCCACAGTGTGGTTTTTCGGCGGCGGCGTCCGGCCTTTATGCCGGCAGGGTCATATCTCTTGGAACGCTGATTGCAATTTTTCTATCCACCTCGGATGAGATGCTGCCGATTCTGATTTCGGAAGCAGGAGGGAAGATGACCGCCGGGCTCATTGTCAGGATTCTTCTTTTGAAGATGGGAATCGGCATCATAGCCGGACTTTTCATTGATCTGTTTATCAAAAAAAATCTTCATACAGAAGAACATCTTCATATTCATGATCTGTGTGAGCATGATCATTGTCATTGTGAAAAAGGAATATTATATTCCGCGCTGAAGCATACGTTACAAATATTTATATTTATTTTTCTGGTTACCCTTGCATTAAATATAGGAATCTATTTTGTAGGAGAGGATACAATCTCCGGGATTATTTTGAACAAACCTTTCATCGGAGAAGTTCTGGCAGGATTGGTTGGGCTGATTCCGAATTGTGCGGCCTCCGTGGTGCTGACCCAGCTGTATGTGGAAGGAGCCATGAGCGCAGGGGCCATGATGTCCGGACTATTGGTGTCCGCCGGCGTTGGAATTCTGGTCCTTTGCAGGGTAAATCAGCATCCGGGAGAGAATGCGGGGATCATTGCCCTTTTGTATGTGATTGGCGTGGCCGCCGGAATGCTTGTAAATTTTGCAGGAATTTTACCCATAATGATGTAGAAAAAAGAGAAAAGGAAGGAATTTACCATGAGAGAATTTGTCATTACAACCGAAAGCAACTGCGATCTTTCAAAAAGCTATGTGGAAGAACATGAAATCGGCGTCATTCCGCACTATTACACAGTGGAGGACGAAATGTACGGCGAGGATAAGGAATTAACCTACAAGGAATTTTATGACGCCATGCGCAATAAGAAGAAGGCGGCGACGATGGCCAGTAACCCCGCGGTCATTCTGGATCGTTTTACGGAATATGCCAAAGCAGGTAAGGATATCCTGCACATCAGTTTCTCATCCGCATTGAGTTCCGGATATAATAATATTGTAAACGGAGCAAATGAAGTTATGGAAGAATATCCGGATACAAAAATCATAGTCATTGATACGTTGTCGGCGTCCATGAATGAAGGAGCCATGATCATGAAGGCGGTGGAGATGCGCCGCAGCGGAAAGACGATAGAGGAAACTGCGCAATGGGTGCAGGCACATGTCGCAAATCTTTGCGCCGTATTTACCGTGGACGATCTGGATTTCCTTTACCGCGGCGGCAGACTTTCCAAATCCTCCGCAGTGCTTGGTACGATGATTAATATTAAGCCCATTTTGCATATCAATGATGAAGGAAAACTGGTTGCGCTCAGTAAAACGAGGGGACGTAAAAAATCTCTTTCCACGTTGGTTGACTTAATGGAAAGTAAAGTGGGTTCTTTTAAGGACAATCAGATACAGGTGACCGTTATTCACGGAGATTGCGAAGAGGAAGCAAATTCCGTTGCCGATATGATCAAGGATCGTTTTGGCTATCAGAATGTTTTAGTGGCGCCTATCGGACCGAGTATCGGTGCGCATTCCGGTCCGGGCACCATCGGGGTTCTCTTTATGGGGGATGAACGTTAGATACATGTTTTTGTCCGTTGCGAGAGAACGGTTTTTCCTGCGGTTAGCGAATGAATGACCTTTAATTTTTCACTAATTTTTTCCAACATAATTTTTTTCGGAGAGCTCATACTAAGACCAAGATAAGCGATACAGAGAGCTTAAACGGCGGGCATGATCTTTCGGATAAGTGATTTGTATCACTTATCTGGAAATAGATTTCCGATTTGGGAAAAAGAAAAATCATGGAGGTGAATCAATATGACTAACAGCAGATCTAAAATGGAAGTTCCTGAAGCTAAGGCAGCTATGGATCGTTTCAAAACAGAGGTTGCTTCTGAATTAGGAGTTAACCTGAAGGAAGGTTATAACGGTGACTTAACTTCTCGTGAAGCCGGTTCTATCGGTGGTGAGATGGTAAGACAGATGATCAGAAAGCAGGAGGAATCTATGAAATAATGAGTGCGCGCGAGCGTCAAAACGGTTTATAAGCTCATGAACATGGGAGGATAAACTCAAACTTATTATTCAGATGATTTCAGGGCGTCCCGCAGAAATGCGGGACGCTTTTTTGGATATCATCCGTTTGCGGGGATTTCATGGTATTGCGGTATTATTATCATTTTTTATCATTTTCGGGGGATGGACTTGAAGGCGGATAAACAGTGTGTTATATTTTTAACGGAGATAGATGTAAAGCGGCAGTGCGATCTACATAGCTCCGAATATAAAAGCATTTTTTGAAAAGGAATAGAAGAACAGGAGAAGTGGTATGAAGAAAAAAATGATATCCGCGCTTATGGTTTTGGCAATGTCATTCAGCCTGTTAGCCGGATGCGGAAAAAGTGAAAACAAGAATGAAGCCGGGAATGAAAGCGTGAGCGAAGAAGCGGACGCTCCGGCTGCGCAGGTGCGTATTGGCGCCTTAAAGGGACCCACCTCCATGGGATTGGTACGCCTGATGGAAAAACAGGAAAACGGCGAAACCGAGAATGAGTACAGCTTTACGATGGAAGCGACTGCGGACGTCCTGTTACCGTCGGTGATTTCCGGAGAATTGGATATTGTGCTGGTGCCTGCGAATGTGGCATCCGTGCTGTATAATAAAACAGAGGGTAACGTCAGCGTTATTGATATCAATACACTGGGAGTACTGTATATGGTATCGGCAGATACTTCCGTTTCACAGATGGAGGATTTAAAAGGCAGAACGATTTACCTGACCGGTAAGGGAACGACGCCGGATTTTGTATTACAGTATTTACTTGCTGAAAACAACATTGATTTATCCGAGGTGACACTGGAATATAAATCCGAATCGACTGAGGTTGCCGCAGTGCTTGCAGAGAATCCGGAGGCAGTCGGTTTACTTCCTCAGCCCTATGTAACTGCTTTACAGATTCAGAATCCGGATATTGTATCCGTTCTGGACATGACTGCGCAGTGGGAAGCCGTTCAGGGAGAGGGCGGCAGTATGCTGGTAACCGGTGTTACGGTTGTCAGGAATGAATTCCTGGAACAAAATCCCGAAGCAGTGAAAAAGTTTCTGGAGGATCATAAGGAATCCGCACAGTATGCAAACGAAAACGTTGAAGCTGCCGCACAGCTGGTTGCCAATTATGGGATCGTAGAAAAAGCTCCCGTTGCGCAGAAAGCAATACCGCTTTGCAATATTACCTATATCGACGGAGAGGATATGAAGGCGGCACTTACCGGATATTTGGAGGTATTAGCTGCGCAGGATGCATCCTTTATCGGAGGAACGCTTCCGGGAGAAGATTTTTATTATATTCCGTAAAACTGTTATCTGGATATTCATATGAAAAAAAAGAAAATTAAGAAAAAAAGCAGCATTGCTGTAAGAGCAGCCGTCCTTCTTTTCTGGCTGGCGCTCTGGCAGGTGACTGCCGATTTGATTCATAATAAGATATTGCTTGCCGGTCCGGTGGAGGTACTGATGCGGCTGACGGAGGAATTGCAAAGCGCATCCTTTTATCAGTCTGCGGCGGGGACTCTGCTCAGGATACTGGCAGGCTTTTTTACTGGATTTCTGGCCGGAATTCTGTTTGGAAGTCTGGCGTATCGCTTTTCGTTTGTAAATATGCTGCTTGAGCCGGCGGTTATGGTCATGAAATCCATTCCGGTAGCGGCGTTTGTCGTGCTGGTTTTAATCTGGATCGGTTCCAAACATCTGGCAATTCCGATTTCCTTTCTGGTGGTATTTCCCCACGTCTATATCAGTATGCGGACGGGGCTTGGACAGACGGACAGGGAAATGCTTGAAATGGCTGAGTGCTTTCGAATGCGTCCGTGGAACCGGATTTGGTACCTTTACAGACCTGCGGCAGCGCCATATCTTCTCAGTGCGGCGAAGGTGACAATCGGAATGAGCTTTAAGTCAGGGATTGCGGCGGAGGTTATCGGAATTCCGGATCATTCCATCGGACAGGGTCTGTATCTGTCCAAAATCTATCTGGATACGACGGGGGTGCTTTCATGGACCGTTGTCGTGTTGATCCTGAGTGCGCTTTGCGAAAAAGTGATCCTCTTTTTTCTGAAACGGTTTCTCGGATGCAGGATCAGGCCATTATACGGGCGAAGAAAAATGGGAACGCTTTCTTTAGAGCTGCCCGCAATGCAAAAAAAATATGAGAGCGGAACGGTGGTAACGACGCCTCCGCTTGCGCTGACAGAGGGCGGCAGAATGGGAATTATGGGAGCATCCGGCTGCGGAAAGACAACCTGGCTTCGGATGATCTCAAAGCTTTCGGAAGTTCATCCGGCCTGCGTATTTCAGGAGGACAGGCTGTGCGAGACATGCAGCGCGGTGGATAATGTCAGAATAACCTGTATGAAGGCATATCAGGGAGAAATTGTTCCGGCGCTTTTAAAGCTGCTGCCCAAGGAAGCGCTGTATCAGCCGGTATCGGAGCTGAGCGGCGGAATGAAAAGACGGGTTTCGGTCGTGCGCGCATGCCTGTCCGGAGGAAATCTGCTGCTTTTGGATGAGCCTTTTACCGGACTGGATGCGGAGAGCCGGGAACAGACGGCGGCGTTTATAAGGGAATACACTCTGGGACGCACTATGATCTTTACGACGCATCAAAAAGAAGACCTCCGGCTATTGTCTGCGCAGCGCTGCGGCTTTGAAGACAGCCTTTCGGAAAGGTAAATTTGTAATTCGGAGTATTATTATGAAAATACTGCAGGATGGAAAATACGGCAGGATATGAAAAAAAACTGGTTTTTTTTCGGAAGCTATGATATACTCTTACAATGACTGTGAGTATGGGATTTTCCGGGCAAAATTGTGGCCGGAGGAAATCCGTTATCGGGATAAAATCTGTCAGGTCTCTTAAGCATGTAGAGAAAAAGCATGGGAATCACAGAAGGATTTAAGGAGGAAAATACAAAATGAGTTTACAGGTTGAAAAACTGGAAAAGAACATGGCAAAACTGACCATTGAGGCATCCGCAGAGGAACTGTCAAAGGCAATTGAGGCCGCATACCAGAAAAATAAAAAACAGATCAGTGTTCCGGGATTTCGTAAGGGCAAGGTACCCAGAAAGATGATCGAGCAGATGTACGGAAAGGGCGTGTTCCTTGAGGATGCGGCAAATATTCTGATTCCGGACGCATATGCAGAAGCACTGGATGAATGTGAGGAAGAAATTGTATCCCAGCCGTCTATCGAAGTCACCCAGATTGAAGAGGGAAAGCCTTTTATCTTTACTGCAACTGTTGCATTAAAGCCGGAGGTTTCTCTTGGAAAATATAAAGGCGTCAAGATCGACAAGATCGACACAGAAGTTACGGACGAAGAAGTAAATGCTGCGATTGATAAAGAAAGAGAAAGCAATGCAAGAGAGATCACGGTAGAAGACAGGGCCGTTAAGGATGGCGATATGACTGTACTTGATTTTGAGGGCTTTGTTGACGGCGTTGCATTTGAAGGCGGAAAGGGCGAGAACTATCCGTTAACGATCGGCTCCGGTTCCTTTATTCCGGGCTTTGAGGAGCAGCTTGTCGGAGCGCAGCTGAATCAGGAAGTAGAAGTAAACGTAACCTTCCCTGAGGATTATCAGGCAGAAAATTTAAAGGGCAAGGCAGCAGTATTCAAATGTACCGTAAAGGAAATCAAGGAAAAAGAGCTTCCTGAGCTTGATGATGAGTTTGCAAGCGAGGTTTCCGAATTTGATACACTTGCAGAGTATCAGGATGACGTACGCAAAAAATTAGCCGAGAAGAAAGAAGCAGCGGCAAAGGATAAGAAGGAAGATGCTGTCATCGAAGCAATTATTGCCGATGCTAAAATGGACATTCCAGACGCTATGGTTGAGACTCAGCAGAGACAGATGGCTGAAGATTTTGCGCAGAGATTATCCATGCAGGGTCTGACCATGGAGCAGTACTATCAGTTCACAGGCCTGGATCAGGAGAAAATGCTGGCTCAGGTAAAGCCTGCTGCAGAGAAGAGAATCAAATCCCGACTTGTGCTTGAGGCGGTCGCAGCAGCAGAGAATATTACGACGGATGATGCGGACTTCGAGGAAGAAGTAAAGAGACTTGCCGAAGTATACCAGATGGAAGCGGACAAGGTAAAAGAACTGCTCGGCGAGAAGGAAAAGAAGGAATTAATGCTTGATGTGGCAATCAAGAAAGCAGTTGATTTTGTAGTAGAAAATGCAAAAGAAAAATAATGATTTCACGGATTGCGAAAGAAGCCGCAAGGCTGAACTGTAATATAATTCTAAAGAAAATGAAAAATTTATAGAAAATAAGCGGATGATTTCTTGAAGTTTTATGCCAAGTGGCAGATAATCGTTATGAAAGAAATCATAAAGGTAACGGCTCGGGCTTATCCCGGGGAAACGGGATGAATGCGATAGGGCAGTTACCGGTTAAGGAGGTCATAAGATATGAGTTTAGTTCCTTACGTCATTGAACAGACTAGCCGCGGAGAACGTTCCTATGACATTTTTTCAAGATTATTAAAGGAAAGAATTATTTTCCTGGGAGAGGAAGTAAATGATACAACAGCAAGCCTTGTTGTTGCGCAGATGCTTTTTTTGGAAGCGGAGGATCCCGATAAGGATATCCATCTGTATATTAACAGCCCGGGAGGCTCTGTGACAGCGGGCATGGCGATTTATGATACCATGCAGTATTTAAAATGTGATGTGTCCACCATGTGCATCGGCATGGCTGCCAGTATGGGCGCGTTTCTGCTTGCGGGAGGCGCGAAGGGAAAACGTCTGGCGCTGCCAAATGCCGAAATCATGATTCATCAGCCGCTTGGCGGAGCCCAGGGTCAGGCAACCGAAATTGAAATTGCTGCAAAGCATATGCAGAAGACCAAGGAAAAGCTGAACCGTCTGCTTGCGGAAAATACGGGAAAAACATATGAGGAAATCGTTGCCGATACGGAACGTGATAACTGGAAGACCGCACAGGAAGCCGTGGAATATGGTTTGATTGACAGAGTCGTATCCAGACGTGACGATATGGCGAAGAAAGAAGATTAAAAATCTGAAAGACCGGGGAGTAACGCCAAAATGGCTTCAAAGAATTCAGACGACAAAGAAATCAGATGCTCTTTTTGCGGTAAAACGCAGGAACAGGTGAAAAAATTGATAGCAGGGCCATCCGGTGTCTATATTTGTGATGAATGTGTTGATATCTGTGCAGATATTATCGAAGAAGAGGAAGAAAATGATGATATCATATCGGATGAAATGGAGATCAATCTTTTAAAGCCTGTAGAGATTAAAGAGTTTTTGGATGAATATGTAATCGGACAGGAAACCGCAAAGAAGGTTTTGTCCGTTGCGGTCTACAACCATTATAAAAGAGTAACCGCACCGGCGGATGACGATGATATTGAATTGCAGAAAAGCAATATCATTATGATCGGTCCCACCGGTTCCGGTAAGACTTATTTGGCACAGACGCTGGCAAAGATTATCAACGTTCCGTTTGCAATTGCAGATGCAACCACGTTAACGGAAGCAGGCTATGTAGGCGAGGATGTTGAGAATATTCTCCTGAAACTGATACAGGCGGCCGACTATGATGTAAAGCGTGCGCAGTACGGTATTATCTATATTGATGAAATCGACAAGATTACAAAGAAAAGTGAGAATGTATCCATTACAAGGGATGTATCCGGAGAAGGCGTTCAGCAGGCACTGTTAAAGATTGTGGAAGGCACTGTTGCTTCCGTGCCCCCGCAGGGAGGCAGAAAACATCCCCATCAGGAGCTGATCCAGATCGATACCACGAATATACTGTTTATCTGCGGCGGAGCCTTTGACGGACTCGAGAAAATCGTGGAGACAAGGCTGGATCGAAAATCCATCGGATTTAACGCGGAGATTGCGGATAAAACCGAAAAGGATCTGGGTACCCTGCTAAAACAGGTAACTCCGCAGGATCTGGTTAAGTTCGGATTGATACCGGAATTTGTGGGACGTGTTCCCATTAACGTATCGCTGGAGGGTCTGGACAAGGATGCGCTTGTGAGGATCTTAAGGGAGCCCAAGAGTGCGCTGATCAAGCAATATCAGAAGCTGTTCAGCTTTGATCATGTAAAGCTTTCCTTTGAGCCGGAAGCGATTGAAACAATTGCCCAAAAGGCAATGGAGAGAAAGACGGGTGCAAGAGGACTTCGGTCCATAATGGAATCCGTCATGATGGATTTAATGTACCGGATTCCGTCCGATGAGACAATTGAAGAATGCATCATAACAAAGGATGTTGTGGACGGTATCAGTGAGCCTACGGTAATTCATAGGTAGACGATGTAAAGTCCTGCAAATGAAGTAGATTACAAAACGTCGCCTGGAGGGCGGCGTTTTGCTATATACATGGAAATGATGCGCGTGGCTGCGCAGGAATGAGGAAAATATGGAAGAATTGGAGATTACGTGCAGGGAGATGCCGGTCGTCGCTTTACGCGGGCTGACCGTGTTTCCCGGCTTGATTATACATTTTGATTTGAACAGGGAAAAATCCATTGCCGCTGTGGAAGCAGCGATGCTAAAGGATCAGCAGATCCTGTTGGTGACGCAGCGGGATGCACAGACGGCCGCGCCGGGCCCGGATGAGTTATATGAAATCGGAACCATTGTCCGGATCAAACAGCTTACAAAGCTGCCGGAAAAGATTCTGCGCGTACTGGTTGAAGGCAGATGCAGGGCAAGGCTTGAAGGCCTTACCGCGTGTGAAAGCTATCTGGAGGGCCGCTATGAGCCTATTATGGAACAGGAAGAAACTGAGACGCCCGAGCAGGAAGCCTGTCTTTTACACATCAAGGAGCTGATCGGACAGTATAGCCAGTATTATCCCAGAGTGGGAAAGTCCATAGGCGTCCATCTGGAGGAAATACATAGCCTTGGAAGAATGATTGATGAGGCTGTTATGAATATGCCGCTGTCCTATTTGAAAAAGCAGCAGGTATTGGAAACACTGGATGTAACGGAAAGATACCGGATTGCGGCGGATCTGATCTATCATGAGATAGACGTTGCCAAAATCAAGGTGGAGCTCAATGAAGGCGTCAAAAAAAGAGTTGATAAGAACCAGAAGGAATATCTGCTGAGAGAACAGCTGGGATATATCCGTGAGGAGCTTGGTGATGACCGGAGCTTCTCGGATGCAGATCAGTTTACGGATGACGTACAAAAGCTAAAGGCATCGAAAGAGGTTAAGGACAGGATCATTAAGGAGATATCCCGGTTTAAGAGTGTTGCGGGAAGCAGCTCGGAGAGCGCGGTTGAACGCGGATATATCGAGACATTGCTGGAGCTCCCCTGGGATAAAGCCTCCAAAGATAATCATGATATCGAACATGCCAAGGAGATTCTGGATAGGGATCATTTCGGCCTTGATAAGGTAAAAGAGCGTATTTTGGAATTTCTGGCAGTCAGAAGTCTGACAAAGCAAAGCGACGCTGCTATTATTTGTCTGGTCGGACCGCCCGGAACCGGAAAAACCTCCATTGCCAGATCCGTGGCAGAGGCGCTGAACAAAAAGTATGTCAGAATCTGTTTGGGCGGAGTCAGGGATGAAGCCGAGATCAGAGGGCATAGGAAAACCTATGTGGGAGCTATGCCCGGACGAATCATACAGGCGCTGAAACAGGCAGGCGTGAAAAATCCGCTTTTGCTGCTGGATGAAATTGATAAGGTAAGCAGTGATTATAAAGGGGATACCTCATCTGCTTTGCTGGAGGTCCTCGACGGAGAACAGAATCATCATTTCAGGGATCACTATGTGGAAATTCCGGTGGATTTATCGGAGGTATTCTTTATTGCGACAGCGAACAGCGTAGAGACGATTCCGAGACCGTTGTTGGACCGTATGGAGCTGATTGAGGTGACAAGCTATACGGCAAACGAGAAATTTCATATTGCAAAGAAGCATTTAATTCCGAAGGTAACCGGGAAAAACGGTCTCAAAAAAGGACAGCTGACCATCAGCGACGGCGCCCTTCGCCGGATCATTCAAGGATACACAAGGGAAGCCGGGGTTCGTGAACTTGAGCGTAAAATAGGAGAAATCTGCAGAAAGGCGGCAAGGGAGCTGCTGCAAAAGAAAAAAAAGGAAATTCATGTTACGAACGGGAATCTGGAGAAATTTCTGGGCAAGGTAAGATACCGTACCGATATGAAAAATCAAACCGATGAGATAGGAATTGTCCGTGGTCTTGCATGGACCAGCGTCGGAGGTGAAACCCTTCAGATAGAGGTAAATAAAATGCCCGGTAAGGGGGACATAGAGCTTACCGGACAGCTCGGAGATGTTATGAAGGAATCGGCGATGGCGGGAATCAGTTACATTCGTTCTGTTGCAGGCAGATACCATGTTCCGGCGGACTGCTTTAAAAAGAATGATTTCCATATTCATATTCCGGAGGGCGCAGTTCCCAAGGACGGTCCGAGCGCGGGGATTACAATGGCAACTGCCATGCTTTCTGCGATTGCCGGGATACCGGTGAAGGCCGATCTGGCTATGACCGGAGAAATTACGCTCAGAGGGCGTGTTCTGCCGATCGGCGGGTTAAAGGAGAAGCTGCTTGCGGCAGCTGCAGCCGGGATTACGACGGTTATCGTGCCCGCTCAGAACGAAAAGGATGTGGAAGAAATCTCAAAAGAAATTACGGGAGGTCTCAACATTCACTATGTAGAATCCATGGATGAGGTCATTGCATTAGCCTTTGCGGACGGGCAGGCTGCAAAAGACCGAAAGCCTGCAGGAAGTCATAAAGCCTGACTGTAATGCAGCGGAAAGGAGACATACTTGGTCATAAAAAGTGTGGAATTAGAAACTGTCTGTGGGATTACCAGTGCCATACCCGAGCATCAGTTTCCGGAGATTGCGTTTGCGGGAAAAAGTAATGTCGGGAAATCCTCCCTGATTAACGCGCTGATGAATCGGAAGAACTTTGCGAGAGTCAGCGAAAAGCCCGGAAAGACGCAGACAATCAATTTTTATAATATTAACGGCAATTTGTATCTGGTGGATCTGCCGGGCTATGGGTACGCAGGCGTTTCCCGGGAAACGAAGCAGAAATGGGGAAGAATGGTTGAAAACTATCTGCACAAATCGGGGCAGCTCAGGGCGGTATTTCTGTTAATTGATATCAGACACGAGCCTTCGGCCAACGATAAACAGATGTATGAATGGATCTTATCGCAGGGATATCATCCGGTTATCATCGCAACGAAGCTGGACAAGATCAACCGGAGTCAGATACAGAAGCATCTGAAGATGATCAGAACGGGACTGGGGACGCAGAAGGATACACTCATTTTCCCGTTTTCCGCGCAATCAAAGCAGGGACGGGATGAGATTTATGAGTATATTGATCAGCTGCTGATGCCGGCTGAGGTTTAGGAATGGAGGAAGAACATGAATAAAGATTTCAGGCAGTATGTGAAGGTTGCGCTTAATCTTGCGATTGCAGTGGCTATATTATTGCTGTTTATCTTTGTTGTTCCAAAACTGTTGATTTTTTTTATGCCTTTTGTGATTGGCTGGATCATTGCGGCCATTGCAAATCCGCTGGTTCATTTTTTGGAAAAGAAACTGAAGGTCAGGCGTAAAGCAGTATCCGCTGTCGTTATTATACTGGTCATTGCGGCCGTGGTCGGCGTCGTATATCTGCTGCTGTCGAAGCTGGTAACGCAGGGAATTGAATTTATCACGGATCTGCCGGAGATTTGGCAGAATTTTGAGGAGAGTCTGCAGCATGTGGGAGACCGCTGGCAGATTTTTTATAAGAAGCTTCCTGAAAATATGCAGGAAACGCTGACAGCGGTTTCCGAAAATCTGAATACTTATATCGGCACTTTCATTGGGGAAATCAGCAGTCCGACCATGAACGCCATCGGTAACTTTGCCAGAAGTATACCGGGAGTATTGATCGCCATAATTATGTGTCTGTTATCCTCTTACTTTTTTGTGGCGGAGCGGGATTACCTGACAAATTTTTTTAAAAAATATATTCCTCTATCCATACAGCAGAAATGGATGCTGGGATACCGGAGTATGAAAAAGGCAGTCGGCGGCTATTTCCTTGCACAGCTTCGGATTGAAGTGTGGATGTATATCCTTCTGGTGATCGGACTTATGATTCTGGGCGTGAATTATGCATTTTTATTTGCGCTGTTGATTGCGGTTCTGGATTTGTTTCCGGTATTCGGAACCGGAACGGTATTAATTCCATGGGCCGTTATTAAGGTGATCAGCGCGGATTTAAAAACCGCGGTCGGACTTTTGATTATATGGGGAGTCGGACAGCTGATCAGGCAGCTGATACAGCCGAAATTCATAGGGGATTCCATTGGGGTCAAGCCGATTCCGACTCTGTTTTTATTATATATCGGATATAAGCTTGCCGGCATATTGGGAATGATTGTGGCTGTACCGATCGGAATGATTCTGATTAATTTAAATGATGCCGGTGTCTTTGATATCACGAAGAACAGTCTAAGACTGCTTGTCAAAAAAGTAAACGATTTCAGAATGCTGGACAAGGAGGACATGGACTGTATCCGCTTGGATGAGCCGGGAGAGTCGGAGCTTCAGGACGAGCTTCAGGATGAGCTCGGTACGATGAATTTTAGCGACGATGCGGATGATGAGATAGACTGGATCAATGACAATAAATACAATGACATCAAGCGCGAATTCATCGAAAAACTCAGAGAGAAGAAAGAGAAAATGGAAAGCGGGAAATAAGTGAACATCATTTTTATCATGTAGTTGTTCGGAATGGGGATTTATATGAAGGTTGCAGTATATAATTATCGGGATTTTGATGAAAAAAAGTGGTTCGATAAGTATAGTAAGGAGCTTGGGATAGAGCTTGTGATCTGCCGCGATGCGCCGGATTTGTCCAATATTGAGCTTGCGAGAGGATGCGAGTGTGCGGATATCATTACCTCTAAAATACCAAGGGAGCTGGTTGCGAAGTTTCATGAGGCGGGAGTACGCTATCTTGCAACCAGGACAATCGGTTACGATCATATTGATCTGGAGGCTGCAAAGGAATACGGCATTCATGTGGCAAATGCGCCTTACGGACCGGACGGCGTAGCGGATTACGCCGTTATGCTGATCCTGATGAGTATTCGGAATATGAAGCGGATTATCGAAAGAACCAATATTCAGGATTATACCTTGAAGGGCTGTCTGGGAAAGGAATTAAAGGATTTGACGGTCGGCGTGATCGGCACGGGAAGGATCGGGCGGACTGTCATCCGTGATCTGACGGGCTTTGGATGCAAAATACTCGCCTATGACCTGTATCCGTGTGAGGAAGTAAAGGCAAATGCGGAATATGTTACTCTGGATGAGCTGCTTGAAAGGTCGGATGTGATTACGCTTCATACGCCGCTGACGGATGCAAATTATCATCTGATTCATCATGAAACGATGGCGAAGATGAAAGAGGGCGTGATCCTTGTGAATACGGCGAGAGGCTCCTTAATTGATATTCCCGCGTTGATAGAAGAAATAAAAAACGGCAAAATCGGAGCCGTCGCTTTGGATGTGGTTGAGAACGAATTCGGTTTATATTATTATGATCATAAATCGGATATTCTGAAAAATACGGATATTGCAATCCTCAGAGGATTTCCCAATGTCACAGTCAGTCATCATATGGCGTTCTATACGGACAATGCAATCCATACTATGGTTGCGGACTCTCTGATCGGTTGTAAACGCTTCATGAACGGAGAAGAAAATCCATGGCAGGTACTGTAGGCAGGAGCGGACGGATCAGACCATTCAGGGGAAGCTGGAAGCGGTGCTTGGCAGGCTGGATGGCAGGGAGGTTGAAGTGATCGGTTCGGGCAGAACGGATGCGGGAGTGCACGCCGCATATCAGGTCGCAAATTTTCACCTGTCAACACAGAAATCCCCGGAGCATATTATGGAGTACTGCAACCGTTATCTGCCCGAGGATATTGCTGTGATTTCCTTGGAAGAGGTACCGGAGCGATTCCATGCAAGATATCTTGCAGTCAGAAAAACCTACCGGTATCGTGTCAGAACCTCGGCGGTTCCGGATGTGTTTACGAGGCGTTATGTCTATGTGTTCCCGGAAAAGCCGGATTTGGAAAGAATGAAAGCAGCAGCTGTTATATTATCCGGTACGCATGATTTCTAAGCTTTTACCTCAAATAAGAAAATGAAAAAATCAGCCGTTCGTACAATAGAAGAAATCCGCGTGGAAACGTCTGCGGATGAACTGTGGTTTACCTTTACCGGGGACGGCTTTTTATATAATATGGTGCGTATTTTGGCAGGTACGCTGCTTGAAGTAGGAACCGGCAAAAAGCAGCCGGAGGACATGAAAGATATCCTGCAAAACGGGGAGCGACAGCAGGCAGGTCCTATGGTTCCTGCTTGCGGATTATGCCTGATGCATGTAGAATATAGGTTATAGAGCCAGCCGTGATGATGGATGGATCGGAGGGAGCTTTCTGATAAACATGGAAAAAAAACGAGTATTGATTCTTTCATGCAGTACGGGAGGCGGTCATAATGCAGCGGCAAAAGCGCTGGAGGAGACCCTGAATACAATGGGATATGAGGCAAGGGCGCTGGATATGATGGCGCTTGCCACAAAGAGACGCGCCAAGATCGTCGGCGGGACATATGTGGAAATTGTAAAATATGTTCCTATCATATTCAGGTTTTGTTATTTTCTGGGATCTAAGCTGTCGTCCAGAAGAATCTGGTCTCCTGTATATTGGATGAACGGGAGAATGGCGCCGTATCTTTCCGAATATATAGAAAAGCATCCCTGTGATGTGATTTTGACAACGCATTTGTTTTGTGCGGAAACCATGACCTATATGAAAAGAAGGCAGAGCCTGAAGCAGCCGTTTATCTTTGTGGCAACTGATTATACCTGTATTCCCTTTTTTGAAGAAACCAGAGCGGATTATTATGTCATTGCGCAGGAGGAGCTTCGGGAGGAATGTGTGAAAAGAGGAATTCCGGATGAATTGATTTATTCCTATGGGATTCCGACCGGGCTTTCCTTTTCCAAAGAGGATACGAAGGAGGCTGCCAGAAAACGCCTCGGACTTCCGCAGCGGGGAAGCTGTTATCTGGTAATGGCGGGGAGCATGGGATATGGAAAGGTTCCGCTGTTTTCTTTGGAACTGGTGCAGCGGATAGAAGCGGAGGATACGATTGTCATTATCTGTGGAAATAATAAGCGGATGAAACAGATTCTGATAAGGGAAATGAAAAACAAAAATAATGTGTATGTCATAGGTTTTACCAGACAGGTTGCGGATTACATGATGGCGGCGGATGTGGTCTTTACAAAGCCGGGAGGGCTGACAACAACGGAGGCCGCAGTCAGAAATGTACCGTTAGTGCATACGGACCCGATTCCGGGATGTGAGAATTGTAATATGGAATTCTTTCATGCAAGAGGAATGTCCCTTGGCTCAACGCGCAGAAAAACGCAGATTTCACAGGGAATTTTACTGGCGAATGATGCGGAAATGGCAGCGGTTATGAAAAAGGCACAGCGTAAATATATTAATCCGGATGCCGCAAAGCAGACCGCGGCATTAATTGAACAGGCTTGCAGTGATACGGCGCAGCCGAAAAGGTCATAATGCGTCAATCACGCGGAAAAGAGGGAAAAGATGAATTATATATTCTGGGTCATATTGGGTTATCTCTCAGGAAGCATCCTGTATGCTTACTGGCTGCCTTTATGGCTTCAAAAAAAGAATATTACGCAGCTGAGCAAGGATCAGAATCCCGGAACCGCCAATGCATTTAAGATTGCCGGCATACCGACGGGAATCGCGGTTTTGCTTTGCGAATTGTTAAAGGGTGCGATACCGGTAGGATTCGTAGCGCATATGCTGGACACGAAAAATATCTTATTTGCATTTGTGCTATGTGCACCGGTTCTGGGGCATGCGTTTCCTTTTCCGTATCCCCGGAAGTTAAAAGGGGGAAAGGCGATTGCAGTGTCTTTCGGCTGCCTGATAGGGATTCTGCCTGAGTGGAGACCTCTTGTGTATTTGATATTTTTTTATCTGCTGTTTTCCCTGGTAATCGTAATTTATCCGCATCTCTATCGTTCCATTGTGACCTTTATCTGTTTCCTTGTGACAGTCTGTCTGAATGTGCCCAATAGGATGATTTGCCTGGGATGCGTAATCATGAGCTGCGTAGTGGTATATATGCATTTAAAGAAATATCAGGGCGAGAAATTTGAACTGAAGATGAAATGGAAACGGGTGCGGTAGGGCCGTTCCTGCGGCGTGACAAACAGATCCGGAAGCCGGAACGTTATTTTTTTTATATTGTATTGCGTATCGTATGATTGGTATGTGCAAGCCGGAACTGCTTTGGAGTGGTTCCGGTTATTTTTTTAAAGGTTTTGATCAGGTGACTGCAGTCGGAAAAGCCGGTATCCTGGCTGATGTAGGACAGATCGAAGCTGGTGAACAGGAGATAATCCTTGACCTTGGAAATCCGTATGAATTCAATGTAATCCTTACAGGATTGTCCATACAGCCGGCGGAAGCTGGAGGCAAAATAAGAATAGCTCATCCCGCAGCGCAGAGCCAAATCCTTGACCAGCAGAGGTTCATTTGAATGGGCGTCAATATACTCCACAATGGTATAGAGGGAATTGACCTCCGGAGAGGGCGGCATGATCCTGTCCGTATTAAAACCGTTCCGGCGCCAGATGCGCAGAATCTCCACCAGCAGGGAGGAAACCAGGGACTGAAAGCGTATATCATAGCCATAGTCCCTTTGCTTCATCTCACGGATACAGTCGTGGAACCATGCTGCTATCGGATATTGATAGATCAGCTTTGCAGGAAAATAAATCGGTGCATTCGGATCGGCAGCGGCACTTTTAAAAATGCTGCCCAGATGCGGTGTGTAGCTGCTGTTGATATGCAGCCGGTTAATATCAAATTTCAGTACCGAATAGACCAATTGCTGTCCGGACGAATAAATGGAATGCACGGACTGGGAATGAAACAGGATCATGTCGCCGGGACGAACCAGATATTCCGTTGTGTCACAGGAGATCAGACCTGTACCCGTTTCCATATAAATCAATTCCATGAAATAATGCCAGTGCGCCTTAATAGGAAAGCAGTCATGGGCAGTATCATAGAGAAATGCCTCAAAGGGAGAATTCAGAGTATCCTGCTGTTCCATCAGTAAATTCATGGCGTACCTCCATCTCGATCGGAAAATCTTATCGGAAAAATCTCGATCGGAAAATCTTACCGGAAAAATCTCGATCGGGAAATCGATCGGAAAAATCTCTATCGGAATTATATCTGATTTTCGACCAAAATAACAGGGGGAAACTTGTTTTTCCATAGGAGCAAACGTATAATAAATAGGAGTCATGATGAAACGATGAGCTATGAGAATATCCAGAGGGCTTGTGGGTTTCGGGGTTACAAATGCAATCAGAATCGGAAAGGAGATAGCTATGGATGCAATTGAATGTCTGCTGAACAGAAGAAGTGTAAAGAAATATAAGCCTGATCAGGTGCCGGAAGAGGTACTGAGTCAGATTCTTGCGTGCGGAACCTATGCAGCGAACGGCAGAGGAGCGCAGGCGGCGAAAATGGTGGTAATCAGAGATCCGGAAACGATTGACCGGCTTGAGAAAATGAATGCGGAGGTTATGGGAGCTGCGGGAGCGCATCCATTTTATGGTGCGCCCACGGTTATACTGGTGCTGGCGGATAAAAAAATAAATACCTATCTTGAGGACGGAAGTCTGGTGATGGGAAATCTGCTGAATGCGGCGTGGGCGCTGGGGGTGGATTCCTGCTGGATACATCGTGCCAAGGAAGAAATGGAAAGTCCGCAGGGAAAGCAGCTGCTTGCCGAATGGGGAATCGAAGGAGATTATGCCGGAATCGGACATTGTATCCTTGGTTATGCAGACGGCCCTGTGCCTGCCGCAAAACCGAGAAAAGAGGATTATATTGTCAGAGTCTGACTGCAGCGCAGTATGACACCGGCCGCAGCAAAGCGCCCGGTCATATATAAAATCCGATTATTTGGACTGATTTGAAACAAGGAAACATGAGTCCGATTATTTGGACTGATTTGAAACATGAATACATGAGTCCGAATTATTGGACATATTATATGCTATCCTGTTTTCGGAAGCAAGGAAAACAGCCGTAAAAACGGTATTGAGGAAAAGAAAGCAGGTGTGCATATGAAAGGATATCATGTAAAGGAAGGATATATGGGACTGGTGGAGAACGAATATATGTTATTTGCCAGCGAAGAAGATTATAGAGAATATCTGGAGGATTGAGATTGAATCATACATTACGCAGATGCTTCAATCAAATGCTCCGGTATGGAGGGCGGAATGAGTTTTTATACATTGGAAAACGGACAGATCAGGATCGGAGTGGAATCTTTTGGCGCCGAATTGAAATCTCTGCAGAATGTGGCTGACGGTACAGAATATATGTGGAATGCGGATCCGGCTTTTTGGAAGCGGACGTCGCCCGTACTGTTCCCGCTTGTCGGAAGCCTGAAGGGAAAGGCATATACCTATCAGGGAAAAGAATACGGAATGTCCCAGCACGGCTTTGCCAGAGACCGGGAGTTTATGCTGATACGGAAAAGTCAGGAAGAAATATGGTTTGAATTGAAGGAGGATGAAAAATCCTGGGAGATATATCCGTTTGCGTTTGTACTGCGGATCGGGTATGTATTAAAGGATCGTAAGGTGGAAATTCACTGGCAGGTGGAGAATACGGATTTGCATACGATGTATTTTTCCATCGGAGGACATCCTGCATTTCTGTGCCCGATCGAGGAAGGTACGAAGCAGACGGATTATGCCATTGGTTTTGATACAAAGGAACAGATCGTCAGTACGATGATCGGAAAGGACGGTCTGGCGTCAAAGGAGCAGCGTACCTATTTTTTTAACGACGGAATCCTGCCGGTAACGGAGCGGTTATTTGATGACGATGCACTGATCATAGAGCATGACCAGGCACATGTCGTGTCCCTGCTTACCAAGGACAAACGGCCGTATCTGACCGTTCGGTTTGATGCGCCTTTGTTTGGAATCTGGTCACCGCCAAAGAAAAATGCACCCTTTATCTGTATTGAGCCATGGTATGGCAGGTGTGATGCAGAGGACTTTCACGGAACGCTTCAAGAGCGGGAATGGGGGAACCAATTAGAGCCCGGTGAGCTGTTTCGTGCGAAATATGAAGTAGAAATATAATTTTGATGCGCACAGCGGAGCATTCCGGTTTGAGATGCCCCGATGCGCGCAGTCAGTGAAAGCCCGATATGGCAGGACCAGCTTCAGAAGGGTGCCGGTAACGAACGGAAAAGAGGGGACAATCGCTTGGAGGGAACTGACTTTGCAAAACGCAGGTCATGGAACATTTGTGCGGGCAACCGCCGCGATAATCCGGTCTGTTTATTCGGATCTAAGAGCGATTACAGGGTCCTTTTTGGAAGCGATCCGGGAAGGAATCAGACCCGCAATTACGGTTAAAAGCATACTGATCAGGATTAGGATGACAGCTCCTGCAACGGGGAGTCTGGCAACGCCGCTGATATCTGCCAGATGCTTGATAATCATATTAATCGGAATATCCAGGATCACGGTGACCAGGATTCCGATGAAGCCCGCGGCAAAACCGACGATGATGGTTTCGGCGTTGAAAACGCGGGAAATATCCTTTTTGGAGGCGCCGATACTGCGCAGAATTCCGATTTCCTTGGTGCGCTCCAGTACTGAAATATAGGTAATGATGCCGATCATGATGGAGGATACGACAAGGGAAATTCCCACAAACGCAATCAAAATATAAGAGATTGCGTTGATAATCGTACTGACAGAGGACATTAAAAGTCCGACATAATCCGTATAGGTGATTGTCTTGTCGTCGTTACCGCTTGCGGTCATTTCATTATTGTATTCATCAATGATGCGTGTGATTTCATCCTTATCCTCAAAGGTTTTGGCGTAAAGATTGATGCGGGAAGGAGCATCCGGATCCACCACGCCCAGAATGGACAGGTTTCCGTCGTAGGTAGCCTGGGTAAACTGCTGTCCCATGATGGTTGCAAACATGGACAGAATTTCATCTTCGCTCATAGCGGAAAAGTACTGCATCATGACTGCCTGATCTTCCTCAGGAAGCGTTGCCACATAGGCATTGACGTCATCCATGGTGTATTTAGGGGCTTCTTCATCCTCGGAAGGAAAGCTGATACCGGTAAAAATATCGATATCGGGATTTTCCTGCTGCTGTTTTACAATTTCGCTCCGGTTTACCTGATCGATGACATATTCCGTCAGCGCAGGTGTGTATCCGACTGCGCCGCTGATATTGCCGGATACGCTGTCTTCGCTTGGCTGAATGATACCGACAATTTTAATATCAAGGCCGCGCTCCACAACCTCTCTTAAGGTATCGCTTGTACGCGACAGATCCTTCCAGGTTCCGGAAACCTCGTCATATTCATAATAATCGGTCGGAAGAACCAGCTTGAAAGACATATCAAGAACTTCATCGAAGGAAAAGCTTACCTGACTGGTTTCAAAGGTTTCCCCCTGAGTGAGGGAGGTCATGATTTCGGAAAGCTCTTCCTGATCCTTTAAATTCAGCGCATATAGAACGTAATCGCTGATTTCTTGGTTACGGTCCGTGATAAGCACAAGCTCATCGTAGTTTTCCGGCCAGTGTCCGGCGATAATATCATATTGGGAGGTTAGCAGTTCCCGGTTATCAAGCAGTTCTTCGAATACCTGATAATTGGAGCTGTAGGAGCTGCTCATGGTGCTTCCGATGGAGTTGGAATAGGATACGCCCATCATATCCTCCATGAGATTGGAAGGATTTACTTTTATGATATCATCATCGGTAACCGGGGAGTAAAGATTGATATCAATATCGTAGCCGTACTGGATATCGCTGATATATTGGTTGATTTCGCGATTCTCGTCGGAGAGATATTCTTTAAAGGATCTTAAGTCGTTTTGCTGAAGCTCAGCCAGAACGGAACTCATCATACCTGTCATAATATCATTGGAATAGATCCGGTCCGTTTCGCGCTCTGCCAGCGCTTCCTCATCCACATTTTGTCCCATCATACTGCTGATCATGCCGGAATAGTCAATGCTTTCTGCCTCCAGAGCAATGGGGTAGGAGGACAGCGTATCCTCCTGCACTTTGTCGATATATTCCTGCAGCCCGTTGGAAAGGGACAGAATCAGCGCAATGCCGATGATGCCGATACTGCCGGCAAAGGCAGTTAAAAAGGTTCTGGCTTTTTTGGTCATCAGGTTATTGGTGCTTAAGGACAAAGCGGTAAAAAAGGACATGGAGGTTTTTTTCTTACGTCCCTTATTGACTGTTTTGATTTGACCGGATGACAGCGCTTTTTGCCTGTTTTCGGTCTGGATGATGTATTCTCCCTCCGAAAAAGGATTGGAATCATCCGTGACGCGTCCGTCAAGCAGACGAATGATACGGGTGGAATAGGTTTCGGCAAGCTCCGGATTATGAGTGACCATAATGATCAGTCTGTCGCCGGAGATTTCTTTTAAAAGCTCCATGATCTGTATGCTGGTATTGGTGTCAAGTGCGCCCGTAGGCTCATCCGCCAGCAGAATTTCGGGATCGTTTACAAGGGCACGGGCAATTGCGACACGCTGCATCTGACCGCCGGACATCTGATTAGGTTTTTTGTGGAGCTGATCTCCCAGCCCTACCTTTTCCAATGCCTGTTTTGCGCGCGCTCTGCGTTCCGGTTTGGAAACGCCGGAAAGCGTCAATGCCAGCTCAACATTCGACAGCACACTCTGGTGCGGGATTAGATTATAATTTTGGAATACAAAGCCGATGGAGTGGTTTCTGTAGGTATCCCATTCCCTGCTTTTGAATTCTTTGGTACTTCTGCCTGTTACCATCAGGTCGCCGGAGGTGTAACGGTCCAGACCGCCGATGATATTCAGAAGCGTAGTTTTTCCGCAGCCGGAGGGACCCAGAATGGATACGAATTCACTCTTTCTGAAATTCAGGCTGATACCCTTTAAGGCTTCAACGGTTGTGTCCCCTGCGATATAGTTTTTGGTAATATTCTTTAATGACAGCATAATGCCTCCCGAAATCAATAGATGTTTTGGTAACAAAAGTATTGTAGTAGCTGGGCAGACGTTTCGCAAGTGGTTTGAGAATTTGTTTTGAAACATTTAATGATTTGTTTACGTTTCACTGTCAAAAATTATATAAGAATAAGGTAGGCAGAAACATAATTTTATGGTAAATTGAGAATAAAAGAATAAACTTCATAGTATTCAAAACACCTGAAGGAGGACATTTTCGTGAAAGCAGTATCATTAGAGCAGGAATTATCCGGGAACTCTTATCCGGGGAGAGGCATTATCATTGGAAAATCCGAGGATGGGAACTATGCGGTGACGGCATATTTCATCATGGGCAGAAGCGAGAACAGCCGTAACCGTATTTTTGTAGAGGACGGAAGCGGGATCCGTACACAGGCATTTGATCCGTCCAAGCTGACCGATCCGAGTCTGATTATCTATGCGCCGGTAAGGGTTTTGGGAGATAAGACGATTGTTACAAACGGAGATCAGACCGATACGATCTATGATCTTATGGACAAACAGATGACCTTTGAGCAGTCGCTTCGCACCAGAGAATTCGAGCCGGACGCGCCCAATTATACACCCAGAATTTCAGGAATTATGCATGTTCATGAAGGGGATTACAATTACGCCATGTCCATCTTGAAGAGCAATCACGGAGACCCGTCTTCCTGTAACAGATTTACGTTTGCATATATGAGTCCGAAAGCCGGCGAGGCACATTTCATCCATACCTATCGGGGGGACGGAAATCCGCTGCCGAGCTTTGAGGGTGAGCCGGTTTTGGTAGAACTTCCGGGTTCCATTGACGAGCTGACGGACCGGATCTGGAACAGCCTGAATGAAGAAAATAAAGTTTCACTGTTTGTCAGATACATCAAGATTGCGGACGGATCATGGGAATCCAGAATTGTAAATAAGAATCAATAAAAGCTGCAGAGAACGAATATTCTTATGATTCACAGATGAAAATTCTTAATAAATGATCCAAGGAGAAAAAAGAATGAATGAATTAGAATTAAAATACGGATGCAATCCGAATCAAAAGCCAAGCCGTATTTTCATGGAGGACGGCGGAGAGCTTCCTATTACGGTGCTTAACGGAAAGCCGGGTTATATCAATTTCCTGGATGCCTTTAACGGATGGCAGCTGGTAAGGGAACTAAAGCAGGCGACAGGACTTCCGGCAGCTGCTTCTTTTAAACATGTATCTCCCGCAGGCGCTGCGGTCGGACTTCCTTTGACCGAGGTGGAAAAGAAAATCTACTGGGTGGATGAGACCATCGAAATGACTCCGCTTGCCAATGCATACGCAAGAGCAAGGGGTGCGGACAGAATGTCCTCTTTCGGAGATTTTATTGCTTTGTCAGATGTCTGCGATCAGGCTACTGCGCTGCTGATCAAAAAAGAAGTATCCGACGGCGTCATTGCACCGGGATATGAGCCGGAGGCACTCGAAATTTTAAAGGCAAAGAAAAAGGGCGGATATAATGTCATTCAGATTGATCCTTCCTATGTAC
>CAYTIH010000027.1:7524-34972 GCA_964437825.1 uncultured Clostridium sp. | reverse complement strand
CGGTCATATCTTCGCTGCCCATAATGATAGTGTTTATGCTGCTGCAGCGTTTTATTCAAAATGGCCTTGTATCAGGCGGTGTAAAAGGGTAGTACTGACAGCAATTATTGTGTTGTCGCAGTTTTTTAATGCTCCTGTGATATATGCGAGTACGAATACGGGGGCAGTTGATACATCGGATTTTATTAGAGGTGTAGATGTGTCAACTCTTGCTATGTTGGAAGATTTGGGTGCTGAATATTATCAAAATGGTGTTGAGAATATGTATTCAAGAATAAAGAAGCGTTTACAGATAAAGCGGAGATTCGAGAGAGTCCCTGCTTTTTTGTGTGAAAAATTAAAATCATCACTTGACAATGTTGCATAAATGTCCTCAATATGGAAAAGAAATCTGCATTCCCCATCCCCTGTATTTCCACAGGCGCACCAGTGGGAAAATCTATGTGAAAGCAGAAAAATAATCTTGCACTTTTGTAGTTTGCTTGCTATAATTACCTTATTGAATGGAGGATCCATTCGTCTGAAATCATTTTTTTTCTTGATTTTCTAAAATGGCGTATCGCCGAATTTTCACAGGAACTGTAAACAAAACATGTATTCAGGCAGTTGGTGAAGGCTTTCTGTTTGAATGCAAAGAAGTATTGTAAGGAGGAATACGATGCAGGAAGGCAGACGTAGAAGCAAAATGATGAACACCAAAATTCATGGCAGCAGTAGTAAGGTGATTTTTGATGAGCCTGTATTATGTGCACAGTTTTTAAAGGATTATTTGGATCTTCCGGTCTTGAAGGATATCAGACCGGAAGACATTGAGGATGTATCGGAACGCTATGTACCGCTGATTGGCGAAGAACGAAATGCAGACACGGTTAAAAAAATCAATCTGTATGGAAGGATGCCCCTGTTTCTGATCTCGCTTATTGAACACAAAACAGAAGTGGATTATAATGTTTCCATGCAAATATTCCGCTATATGGTATACATTTGGGATGATTACGAAAAAGAAATGGAGCGGGCATATACCAGAGGAATCGGTAAGACCAAGAATTTTAAATATCCTCCGATTCTGCCGATTGTTTATTATGAAGGAACGGCCCGCTGGACGGCGCCGCTTGAGCTTAAGGACAGGGTACTCTGTAGTGATCTTATGGGGGAATACATACCAAATTATAAATACCGGCTGGTAAGTAAAGCCGAAGTTGAAACAAGGCAAGGCAGAATCCGAAAAGAATCAGAAGGACTTAGAGAAAGGTAAAGCATATGGCATTGCACGTTGAGAGGGAACAAGAAGTAAAAACGCTTCGGGCGGCGGTATTACGCGAGATTGAGACGGGGACCCCGGTATTATCGGGAGAACTGGAGGAGCTGATATGGAAGATGCTCAAATTATTTCAGGATGAGGTGTTTCATACGGCAAAGGGATTGGAATTTACCTATCATATCAGGGGAAATGAGATGTTTGTCAGCCGGAAGGATAAGTCTATTACAAGAGCGACGGTTTCGGTTGCAGCAGGAACAGCGATGGCAATTCGCAGATCCGGCAGGGAAGTGACCGGACCCAAAAAGCTTGGAACCTTTGGGGCAAGTTATCTGTATCCGGTCTTTATACGAATCGGCGTGATACCTGCGGATGAAATATTTCGGCAATCCGAACTTGATATCGCGCCATAAAGAGTGTAAAATTTATAAAGGTTATAGGAAATACATATGAGCGTGTGCTGGTTAGCGTTTATATGAAGAAATGTTTTAAGGAGAATGCGGCATGGCACTGAGTAAAAAGCCGGTTACGGGCATGAAAGACATTCTGCCCTCTGAAATGCAGATTCGGGATTATGTCATAGGGGTAATCAAGGATACCTATGCAAAATTCGGGTTTACATCCATTGAAACTCCCTGCGTTGAAAATATTGAAAATCTGACAAATAAGCAGGGCGGAGAAAATGAAAAACTGATTTTTAAAATCCTGAAAAGAGGAGAGAAACTCAATCTTGACACTGCGCAGAGTGAGACGGATCTGGTAGACGGTGGTCTGCGGTATGATCTGACGGTACCTCTTGTCAGATATTATTCCAATCATGCCAATGAACTGCCATCCCCCTTTAAGGCACTGCAAATGGGAAATGTATGGCGTGCGGACAGACCTCAAAAAGGACGTTACCGTCAATTTATGCAGTGTGATATTGATATTTTGGGAGAACCGACGAATCTGGCTGAAATTGAGTTGATTCTTGCAACCACTACGACACTTGGAAAACTGGGTTTTCAGGGCTTTCAGATCAGGATTAATGACAGAAGGATTTTGAAGGCCATGGCAGCGTACAGCGGTTTCCCGGAAGAAGCCTACGATCAGGTGTTTATTATTTTGGATAAGATGGACAAGATCGGTATGGACGGCGCGGCAGCCGAGCTTGTAGAAAGCGGCTTTGCCAAGGAAAGCGCCGAAAAATATATGGAGCTTTTTAAAGGGCTTGCGCAGGCTGAGGATGGTTTACAGTACTTGGCTGAGCGGCTTACCGGTGTGATGGAACCGGAAGTGGAGCAGAATCTTCAGGAAATCATTGCAAGCGTAAAGGCGACGAAATGCTCCGATTTTGAATTGGTATTCGATCCTACATTGGTACGAGGAATGTCCTATTATACGGGAACCATTTTTGAAATTTCCATGCCCGAGCTGGGCGTCAGCTGTGGCGGCGGCGGACGTTATGACAAGATGGTTGGCAGATTTACCGGGAATGATGTGCCGGCCTGCGGCTTTTCAATCGGGTTTGAGCGCATTATTCTGATTTTGCTGGAAAAAGGATTTCAGGTTCCGGGCGCAAAGAAGGTTGCATATTTGCTGGAGAAGGGGATTCCGACCGAGGAGCTGTGCAGGGTGATTGCGCAGGCACAGGAAGAACGCAAGGACGGAACCCATGTTCTCGTTGCGCGTATGAATAAAAATAAAAAATTTCAGAAAGAGCAGCTGACTGCTGAAGGATATGAGGAATTCAGGGAATTCTATAAGAATCCGCTGCAGAGATAGCATTGCCTTTAAGGTTATGACAGGAAGCCTGACTTATGTGCTGTGTGATCTAATGTCGCCGGACATAATATCGGCCGAATGGTTATGCAGTTATCATGATTGCGAAGCGATCATGATGAAAATATGAAAAAACACTTCTTTATGGAGGATAAAAATGGCTGAGACATTACAGGGATTGAAACGAACCCACAGATGTGCAGAAGTTTCAACCGCTCATGTGGGTGAGACTGTTACCGTTATGGGATGGGTGCAGAAACAAAGAAATAAAGGCGGTATCGTATTTGTTGATTTAAGAGACCGTTCCGGTATTTTGCAGATTATTTTCGAAGAAAGCGAATGCGGCAGCGAGGCTTTTGAAAAGGCTGCCAGAATGAGAAGCGAATTTGTAATTGCCGTTGTCGGTAAGGTGGAAAAGCGTGCAGGAGCGGTGAACGAGCATCTGGCAACCGGAGAAATAGAAATACGTGCAAAAGAAGTACGTATCCTGTCCGAATCCGAGACGCCGCCGTTTCCGGTGGAAAATGACTGTAAGACAAAAGAAGAAATCCGCCTGAAATATCGATACTTGGATTTGAGAAGGCCGGATCTGCAGGCAAAGCTGCTGCTGCGCAGCAAAATTGCCGCTGCAATGCGTACCTTTATGGCAAACGAAGGTTTTGTGGAGGTGGAAACTCCGATACTGTGTAAGTCAACACCGGAGGGCGCCAGGGATTACTTGGTGCCGAGCCGTGTTCATCCGGGCAGTTTTTATGCTTTGCCGCAGTCACCGCAGTTATTTAAGCAGTTATTGATGTGTTCCGGTTTTGATCGTTATTTCCAGATAGCAAAGTGTTTCCGGGACGAAGATTTGCGTGCGGACAGACAGCCGGAGTTTACCCAGGCTGATATGGAATTGTCCTTTGTGGACGTGGAAGATGTATTGGATGTCAATGAGCGTCTCATTCAATATGTATGTAAAGAGGCGATTGGTCTGGAGGTGCAGCTGCCGCTTCCGAGAATGAAATGGATTGACGCCATGAATCGTTACGGTTCCGATAAGCCGGACACCCGATTCGGCATGGAGCTTATAAATGTATCCGATGTGGTAAAAGATTGCGGTTTCGGCGTATTTACTTCTGCGCTGGAGAATGGCGGTTCTGTGCGCGGTCTATGCGTTAAGGGACAGGCTGCAATGCCGCGAAAGAAAATTGATGCTCTTGTGGATATGGCGAAGGGCAGCGGTGCAAAGGGACTTGCTTATCTTTGCATTGAAGAAGACGGAAGTTATAAGTCCTCTTTTGCAAAATTCATGACTCCCGGGCAGCTGGATGCTTTGGCTGCCGCTATGGGCGGAGAAAAAGGTGATTTACTGCTGTTTGCAGCAGATAAGGACAAGATTGTATGGAACATACTTGGCCAGCTTCGTCTGGAACTGGGACATCAGCTGGGATTGATTGACGAGAATCAATTCAATTTCCTGTGGGTTGTAGAATTCCCGCTTCTGGAGTGGAGTGATGAGGAAAACAGATTTATGGCAATGCACCACCCGTTTACGATGCCGATGGAGGAGGACTGGCAGTATATAGATTCCGATCCTGGACGCGTCCGGGCGAAGGCATATGACATTGTTTTAAACGGAGTGGAGCTTGGCGGCGGATCCGTCAGAATCCATCAGAATGATATTCAGGAAAAAATGTTCGAGGTACTCGGTTTTACAAAAGAAAAAGCATGGGATCAGTTTGGTTTTCTGTTAAGCGCTTTTAAGTACGGCGTACCGCCCCATGCAGGTCTGGCTTATGGACTTGACCGCTTTGTTATGCTTTTGGTACATGCAGACAGTATCCGTGAGGTGATTGCATTCCCGAAGGTGAAGGACGCTTCAGATTTACTAAGCGAGGCGCCGAACACTGTTGATGAAAAGCAGCTGGAGGAGCTCGGTATTCAGATTGTGCCTGAAAAGGAAGAAATGTAACCGAAAATGAAAAGCGTTTGCTGTGGTGCAGACGCTTTTTTATTTCATAAGGGAGAAAAACGCCGCTGACGCGGCCCGCCGCATGCGGAGAATCCCGCATAGCGAGATTCTTTTTTGATGTAACAAGGGAGATATCCATGGAAGTGTACTATATGAATGTCACGGAAATACCGGATTATGCCGTGGAGGACAGTGCGTTTCAAGCATATGAGGGCTTTTTGGATCTGTATTTGAGACAGAAATTGGTGCGTATCAGGCATTTGGCAGATAAAAAAAGGTGCTTGGGTGCGTATTTATTGCTTCTTCATGCATGGCAAGAACAGGCTCAGGCGGGACGCCGTATGCCGGAAGTAGAAAGGACTGCTGAGGGGAAGCCCTATTTTGCAGCAGAGGGAGCACCGGAGTTTAATTTATCACATTCCGGCAGCTTTGCGGTCTGTGCATTTCAAAATGTGGATTTGGCTTGTGAGAGCGTAGGTGTGGATATTCAGGAGGTTCGGGAAGTCAGTGCGCGTTTTACGGAACGTTTTTTTTCTCAGGGAGAGTGCATCAAAGCTGCTCAGGGCGGCGCGGATATGGCGGCTGAAATCTGGAGCAGAAAGGAGAGCCTTACAAAGTATAGGGGATGCGGCTTACGGGGAAAACTGTCAGAATTCAATACGGAAGGCTGTCAGGAATTTCTGAGAACATTTGAGATTTTCGAAGCAAAGGAAGGAGACAATTATTTCCTGACCGTTTGTACCGCAAAGCCCTGTCGGATTCAACTGCATGAGATTCATTTTAGTCAATTAGATTTTTTGAGTAAATGATTTTCATAAAACGAGAGTGCATGATTTTTTAAAATGAGAGTGAATCATTGCTGAACCATTTTCACAAAATAGGTTGCACATTTTTGTATACTATGATAAACTGTTTCACGTTGGCAGACAATTGTCCGCGATACACAAACACGAGATAGAAATGTATTTGTGGAGCGGACAACAGAGGTAATCAGATGGCAGAAACAACAGGATATTATGTGGTAAAAAAAAGAGCGCTGCCCGAAATTTTATTGAAGGTGGTGGAGGCAAAGCGCCTGATTGATTCCGAAAAGGTGGAGTCGGTTCAGGAAGCCGTGGATCGCCTTGGGATCAGCAGGAGCTCTTTTTATAAATATAAGGATGATATTTTTCCGTTTCATGATACGGCAGAAGGCACAACGATAACGCTGACGTTTCAAATGGATGATGAACCGGGACTGTTGTCCGATGTACTGAAGATTGTTGCTGATTTCGGAGCTAACATCCTTACCATTCACCAAAGTATTCCGATCAGCGGCGTCGCTTCCCTGTCCCTCAGTGTGCAGGTGCTCGAAACAACAGGGGATGTCTCGGAAATGGTGAGTGTCATGGAGCAGAAAAAGGGTGTTCGGTATGTCAAGATTCTGGCAAGGGAATAAGCGAAAATAGAAACAGTAAGAACAGGAGAAAGAATCATGATTAATGTAGCAGTGTTAGGGTATGGAAATATTGGAAGCGGAGTTGTGGAGGTCATTAAGACCAATCAGGCTTTGGTTAATCAAAAGACCGACAATGAAATTCAGGTAAAATATGTACTGGATTTGCGTGATTTTCCGGGCGATCCCATCGAAAAAATACTGGTTCATGATGTCAATGTGATTTTAGAGGATCCGGAAGTGGATATTATTTGTGAAACCATGGGCGGTGTTGAGCCGGCTTATACCTTTAGTAAAAATGCATTGCTTGCCGGAAAGAGTGTCTGTACCTCCAATAAGGAGCTGGTAGCTGCGCACGGAGCGGAGCTGATCAGAATTGCGGCGCAAAACAATGTAAATTATATGTTTGAGGCGAGCGTCGGCGGCGGTATTCCCATTATCCGCCCGCTTAACAATTCGCTGACGCCTGAGAAAATTGAGTCCATCACGGGGATTGTCAACGGAACCACGAATTATATGCTGACCAAGATGGCAAAAGAAGGAGCTTCCTATGATGAAGTTTTAAAGGAAGCACAGGAAAAAGGCTATGCGGAAAAGAATCCCGCAGCCGATGTGGAAGGCTTTGATGCCTGCCGTAAAATTGCGATTCTGTCCTCTCTGATGACCGGAAAAACTGTTCGGTATGAGGATATTTATACAGAGGGAATTACGAAGATTACCGGCGAAGACTTCAAATACGCAAAAGTGCTCGGTATGAGCATCAAGCTGTTTGCGATGAGCAAGGATGTGAACGGCGCCGTACTTGCGATGGTTGCGCCTTTTATGATTCACGATACACATCCGCTTTTTGCGGTTCAGGATGTATTCAATGCGATTCTGGTACATGGAAATACGCTTGATGACGCCATGTTCTACGGAAGAGGCGCAGGAAAGCTTCCAACCGCCAGCGCAGTGGTATCGGATGTTATGGAATGTGCCAGAAATCTGCATTATCACCTGCCGGTATACTGGTCCGAGGAAAAAATGACCATGCAAAATATTGATGATACCTTCAAGAAGTTCTTTGTCCGTGTAGCAAAGAGCGCACAGGAGGAGGTTTTCAAAGCCTTCGGACAGGTAGAATTCATCACTGTGCCTGAACTTACGGATGAAGAAGCATTTATAACCGATGTGATGGCCGAGAAGGTATACAAGGAAAAGGCCGCTAAGGTATCCGGTATTCTCGGTATGATCCGTGTGGAAGAATAATGTATGCGGCTGTTTTTTGCAGCATACGGCAGGTATAACGGCGGGAACGGAAGCCTGGGACTTTATATATGCTGACGATAATAACTGAAAAAGCAAGTAGAACAAAGTTTGCAGAAATGAGGGGAATATGAAGTATGTAATAATTCTTGGAGACGGTATGGCGGATGAGCCTTTGGAAGCGCTCGGGGGAGAAACGCCGCTTGCATATGCAAAAACTCCGAACATGGATAGGCTCAGCAAGAAATCTGAGATCGGATTGGTACATACCATTCCGGAGGGAATGAAGCCCGGTTCCGATACGGCGAATTTGTCCGTACTTGGATATGATCCCAAAATATATTATTCCGGCAGATCGCCGTTGGAAGCATTAAGCATTGGAGTTCCGATGAAGGATACGGATATTGCACTTCGCTGCAATATCGTTACGATTTCCGAAGACGATGTTCCTTTTGAAGAAAAAACGATTATAGACCATAGCTCCGGTGAAATCAGTACGGAGGATTGTGCGGTACTGTTAAATGCAGTCAGGGAGCAATTGGAAACGGAAGCCTATAAATTCTATGTCGGTACCAGCTACAGGCATTGCCTGATTTGGGATCAAGGAGAAGTTTTGGAACTGACGCCTCCTCATGATGTTCTGACACAGAAAATCGGACAGTATCTTCCCCAAGACCGGGTACTGCGTGAGATGATGAAAAAAAGCTATGATATCCTTGTGAATCATCCGCTGAACATCGAGAGAAAGAAAAAGGGCCTGAACCCGGCGAACTGCTGCTGGTTCTGGGGTGCGGGTACGAAACCGATGCTTTCTTCTTTTTATGAAAAAACAGGAAAGAAGGGCATCATGATTTCCGCAGTTGATCTGCTGAAAGGAATTGCGGTTGGCGCAGGTATGGATAATGCCACTGTGGAAGGCGCTAACGGCGGACTGAATACAAATTATGAGGGTAAGGCTGATGCGGCGGTCAAGGCTCTTACCGAAGACGGATATGATTTTGCGTATGTGCATTTGGAAGCGCCTGATGAAATGGGACATCAGGGGAGTGTGGAGCGCAAGGTGAAGGCGATTGAAAATCTGGATACCAGAATTATCGGACCTGTTTCTGACGCACTTGACCGGGCAGGAGTGGATTACCGTATGCTGGTGCTTCCGGATCATCCGACGCCGATCCGTGTCAGAACTCATACGTCGGATTCCGTTCCCTATATGCTCTATGACAGTACCATGGAGCTTGAAAAAAGCTGGAATTATAATGAGAAAGAGGGCTTGCAGAGCGGCAATTTCGTAGCGCATGGTTATGAAATGATTGATAAGCTTTTTGCAAGATAATATCGGTTAAGAAAAACGTGAGGGATTAAAAGCTTGCTTTGGAGAGGATTCGTCCGCGCAAAGTGAACGCTTTGAAATGGAGGAAACAATGATTAAGGTAGTGAAATTTGGTGGAAGCTCTTTGGCCAGTGCGGCTCAGTTTGAGAAGGTTGGCGCGATTATCCGCTCGGATGAAAACCGCAAATATGTGGTACCTTCCGCGCCGGGAAAGCGTTTTTCCGAGGATACCAAGGTAACGGATATGTTATATGCGTGTTATACAGCTGCACAGGAGGATAAGGTATATTCGGATATTCTGGCCAGAATCAAAGAGCGTTATCAGGAAATCCTTGACGGTTTAAAGCTGGATTTGTCACTGGAGAATGAGTTTGAGACGATTCGTGAGAATTTTGCTGCAAAAGCAGGAATGGATTATGCTGCCAGCCGCGGAGAATATTTAAACAGCATTATTATGGCGAATTATCTGGGTTATACTTTTATAGATGCAGCTGAAGTGGTCTGTTTTGATGAAAACGGTAATTTCGATTCCGAAAAGACGGATCGGGTATTGTCGGCGCGCCTTGCAGAGGAGGAGCGTGCGGTGATTCCGGGCTTTTATGGTGCAATGCCTGACGGCAGAGTAAAGACTTTTTCCAGAGGCGGCTCCGATATCACCGGTTCCATTGTTGCGAGAGCTTCGAGAGCGGATGTGTATGAGAACTGGACCGATGTATCCGGATTCTTAATTGCAGATCCCCGTATTATCCATAATCCTGAGACGATAGAGACGATCACTTATAGAGAGCTTCGAGAGCTTTCCTATATGGGAGCAGGCGTGCTTCATGAGGATGCGATTTTCCCTGTTCGAAAAGCGGGTATTCCTATTAATATACGAAACACCAATAAGCCGGAGAATAAGGGGACATGGATTGTGGAAAGCACCTGCCAGAAGCCTAAGTATGTGATAACCGGTGTTGCGGGTAAAAAGGGCTTCTGTTCCATCAATATAGAAAAGGATATGATGAATTCCGAAATCGGATTCGGAAGAAAGGTATTGGAGGTTTTTGAAAAGAACGGAATTTCCTTTGAGCATGTACCCTCCGGTATTGATACGCTGACCGTTTTCGTGCATCAGTCCGAGTTTATGGAAAAAGAGCAGAAGGTGTTAGCCGGTATTCATAAGCTGGCTGAACCCGATACGATTGAAATGGAGTCCGATTTGGCGCTGATTGCGGTTGTGGGACGCGGTATGAAAGCAACCAGAGGAACTGCCGGACGCATTTTCTCTGCGCTTGCACATGTGAACGTTAACGTAAAAATGATTGATCAGGGTTCCAGCGAGCTGAATATTATCATTGGCGTCAAAAATGAAGATTTTGAAACGGCGATTAAGGCAATTTATAATATTTTTGTTGTTGCACAGTTGTAAATCGCCGGGTATTATTATATGATTAATGGAGTAACGATTAGGTGGTTCATAAATGGCTTCAAATAAGCGGAACGGAAATATTGTAAAGCAGGCAGGGGTTCTTGTAGCAGCAGGAATCCTTGTTAAAATTATAGGTATTTTATACCGAAGCCCGTTAACTTCGTTAATCGGCGATGAAGGAAACGGCTATTACAGCTCGGCTTATAATATCTACTTAATAATACTAATGCTGTCGTCCTATAATATTCCGGCTGCTGTTTCGAAGCTGATTGCCGAGAAGCTGGCGCTTGGGCAGTACAGAAATGCGCACAGGGTATTTATCTGTTCCCTGTGGTATGTTATGGTTATGGGGGTTATTGCCTCTGCGGTTTTATACTTCTTTGCGGATAAATTTGTGGGAGCGAACGCTGCCAATGTGCTGCGGGTATTTGCGCCCACCATTATTTTGTTTGGACCGCTTGGTGCGCTCAGGGGATATTTTCAGGCGCATCATACCATGACGCCGACCTCCGTGTCGCAGATTTTTGAACAAATCTTAAATGCAAGTGTCAGTATTGGGGCGGCATACTTTTTTACCCGATCCGTAGCAGGGATGACAAGGAGTACCAGAGAAGCAACTTATGCAGCGCACAGCATTTTGGAAACCGGTTCCGCCTATGTGCTGGGAGAGTCGGCAGCCAGAAGTACGGATACGCAGAGAGCCATTTACGGTGCGGCCGGAAGTGCACTTGGAACCGGAAGCGGTGTACTGATTGCCATGCTTTTTATGGTATGGGTCTATATGATCAATCGCAGGTCCATAGGCAGGGATGTCAAACGGGACCGGACCGGAAGCGAGCTCCCTTATGGAGAGATATTCAGACTCATTATTATGATGGTGACGCCGATCCTGCTCAGTAATTTTATCTATAACTGCTGCAATGCAGTGAATCAAAGTATTTATTACGGGATTTTAAGGGGATTGCAGGGAGTGTCGGAATCGGAATCCTCCACGATGTATGGTATTTATTCCGGGAAGGCAAGCTTAATCGTCAATGTGCCCATTGCAATTGCTGCGGCGATGTCATCCGTCATGATTCCGACTATTTCCGGTGCATATGCCCAGAGGGATATGCGCCTGATCAGAGCCAAAATCAATCAGGCGATTCAGGTGACTATGATAATTGTGATTCCCTCGACGGTGGGGCTTTTGGTATTGGCAAGGCCTGTTACGCAGCTTTTGTTCCCGCAGAGAGCCTCATTAGATATGGCATCAAGCCTGCTTCGTTATCTTTCGGTCACAGTCATTACCTTCAGCATATCCACCATTACAAACGGTGTATTACAGGGAATCGGTAAGGTGCAAAAGCCCGTGATCAATGCAAGTATTGCGCTGATGATACAATCCGTAGTGCTGGCAGTGCTGCTGATCTTTACGGAGCTGAATCTGTATGCGCTGGTGATTGCATCGATTGTATACTCCGGCGTGATTGTATATTTGAATGCAGGATGCATGAGAAAACTCCTTGGATATAAGCAGGAGATCAAAAATACCTTTGTGATGCCGATTCTGGCCTCCATGGTAATGGGAGTTGTCGCATGGCTTGTATATTTCGGCGCTTACAGGGTGATCAAAAGCAACGCCGTTTCACTGGTGCTGTCAATTGGTATCGCGGTATGCATCTATTTCGTTGTGCTTGTGAAATCAGGCGGCGTGGGGGAAAAAGAGCTTCGCAGTATGCCAAAGGGCACAACGCTTGTAAGAATTGCAAAGAAGACAGGACTGTTATAAAAAGGACCTTATCGATAAAAAATCGGGAAGGTCCTTTTGCAACATAACAAAATTATTCGGTTATTTTTTCCGTAGGTTCCGCTTCAAGTGTTTGTTCGGGAAGTGTCAATTTTACCTTTTCAATCCGGTTTCGGTGCACCTGAGAAGCTTCCAGAACGGTTCCGTCATCCAGTACAACTTTATCATGCAGCTTTGCGACCCGTTCCAGATGATGAATCATCATACCGCCGATGGAATCGAATTCTTCACAGTTTAAATCAAGAGAAAGCGCATCATTGATATCGTCCAGCTTCATGCTGCCTTCAATCAGATATTCTCTTTCAGAAAGCGCCTGAATCAGTTCTTTTTCGTCTTCGTCATATTCGTCGCGGATTTCTCCGACGATTTCCTCGAGAAGGTCCTCAAATGTGATCATGCCGGCAGTTGCGCCATATTCATCGAGTACCATGGTTACGGCCTCGCCCCGCTCACGCATTTCCAGCATCAAATCGGAAGTGGGTTTTAATTCATAAGTATAGTAAACATCACGCAGAATGTTCGGGATCTGGAATTTTTCCCGATTGGTCAGAAGCAGGAAATCCTTGATATTGATAATGCCGATGATATGATCCTGGTCGTCCTCGTAAACCGGAATTCTGGTATACATGGAATCACGGAAAACATGAAGTACCTCATGATAAGAAGCATTCACGGAAATGGTGGTCATGTGAATCCGGGGAATCATGATGTCCCTTGCAACGGCATCGGAGAAGTCAAACACATTATTGATCATTTCCTTTTCTTTGCTTTCAATCACACCGTCTTCATGGCTGACATCCACGAGAGTACGCAGTTCACTTTCCGTAAGGGCGGCGGCTTTTTGATTGGGATCGACGTGAAGCATCCGGAGAATGGCGTTTGACATGATATCTACAAGAAAGATGACCGGAGTCAGCACCCACATCAGTGCGCGGATAATAGCGGCATTTGAGAGGGCTGTTTTTTCGGCGCTTAACATAGCTCTGGTTTTGGGAATAATTTCGCCGAATAAAAGAACCAGAACGGTCAATATGCCGGTAGCGATGCCGACAGCTACATTGCCCCAGATATCAATTGCAAGTGTGGTGGCGAGGGATGAGGCTCCCAGATTTACGATATTATTACCGATCAGGATGGCACTGAGCATTTTGGAATACTGATTCAGTACGCCGTTTAATACCTGTGCGCGATGATTTCCTTCTTCACATAGCGTTCGTATCCGTATACGGTTTACCGTCGACAGAGCGGTTTCCGAGGATGAAAAAAAAGAAGATAAAAAAAGCAGAATGAGAAGAACAATCAGTTTGATAATAATATCAGGGTCCATATAGAATAAAATGCCTTTCCTAAATTAAAACTCTTTTAAACACTTTACTACAGTACGAAAGTGCTTGTCAAGTTTGAGGGACCTCCTGAATATATATACATAGAACAGGAATAGAATATGTATGTAAAAGTGCATGAATCGTTCGAAAAAAAGAGTGAAATGGAGGAGAAAAATGAAACAAAAGGTCAGGACAAGAGAAGAAATTCGGATACCGAAACCGCCCGTGGTCAGGATTTTGCAGTGTCTCCTATTCGGTTATCTGATTACCGGCGGCTTGCTGTTAGTGCTGGCAGCTCTTTTATATAAGTTTGCGTTATCGCAGCAGGCGGTATCCATAGGCGTTATTCTGATCTATGTGCTATCCACTTTGGTTTCCGGTATGATTGCAGGAAAGCGGGCAGGAAACAGGAAGTACCTATGGGGACTGATACAGGGGTGCCTGTATTTTATTGTATTACTGCTGGTCACCCTGATCCTGAATCATACCATATCCGATTTTGGAAGCAATCTGATTACGACATTTTTACTATGCGCAGGGAGCGGGATGCTGGGCGGAATGTTGGCATAATATTGTATTTTGCACTATACTTTGAACATTTTGATCGGTTTCATTGCAATATTTTCATGATTATAGTAAAATAATATCAAAAATATGGATCAGATCTGCCGGGGCAGTTGTAAAATTGCGAAAGCGATTCGGGGTATGCTAACCGGCGGCGGTTCGATGATTCGGGGGAGGCTACAATGGAACTGAAGGATTTTATGGATTTATCAAAATTGCAGCAGATTCAGGACAATTTTTCAAATGCAACCGGGCTTGCCGCAATTGCTGTAGGTAAAAACGGGGAATACCTCACAGAAGGAAGTAATTTTACTGATTTTTGTATGAAGTATACCCGCGGGTCGGCGGAAGGAAACAGGCGCTGCGTCAAATGTGATAATGAGTGTTCGGGTACCTATTTCTGTCATGCGGGGTTGATGGACTTTTCCGTGGATATTGTGGTAAACGGAGAGAAGATCGGCGCCATCATCGGAGGACAGGTGCTTCCGAAGGAGCCGGATGAAGAACAATTCCGCAGGACTGCAAGGGAACTGGGCATTGATCCGGAGCAGTACATACAGGCACTGAGCAAGGTTCCGGTGAGTACGGAGTCAAGAATCCGTGCTTCGGCGAATCTCTTAGGCATCGTCGTCAATCAATTGGTTAATCTGGAATATTATAAGCAGCATAATGCAGAGCGTTTCAGTACGCTGCAGGATGAGGTAAAGCATGCAACGGGATTGATTCAGACCATTAATGATAACACCAGTCATTTGAAGGCGATTGCAAGCAAGCAGAGAATCCTTTCCCTGAACGCCAGTATTGAAGCTGCCAGAAGCGGTGAAGCGGGCGCAGGATTTGCAGTCGTAGCCAAGAGCATGCAGGATTTATCCAATCAGTCCTCGGTGATCTATAATGATATTGAAAAGTCGGTATCGGAGATCACGGATACCATTTCAGACCTGGCAGCTCTGTTCCAGTAAGCGGCCGGATCGATAAAATAGCAGGATTTTATGGAGAAACGCTTTTATTACTTTGGGGTTCCTCTAAGCACGTTTGTAATTTAAAAATAAAACGGTTCCTCTAAGCACGTTTTTGTTGAAATGGCCGGATAAATATGCTATACTACCTAAGGTTATGAATATTTGCCTGTGAAGGCCTAACTATAAGGAGGATGACATGAAACATATTAAAACTTTAAACACAAGAGATTTTAAGAAATCCATGAAGAAGGGCGGATGCGGCGAATGCCAGACTTCCTGCCAGTCGGCATGTAAGACTTCCTGTACAGTTGGAAATCAGACCTGCGAGCATGCAAAATAAAGATTCAAAAAGAAAAGATTTAAAAGAAGAGTGATTGTAAGCAGCGATGACCAGTCGCTGCTTATTTGCGCACATGAGGAGGAGTTCAGTGGTACATCAGTATAAAAACAATGGATATAATATCGTAATGGATGTGAACAGTGGCTCCGTCCATGTGGTGGACGACATTGTTTATGATATGATTCCGTTAGTGGAATCGGCAATCAAAGAGAATATAACCGGAACGGATCCTGTCGTGAGACGGATTATGGAGAGCGGGCAGAGCCGCTACCGGGAAGATGAGATTGCGGAGGCTGTTTCGGAAATTTTAGAGCTTTATGAAAATGATATGCTGTTTACTGAAGATATTTATGAAGCATATATTGATTCCTTTAAAAACAGACAGACCGTGGTCAAGGCTTTGTGTTTACATATTGCACATGACTGTAATCTGGCATGTAAATACTGTTTTGCCCAGGAGGGAGAATATCACGGCAGAAGAGCGCTTATGAGCTTTGAGACCGGAAAGAAAGCGCTGGATTTTCTGGTGGCGAATTCCGGAAACAGAGTGAATCTGGAAGTGGATTTTTTTGGCGGCGAGCCTTTGATGAACTGGCAGGTGGTTAAGGATCTGGTACTGTATGGAAGAAGTCTGGAAAAAGAGCATAACAAGCACTTCCGGTTCACGGTTACCACCAACGGAATCCTGTTAGATGAGGAGAAGCTGTCGTTTATTAATAAAGAAATGGGAAATATTGTCCTGAGTATTGACGGACGAAGGGAAGTCAATGACAGAATGCGACCTCACAGAGGCGGTCAGGGAAGCTATGATGAGATCGTTCCGAAGTTTCAGCACGTGGCCGAAAGCCGAAATCAGATGAACTATTATGTGAGAGGCACCTTTACCCGCTATAATTTGGATTTCGCGCAGGACGTCAAGCACTTTGCGGATCTGGGATTTGAGCAGATCTCCGTGGAGCCTGTGGTGGCGGAGGATTCCGAGGATTATGCGATCAGGGAAGAGGATATCCCTGCGATTAAGGAAGAATATGACAGACTGGCGCTCGAAGTGATTAAACGCCATAAGGAAGGCAGACCCTTTCAGTTCTTTCACTTTATGGTGGATTTGGAAGGAGGCCCCTGTGTCGCAAAACGTTTATCCGGCTGCGGCTCCGGCTGTGAATACCTGGCGGTAACGCCATGGGGAGACCTTTATCCCTGCCATCAATTTGTCGGAAATGAGGATTTTCTGATGGGCAATGTGGATACCGGAGTGACCCGGGAGGATATCCGGGCAAAATTCCATGACTGCAATGTTTATTCCAAAGAAAAGTGTAAGAACTGCTTTGCTAAATTCTACTGCAGCGGCGGCTGCGCGGCAAATGCCTATCATTTTGATGGAGATATAGACGGTGCATATGATATCGGCTGTGAGCTTCAGAGAAAGCGGATTGAATGTGCAATTATGATAAAAGCTGCGATGGCAGAGGAAGAAGAAAAGGAGAACTGATACAATGAAAAAGAGTAGAGGAATCATCACGCTGATTCTGATGGTGCTGGTGATAGCCGGTCTGGGTTATATCACCTTGTTTGGCGTCAATAAGAACGCCAGCGGATCAGCCAGAAACATCAAACAGGGTCTGGATCTGGCAGGGGGTGTCAGCATCACCTACAAAGTCGTCGGAGACGAGAACCCTTCCTCCGAGGATATGAAGGATACGGTTTACAAGCTTCAGAAGCGTGTGGAGAATTACAGTACGGAAGCACAGGTCTATCAGGAGGGCAGCAACCGTATTAATATCGAAATTCCCGGAGTTTCCGATGCGGAAACAATCCTGGCGGATCTGGGAAGGCCCGGTTCTTTGTATTTTATTATTCAGTATGACGATGCCGGGAATGCGAACTATACCGGAACCTATGGAATCAGTGCGGACGGCACTTCAATAGAAATGATTTATCTGCTTAATTATTCCATCGATGAATTGATCGCAAACGGTTCCGTGGTATTAAACGGTACGGACGTTAAAAATGCGCAGGCAGGCTATTACAGTGATCCGTTAACGGGAAATAAAACTGTCTGTGTGGATCTGACCCTGACGGAGGAAGGCACCGAGAAATTTGCGCAGGCAACTGAAAAGGCATATGAAAACGGCTGGTCCATCGGCATCTATTATGACGGACAGTTTATCAGCGTGCCCAGCGTAAACAGTGTAATTTCGGACGGTAAGGCCCAGATCACGGGACAGAGTACCTATGAAGAGGCAGAGAATTTGGCTTCCTCTATCCGCATCGGCGGATTGAAACTGGAGCTGGAAGAATTAAGCTCCAACGTTGTAGGGGCCCAGCTTGGCAGTGAGGCCGTGAAGACAAGCGTTTATGCAGGTATCATCGGTCTTATAATCGTAATTATTTTTATGATTGCAGTTTACCGGATTCCGGGACTGGCATCCGGATTTGCACTGGTGATCTATGTCATCCTGACCATGCTGTTTCTGAATTTCTTTAATATGACGCTGACGCTGCCCGGTATCGCAGGTATCATACTTTCCATCGGTATGGCGGTGGATGCAAATGTCATTATCTTTGCACGTATTAAAGAAGAAATTGCAACCGGGAAAACGGTTCGAAGCTCGATAGATATTGGTTTTCACAAAGCGCTTTCCGCCATTGTGGACGGTAATGTGACTACTTTGATTGCGGCTGTTGTACTCATGGTGAAGGGGTCGGGGCCTGTGAAGGGCTTTGCACAGACGCTGGCGCTTGGTATTGTCCTTTCCATGTTCACGGCATTGGTGATCTGCAAGCTGATTTTAAAGGCAATGTATGCGGTCGGTCTAAAGAGTGAAAAGCTTTACGGAGCGGCAAAGCAAAGAAAGAGCATTGCCTTCCTTTCAAAGAAGCATATTTTCTTTGCAGTGTCATTGCTTGTAATTGTACTTGGCTTTGTATTCATGATCGTCAACAAGAATGTCAAGGGAAATACGCTCAATTACAGTCTGGAGTTTTCCGGCGGTACTTCCTTTAGCGTACCGTTCCCGGAGGAATATTCTCTGGAGGAAATTGACAGCCGAATCAAACCCGCAATTGCGGAAATCGTAGGCGATAACAATATTCAGGCAACCAAGGTAAGGGATTCCGCAACCGTTACCATCAAAACGAGAACGCTGGATCAGGATCAGCGTGCCGATCTCATCGAACTATTGCAGACACAGTTCGGCGTGACGCAGGAAATCGAATATCAGAATATCAGCGCAACGATCAGCAGCGAGATGCGTTCGGATGCCGTTATTGCTGTGGTGATTGCAACGATCTGTATGCTGTTGTATATCTGGTTCCGGTTTAAGGATATCCGCTTTGCGGCAAGTGCGGTTCTGGCTTTGGTGCACGATGTTCTGGTAGTACTTGCATTTTATGCCATTTCCAGAATCTCCGTGGGTAATACCTTTATTGCATGTATGTTAACGATTGTGGGATATTCCATTAATGCAACCATCGTTATTTTTGACCGAATCCGCGAGAATGTAAAGGCAGCCGGTAAAAAGGCCGAGCTTGCAGAAATCGTCAATCAGTCCGTAACTCAGACGTTAACGAGAAGCATTTATACCTCCTTTACCACTTTTGTCATGGTATTTGTGTTATTTATTTTGGGCGTTGCATCGATTCGTGACTTTGCGCTCCCTCTTATGGTAGGAATCATCTGCGGTGCATATTCATCCGTATGCATCACGGGCGCCCTCTGGTATGTAATGAAAACAAGGCTTGGAAAGAAAGAAGCATAAAAGCAGCTATGGACACCGGAACTTAGCCAGACGGGAGCAGTTCCGGTGTTTTGCTGTCTGATCCACACGCTTCGTGCAATATATCGTTCGGATAAACCGCTGCTACCTAACTAGGCAGAACAGGACGAACACATGGCCGGCAAATGGGATTAAAAAAGAAAAATAAAAAAGGAAACGGCTTATATGAAAGAACAATGGCTGGTAGCCGCAAAAAAGGCGGACTTTCAGGGAATTTCGCAGAAATATGGGATTGATCCTGTCATAGCGAGGATTATCAGGAATCGGGATATCATCCAAGACTGCGAGATCGATGCTTTTTTGCATGCGGATATCCGGGACATTCCCGATTCGTGGCTGCTTCAGGATATGGATCCGGCGGTGGAGTGTCTGATTGCGCATCAAAAGGACAGGGTCCGTGTGATCGGGGATTATGATATCGACGGAGTTTGTGCTTCTTATATTCTATACAGGGGGCTTTCCGCTCTTGGAATACGGGTGGATACGGCGATTCCGCACCGGATACTGGACGGATATGGATTAAACGACCGGTTGGTCGGACAGGCGGCGGAGGATGGGGTGGATCTGATTATTACCTGCGATAACGGAATTGCCGCGCCTTTACAGGCGGACTATGCAAAGCGGCTTGGGATTGACATGATTATTACAGATCACCATGAGATTCCCTATGATGAGGAAACGGATACCTCGGGCAATGTCGTAAGACATTATCATCTGCCCGAGGCGATTGCAGTTGTGGACCCCAAGCGGGAGGATTGCAGCTATCCCTATGACGGCATATGCGGTGCATTTGTTGCGTTTCATGTCATTCGGGCGCTGTATCAGAAGCTGGAAATCCAAAATGAGGCATTGATGGAGGAATTGCTCGAATTTACGGCTTTTGCGACAATCGGAGATGTGATGGAGCTGAAAAAAGAGAATCGGGTTGTTGTACGTTTCGGACTGCCTAAAATGGAGCATTCCAGTAATCAGGGGCTCCGTGCCTTGATTGCCGTGAACGGACTGGAAGGAAAAAAGATTACGCCGTATCATGTCGGCTTTGTCTTGGGGCCGTGTATCAACGCCACGGGACGGCTGGATACTGCCGCACGTGCCCTTGAACTGCTCAAATCAGACGATTATCATAAGGCGCTGGAAATTGCGCAGGAGCTGAAGGGCTTAAACGACAGCAGGAAAGATTTGACCGCCAAGGGCTGTGAGCGGGCGCAGCAGCTGCTGGAAAACTGGGATTTTCAGAAGGAACCCGTGATTGTCCTGTATCTGGAGGACTGTCACGAAAGTCTGGCAGGCATCATTGCCGGGCGTATCCGGGAAAAATACAATCATCCCGTTTTTATTTTGACACTGGGGGAGGAAGAAGTGAAGGGCTCCGGCAGATCCATTGAGGCCTACTCCATGTATGAGGAGCTCTGCAAATGTAAGGATTTGTTTAGTAAATTTGGGGGACACAGGATGGCTGCCGGTCTGTCGCTGCCCCAAGAGAATGTGGAGCTGTTCAGAAAGCGGATTAATGCATGCAGCCGTCTGACAGCGCAGGATTTTGTAAAAACCGTACATATTGACGTGCCCATGCCCCTGTCCTATGTCAATATGTCCTTTACGGAGCAGCTGTCTGTGCTGGAACCGTTTGGAAATGGAAATCCGAAGCCGGTCTTTGCGCAGAAGAATCTCAGCTTTCTGTCAGCCAGACTGATCGGAAAAAACAACAGGGTCATGCGTTTTGGCGTTATGGACGAACGGGGGGAGCGTTTTTCAATGACTTATTTCGGCGAGCATGAGCCGTTTGACGCCTATGTGACGGAGCGGTACGGGAAGGAAGCGATTATGAGTCTGTATGAGGCAAAGGGGAAGGGAATCAACCTGTCCGTGATCTATTATCCCGAGATCAATGAGTATCAGGGAAGGCGCGAGGTACAGTTTATCATGAACGGATATCAGTGATTCTCCGCTACGCGAGGCAGCAAGCCCCTTTCTTTGAACCTCAAATTCTATAAAATAAGAACCCCAAGGGGCACCTTGGGGCTCTTATTTCTTATGAGGGGGGAGATAGTAGTTTTTCAACTATCTGTAATACACTATAAAAGAGAAATGTGTATATTCTGTGACAAAAAAATAAAATAAATCATAAAATCATAAACAAAAAAAGAAATTGCTTCTAAAGACTTTTTTCCTGCTATATAATGAAACAAAACCGAAAATTCCTATTGGATCTTGAAATTATATGGCAGAGCTTGCATCATTACTGGCGAAAGTGCCGTATCAGGTGATACAGGGTACGATTCACAAAAGGGTAGGGGCGATTGCAATACATTCGGAGAAAGTCAGGCGTGGGGATTTATTCGTATGTCTGAAGGGAAGCAGACAGGACGGACATCTTTTTATCAGACAGGCTATAAAGCATGGAGCGGCAGCAATATTACTGCAGGAGTGGACGGCCGACCTGGACTGCGGCAGTTTGACGGTGATTCAGGTAGCCGATACAAGAGCTGCCCTCGCAGAAATATCACATATTTTTTACGGTTACCCTGCCCAAAAATTGATTACCATCGGAATTACCGGAACCAAAGGAAAAACAACAACGGCATATATGGTATTGCATATCCTGCGTCAGAGCGGAATGCGGGCGGGCTACATCGGAACGTTGGGGATTGACTGCGGAAACGGGATGAGGGAAGGCGAGAATACAACGCCGGAGTCCCTGCATGTGGCACAGGCAATGGCCGAGATGGTTCATAATTGCTGTCAGCTTGTTGTGTTGGAGGCATCCTCCCAAGGACTTAAAATGCACAGACTGGACGAAATCCGGTTTGATCTCGGAGTGTATCTGAATCTGGGAGAGGATCATATCGGTCCCGGTGAGCATAAGGATATGCAGGAATATGCCGCCTGTAAGGCAATGCTTCTTAGAAACAGCATGGTGGGCATCTGCAATGCGGACGACTCGCATACGGAATATATGGTCAGATGCGGATGCTGCAGGGAGATCATTTATTTCAGTACGGATGCGCAGTCCGCAAGAATGCGGATGCCGGGATCAAAAGCGAATGAGCTTTATGCGGCGTCCGGATGCCGCAGGATGAAATGGGGACATGAGCTAGGAACCCGTTTCCTGATACCGGAAATAGACGCAGAGCCCTTTGAAATCCATATTCCCGGAAGGTTCAATGTAGAAAATGCTCTGGCGGCAGCCGTTATATGCAGAAAGCTCGGAATTACCGGAGCGTATATCAGAAACGGAATGCAAACTGTGAAGATTCCTGGTAGAATGGAAAATGTATCCGTTCAGGATTCTTATAGTATTTTCATAGATTATGCTCATAATGCCATGGCGCTTGAGCATATATTAAGTACCCTGCGGGAATATCAGCCGGGACGTCTGATTTGTCTGTTTGGCTGCGGAGGCAACAGGGCGAGAGACAGACGCTTTGAAATGGGAGAAACCAGCGGATGTCTTGCGGATTTGAGCATCATTACGTCAGACAATCCCAGATATGAAGATCCGGACCGGATTATTGAGGATATCCTGATTGGAATGCGCAGAACGCAGGGAAAATATATCCGTATTACGGACAGGAGGGAGGCCATTGCCTACGCCCTGTCGATTGCGTTGCCGGGAGATATTATTCTGCTGGCGGGGAAGGGACATGAAACCTATCAGGAGATCCGGGGGCAGAAATACCCTATGGATGAGCGCTGCATCATATATGAACAAAGGAAAATACAGGATGAAGGATTGCTATGCAAATATAATTGTAGATATATCACACGAAAGTGTTGACCGTACCTTTCAGTACCGGATTCCCGAAGTACTGCAGGAAAGGATCAGACCGGGAAGCGCGGTTACGATTCCTTTCGGAAAAGGGAATAAACTGATTCGGGGATATGTAGTGGAAATCACGGACAGACCGCAGTGGGATGTGGATAAAATAAAGGAGATTGCCGCCATACCGGAGGAAGAACTGGGACCGGAGGCGGAAGCGGTAACGCTTGCGGCATGGATGCGGGAAACCTATGGCTCCACCATGATTATGGCACTAAAGACCGTATTGCCGGTAAAACAGAAGGTTGCATCCGTGATCAAAAAAACAATTTGCCGAACCGTTTCGGATACGCAGGCCCGTATGGCAGCGGAGCTTTATGAGAGCAAACATCAGAATGCAAAAGCAAGACTGATGCGGGAGCTGACAGAAAATGAAGCTTTGCCCTATGAATTGGTGACGGCAAAGCTTCATATTGCATCGTCCACATTGAAATCACTTCAGGCGGCGGGACAGATCCGGATCGAGGAGCACAGGGAGTACCGGGATACCGTTCGCAGCAAACAGGGAGAAGCGGTGACTCATACGCTCAGTGAGGAGCAAAGGGAGGCTGTAGACGCCGTACTTGCGCAGGCTGCGGCCGAACAGACGGGGCATTTTCTGATTCACGGCATTACCGGAAGCGGCAAGACGGAGGTCTATCTGAGGATTGTGGACGGAATCGTGGCAATGGGAAAGCAGGCCATTATTCTGATTCCCGAGATCGCTCTGACTTATCAGACTGTACTGCGTTTTTACCGAAGGTTCGGAGCGCGTGTTTCCGTTGTCAATTCCAGAATGTCTCAGGGAGAGCGCTATGACCAGTATGAGAAGGCAAGGAAGGGACTGATTGATGTGATGATCGGTCCCAGATCAGCGTTGTTTACGCCGTTTCAAAAGCTGGGCGTGATTATTATAGATGAGGAGCATGAAACAAGCTATAAAAGCGAGACCATGCCGAAATACCATGCCAGAGAAGTGGCAATGAAAATTGCCTCCTTTCATCATGCCTGCGTTGTTCTTGGATCTGCAACCCCCTCTTTGGAAGCTTATCATATGGCAAAGGAGGGAAAAATCAGACTGTTTCGTCTGACGAAGCGTCTGACGGGCGGAATGCTTCCGGACGTATCCGTTGTGGATATGAGGGAAGAATTACAAGGCGGAAACAGATCCATGTTTTCCCAAAAGCTCACCGGACTGATGGAAAAACGGCTTGACCGGGGGGAACAGATCATGCTGTTTTTGAACAGGCGGGGCATTGCAGGCTTTGTGTCCTGCCGCAGCTGCGGTTATGTCATGAAATGTCCGCACTGCGATGTATCCCTGTCCCAGCACAGAAACGGCAGACTGGTCTGCCATTATTGCGGTTACGAGCAAAGCACAGTAAACAGATGTCCGCAGTGCGGCTCTCAATACATTCTGGGCTTTAAAGCGGGAACGCAGCAGGTGGAGGATTCGGTCAAAAAGCTCTTTCCAAAGGCAAGAGTACTGCGGATGGATGCGGATACCACCAAAAAGAAAGACAGCTATGATGCAATCCTTGCAGCTTTTTCGGCAGGCGAGGCGGATATCCTGATCGGAACACAGATGATCGTTAAGGGGCATGACTTTCCCAAGGTTACCCTGGTGGGAATCCTTGCGGCGGATTTGTCACTGAATGCGAATGATTATCGTGCGGGCGAACGTACCTTTGATCTTCTGACGCAGGCGGCAGGGCGCGCGGGCAGGGGAAAGCGGCGGGGAGAAGTCGTGATCCAGACCTATCAGCCCGATCACTACAGTGTCAGATATGCGGCGCGTCAGGATTATGAGGGCTTTTATGAGGAAGAATATGCTTACCGGGAGTTCCTGCTGTATCCGCCTGCGGCGCATATGCTTGCCGTGATGATACAGTCGGAGCATTCGGAAAACGGAGAAGCCTTTGCGCGGAAACTGCGGGAAATTACGGAGGACGAGTGCCGGAGGGAGCAGATCGTTACGATCGGTCCTGCAGCGCCGGGAATTTCAAAAATCAAAGATATTTACAGATATGTACTATATTATAAACACAAAAAATATGATACACTGATACGGATAAAAGATTTGATAGAACAGTATTCGGATGCGGAAAAGAAAACGGATGTGCTTATATCCTTTGATTTTGATCCGCTTAATACATAAGGAGGAGAAAAAATGGCAATCAGAAAAATCAGGGAAATCGGAGATGCGGTCTTGAATAAGGTAAGCAAGGAAGTCAAGGACATGACGCCTCGGACAAGAGTACTGATTGAGGATATGCTGGACACCATGTATGAAGCAAACGGTGTCGGGCTTGCAGCGCCGCAGGTCGGTATTTTAAAAAGGATTGTAGTGATTGACGTAACCGGAGAAGATCCGCATGTACTGATCAATCCCAGAGTGATAGAGACAAGCGGTGAGCAGAGCGGTTATGAAGGTTGTCTGTCCGTTCCCGGAAAGACCGGAATGGTTACCAGACCCAATTATGTAAAAGTGGTTGCGCTTAATGAAAATATGGAGCCCGTCGAATTAGAGGGGACGGAGCTTCTGGCAAGAGCAATCTGCCATGAATGTGAACATCTGGACGGACATCTGTATACCGAAAAGGTTGAAGGCATGCTTCGGAATGTGGAAGATGTTTATGGCGATGAAGATGAAGAAGGGGATGAGGATGAATAGACGCGACCGGGATCCTTATGTGAAGGCCGGACGGATATGCAAGAGATCCGCTTGATTTATTAGGAGGCAGATTATGAAGATTTTATTTATGGGAACGCCCGATTATGCTGTGGGCGCACTGGAGGCGATACTGGAGGCCGGATATGAAGTGATCGCCGTGGTAACGCAGCCGGACAAGCCCGTGGGACGCGGAAAGGAAATGCAGTATCCTCCCGTTAAGGAATGTGCCCTGCGCCATGGGATAGAAGTATTTCAGCCGGTCAAGGTAAGGGCGGCTGAGGCGGCAGCGGTACTGCGCGGATATCATGCGGATCTGTTTGTGGTAGCGGCTTTTGGTCAGATCCTGTCGCAGGAAATACTGGATATGCCGAAATACGGCTGTATCAATATTCATGCTTCCCTACTTCCTAAATACCGGGGCGCCGCGCCGATTCAATGGGCGATTTTGGACGGAGAGCCTTATACCGGAATCACGATCATGCAGATGAATGAGGGAATCGATACCGGAGATATTCTGACAAGCGCGAAGGTATTCATTGAGCCGGAGGAAACGGGGGACAGCCTGTTTGAAAAAATGTGTAAAGCGGGCGCGGAGCTTTGCGTTCAGACGCTTCCGCTGATTGAACAGGGAAGTCTCACTCCGATCAGGCAGGATGAGACGCAGGCAACCTATGCGAAGAAACTGAATAAGAGTTTCGGTAAGATTGACTGGAATGAGCCTGCCATAGTAATAGAAAGAAAAATCAGAGGTTTGAATTCTTGGCCGAGTGCTTATACTACTTATCATGGAAAACAGCTGAAGCTTTGGAAAGCGGCGATCAAAGAAAACGCTTCTGAGATTGCGGACTTAAAGCCCGGAACGATCGCGGAGGTGGACAGGGACTTCTTTACGGTAGAAACCGGTGAAGGAAGTCTCATGATATTTGAATTGCAGCTGGAGGGCAAAAAACGAATGCCTGTCAGGGAATTCCTGCTGGGGTATCATATGACGGTTGGAGAAACGCTGATATAGGCTATATTATCGAATGGAGGAACGGTATGCCGGGATATTATCATTATTATTATATGGATTGGACGTATCTTTTAGTACTCATTGGTGCGCTTTTGTCGATCCTTGCATCGGCACGGGTTAACAGCACCTTTCACAAATACGCCGGAGTCAGGAGCATGACGGGATTGACGGGAGCGCAGGCTGCCCAGAAAATTCTGCAATATTATGGGATTTATGATGTGCAGATCAGACATGTAAGCGGCGAGCTGACCGATCATTATGATCCGAGAAATAAGACCTTGAATCTGTCGGATGCAACATATGCAAAGGCCTCGGTAGCGGCGGTGGGCGTAGCGGCACACGAATGCGGACATGCATTGCAGCATAAGGAAAATTATGGTCCCTTAGCGCTGCGCTCCGCGCTGGTGCCGGCAGCCAATATTGGTTCCAAGCTGGGAATTCCTTTGATTCTATTGGGGATTATTTTAAGCTATAATCAAGTATTAATACAGATCGGCATATGGGTATTTTTCCTGGCAGTGTTGTTTCAGATTGTGACCCTTCCCGTAGAGTTTAACGCTTCCTCCAGAGCGGTTGCAGCGCTGGATCAGTTCGGAATCCTGGCAGGACAGGAGGTTTCCGACTGCAGGAAGGTTTTAAGGGCAGCGGCGCTCACCTATGTGGCAGCAGCGGCATCGGCTGTTTTACAGCTGCTTCGTTTGATTTTGCTGTTTGGAGGAAACCGCAGCAGAAGGGACTAAAAGAGCCGGATCACAGATAAAGAGCCGGATCACAGATAAAGAGCCGGATCACAGATAAAGAGCCGGATCACAG
>CAYTIH010000027.1:0-7424 GCA_964437825.1 uncultured Clostridium sp. | reverse complement strand
ATAAAGAGCCGGATCACAAATCAAGAGCTGGATAGGAAGATGGACAATACCAGGGGATGTACCAACACAAATAAAAAGAACGGACGCAGGAAGGGCGCAGCACAGGGGCAGAATAAACCGAATGCACAGAATCATTCCTGCAATACCAGAAAGATTGTTCTGGATATGCTGCTAATCATGGAGCAGGGACAGGAGTATGGGAACAGATTGATCAAAGGAACGCTGGATAAATATGATTATTTATCCATGCAGGACAAAGCCTTTCTTAAAAGACTGTTTGAAGGCTGTGTGGAACGCAGAATTTCACTTGATTATGTGATCAATTTATTTTCCGGAACCAAAACCGCCTGCCTGAAGCCGGTCATTTTGGAGGTTCTGCGAATGGGTGTATACCAGATCCTCTATATGGACACTGTACCGGACAGTGCAGCCTGTAACGAGGCTGTCAAGCTTATCGAAAAACGGGGATTTTCGGGACTTAAGGGATTTGTAAACGGCGTGCTTCGAGCGATCAGCAGGGAAAAGGAGCATATATCATGGCCGGATCCGGAAAAAGATCCGGCTTATGCGCTGTCTGTTATGTATGCCATGCCGCAGTGGATTGTGGAGCTCTTTATTCAGGAGCATGGTTTTTCGGTTACGGAAACGATCCTGAAGGCTTTTTTGCAGGAGCTTCCCGTTACCCTGCGAATGGACGAAAATCTGACTGAGGAAGAACGCGAAAAGTGGATACAAAGCGTAAAAGAAACGGGTGTCGCGATAAAACAGCACCCGTATTTGAATTATGCTTTTCAGTGCTATCATGTACCCGGTGTGTCAAAGCTTCCGGGATTTTCCGAGGGTGTCTGGAATGTGCAGGATGTAAGCTCCATGCTTGTTTCAGAGATTGCTCAGATACAGGAGCACATGACGATTCTGGATGTCTGTGCGGCGCCGGGAGGAAAGAGTCTGCATGCGGCATGTAAGCTCAAGGGAACAGGCCTTGTGAGCGCCAGGGATCTGACTGATACCAAAACAGCGCTGATCAGAGAGAATGCACAGAGAGGACAGTACCGGAATCTGGAGATTCTGACTTGGGATGCACTGGAAATCAGGGAGCAGGATCTTGAGCGCGCAGATATTGTCTATGTGGATGCCCCCTGTTCGGGACTTGGCATCATGGGAAAAAAGTGCGATATCCGGTATCACGTGACAAAGCAGCAGATGCAGGAAATTATCCTGCTGCAGCGCAGGATTCTCGATACGGTAAGCCGGTATGTAAAAAAGGGCGGCGTACTGATTTACAGTACCTGCACGATTCATAAGGAAGAGAATGAAGATCAGATCCGTTATCTGCAGGAAAAGGGATTTTGTACGGAATCCATGGATGCATTTCTGCCGGAGTGTTTCAGAAGCGAAACAACCGCCGCGGGATATTTGCAGCTGCTTCCGGGCATTCATGAGACGGATGGATTTTTCATGGCAAGGCTCCGTCGGCTGTGAGACAGTAAGATCAAGATCCGCTTTGCCAATACCGATAACATACGGAGTAATTATGGATAAAAAAGATATCAAATCAATGACGTTTGAGGAGCTGACGGAGGATTTTCTTGCCATGGGGGAGAAAAAATTCCGGGCGGCGCAGGTTTATGAATGGCTTCATGTAAAGCTTGTGCGAAGCTTTGATGATATGACCAATTTGCCCAAGGCGTTTAGGGCAAAATTATCTGAATCTTATATATGTGAGAATTTGAAACAGGTGGAGATGCTGGTATCAAAGATTGACGGAACCAGAAAATTTCTGTTTGGCTTGTCCGACGGAAATGTTGTGGAAAGTGTCTGGATGAAATATAAACACGGCAATTCCGTCTGCATCTCGTCGCAGGTGGGATGCAGAATGGGCTGTCGTTTTTGTGCGTCCACGCTGGACGGGCTTGAACGCAATCTGCGCCCTTCGGAAATGCTGGAGCAGATTTATCAGATTACGAATCTTACCGGTCAGCGGGTGTCCCATATTGTGATCATGGGAACGGGGGAGCCGCTTGACAATTATGATCATCTGCTGCGTTTCCTGACCCTGATCAGTGACGAAAAGGGGTTGCATATCAGCCAGAGGAATATTACAATATCTACCTGTGGCCTTGTCCCGAAGATGAAAGCACTTGCCGATCAGAATCTTCAAATTACGCTTGCGTTATCCCTGCATGCATCCAATCAGGAGAAACGAAAGGCATTGATGCCGATTGCGAACCGGTACGACATCCGGGAGGCTGTGGAAACCTGTGCTTATTATTTCGAAAAGACGGGCAGGAGGATTACCTTTGAGTATTCCCTCGTTGGAGGCGTGAACGATTCTGACGAAGATGCAAGGGAGCTTGCCGCTTTAATCGGAGGGCTGAATTGCCATGTAAATCTCATTCCGGTCAACCCGATCAAGGAACGGGATTTCGTGCGGTCGGACAGGGAGAGAATAGAGGCGTTTAAAAATAAACTTGAAAAAAACGGAATAAATGTTACTATTAGAAGGGAAATGGGCAGGGATATTAATGGCGCCTGCGGACAACTGCGCAGAAGCCATATGGAACCTGACCGGGAGGAAAAAACGTGTTAAAAACATTTTCCATGACAGATGTTGGAAAAAAACGCGAATTGAATCAGGACTACATCTATACATCTGAAATGCCGGTGGGGAATCTTCCGAATCTGTTTTTGGTCGCGGATGGCATGGGCGGACATAATGCGGGAGATTATGCTTCCCGTTACACCGTGGAGACCATGATTCAGGATATTACGGAGAGTCAGGAAACGGATCCGAAGAAGTTATTAAAGCACGCGATAGAGAGCGCGAATACTTTTGTGCATGAGAAAGCGCAGGAGAATCCAGATATGACAGGAATGGGAACTACCATTGTTGCGGCGGTATGTCTGGAGGATGAGCTTCTGGCTGCCAATGTGGGAGACAGCAGATTATATCTGATCAATGATGAGATCCGCCAGATTAGTGTGGATCATTCTCTGGTGGAGGAGATGGTCAGGATGGGAGGACTGGATCGGAACGTGGCCAGAAATCATCCTGATAAAAATATTATTACTCGTGCCGTTGGTGTAAAGGAAAAAGTGGAAATAGACTTTTTCCGGGTTGCATTGTTACGCGATGACACGATTTTATTATGCTCGGACGGATTATCTAATATGGTTGAGGATGAACAGATTCGTTTGATCGTGAACGGACAGCGTGATATTGTGGAAAAAACGCAGGAGCTTGTGAAATGCGCAAATGAGAACGGCGGAAATGATAATATATCAGTTGTTTTGATTGAACCGTTTGCGAAATAGGAACTGCCCGTAAGAACGTAGAGGTGTATTGTGTATGATTAAAGTTGGAATGATAATCGGAGACCGGTATGAGATACTGGAAAAAATCGGAACAGGCGGCATGTCCGACGTTTATAAGGCAAAGGATCATAAACTGAACCGTGCGGTAGCGATTAAGATTCTGAAACAGGAATTTTCGGAAAATGCTAATTTTGTGTCGAAGTTCAAGGTGGAGGCCCAGGCTGCGGCAGGGCTGATGCATGCCAATATCGTGAATGTGTATGATGTTGGCGATGAAAGCGGCATTTACTATATTGTAATGGAGCTTGTAGAAGGAATTACGCTCAAAAAATATATTGAGAAAAAGGCAAGATTATCGGTCAAGGAAGCCATCAGCATTGCAATTCAGGTTTCCCTTGGTATTGAGGCAGCGCATAATAATCATATTATTCACAGGGATATTAAGCCGCAGAATATCATGATTAGTAAGGAAGGAAGAGTGAAGGTAACGGATTTCGGTATTGCAAAGGCCGCTACCAGCAATACGATTACCTCCAACGTCATGGGATCGGTACATTATACCTCACCGGAGCAGGCCAGGGGCGGCTACAGTGACGCCAAGAGTGATATTTATTCTTTGGGAATTACATTGTTTGAAATGCTGACGGGACGTGTACCCTTTAACGGAGAGACAACAGTTGCAATTGCAATCAAACATATTCAGGAGCCGATGCCGTCTCCGAGAGATTTCGTTCCGGAAATTCCGGTAAGCGTGGAACAGATCGTTCTTAAGTGTACCCAGAAAAGCCCGGACGCCAGATATCAGTCCATGAGTGAGCTGGTGGAGGATCTGAAGCGTTCGTTAATAACGCCGGATGAAGATTTTGTCGTTATGAAAAGCGTCAATATGAACGGCGAGACGAAAATGATGTCCGACAGGGAGGTGTCCCAGGTACGTGGGCAGACCGGGAGAACTTCGGCAGTAACTCAGGAGCATATGCGGCTGAACGAAACGGTCGCACTGGCTAAGCAGAAAAGTCAAAACACTGCGGATAATGGACAGCGTACTGAGAAAAGGGAAGCGATTCCCAAGGAGGACGACGATTACAATCCGAAGATGGAAAAAATCACAACGGTACTTATGGTGATTGTAGCCGTTATCATCGGATGTATTGTTTTATATGTGGCCGGAAGGCTTATGGGCGTATTCCCGCTCCAGGGAGACCAGGAGCAGACTCCCGGTACGGTCACACAGTCACCGGGCGAAACGGATAACGATCAGGCAGATATCGGCGACAATACGGATTCCGACACGAATCCTGACAGTAATCTGGCAGAGGTGCCGGATGTATCTTCTGACAGCAGCTTTTCGCAGGCGGAGGCTACGAAGAAGCTGGAGGAAAGAGGCTTTCAGGTGGCGATTGAGAAATCCACTTCCTCCACTGTGTTGAAGGGATATGTAATTTCCCAGACACCGGCAGCCGGGCAGCAGGTGGCGTTCGGCTCCACGGTAACGCTGCTTGTCAGTGAGGGTGCGGATTCCACAACTGTGGTGGTGCCGAGTCTGCTTGGCAAGAACCAGAATGATGCCGGTGAGGCACTCAGAGCGGTAGGACTGGAGCTTGGAATGGTGGAAGAAGGCTTCAGTGACGAATATTCGGCAGGGCAGGTCTATTTTCAGAGCTATTCTCCCGGTGGAAATGTTGCACTGGGTACGACTGTGGATATTAAAGTCAGTGTGGGAGCACAGCCAAAGTCCTATGCTTGTAATATTACGGTAGACGCACCGGCGGATCCTGAGTATGACGGGTCTGAGGCGGTTGTTATGCTGGTTGGCAGTGATAACAATATTTATTACAACTCGAATACGAATGTATTTCCTGTTTTGATTAACGTCAGCGGAATCCGTGATGTATCTTCGGGAACAATTGTCATTAACTATACGGTTTCGGTTACGCAGATCGTAACGGATGAATATGGAAATCAGACAACGGTAACGACTCAGGAGCCCAGAAGCACCGTTGAAGAAGTCGTATTTACGGAGGAATGATTTCCGAATGAATGGTAAAATCATCAAAGGTATTGCCGGATTTTATTACGTATACGCAGAGAATGGCGTAATTTATGAATGTAAGGCGAAGGGGATTTTTCGCAAGGACAACAGAAAGCCTCTCATCGGCGATCAGGTAAGTATCGACGTGCTTTCACAGGAGCCTGCCGAAGGCAATATCATACGGCTTCGTGAACGGAAAAATGAACTGATCCGCCCGGCCGTTGCAAATGTGGATCAGGCCGTTATCATTTTTGCCGCAAAGGATCCGCAACCGAATTATAATATTTTGGATCGTTTTTTAATCATGATGGGGCAGCAGGGAATTCCGTGTCTGATTTGTATTAATAAGGCGGATCTGATTCATGAACAGGAACAGGAGCAGATTCGCAGGATTTATGCGGACGCGGGCTGTGAGCTTTTGTTTACCAGTGCGAAAAGCGGCTTTCACATTGACGAGCTCAGGGAACGGCTAAAGGGAAAGACAACCACTGTGGCAGGTCCCAGCGGCGTCGGAAAATCTTCGCTGGTCAATCAGCTGGCGCGTCAGGACATTATGGAGACGGGGGAGCTGAGCAGGAAAGTAAAACGCGGTAAAAACACAACACGCCATACTTTTTTCATGGCGCTGAATCAGGATACCTTTTTAATGGATACCCCGGGCTTTACCTCACTTGGACTTTTTGAACTGGCAAAGGAAGATCTGCGATTCTATTATCCCGAGTTTGAAGCGGCGGAGGGAAAATGCCGCTTTCAGGGCTGCGTTCATATCAATGAACCGGACTGCAGAGTGAAGGAAGCCGTAAAGGAGGGTAGGATTTCGGCTCTTCGATACGAAAATTACAAACAGATCTATGAAGAACTAAAGAGACAGAAGCGATATTAGGCTTTGGAAGGAGCAGGATATGGCGATACTTTCAGCTTCCATTCTGGCAGCGGATTTTGCCAGATTAGGGGAGGAAATCAGGGAAACCGATCAGTCGGGCGCCGGATATATTCATATTGATGTCATGGACGGACAGTTTGTGCCCTCCATTTCTTTTGGAATGCCGGTGATCAAAAGCATCAGGAAGGTAACGGATAAGGTACTTGATGTTCACTTAATGATTTCAGAGCCGGAGCGGTATCTGGAGGAATTTGCAAAAGCCGGAGCGGATATCATTACTGTACATTTGGAAACACTGAAATATCCGGAGCAGGTATTTGGAAAAATCCGGGCTCTGGGATGCAGGGTGGGCCTTTCGATCAATCCGGAAACCTCGGTGCATGCGGTGGAGCCGTATCTTTCTCTGGTAGATATGGTGCTGCTCATGACCGTCCGTCCGGGCTTTGGCGGACAGAAGTATCTGGATTATTGTACGGAGAAGATCAAAAGAGTCCATCAGATGATTCAGCAAAAGCATTTAAGAACCGATATCGAGGTTGACGGCGGTATCAATCGGGAAAATATCCATACGGTGCTAAGCGCCGGAGCGAATGTGATTGTGATGGGATCATCGGTGTTCAATGGAGATGTGAAGGAAAACACGGAGTATTTTGTGAAACTGATGGGGAGAGAAAGCAGCAATTCAAGGCAAAAAAGTAATAAAATAAAGATTAAGATACAGGAACCCGAAAATAAGAACTTAAACAAGGACCTAAAATAAGAACCAAGAAAGAATCAGGATCAGGAGAACAGATCCCTTGTCTTGGTACTTGTTTTTTGGGGCGCATTGGAATGAACTGCAAAACATATTGGTTGACGACGGTGAAGACTTTGAAAAGATCGGAGAAGCATTTGAATTACAGGGAAAAGTATCAAGAGAGCCTTTGGAAAATACAAGTATTCGCCTGATGTGGCGGACTTTGCAGTGGAATGGATAGGGGCACTGGGATAGGAAAGATAAGTCAGGTATGGCTTGTCTTTTTTTTTTAATATTTCATAGAGATGTAAATATAATAAGTATCCTTTTATCGTACGGGCGACGTTATGCTATTTTCCGCAGTGTTCCAGAGTGCAAAGATTATATGTTTATTTTAAGGGAAATAGGCATGTTATAAACCTTTTGTATATGAAAATTTTTATGTTCTGTCAAAAGTT
>CAYTIH010000026.1:0-35763 GCA_964437825.1 uncultured Clostridium sp. | reverse complement strand
AGAAGAATAACTTTAAAAAAATGGATTGACAAACGGATATTTGCTATGTATAATCGAATGAGTGTGGATAGGAGTCAGTTATGTTAATGAATTTGTCGGAAGTATTCACATCGCAGGGCTGTGTCCTAACGCAGCAATATTCCATGGAGGGAAAATCCGTGGAGGTGTTTGGGAAGGAACACAGAGTGGTAAAGGGAGTGCCTATTCAGATCACGGTATCCGGCGTTTCTGACGGAAATGAGCTTTCAAATGGGAAGGCGCATGTGGATGGAAGAGGCTGCGTAACATTTGAGTTATGCTGTGACAGGTGCTTAAAGCCGATACAGTATGACATGGAGCTTTCGTTTGAACTGGATGTATATGCACCGGATGTCATACCTGAAAATGCGGATGCGGACGAACAGATTTATATGGAAGGCTATCAGCTGAACATAAAGACTCTTGTAGACAGTGAGATAATAATGCACTGGCCAACCAAGGTTCTGTGCAGGCCCGATTGCAAAGGAATTTGCATGAAATGCGGCAAAGACCTGAATACTGGGGAATGCGGATGCGATACATTTGTTCCCGATCCCAGAATGGCAGCCATTAAGGATATTTTCAACGCGAATAAGGAGGTGTAACGATGTCTATTTGTCCTAAGAATAAATCTTCCAAAGGCAGAAGAGATAAGAGAAGAGCAAACTGGAAAATGAGTGCTCCTACTTTAGTAAAATGCAGCAAATGCGGCGCTCTTATGGCGCCTCACAGAGTATGCAAGAAATGTGGATCTTATAATAAGAAAGAGATCATCACAGTTGATTAATTTCAGTGTGAGTAAAAGACATTCCTTTGGGAATGTCTTTTTTTCTTGATTTTTGATTAGCGGTTTAGTATAGTTTATAAAGAGACTTTTTGTGGAGGTGTGGTTATGGATGATTATGTTCGCGTGGCGGTAGATGTAATGGGCGGTGATTTCGCACCGGTGGAACCGGTTAAGGGTGCGATAGCTGCAATTTCGGAAAATAAGAAGATTCAGGTTGTATTATATGGAAAAGAAGAAGTAATCAAAGAAGAACTGAAAAAGTATCAGTATGACCCTGCGCAGGTGGAAATCGTAAATTGTTCGGAGAAAATCGAGACAGCCGAGCCGCCGGTTATGGCAATCCGCGGAAAAAAGGATTCTTCCATTGTGAAAGCGATGCTGGATGTTAAGGCGGGAAAATGCGATGCGTATGTATCCGCCGGCAGTACCGGTGCCAATCTGGTAGGCGGACAGGTTCTGGTAGGCAGAATCAAAGGTGTAGAAAGGCCGCCTCTTGCACCGTTAATTCCGACGGAAAAGGGAGCCTCTCTTTTGATTGACTGCGGAGCAAATGTCGATGCAAGACCTTCACACCTTGTGCAGTTTGCCAAAATGGGCTCCATTTATATGGAACACGTGATGGGTGTCAAAAATCCGAGAGTGGGTATTGTGAATAACGGTGCCGAAGAGGAAAAAGGAAATGCGCTTGTAAAAGAGACCTTTCCGCTGCTAAAGAACTGCCCGGATATCAATTTCATCGGCAGTGTGGAGGCAAGGGATATTCCAAGCGGCTATGCGGATGTAATTGTTTGCGAGGCCTTCGTCGGAAATGTGGTTTTAAAGATGTATGAGGGCGTTGGCGCTTCCCTTGTGAAAAAAATCAAGCAGGGCATGATGAGTTCCTTCCGGTCAAAACTGGGGGCGCTTTTGGTAAAACCCGCACTGAAAGATACTTTGAAGGAATTTGATTTAGAGCAGTATGGCGGTGCGCCTATGCTGGGGTTAAACGGACTGGTAGTCAAGACGCATGGCAGCGCCAAGTCAGGTGAAATCAAGAATTCCATATTCCAGTGCCTGACCTTTAAGGAACAGGGAATCAATGAGAAGATCAGGGATATGCTAAAGACAAAAGATGAAGAATAGTCTGCAGCAAATGTCTGACCGGGGGATGAAAGGAAAATGACATTACATAGGAGTCCTGATCAGAGGATCTTATCATGATACGACGAAAGAAGGTTCATATAATATGGAGTTTGATAAATTAAAACAGGTGATCGCATCGGTTTTAAATGTGGATCCAAACGAGATCACACTGAAAACGACATTTATGGAGGATCTGGGAGCGGATTCGCTCGATGTATATCAGATTATGATGGGAATAGAAAGTGAATTTGATATCGAAATAGATCCGAACAAGGTAGAGACCATCAGTACGGTGGAGGAAGCGCTTGACCTTTTGAAAAAATCGGTTCGTGAATAGGACAAGTCCGGTGAATGGTAATGGAAAAGCCCTGAATTTTCAGGGCTTTTCCATTCGATGTATATTGGTTAACCCAAAAGGAGAAAAAGCTTGGAAGGATATACAATGGATCTTTTACAGGAGAAGATCGGATATCATTTTTATGATGAAAAGCTGCTTAGGCAGGCGCTCACGCACAGCTCTTATGCCAATGAGCGTAAAATTAATAAGTGCGGTGATTATGAACGTCTGGAATTTTTGGGAGATGCGGTTTTGGAGATGGTTTCGAGTGAGTTTCTATATTGCAAATTTCCAAACCTGCCGGAAGGACAACTGACCAAAATGCGGGCGTCCATGGTATGTGAGCCGTCCCTTGCTTATTGCGCGAAGGATTTGGAGCTTGGGAAGTATCTGTTTCTTGGAAAGGGAGAGGAAGCAACCGGAGGAAGAAACCGCGCATCCGTAACCAGCGATGTTATGGAAGCGATCACCGGGGCTATTTTTTTGGACGGCGGGCTCGAATCTGCGAAAGCCTTTATCATGGAATTTATTTTAAATGATCTGGAGGAAAAACAGCTGTTTTATGACAGTAAGACCATTTTGCAGGAGCAGATTCAAAAAACGCCCGGAAAAACCATTGCCTATGAGCTGGTCGAGGAGAAAGGTCCGGATCATGATAAGGTATTTTGCGTGGATGTGCTGATAGACGGTAAGAAAGCGGCGTCCGGCACCGGAAAAAATAAAAAGTCCGCAGAGCAGGAGGCTGCATATCAGGTTCTGCTGCAAATGAAAAAATCAGGGAAGGTAATATTCTGATGTATTTAAAGAGTATAGAGGTACAGGGCTTTAAGTCCTTTGCAAATAAAATCAATTTCCAGTTTCATAACGGAATCACGGGTATTGTGGGACCTAACGGTTCGGGAAAAAGTAATGTAGCGGACGCGGTGCGCTGGGTGCTTGGAGAGCAGAGAATCAAGCAGCTGCGCGGAGCATCCATGCAGGATGTTATTTTTTCGGGTACGGAAACCAGAAAACCGCTTGGCTTTGCATATGTTGCGATTACGCTTGATAATGCCGACCACCAGCTTGCAATTGACTATGATGAAGTGACTGTGGCCAGAAGATTATACCGCTCCGGTGAAAGCGAATATCTGATAAACGGATCACCCTGCAGATTAAAGGATGTGAATGAGCTTTTTTATGATACCGGTATCGGTAAAGAGGGCTATTCCATTATCGGACAGGGACAGATCGACCAGATTCTGAGCGGAAAGCCGGAGGACCGCAGGGAATTGTTTGATGAAGCTGCCGGTATCGTAAAATTCAAGAGAAGAAAGCTGACCGCGCAAAAGAAGCTGGAAGACGAACAGCAGAATCTGATCCGTGTGAACGACATTCTGTCCGAGCAGGAAAAGCAGATTGCACCGCTTGAAAAACAGTCTGAAAAAGCGAAGGTTTATCTGAAAAAGAAAGAGGAACTGAAAGCCTATGATGTCAATGTGTTCCTGTTAGAAAATCAGAGAATCAGGGAACAGTTAATCTCCGTAGAGGAAAAATATCGGATTGCGAGCGGCGATTTAGAGCAGACTACGCAAAAACACGACCTGATCAGATCAGAATACGAGCAGATAGAACAGCAGATCGAGCAGTTAAATGAGGAAATAGAAAAGGCCAGAACAAGCCTGACGGATACCTCCGTAATGAGAGGAAAGCTGGAGGGAGAAATCAATGTTTTAAAGGAGCAGATTCATTCCGCGGAGGGAAATCAGAGTCATTTCCGGACCAGACTGGATAACCTGAATGAGGATATTCGCCTGAAAACTGTGGAAAAGGATTCCATTCTCGCCGAGAAAAAGCTGATTGACGATAAGCTTGCCCAGGTGGAGGCGGCGAGGGAAGAAGCCAGAAATTCCCTGCTTGAGGTTCAAAGCCGGATCGAGAGCTTAAACAGCGGAATTGAAGAAGATAAAAATACCATTATTTCTGCACTGAACGAGAGAGCGACGATCAAATCACAGATGGGACGTCTGGACTCTATGATGGAGCAGGTTTCGATCAGAAAGGCCGAGTTAAGCAGCAGACTGATCCGTGCCAAGTCCGATGAGGAAGAACAGGATGCCGTAATCAGGGAGTTAGAGCAGGAATTCGAGGCTGTTACAAAGGAAATCGGAGAACTCAATCACAGCAAAAAAAGTATGGAGGACCGTGCCGGACAGATCAAGCTGGAGCTGACCGGAATGGATGCAAAGCTTCGGGAAACGCAGGAGCTGTACCATCAGGAAAAATCCAAGCTGGATACGATTACGAATTTGACCGAGCGCTATGAGGGCTACGGCAGCAGTATCCGAAAGGTCATGGAGTGTAAAGAAAAGGACAAAGGAATCATCGGCGTTGTTGCGGATATTATCAAGGTGGAGAAAAAATATGAAACTGCCATAGAGACCGCACTTGGAGGCAATATCCAGAATATTGTAACCGACAATGAAGAAACGGCAAAGCGGATGATCGGCTTTTTGAAGGAAAATCGTTTCGGACGTGCGACCTTTTTGCCGTTAACGAGTATTACAAGTCCGCAGGAGTTCAAAAATCCCGAGGCGCTTAATGAAACCGGTGTGATCGGGATGGCGGATGAGCTTGTATCCATAGATGAGAAGTACAGGAATGTGGCAAAGTCCATGCTCGGCAGAATCTTAGTGGTGGATCATGTGGATAACGCCGTAAAGATCGCCAGGAAGTTTGGCTACGGAATCCGTATGGTTACCATAGAAGGAGAGCTTTTGGTGCCGGGCGGTGCCATCAGCGGCGGTGCCTTTAAGAACAATTCCAATCTCCTTGGCCGCAGGCGTGAAATGGATGAGCTGGAAAAGAAGGTTCAAAAGCTTGATCAGGAGATCGAAAAGCTGCAAGACGGTATCACTGCAATCAAGGAAGAAAGAAATGTGCTGAGAGTCCGGATAGAGGAAGTCAAAAACCGGATTCAGGACATGTTCATTAAACAAAATACGGCCCGTTTAAATGTAATTAAGGCGCAGGAGAGAAAAGAAGAAACCACAAAGGGCTTTGGCGAACTGAAAACCGAACAGAGCAGCATTGAAGAAAAGGTCAGGGAAATTGAAAGCAGTAAAGCGGAAATTCTGAGAAGATTGTCCGATTCGGAAAAGCTGGAGCAGGAATTAACGGAAAAAATTGCAGTCTGTCAGACGGAGCTTGAGGAAGTCAGACAGACAGAGACGGAGAAATCCGCAAAGGCCGCTTCCTGGGATGTAGAAGTTCAGAAAATGCTTCAAAAGCAGGAATTTGAACAGCAGAATGTGAACCGTATCGACGGGGAATTAATGCGTTTACAGGACGATCTGAGCGAAATTGAGGAAAGCTTAAAGAATAACGAGCAGGATGTTGCACACAAAAAAGAAAGCATCGAGCAGATCATACAGACGATTGAAGCCGCAGGCACGGCACAGTCAGAGACGCAGGAGAAGCTGAAAGCGGATACGGCGCTGCGGGATGAACTAAGCGGAAAACAGAAGAACTTCTTTAAGGAAAGAGAAGATCTGTCCGAGCGTATGAGCGCATTGGACAAGGAAGTGTACCGTCTGAATGCCCAGAAGGAAAAAATGGAGGAATCCATTGAAGCCCAGATCAATTATATGTGGAATGAATATGAGATCACTTTGAGTGATGCGGCTTCATTAAGAGATGAGGAAATGAATGATCTTCCGATGATGAAAAAGGAGATCGCGGATTTAAAGGATCAAATCAGAAAGCTGGGTGATGTAAACGTCAATGCCATTGAGGATTATAAGAACCTGATGGAGCGTTATACATTCTTGAAGACACAGCATGATGATCTGGTGGAGGCCGAAAAGACGCTGCAGGGAATTATCACAGAGCTTGATACGGCCATGCGAACCCAGTTTAAAGAGAAATTTGCCGATATCTGCCGGGAGTTTGATAAGGTATTCAAGGAACTGTTCGGCGGCGGTAAGGGTGAACTGGAGCTGCAGGAGGATGAGGATATTCTGGAAGCGGGAATCAGGATTATTGCGCAGCCGCCGGGAAAGAAGCTGCAGAACATGATGCAGATGTCCGGCGGAGAAAAAGCGCTTACTGCAATTGCGCTGCTATTTGCAATTCAGAATCTGAAGCCCTCGCCATTCTGTCTCCTTGATGAAATCGAAGCGGCGCTGGATGAGAATAATGTGGGACGCTTTGCAAAATATTTACATAAGCTGACAAAGCATACGCAGTTCATTGTCATTACACACAGACGTGGTACAATGGAAAAGGTGGACCGTCTGTATGGTATTACGATGCAGGAAAAAGGCGTGTCGGCGCTCGTCAGTGTCAATTTGATTGATAAGGAACTGGATAACTGATGATACTGAGAATCGTGCAGCCGCGGTTATGGCAGACATCGGTATGCTTCATGACCTGAGTAAGGGAAGCAAGGAGTGATTGAATGTATGAGTGAGGAAAAAGAAAAGAAGGGCTTTTTCGGAAGGCTAAAGGAAGGACTTTCCAAGACCAGGGATTCCATTGTCCGCGGTATGGATTCCGTGTTTGGCGGATACAGCAGTATTGATGATGATTTTTATGATGAGCTGGAAGAAATCATGATCATGGGGGATATCGGGATGAACGCTACCTCCGAGATTTTGGAACGCTTAAAGGATGAGGTAAAAAAGCAGCATATCAAGGAGCCTGCAGATTGCAGAAAGCTCCTGATGGACAGCATCGTTATGCAAATGGAGGTGGGGGAAACCGCCTATGATTTTGAAAAAGAGCAGTCTGTGATTATGGTAGTGGGCGTCAACGGCGTAGGAAAGACGACATCGGTAGGAAAGCTGGCAGGAAATCTGAAGGCACAGGGCAAAAAAGTTTTGATCGCCGCTGCGGATACGTTTCGTGCCGCGGCCGGAGAACAGCTTGAAGAATGGTGCCGCAGGGCCGGCGTTGATATGATCGGCGGAAAAGAAGGAGCGGATCCGGCATCCGTGATTTTCGATGCGGTGAATGCCGCAAAGGCCAGAAATGTGGATGTACTTTTGTGTGATACGGCGGGCAGGCTTCATAACAAAAAGAATTTAATGGAAGAGCTGCGCAAAATGAACCGGATCATTGAGCGGGAGTTTCCGACTGCACATAGAGAAAGTCTGGTAGTGCTTGACGGAACAACCGGACAAAATGCGCTGGTGCAGGCGCGAGAATTCGGCGATGTTACCGATTTGACCGGAATTATTTTAACCAAGATGGACGGTACCGCAAAGGGCGGCATCGCCGTTGCAATTCAATCCGAACTGCAGGTTCCCGTTAAGTACATCGGGGTCGGAGAACGGATGGATGATTTGCAAAAGTTTGATCCGACCCAGTTTGTAAACGCTCTGTTTGATGTCAAGCCGGAGGAAGCTTTGGCGGAGTCTGAGAATTCCGGGAGTGGCATTGCGCAGGAACAAGAGTAATATGGGATACGGATCCGGGGACATGTGCACGGATCATTTATAATGGATATTTAATGAAAATCCGGATAGAATATCAGAAAATTAGAAAGAAGGTACATGAAATGGAAGCTGAAATGCTCACGCTGGAACGGTTTGAGGAAGCATCCGAAATCGTAAAAAAGGTAACAAACGAAACAAAGCTGGTTTACAGTGCTTTTTACAGTAATCAGACCGGAAATAAGGTTTATTTGAAGCCTGAAAATATGCAGTTTACAGGCGCATACAAGGTTCGCGGCGCTTATTACAAGATGAATACCTTGACGGAAGAAGAAAGACAGAAGGGAATCATTACCGCATCTGCCGGGAACCATGCACAGGGCGTAGCGTATGCCGCGCAGTGCTTTGGGGTCAAGGCAACGATCGTTATGCCGACGACGACACCGTTAATCAAGGTAAACCGTACTAAGAGTTACGGCGCCGAGGTGGTGCTGCATGGTGATGTTTATGACGAGGCGTGTGCAAAGGCGTATGAGCTTGCGGACGAGCATGGATATACCTTTATTCATCCGTTTGACGATCTGGCAGTTGCAACCGGACAGGGAACCATTGCCATGGAAATTGTAAAAGAGCTTCCGACAGTGGATTATATTTTGGTGCCGATTGGCGGCGGCGGTCTTGCTACGGGCGTATCTACGCTTGCTAAGCTGCTGAATCCCAAGATTAAGGTGATCGGTGTGGAGCCTGCCGGAGCCAACTGTATGCAGGTGTCTTTGAAAAATAAAAAGGTCACAACGCTTCCGCAGGTAAATACCATTGCGGACGGTACGGCAGTCAAAACTCCGGGTACGAAGCTGTTTCCGTACATACAGGAGAATTTGGATGATATTATTACTGTAGAAGATGCGGATCTGGTTGTGGCATTTCTGGATATGGTGGAAAATCACAAGATGGTGGTTGAAAATTCCGGTCTGTTAACGGTAGCAGCGCTGAAGCAGCTTGATGTAACAGGAAAAAAGATTGTATCTATTTTGAGCGGCGGCAATATGGATGTGATTACCATGTCCTCCGTGGTACAGCAGGGACTGATTTTGAGAAATCGAATCTTTACCGTATCAACGCTTCTTCCGGATAAGCCGGGCGAACTGAGTCATGTGGCGCAGGTCATTGCGCAGCAAAACGGGAATGTAATCAAGCTTGAGCACAATCAGTTTGTATCGATTAACAGAAGCGCGGCCGTAGAGCTCCGCATTACGATTGAGGCGTTCGGACCCGAGCATAAAGAACAGATTATGAAGGCGCTTGAAAAAGGCGGTTATAAGCCCAAGCTGGTCAGAACGAATATTTAAAAGCAGATTATCATGTCAATAGACATGATACCGGCCGGAGCAAAGCAAAGTGGCCATGCAGTTACCATAATTGCAAAGCAATTATGGTATAATTGCCCTCAATTCCGTAAAAAATAAAAAGATAGGTGTAAGGATGCCGTCTTCAATTTCGTATCGCGGCACAGGAGGAACAGCGCATGGAGGATAAGATTGAAAAATAAGCTCGATGCAGTAAACTGCGCTGAAATGGAGGATTAGCATGGAGGATTGCGAAAATCAGGCACGGACAGTGCAGAAAAGAGCGAAAAAGAATTGTTTCATAAGGAACTCTTATGTAAAAAATAGTTCAGAAGAAAACCATGAGAAAAGAAAGCCTCATTTTGCGAAAAAACAGGATGTATCAAAACAAATGAAATACGTCATCAAAAAGTGCCTGATGATTACATTAGGTACTTTTATCTATGCAATGGGAATCAGCCTTCTTTTGGACCCTAACAATCTGGCGCCGGGCGGCGTATCAGGAATTTCAATTATTCTCAGTAAAATTACGCCTATTGCGACAGGAACATGGATTTTCATCATTAACATACCCTTGTTATTGCTGGGCTGGATGAAATTTGGGAGAAGTATGATTCTTGGTACTTGTTATGCCACGATCTTGTCCTCTGTTTTTACCAATTTACTGTGCGGTATGATAGCACCGCTATCGGATGATTTGATTGTTGCTTCGGCGCTTGGAAGCATCTGTGTCGGCGGAGGCGTGGGACTGGTATTCCGGGCAGGTGCGACAACCGGAGGAATGGATATTGTGGTTAAAATTCTCAGAATGCGTTATCCGTACCTCAAATCGGGGACAATCTTCCTGATATTAGATATGGCAGTTGTAGTTACGTCCGGATTCATGTTTCATAATCTGTCGCTTGCGGTATATGCGGGAATTGTGGTAATGTTGAATGTCCACGTTATGGATTTGATTCTATATGGTCAGGATGAAGCCAGAATCATTTTTATTATCAGTGATATGCCCGAAGAAATTGCAGGCAGACTGATTGATGATGTGGGAGTGGGCGTGACTTATCTGGAGGGCGCCGGCGCCTATACTGCGCGTGACAAGAGAATTATTTTTTGCGCAACCAGAAAACAGAAATCCATTAATGTGATTGATATTGTAAAAGAAGAGGATCCCGCGGCTTTTTTGATCGTATCAAGTGCAAATGAAGTTTTTGGAGAGGGATATAAGAATATCCGGGCTGAAAGATTATAATCCGGAGGCGTCACTGTTATTATTTTAGTTTACTATATTAAACTGCATTTGCAGATAAAGCGCCGCAATATTTATCAGGAAAAAGCGTCGCAATATTTGTCACGATATTTGTCAAGAAAAAATACTTGACACCATCTGCCTTTTCCTGTATGATAATCAAGGCGTAAGTCACCGGGAGAGGTATGATTATGGAAAAATTTGCCCTGCATGGTCTGTTATATGATTTTTATGGGGAACTGTTAACGGAGCATCAAAGACAGATTTATGAGGATGCGGTTTACAATGATATGTCTCTTGGCGAAATTGCGGATATTCAGGGAATCAGCAGACAGGGAGTGCATGACCTGTTGAAACGCTGTGACCGGATTTTAGAGGATTATGAATATAAGCTTCACCTCGTGGAACGTTTCGATAACGTAAAGAAACGGATTTTGGAGATCGATGCTCTGGCGGATGAATTGGAAGAAGCCGGACTGACCAAAGCAAATACCAAAGCCCCGGATTCGCCGCAGGAGTACCGAAGCGGGCAGTGTGAGGAGTCTGAGCAACAGAGCAAAGTCCGAAGAATCAAAGAGTTGGCCGGTGAAATATTAGGAGAACTGTAGTATGGCTTTTGAAAGCTTAACGGATAAACTCACGAATGTATTTAAGAATCTGAGAAGTAAGGGCCGTTTAACGGAGGCGGATGTAAAGACTGCGTTAAAGGAAGTAAAGATGGCGCTGCTGGAAGCGGATGTTAACTTTAAAGTAGTAAAGCAGTTCGTTTCCGCTGTGGAGGAAAGAGCCATTGGCAGTGACGTATTGAACGGACTCAATCCGGGTCAGACGGTGATCAAAATTGTAAACGAAGAAATGATCGCGCTTATGGGGTCTGACACGACGGAAATTCAGTATCAGCCGGGAAAAGCAATCACTGTCATTATGATGTGCGGTCTTCAGGGCGCCGGTAAAACGACGGCAGCGGCGAAGCTTGCCGGTAAAATGAAGCTAAAGGGAAAAAAACCGTTACTGGCAGCCTGTGACGTATACAGGCCTGCGGCAATTAAGCAGTTACAGATCAACGGAGAAAAGGTACAGGTGGATGTATTTTCCATGGGAGATACGCAAAAGCCTGTCAATATTGCAAAGGCCGCGATTGAACACGCAGCGAAAAACGGACATAATGTGGTAATTCTGGATACGGCAGGCCGGCTTCACATTGATGAAGAAATGATGGAAGAGCTGCAGGAGATCAAATCCAATGTTGAGGTTCATCAATCCCTGCTTGTTGTGGATGCCATGACCGGTCAGGATGCAGTGAACGTGGCAAAGGAATTCGATGAAAAGGTCGGCGTGGACGGTGTAATCCTCAGCAAGATGGATGGCGATACCAGAGGCGGTGCGGCGCTGTCAGTCAAGGCTGTGACCGGAAAGCCGATTCTGTATGTCGGTATGGGCGAAAAACTCACGGATTTGGAGCAGTTTTATCCGGATCGTATGGCAAGCAGAATTCTCGGTATGGGCGATGTCCTGTCTTTAATAGAAAAAGCCCAGGCTGAAGTTGATCTCGATGAAGATAAAACGAAAAAAATGGCTTCCAATATGAAAAAAGGGAAGTTTGATTTTGAGGATTATCTGGAGAGCATGAAGCAGATGAAGAATATGGGCGGTTTGTCCGGGATTCTCTCCATGCTGCCCGGTATGGGCGCCAAGATGGGGGATATCAACTCCATGATTGATGAGAAACAGCTTACTCATTTCGAAGCGATTGTCCTGTCCATGACGCCTGCGGAAAGAACAAATCCCAAGCTTTTAAATCCGAGCCGCAAGCATCGGATCGCTAAGGGAGCGGGTGTCGACATTGCAGTTGTAAATCGCTTTATCAAGCAGTTTGAGCAGGGACAGAAAATGATGAAGCAGATGGGCGGCTTTAAAAAGAAGGGCCGCGGCGGCTTCCCCGGCATGGGTGGTATGAGATTTCCGTTTTGACGAAAGCCTAAATGGATATCCATTCTATAAATTTAAGATACTTTTAGAAACAATTTTTTGGAGGAAAAAGAAATGGCAGTAAAAATCAGATTAAGAAGAATCGGTCAGAAGAAGAACGCTCTGTATAGAATCGTTGTCGCTGACTCCAGAGTTTCCAGAAACGGTAAGTGCATTGAGGAAATCGGAACCTATGATCCTAATACAGAGATCTCTACCGTAAAGATTAACGAGGAGCTTGCAAAGAAATGGCTTGCAAACGGCGCTCAGCCCACAGAGATTGTTGCCAGACTCTTCAAGAATGCCGGAATCGAGAAATAATCGTAACTGACATAGTTTAACCGCAGATCTCATTCCGGAGGTGAATCATGAAAGAATTAGTAGAAGTAATCGCAAAGGCTCTTGTTGATAATCCTGATGAGGTTGTTGTTACAGAAAAAGAAAATGGTAAAAACATTACCGTTGAACTTCACGTTGCACCTTCCGATATGGGCAAGGTCATCGGGAAGCAGGGCAGAATTGCAAAAGCGATTCGTTCTGTAGTAAAGGCAGCATCTTCTAAAGACAATAAGAAAGTGGACGTTGAAATCGTCTAATGAAAATCACTTTTGAAAAAGCGTTGTCATCCGGCAGCGCTTTTTTGAATCAATCTTACTTTGACTAAATCAGTCAAAAACAAAAAGGGAATCGAATGGAAGATTTATTTAGAATCGGCAGTGTTGCCACAACTCACGGCGTACATGGCGAGATCAAGGTATATCCGACGACGGATGATCCGGGAAGATATAAGAAAATTAAGGAAGTGATCCTTGATAACGGAAAGGATCGAAAAACAGCGCATATTGAAAACGCAAAATTTTTTAAGCAGATGGTGATTGTCAAATTCAGGGAATATAATTCCATGGATGAAGCAGAAAAGCTTCGCGGATATGAACTGTTTGTCACAAGGGAATATGCAGTTCCGCTTGGAAAAAACGAATATTATGTCGCCGATCTGATCGGTATGAAGGTTATGACCGATCAGGACATGGAACTTGGAACGATACAGGATGTCTTACAGACAGGAGCCAATGATGTCTATGTTGTAAAGCAGGAGTCGGGAAAGGAAGTACTGTTGCCCGCGATCAGGGACTGTATTCTCTCCGTAGATGTGGAACAGGCAGTTATGACGGTTCATGTGCTCGACGGCTTACTGGATCTGTAAGGCCTGGCTTTAAAAACAGGGACGGATCCTGTGATATGCTGCCGAAGCGTAAATACAAAAATTCGGAAAGGAAACAGTGAAGCTATATGAAAATTCATATCATGACCCTTTTTCCGGATATGGTTATGAACGGACTCAATACCAGTATTCTGGCCAGAGCCATGGAGAAGGGACTGCTGGAAATTGATGCCGTCAACATCAGGGATTACACATTGGATAAGCATAAAAAGGTTGACGATTATACCTATGGCGGAGGGGCCGGAATGCTCATGCAGGCGCAGCCTGTCTATGACTGCCATGCGGCTATCGCGGCAAAACAAAGGACCGGGCAGAGAATTCGAACCATTTATGTGACGCCCCAGGGAGAACCTTTTCACCAGCAGATGGCAAAAGAACTGTCCAAAGAGGAAGAATTGATTTTTCTATGCGGACATTACGAAGGCATTGACGAGAGGGTATTGGAGGAAGTTGTTACCGATTATGTCTCGATCGGAGATTATGTGTTGACAGGCGGAGAGCTTCCGGCCATGGTCATGGTGGATGCCATAGCAAGACTGGTACCGGGGGTTTTGAATAACAGTGATTCCGCGCAAACCGAAAGCTTTAGTGATGATCTGCTGGAGTATCCCCAATATTCCAGACCGGAGGTCTGGCATGATAAGGGAGTTCCCGAGATTCTTCTTTCCGGGGATCACGCCAAGGTGGATGCGTGGAGACTGGAGCAGGCCATTGAGCGTACAAGACTGAGACGTCCGGATTTGTATGAAAAATATATGGCGGAGCATCCGCCGGTGCAGCAGAAAAAGCGAAAACGAAAATTGTCTTATGCGGCGCCGGATCGGAAAGAAGAACCTGTGTAAAAAATACAGAACCGATGTAAAAAATATGGATTTCTACTTGCTTTTTTGGCATTGCTATGGTAAACTATGCACGTTGTCAAAAATAGATGGTCCTCTGTTACGCAAGGTATTAAGAACATCCGAAAACCAAAGGAGATAGAAAATGAACGACATTATCAGAGAAATCGAAGCAGAACAGTTAAAAGAAGTTGTTCCTCAGTTTAACGTTGGCGATACCGTTAAGGTATATGGCAAGATCAAAGAGGGAAACCGTGAAAGAATTCAGGTTTTTGAAGGAACCGTAATCAAGAAACAGGGCGGGAGCAACCGTGAGACCTTTACGGTTCGTAAGAATTCCAACGGTATCGGCGTTGAAAAGACATGGCCGTTACATTCCCCTAATGTAGAGAAGGTTGAAGTGGTTCGCTGCGGTAAAGTAAGAAGAGCGAAACTGAATTATTTAAGAAACCGTGTCGGTAAGAAAGCAAAAGTTAAAGAACTGGTTAAATAAGGATTTCACAGTGCATAAGGGACAGATACTACGGTATCCTGTCCCTTTTTCTCTATAGAGGGAAGGTCGGCAGTAAATAGGGATCGGAGGGCAGGATCATGTCCGGAAGAAAGGGATTGCATTTTTATCAAAAAAAGAAAAAAATAAACCGGGAGCTTTTACGGGAGATTGCAAGGTATTTGTTCTGCATACTTGCCGCAGTATTCCTTGCGGCGGTTCTGGTATATTGCGTCGGAATTAAGACAAGTGTGATCGGTGATTCCATGGAGCCGACATTAACGAACGGACAGGAAATATTGATTAATCGTTTTATATACAGTATATCTTCTCCAAAGCGCGGGGATGTCGTAGTATTTTTGCCAAACGGAAATACAAATGCACATTATTATGTGAAGCGTGTCATTGGACTGCCGGGGGAAACGATACAAATCATCGGCGGCAAGATCTATATTGACGGCATTTTGTATGAGGACGACAGATATGATAAAATCGCAGATCCCGGAATCGCAGAGAATCCTGTTCTGCTTGGCGAGGATGAATACTTTGTGATAGGGGATAATGTAAACAGTAGTGAGGACAGTCGGTCGGCGAATGTCGGGCCGGTGCATAAAAGCGATATTTTTGGAAAAGCCTGGTTTCATATGAGCGGCGGCAAGGATGGAATGGGGCTTGTGAAATAGAAAGGATTCAAATGAATTATCAATGGTATCCCGGTCATATGACCAAAGCAAAGAGAATGATGCAGGAGGATATGAAGATCATTGATCTGGTGATAGAGCTTCTGGATGCCAGAATTCCGCTTTCCAGCAGAAATCCGGATATTGATACGCTTGCAATTAACAAATCCAGGGTGATACTGCTCAATAAGGCGGATCTTGCGGATCCGGCAGCAAATCAGAAATGGATGGAATATTTTCGCTTACAAGGCTTTTTCGTACAGGAACTTAACAGTAAAACGGGTGCCGGAATTAAAAATGTCAATGCCCTTGTGAAAGAGGTTTGCCGGGAAAAAACGGAAAGGAACATCCGCAGAGGCATCAAAAATCGTCCGATCCGTGCTATGGTTGTGGGAATTCCCAATGTGGGGAAATCTACATTTATCAATTCCATTGTAGGTAAAAGTTCTGCTAAAACAGGGAATAAACCCGGTGTCACGAAGGGAAAACAGTGGATCAAGGTAAATAAGGAGCTTGAGCTTTTAGATACTCCCGGAATTCTGTGGCCCAAATTTGAGGACCAGCAGGTAGGAATGCGTCTGGCGCTCATCGGTTCCATCAATGATGAGATACTGCAGACGGAGGAACTTGCATTGGAACTGATCAAGTTTATGAGTAAGCGGTATTCCGGGCTGCTTGCAGAGCGTTACCGGATTGATCCTGAAACAGAGCCTTTACAGATCATGAGTGAGATCGGTGAGAAGCGTAAATGCTACAAAAAAGGAAAGGAGCTGGATTATTATAAGATTTCCGGATTATTGCTGGATGAATTCAGAAACGGTGCAATCGGAAAAATGACTCTTGAATTTCCGGAGTAATGATTCTAATATAGAAGATAGCGGAAGTATTGTCAGGATGTTTTTTTCACTTGAAATTATTTTTTTTAAGGAGTAAACGGCGCAGCCGCGAAGGGATAAATGCAGGAGAAGCGGAATTATTTTCAGGATGAAGAGCTTGAGAAAATCGATATGGAGACCACAGTAACTAATCATGATGACCCTGCGGAGCGGTCCGGGCACAAGCAGCGCAGGAAGAATGCCGGAGAAGAAAAGGAAGAAAAAAAGACTACAACTGCACAGGATATTTTGCAGATGAGTATCTATCTTCTGATTGTCCTATGCCTGACCTTTTTGTTTATTACATATGTAGGACAAAGGACCAGGGTGAACGGAGAAAGCATGATGCCTACCCTCCATGATCATGACAATCTGATTGTCGATAAGCTTACTTACCGCTTTTCGGACCCCAAGCGTTATGATATTATCGTTTTTCCGTATCAGTATAAGGCCAAAACATACTATATCAAGCGTATTATCGGATTACCGGGAGAAACGGTTCTGATTGATACCGATGGAAATATTTACATTAACGGAGAAATTCTTGAGGAAGATTATGGTGCAGAGGTGATTGTGAATCCGGGCAGAGCGGGAACCGAGATTACGCTTGGTGATGATGAATATTTCGTACTGGGAGATAACCGCAATAACAGTTCCGATAGCCGGGATCCTTCTGTGGGAAATATTAAGAGATCGGATATCATCGGAAAGGCGTGGATCAGAATATGGCCCCTTTCGGATTTTGGAATTTTGAAGCATCAGTAGGATTACGCAGGAGGAACAAATGGCACTGAAAATACAGGAGATTAAGGAACAATATCAGGCAGCTTCAGTCAAAGAGCTGCCTGATTTTATACACAGATACGAAAGCGATGAAAGACCCGGAGTATGTAATCTGGTTCATAGGGCGCAGAAAGCCGCGGCGGATTATGAAAAGGAGCTTGCACGGATCGAGTGCATGAAACAGTACGAAAAAAAATATGAGGAAGCCGGATACATTTGCGGGATTGATGAGGTGGGCCGAGGCCCCTTGGCGGGCCCGGTGGCAGCCGGAGCAGTCATATTACCCAAGGATTGCAGGCTGCTGTATTTGAATGATTCGAAACAGCTCAGCGCCAAAAAAAGAGAGGAACTGTATCCGCAGATTATGGAGGAGGCAGTTTCCGTAGGAATTGGATTTGTCGGTCCTGAGAGGATCGATGAAATTAATATTCTGCAGGCCACCTATGAGGCGATGCGTCAGGCTATTCAGAAACTCACCGTAAAGCCCGATATATTATTAAACGATGCGGTTACAATTCCGGGCGTGGATATCAGACAGGTACCGATTATCAAAGGGGACGCCAAGAGCATATCCATTGCGGCAGCCAGTATTGTTGCAAAGGTTACCAGAGATCGTTTGATGGTACAATATGATGAATTATATCCGGAATATGGCTTTGCATCCAATATGGGATATGGAGCGGCAAAGCATATTGAGGCGCTGAAGACTTATGGACCGACGCCGATTCACAGACGGAGCTTTATTAAGAACTTTATCTGATAGGAAGCTGCTTTTTGGTTGTTCATGCGTGCATACGAATCGGATTATGCACGGGTGAACGCATGGAGAATTCTATGGGAGTAAATCTTTCTGAACTTTTTCAAAAAGAACAATATCATAGTGAGGTGAGAGCCGGTTCCGTTTCCGAGGCAGAGGTAGTAAACGGAAAATATGCGGGAAACGGCGGCGAGAAACTGCAATTGCAGCCGGGTCAGCAATTTCAGGGAACCGTGATAGGCACGGAGGGCGATCGTGTGTCCATCCGGACGCAGGACAATCTGGTTTTTTCCGCCAAAATTGAAAACGGCGTCAATATTCAAAACGGCGCGGTACTCAATTTTGAGGTGAAGGGGATACAGGGAAATCAAATTGCACTGACACCGTTATATTCTAATTTAAGTCAGGATTCCAGCATTATCAGAGCACTGCAGGCGGCGGAGCTTCCGGTTACGGAAAACAGTATACAGATGGTCAACGAAATGATGAGTCAGGGCATGGGAATTTACAAGCAATCCCTGCAAGATATGTTTCATTTGCTGGGTCAGTATGATACGGCGGATCCGGCATCTCTCGTTCAGATGAAACAAATGCAGCTGCCTATTACTACCGAAAGTATTATTCAATTTGAAAATTTCAAGAGCAATACTGCGCAGATTTTAAACGGATATCAGGAAATAGGAGAGCAAATGCTGACCGTATTTCATGATATGGCAAAGCAGCAGGATTATGAAGGGCTTGGAAAGCTTTTCACAGAGGTGATGAAAGCAGTTATGGGGGAACAGCTTTCCGATTTGCCAAAGGAGGAAGGGACAGGAGCGGTCTTGCCGGGAACGGATGCAGAGGATGCGGGGACAGCTTCGCAGGCACAAAGCCAAGGCAGTGCGGGTGAAGTGCAGGCAGAGCAGCCGGGCGCCGGGACAGCCGACGGCGGACAAAACGGGAAAATTCCGGAATCTGCAGATCCGGCATCCGCAGCAGCGGATCAGTCCGGGCAGGGAGCGAAACTATCGGTAGATCAGGTGCGCTTACAGGCGGCGGATTCGCAGCTGCTGCAATTCGGTGGCGATTCACAGAATGATATTGTGACAGGAAAAGGGAACGACGGCAGAAACAGCGTTGCGATGGAAGTATTTATGAATGCACTCAGGCAAGCCGGAGAAAGGGAGCGGTCCGGTCATACACCGGAGCAGGGAAAGCAGAGTGAGCCGGTTTTGTCTGAGCTCTCACAGGAGACTGTACCCGAAGCGCAGGCGGAGATGGTCGGAGAAAGAAAGCTTCAGGAATTTGTTCGTACATTTCTTTCAAAGCTTTCGGATATACCGGAGGGGGAGCGGTATCCGGTATATGAGGAGGCGGGAAAAACGCTCTCCGGGCTGTTGCGGGATTCTCGTTTTGAAAATGCTTTTCGAAACGCCATTACCAAGGAATGGCTTTTAAAACCGCAGGATGTATCCGGAAAGGAAAATGTGAAGGCACTGTATGAAAAGGTACTCAGGCAGACGGCGAGTCTGGAGCAGGTTTTTGCAGAAGCGGGGAAAAGCGACTGCGCAGCCATGAAGGGGCTTTGTAACATGACGAAAAATGTGAAATTTTTAAATGAGTTGAGCCAGAATTTTTCTTATGTGCAGTTACCGCTGAAAATGAGCGAGCATAAAGCCCATGGAGATTTATATGTTTATACCAACAAAAGGAATTTTGCATCCGGGAGCGGCGCCGTAACGGCGCTTTTGCACCTGGCGATGGAGCATTTGGGGAATATGGATATTTATGTGGCTATGCAAAACCATAAGGTCAATACGAAATTCTATTTGGAAAATGAGGAATTGATTGATTTTTTGGAAGGGCATATGGAGGAACTTGACAAAAGATTGGCTGCGAAGGGCTATGCGATGCATTCGGAGCTTTTGCCGCAGGATCATAAGGATATCGGAAACGTATTTGACGAGATGCTAAAGGACAGCCATGGAATCGGAAAGGCTCCCATGGTAAGAGTCAGCAGGCAGTCCTTTGACGCGCGGGCATAAGAACATAATTTGGAGGCGGAATGGATAAGAAAAAAATAAAAACAGCCATAGCCTTGGAATATGAACCGGAGGATGCGGCTCCCAAAATCATTGCAACGGGAAAAGGGCTTGTTGCCGAGAAAATCATTGCCACGGCAAAAGAAGCGGATGTCCCGGTTCATGAGGATTCCAAGCTTGCAGATACCCTGTCCAGACTGGAAATCGGAGAAATGATTCCGCCGGAGCTTTATGAGGTGGTTGCGGAAATTTTGGTATTTGTGGATGCAATGGATAAGATTAAGGCAAAATTAGAGAAGGGGAATAAAATATAGTTTTTTGATTCGTATCTGGAGAGACGGGACAAGCGCATACATGGATATGGGGAAGCTTATGTATGTACTGTATTTGGGATACTATGAATCAAAGAGAGGTAGGTATAGAAAAAGAACAACTGGCATGCGAGTTTCTTGCGCGTCACGGAATATGTATACTGGAACGGAATTTTCGTACGAGAACCGGTGAAATTGATTTGATCGGGAGAAAGGATCATACCTTAATTTTTTTTGAGGTAAAGTACCGGGAATCAGAAAAGTACGGTTATCCGGCGCAGGCAGTGACCCGGAAAAAGCAGATGACGATTTGCAGAGTTTCCGATCAGTACCGGATCATGCATGGGAAATTTGCGGCGTATATGGCAGTCAGGTATGATGTAATTGCAATTTTGGGAAATCATATATCATGGATCCCCGATGCGTTTCCATATCAGGGGCGGGGATGGTAGTATCTGCAAGCTTGCGAGTATGACAGCGAAAGGATTGGACAGAAAAATGGAATTTATCAGAAAAGAAAACCCCGGAATTTTAATTGAAAAAGAGTTTCAGGCAGAGGACTATACGCTGCCGTATCTACAGTTTCCGAACTTGAAAGAGGTGAATTTTGTTACGCACTTATTTACCACCAGAGCGGGAGGCGTCAGCAAGGGCAAATTTGAAAGCCTGAATCTGAGCTTTTCCAGAGGGGATGATAGAGCGGATGTTATGGAGAATTACCGGCGTGCTGCCGGTGCGATGGGAGGAAAGCTATCGGATTTTGTTTGTACGGATCAGACTCATACGACCAATGTTCGGATTGTGACAGAAAGGGATCGTGGGAAGGGAATCACCAGAAAACGAGATTATACGGATATTGATGGCTTGATTACGAATGTTCCCGGAATCATTTTGACAGCCTTTTTTGCAGATTGTGTACCGATTTATATCGTGGATCCGGTGCATAAGGCAATCGGACTTGCACATTCCGGATGGAGAGGCACGGTATCCTCCATGGGACAGGCGCTGATCAGTAAAATGTATTATGCTTACGGAACCCGGCCGGAAGATTGTCTGGCTGCAATCGGACCTTCTATCTGCGGGGAGTGCTATGAAGTGGGTGAGGATGTGGCAGGCGCCTTTCGTCAGGCGTTTGAGCAGCCTGTCGGAGAATCCGAGAAGGAGGCCGCCGATCAAAAGCTGATTCTCTATAAGAAGCGAAACGGGAAGTATCAGCTGGATTTATGGCGCGCAAATGAACTGGTTCTATTAGATGCGGGAGTTTTGCAGGAACATATCTGTTTACCGGATATCTGTACCTGCTGTAATCCCGGGAAGCTGTTTTCGCACAGGGCAAGCCGCGGTGAGCGCGGTAATCTGGGCGCATTTCTGAAAATCAATAAATGATATCACAAGGGTACGGACCAAACGGATCCGTACCCTTATCTTAAGAAAATCTTTCGAATTTCTTTTCATTTTTCTTAATTTTTCCATGTTGTAATAAGGAATATCAAGGAAAGGAGAGATTTTGATTAGAGATATGGACAGGAGAGAAGTTGATGAACCGTATTTTAGTTTGTGATGATGAAAAAGAAATTGTGGACGCAATTGAAATTTATCTGCTTCAGGAGGGATATGAAACGCTTCGGGCATATGATGGCATATCAGCTGTGGAAATCGCAAAGAAAAACGATATACATCTTATCATTATGGATATTATGATGCCGAAGCTGGACGGAATTCGTGCCATGAAGCTGATACGGGAATTCTCAGCGGTACCGGTCATATTATTATCTGCAAAATCGGAGGATGTGGATAAGATTGCCGGATTGACTTATGGCGCCGATGATTACGTGACAAAGCCCTTTAATCCCATGGAGCTGATGGCCAGAGTCAGATCACAGATCAGACGCTATACTTTGCTTGGCAGCAGGTCGGTAAGGGAAGAATGTAGGGGGATTCTTCAAAATGGCGGACTTACTTTGGACGATGAGAAAAAACAGGTTTCTCTGGACGGTGAGGAAATCAGACTGACGAAGATGGAATATATGATCCTTAAACTTCTGCTGGAGAACCCGGGTGTTGTTTTTTCGGCTTCCCGAATCTATGAAGCAGTCTGGAAAGAAGAAGCCCTGACTGCGGATAATACGGTAGCGGTTCATATCAGACACTTACGTGAAAAAATCGAAATTAATCCGAAAGAACCCAGATATATCAAAGTTGTTTGGGGCGTGGGCTACAAGATGGAAAAACTGTAAGTCTGCGCAGAAGGGAGAAGTAGATTGAAAAAAGCTCAATAGCTTATTTTTCAATCGGCAATTTAAGTCAGAGCCTCAAATATGCCATGATCGCATGGCATCGCAGTAAGCTGCTCTGACATGGAGGATTAGTATGGAGAAAAATAGGAAACACCGGTCTTTTTGGAGCAGCAGATGGTTTCAAACTATTGTCTGTATCGTTTCTTTTGTTGTGATGATGAATGATATTCTGGCAATGCTGTTATTTCCCGTCTATATCGATCAGGGGCCGATCAATACGGTCGATCTGGTTTCGATGGTAACCATGGCGCGATATGAAGACTCGGAGCTGTTTTGCACGGCGCTTGCGAATGAGGCGCAGGATCTTGTCGAGTACAGACAGGCGGAATTGTTGTTTGGAGAAAACATGGAAGATCTTGAGAATGCCGTTTATCATCAGGAGATTGATTTGGCGTATGCGGATTATATCAGGAACGGTACGAAGCTGACCGGTATTACTTATCGTTTGGAGGATTTAATTCAGTGGGGAACGGTGGAGACTTTTTTTATGACCGAGAGTCAGTTCATTGAGCTAAGGGACTATAAAGCGGAGGATCCGTATATGACATATACGGACTGGCTGACCGAGAGCTCAGGGAACAGAAATTTTTCCTGTATTGTCAATGAAAGCAGCCTGACCTGCGATGGGAAAAGCTTATATGATTATGCGGAGACTCCGTACCGTATGGAGTATTATTCCAAGGAGCTTAAAAATACCATTGAATATATACAGGAGCTTTATGCGTATGCCGGGCTTGGAAATTTGCAAACGAATCTGAAGGCAGCACTTGTCAGCCCGTTTCATGGATTTATCTTTAATGATTTTGAATCATTGATAGATTTGGAAGGAAGCTCTGACAGAAAAATCCAGAGGGAGATAGAAAGTTACCTTATGAATTCCGGGTGCTATGTCATTTATAACGGAATCGAGAACCATTTTCTGTCAAATACATTCATAGTGCCTTATGAAATTACGGACAGGATTTCATTTTCGAACGGCGGCAGTCTGTATCTTTGGGTGGATACTGCTTATCCCGAGGACGATTTGTTATCGCAAAACAGACAGGTATATTATAAAATGGTAAAGGGATATCGTTTGCTTTTGAGCGTATTTGTTGTTTCTTTTCTGTTATTTTGGGTGTCCTTGATCAGAAGGACCATGCTGGAAGGCAGGAATGAACAAAAGCAGCGAGCCGTAAGCAGATGGAAGAATCCCATGATTCTGGCGGCCGCATTGGGGATTGCTGCAGCGCTGGCCTATATCACTAACGGAACATTTTATCTGATTTATGAGTACACTTATGAGTACGGAGACGGTAATGAAATCGGTACGACTGCATGTTATATGCTGACAGCGGGTATCATATATGCAGGCTGTTTTATGGTGAGTCTGCTGTATTTCTATCTGGAGATGGTACGCCGCCTGAAAGAAAAGACATTGTACCAAAAAAGTGTCGTTCGTATCATCCTGCGCGTAGTGAAGCGGTTGTTTGAAACAATGAAAAAGCTGGTTATCATGGCAAACGGACGGGTCAGATTTGTTGTGGGATATCTGCTGTTCTTGTTTGTAAATCTCTTTGTCGTACTGCTATCCATAAACAGTGACACTGGATTTTTTTTGGTTTTGACGACTTTTGCGGATCTGGCAATTGGCGCAGTGATCCTGTATTATTTTCATGAGCAGGATATGCTTAGGGATCAGATGAAGCTGATTGCGGAAGGAAATGAAAGAGAAAAGCTGGATACGACGAAGTATCATCTGTCCAACAGATTAACTGCGGACAAAATCAATGAAATGGATCAGGGAATCCGCAGGGCCGTAGAAATTTCTTTACAAGATGAGCGGATGAAAACGGAGCTGATTACCAATGTTTCACACGACATTAAGACGCCCCTGACTTCTATTATTACTTATGTGGACCTGTTAAAGAAGGAGCCCTTGGAAACGGAAAATGAGAAGCAGTATGTAGAAGTATTGGAGCAAAAGTCCGAAAGACTCAAACAACTCATTGATGATTTGATAGAAGCAAGCAAAATAAACAGCGGAAATATTGCAGTAGTACCGGTAAGGCTGAGTATGGGAGAACTGTTGCCGCAGGTTTATGCAGAATATGAATCAAAGCTGCTTGACAAAAAGCTGGCATTCATAAATCGTCTGCCGGAAGAAGCGCTGTACTTTACGGGAGACAGCAGGCATGTCTGGAGGGTATTGTCGAATCTGTTCGGGAATATCTGCAAATATGCGATGCCGGGAACCAGAGTGTATATGGAAGCCGCAAAATCAATAGATGATCATAAGGTGATTCTGGAGATGAAGAATGTTTCGCAGGAGTCCCTCAATATTTCTCCCCAGGAATTAACGGAGCGATTTGTACGGGGAGATGCCTCCAGAAATACGGAAGGAAATGGTCTTGGGCTATCGATTGCAAAGAGCCTGATGCAGGCCATGGGAGGAGAGATGGAGCTGTCTATTGACGGAGATTTGTTTAAAGTGAAACTGATATTTTTAGAAGCAAAGTGAAAAAAATTGTCGTTGCACCGGAAATGTATGTCACTGATGAGCGCGTTGTAAAGCATATTTATGAATTTGTTGAAAACGGCGGAACAGTAATACTTACCAACCGAAGCGGCGTAAAGGATGAACACAATAACTGCATCATGTCGCCGCTGCCGATGGTATATCGCAAACTCGCGGGCTGCTGCGTGCTTGAATATGATCCGGTGGGATATGATAATGTTTCGATCAATGAATCCGTTTGAGATGAAAATCACGGAGTTAACCGGTAATCAATACATAGCTTAGAGCTCTGAAAGAGTAACAGGCATGTTCGCATTTTTGATTTAGAAGGAATTTTGACGGCTTGATATTATGAATTTTAACGGCTTGATATTATTGCAGGCTTAATATTATTGCTATCAATATTAATATTATTGCTGTCAATATTATTGCTTGACATTTCCGTATGTATTTACTATAATTCAGTCATATTTGAAAAGCGATGAAGAGAACAAGTAGGTATCTTTGGAACACACAGAAAGCTGCCGGGTGATGAGAGGCGCGTGGGAAACTGATACTGAATACATCTTGGAGCTGCATGGCAGAAGGAAATCGTGCAGATGTTTCTTTTATCCGGCAAATGGTTGTGTTAGCCCGGAAAAGGGATATGACGGTGATCTGGTAGGCTATGACGGAAGCTGACCGTTACAGCAGAGGGGTATCGCCTAAGGGCTGTACTTCATGAGCCTTTAGATGTGAGTCTAAAGGAAATAAAGGTGGTAACACGGGTCATTTGCCCCGTCCTTTTTAGGGCGGGGCTTTTTATGTGTTATGAAACTGCATCTGCGGAAAGCGGGAATGCCGTTTTAAGTGAAAGGCTTTGGCCCGTACTAATTTCAAAGTATCTAAAAAATAAAAGAAAGGCAGTATCGGATCAACGATACGAGAGGTAGCGAAATGAAAATCTATGATGAGCTGGTTGCAAGAGGGCTGATCGCTCAGGTGACCAACGAAGACGAAATCCGTAATATGGTAAATGAGGGAAAGGCAACTTTTTATATTGGCTTTGATCCGACCGCAGACAGTCTGCACGTAGGACATTTTATGGCATTATGTCTGATGAAACGTCTGCAGATGGCAGGCAATAAGCCGATTGTCTTAATTGGCGGGGGTACGGCTATGGTTGGAGATCCGTCCGGACGATCCGATATGCGTCAGATGATGACTACGGAAACCATAAACCACAATGTGGAATGTTTCAAAAAGCAGATGAGCAGATTCATTGATTTTTCCGAAGGAAAGGCCATTCTTGCCAATAATGCCGACTGGCTGCTGAATTTGAATTATATAGAGCTACTCAGAGATGTCGGAGCGTGCTTTTCTGTGAACAATATGCTGCGTGCGGAGTGCTATAAGCAGAGAATGGAAAAGGGTCTTTCTTTTCTGGAGTTTAATTATATGATTATGCAGAGCTATGATTTCCTTGAGCTTTACAAACGCTATGGCTGTAATATGCAGTTTGGCGGGGATGATCAGTGGAGCAATATGCTGGGCGGTACGGAGCTGATCCGCAGAAAGCTTGGGAAGGATGCGCATGCCATGACGATTACTTTGCTGCTGAATTCCGAAGGAAAGAAGATGGGTAAGACGCAGTCCGGCGCAGTATGGCTTGACCCGAATAAGACATCTCCGTTTGAATTTTACCAGTACTGGAGAAATGTAGCGGATGCGGATGTTCTCAAATGTATCCGTATGCTGACCTTTCTTCCGCTTGAGGAAATTGACCGGATGGACAGTTGGGAAGGCGCACAGTTAAATACTGCCAAGGAAATTCTGGCGTATGAGCTTACCAAGCTGGTGCACGGAGAGGAAGAAGCGCAGAAGGCTCAGGAAGCTGCGAAAGCCTTATTTGCCGGAAGCGGAAACTCGGAGCATATGCCGACAACAACGCTGACAGAGGCTGATTTCCAGAACGGAACCATTGATATTTGCGGGCTTTTGGTAAAGGGCGAAATGACAAAAACACGTTCCGAAGCACGCCGCGCCGTGGAGCAGGGCGGAGTTACCGTGAATGACGGGAAGGTCAGCGATGTCAGAAAGGCTTACACAAAGGAAGAACTTACGGGAAATGAACTGATTGTAAAAAAAGGCAAGAAGATCTTCCATAAGTTTGTGATGTAAGAGTTTAAGGTAAATTCAGACGGCGAGGACGCATCAGAACAAAGAATTACTGAAAAAACTTTCTGAGATGGATGCAGATAAATGGAATGATTATAGCAGTGAGGAGAAAAGAGATACTATCTTTATCGGTGGCGATCATTTGGGCGTAAGGGAAATTGAAATAGACTATGGATTTGTGGATGGAAGTTCTCTTTCGAAGTCGATGAGTGAGCAGGTGATAAGGCTCGTTCTTTCTCAGACGTTCCGAATAAAACTTTGATTGATGAGACCGGCAATGACTACATCAATAAATTCTCACCGATTGTGAATGAGTGCTATGGATAATATTGCTTGTGTGGAAGTTTCTGATGGTGAAAGTGGAACTATATATGTCCGAGCAGTTCGTACGATAGATTCAGTTGAATATTATTCTGATTGGGTAAGTTTGGATTATAATATTCCTGTAGTAAACCTTGGAGATGTGGAATATTACACGGCATTTTCGCTTGACTACGATAGACTCATTGATTGGGCAGATTATAATGGATATGAATATGTAGTTAGTGAAGAAATATATTATGAGGAAAAATATTTTGTTGTTGATGTTTCTTGTAAGGATTCTTTGAATTCCGGCTTTTGGAATGCGATAGGAAGAGCGTTAGGTTCTTCTGCACTATGGTGCTTTTTTAAGGACGGTGCTGCGCACCGTCCGGTAGCGATAAAAGATAACAGACAGAAAGCATGCATAACGCATGCGTAATCTGATCAAAAAAATTATAGATAAGGAGATAATATGGTAGGATTTCCACTTATGGATCACGAAGTCTGCGAAAGACAGAGAATGTATGAGGAGCAGGACAAGAGAGCAAGAAAGCGTGCAAAGAGACGTGAAAGGATACGCAAGACGATATACTACGGCACGATATTCATTCTCGGCGGGATCGTCGGCCTTGCCATCGAGCTTCTCACAGGGTGCAGTGCCCAGACCGGCACATATGCGGATACGGAAAGCACTGTCCAGATGATCGAAACTGCTACGGAAATTCCTGAAGATGACGGCATCCCCGAAACGGATTATGAGGAAAGTGATCTCATTGAAACGGCAGAGCCGGAAGAACCATCCGAACCTGCCGAAACAGAGCACGAGAGCGCTGACGCTTCATGGCGTAATTCCACGAAGACGCACGAGGATCTTAACGTAAACAGCGTCCTCACATTTGACGAGGGAGCTATCTGGAACTTCAGCGACTGCACAGCGGTCGGCAAAAGCCTGGAGAGCGACATCACGACTGAGACAGAAGCCGACTATGGATTTACTGTTTACGTGAAGGACAACAATACTGTCATTGTCAAACCTTATGATGACTGCGAATCCGGCATCGTGCCTGTCAAAGTCACGGCCGAAGTTGCTTCCGGCAGTTACGTGAGCAGTAAGACTGCTGATACGTATCAGATCACAGGCTACAAGGACTGCCCGAACGGGCTTGGCCTTATTCAAGTGCTGTTCTCCGACGGTGCAACGCTTAATGCCGGAATTTACAAAGAAGACGACGGGCTTTATGCCGTAAATGTAGCCGAAGATGTCAAAGACGCAACAAGCGTCATTGACTGCAGGCTTTTATTTGAAAGCATTCTTGATAAGGCAGGAATCACGGAAGCTGACGCAGTCTATACTGATCCGATCTACTATCCGATTGTTCCTGTCGCAGACGGTGAGAAAACAGATACTGCCTACTGGGTAAACAAATCATCCGAACTCGTTGAAGAAGACTGGTCTGATGCACACAAACTTATGGCATTCTATAATTATATCATTGACAACTTTGCGTATGATTACTGGATCATTTCCCAAGGTGAACATTCAAGATGGTCTTACTACAGCGATTATTCAGGCAAGTATTATATCAGCCAGACCAATGTTGGTGTCTGCGAAGACTTTTCGCAGGTGCTTGCTATCATGTGCCGTGCACAGGACATTCCTGCCCTCGTAATTGGCAACAACAAACATGCCATGAATGCCGTTTATATTGAAGACTACGGCAGATGGGTTCTTGTTGATACTACTGTCGATCTTATGCATGATGCCTATCAGGAAGATTACACCATCTGGGTAGATGACTCGAATTCAAAACGATACAAACACCTTAATGATGTATCTAATCCGAATTTCAAGTATATCAGCATCGGGAATTACAAAGATATGGAAGCACAAGGCATACCAATCTATAATTGTGATTACGATTAAGAACGAAATCCCAAAGCCTGTCACAACACAGGCGGGTTTTTTTTGATCGTCCACTTTTTTGTTTCCAATACCATGTATCCGCCATTTCTGCGCACCTGTAAACAGCCACGGCTGTTTACTGTCTGTGCAATAAGGAATGTAACTAAAGTTTCTTGTCTATCAAAGTGAAAAATGGAGGAATTACTATGGTCAAAAGATTCACACTGGATTTATGTGCTTTCGCTATGGGCACAATACTGACACTGGGCAAGGCACCGGATATCAGCCGGATGAATAAAGCAGTACAGCAGATGGTTCAAGAAGCGGTTAAGGCTAATGATGTTGCAGGTCAATCAGCATATCAATGTGATTTTTCACACTATCTAAATATCTGTCTTGTATATCATTGACTGCCTTTTTATAAGTTTCTTTAGAAATAGAAGAAGTAGCACTTGGCTTATTATGCTGGGGTTGATGGTGAACGAACCCAATGTGACACCGGACGAACTTGCAGAAATACAAGCAAAAACACTGGTTATTGCAGAAACCAATGACATGATCAAAGAAGATCATACGAAATTAATCGCGTCAAGTATTCCGGATGCGGGCCTTGTCTTCATGAAGGGAAATCATTTTGTCGCAAATAAAAAACCACAGGAATTCAACCGGGCGGTTATGAAATTCCTGCAGAGCTGAAGCGCCTCTTTGGAGGCGCTTTTTTGTGCCTATCGGTAGTTATGGATTGGATTCCGTAACACAGGCAGCTGAATCAGCTGGAATTAACGCGGAATCAGCCGCATCCTTGTTTTTTTTATTGAAAAATATGCTTTTGGGTGTTATACTGCTAATGGTAAACGGTGTTTACTGTTTTGGTTTGCTAAGAGGTTTTAGAATGAGAGCATCAACGGAATTAACCAAAAAACGAATACTGGAAGCGGCTGAAAAAGAGATGCTTCGGGTTGGGTATCAAAAAGCTTCGATGAGGAAAATCGCCTCTGATGCAGGCTTAACGGCAGGAGCTTTGTATAAGCATTTTCACGGAAAAGAAGAAATTTTTGAAATGATATGTGATGAGGCTATAGAGCAATTATTTGCAAAGCAGAAAGAACTGCTTCCCAATGATTTGGAAGAAAAGACGGATGCGGAACTGCTCCGGTTGTTTTATCAGAAAGCATCCGTGCAAATGCTATACGAATTCCAAGACCGTTTTTTGCTCCTTCAAATGATTGTATTGCATGGCAATTCGGAATATTATGCGCGTAAAAAATCGGAATATCTTGATTTCTGTGCGTCCTATTCCCTTCGTTATTATCAGGAGCTTTACAAACGCCGGCTGATAAAAAAGCAATACAGCTATGACGAGATCTATATGATAAGTCAGGCGGAGTTTCTCGCTTTGTGTACTTTTTTGGAGAATACGGAGCATAAGGGAGGTATTGATACGGACAGCATACAGGCATATGAAACACTGCTCCGTATTATGGGCCTCGGAGTACAGAGTGATACCGGAATCGGTGAAAACAAGGAGGAAAATCAGCATGGAAAAGTATAAGATAAAAAAGAATTCAGTTCAGGAAACTCTCATCATTCCGCTGTATGGACGAAGGCTGGCAATGGAATTATATCCTGAAAACTTCAGAGATCACGAATGCATGAAGCTCTTTGAACGAATAGATTATGATTTTCCCAAGCAGGGCAAAATCATGGCAAAGGCAGGTGCTATCATGAGTGCGACCCGGCAATATGATTTGGTTTCTGTGTGCCGTGAATATCTGGCGAAGCATCCAAGGGCGTGTGTGGTCAATCTGGGCTGTGGGCTGGATACCACGTTTCGTCAGGTGGATAACGGTACGGCAAAGGGCTATAACATTGATTTTCCCGATGCGATTGCGGTAAGAAACGAATTGCTGCCGGAAACAGAGCGTGAAAAGAATGTTGCCGGCGATTTGAATGATATTTCATGGTTTGATCGGATAGATTATGATCCGCAGGAGGGAGCTGTCTTTTTTGCGTCGGGAGTTTTTTATTATTTCAAGACGGATGAGGTCAGGAGACTGTTTTGTAAAATGTCGGAGCATTTTGCAGGCGGAAAGCTTGCTTTTGACGCAACCAATGCCAAGGGGTTAAAAAGTATGCTGAAAACATGGCTGGGACCTTCGGGAATGAGTAATATCGGCGTGTATTTCAGCTTGGAGGATGAAACGGAATTAACGGGCTGGAGCGATAAATTTTCAAATGTAGTAGGAAAGGGCTATCTGACGGGATATCGTCCCTTGGATAAAAGATACGGCGCTATCCTCAACATGGTGTTCCGCCATCTGGATAAAACCAAACGCTGCCAGATCATTGAGATCACGTTTCTTTAAATTGCGGAGGGCTCGGACCATTGTGATTTCAGATACAGCCGGCGACTACAAGAATTGAACCGATTCTATGATATTGCCGACGGTAAAATCCGCTATGACGGTATACCGGACCTTTCTGACGGGCAATGGCGCCAATCTATCCCAGGGTCAGCGCCGGTTAATTTCAATAGCCCGTGCAGCCGCGGCGGATCCTCCGGTTATGATTTTGGATGAGGCGACTTTTTCCATCAATACCCGGACTGAGGCTATCATTCAGCGTGGTATGGACGCCTTAATGGAGGGTCGGACGGTATTCGTCATTGCTCACCGCTTGTCCATAGTTAAGAACTTCAATGTCATTATTGTTTTGGATCACGGGCGGATCATTGAGAGGGGCGATCACGATGACCTGATTGCTCAGAGGGGACAGTATTATCAGCTTTATACAGGCGCTTTTGAGCCGGAATCAGTACGCGGGCTGCGCGGATAAAGTGCGTATGAGTTTCGAAAACTCTGCGCACTTTTTTGACTCAAAATCACGGGATTTTACGGGAATTTCTATTCGGAATTTACGAAATCAGAAAAACGGTTGCTATAGATTGTTCTGAGAATTTTTGATAAAATAGAGGAAGGCTTATACTCAATGATCGGGGAGAACGGATAGAGATGATATATAGGATTGAAAGGAAAAAGAGCCGGAAGATTTTTTAAGCGTGCTGACAGCCATATGTGTGCTGACTGTATTTGCATTGTTCATACAAAACAGTCTGCGGGACGGAACCGTTATTGCCAGCTGTAACGGCGGTCATGTATCGGAAAGTATTTTTGAGAAAGAAAATTTTAATAAAGAGCTTGATTCGGATGTGGAAAGAGAGCTGAGGGAGGCGCTTCTTGAAGGCCGTGAATAAACGCTCAAAGGATTTTTAATCGGCCAGGTGGGTGAGGGAGACGAGAGAAAGCGGATGGAGTCGTCGCTTGCAAAGGAGATCTTGCAGAAGAAGCTTTCTGATATGCCTTATTTAAGATATGAATATCAAACCGGATGCGACAGTGAGAAGTGGGACGGATTGTATGCAATCTGTTAAAAGAACTCGGCATGAACGCAGATGCGCTGCTGTCCGGGCGGCAAAGCTGCCGGCTTTCGGAATCCGGGGATGGAAAGGCTGAAGCATGAGATGGATGAAAAAAATACTTTATTTTATATTGGGCGTATTTGCAGCTCTTTGCGGGCTTGTGATAGTATGCGCGTTCAGGCCGGATATTACGGAATTTCTGGCACGATTTCTGTATTCGGATGAGGAACAGGCGGTAATAACACAAACGACTAATGCTTCAGGGACGGATGAACCGATCTGTTTTCCCGAAATCATCGGATCGGACGAAACCGGACAGGAGCAGACAAAGCATCAGCAGACGGATCTTTCGGAAACGGAGACAGGAGCAATCGCGGAGGATATTGTTTCAGAGTATATTGCGCCGGATCAAGCCGATGTTGTGATACCTGAGAATGTAAACGGCAAAACCGGGTATCAGCGTGTCCGCGCTGACGAAGAACAGATTGAAGACGATGCGGCTAAGGAGCTTTTGAACAGGATCGGAACCGGACCTACCGGGGACGGTCTCCAGTTTGATCCTGTTTACTATCCGTATTATTCCATGCTGGATGATAAAGGACAGCATCTTTACCGCCAGATTTACGCCAATGCCAATGAATTAAACGGAGTATTTGCGCCCATTGAGGACGTTACGGCGGGGCAGCTAAAAAATGTTTTTTCCGCAGTATATAATGATCATCCCGAATTATTCTGGCTGAAAACCGCTTATGCCTGTAAATGTATAGGAAACGGACAGTGTGTGGAGATCGATTTACAGTTTAACCGTACCGCACAGAATTTGGAAAGTGCAAAGACCGTATTTGAGGAAAGAGCCGGTCTGATTCTGGCGGCGGCGCAGAATCTGGAAAATGATTATGAAAAAGAAAAATATGTTCATAATTTTTTGATAGACAATATTTCATACAATATGGGAGCCGAAATGAATCAAAGCGCCTATAGCGCGTTGGTAAACGGGCAAACGGTCTGCGCCGGATATGCCAGAGCTTTTCAATATTTGTTACAGCAGTTGGGAATTCCCTGCTATTATTGTACGGGATATGCCGGTGAGAGCCATGCATGGAATATCGTTTTGCTGGAGGACGGTTATTATCATGTGGATACCACATGGGATGATACGGACGACGGAAACTATGATTATTTCAACAAAACGGATCAGGATTTTGGAAGCACCCATATCAGACAGGAATTGTCGGTTTATCTGCCGCCGTGTAATGGGCAGCAATATCGAAATCCGGAGCAGAATGAGGAAACGGCAGACAGTCTTAGAAGTATGGAAGATGTCGGTATGACGGAAGCGGATATTTTGCATAGCATCCCGGAGTATTATGAAAATTGTTATGATCAGATTGTAAGTAAAGGCCAAGGATCCTATGAGTTTTATAACGTAATAGAAGGAGAGGCTCTTTTGCAGGAATTGTACTCGGCATATCAAACGGATGACTATAGACAGGGATATATGGAGCAGGCAATGAGCGATATCGGAGCATTCTCCTGTGAAATGAGTCTGGAGATCGAGGAATTGGAACAGCAGAGATTTCTGGTCATACATAAGATAGAATTCTTTTAAATTGATAGAAAAACAGGTTGATGATGGATTATGAAAAACGGAGTAATGAGAATACTGGGTGCCGTTACAGTGGCGGTCAGCATATTTATGGCGTTCGTATGGCGTTTCTTTGAAATGATGGTCCGATGCAAAAAGAAAAAAGACGGAAACAAAAAGAAATGGTTTCAGCTGTCTCATACGAAGATAAATCATCCGAGGGATAAATTTGAGAAGGAACATGAGGAAGGCAGGCAGTGGTGCAGGGAATAGAATATGATTGATCATATTGGTCTTCATTTCTTCTGAGCGACTTGTCATCCGGTCTTCTTGCATTAGAGTAACGTCACGCTTACATTGACAAACTGATTATAGCATAAGTTGACCGGAAAATAAATTTCTTGTGCCGCGGTCTTGAAAAATCAAAAAATAAATTCACGTTGTTCGATCGTTACAATATATTAAGATATAAAAAATGATGGAAGAAGACTCTATTATGCAGGAAAAAGAAAAATACCTGACCAATAGCTGCAGCTTTTCAAATGTGAAGCCGATTATGATGGACCTGCCATATCCGCCGGTTCAGGTAAGGGAACAAAATCAGGCCTATGCCGATATACTCAGTGTTGATTATTGCGGCGCGGTTTCCGAAATGTCTGCAATTACGCAGTATATTCATAATGAAAATTACCTGTCACTAGAAAACTGCCTTCTGGCGAAAACGATTTTAGGAATTGCAATGGCGGAGATGATACATTTGCAAAAACTCGGAGAGTTCATTTTACTGCTGGGCGGAACGATTGATTTTACCGCAAAACAGCGTAATGCAAGAAGAAGGCTGTGGACGCCGGAATATTTGACGCTTTCGGAGAATGCCGGCAATATGATGCTGGCTGACATAGAGGCTGAAAAAGCAGCGATCAGCCAATATGAAATGCACATGAAAATGATTGGCGATCAAGGAATTAACGCCGTTTTAGCGAGAATCATCCGGGATGAAGAATATCATATTATGGTGCTTAAGGCTTGTACCTCACAAAATTATGTTTACAAAAACTTCATTTGATTTCTGCATTGAAATGCCGGATAATATTTTTGATTTTCGGGGAATGTATTGTCATAGTAAAGAATCTGAAACAGTATGAACTGAATGACGTATAACAACAGACATCTTCCCCTATGGGAAAATATTGGGAGATATGATATAATAAGCGCAAAAGAAAAACAAGCGGCGCGAAGCGGCATTTGTTTTTCATGCGCTATTAACGAGCAAGCAGTCTGCGAAGCAGACGATAAAGCACCGAAGGTGCGGGCTTGCGAGTGAACATGGTAATAATAAGCGCAAAAGAAAAACAAGCGACGCGAAGCGGCATTTGTTTTTCATGCG
>CAYTIH010000025.1:0-35942 GCA_964437825.1 uncultured Clostridium sp. | reverse complement strand
CGGTGAGAAATACGGGTGCGGCAGGCCGGGCTGTACGGTTGGCTGTGACTGTGACCGATATATTGAAGTATGGAACAACGTATTTACCCAGTTTGATAATGACGGACATGGTAATTATACCGAATTGGTTCAGAAAAATATAGATACCGGTATGGGACTTGAGCGTCTGGCCGTCGTTGTGCAGGATGTGGATTCTATTTTTGATGTGGATACGGTTCAGGCACTGCGTAATAAGGTTTGCGAGCTGGCGGGAGTTGTTTATCAGGAGGATCATCAGAAGGATGTTTCCATCCGCCTGATTACGGATCATATTCGTTCCGCAGCCTTTATGATATCCGATGGCATTATGCCGACAAATGAAGGCCGCGGATATGTTCTACGCCGTATCATCCGCCGCGCCGCAAGACACGGAAGGATGCTTGGTATTGAGGGAACCTTCCTTGCAAAGCTGTCCGAAACCGTGATCGAGGGAAGCAGGGACGGATATCCGGAGCTGGAGGAAAAGAAGGATTTTATCTTTAATGTACTGACACAGGAAGAAAATAAATTCAATAAGACTATTGATCAGGGCTTAAGTATTCTTGCGGAAATGGAAGAAGCGCTTGTAGCTTCCGCTAAGAAGGAGCTTACCGGAGAGGATGCATTTAAATTATATGATACCTATGGATTCCCGATTGACCTGACAAAAGAAATTTTGGAAGAAAAGGGATTTACCGTGGATGAAGAAGGCTTTCAGTCGAAGATGCAGGAGCAGAAGGAGAAGGCCAGAAAAGCAAGAAAGACCACAAATTATATGGGAGCGGATGTTACCGTTTATGAATCGCTGGACCCTTCCATCACATCAGAATTTATCGGATATGACAGGCTGACCGCAGATTCTGAGATTTTGGCGCTGACGACGGAAACAGAGGTCGTAGAGGCGTTGACCGATGGTGAAATCGGAACCGTTATTGTGGCAGAAACGCCTTTTTATGCTACCATGGGCGGACAGGTCGGAGATCATGGCGTGATTGTATCCGGAGACGGCGAATTTCAGGTAGAAGATACCGTGAAGCTGCTGGGAGGAAAAGTCGGGCATATCGGAAAAGTCACAAAAGGTATGTTCAAGGTTTCGGATACCGTAACGTTAAAGGTGGATGAGACAAGGCGTCAGGATACCTGTAGAAACCACAGCGCAACGCATCTGCTTCAAAAAGCACTCAGAATGGTGCTGGGAACCCATGTCGAGCAGGCCGGCTCTTACAATGATCCGGAAAGACTGCGCTTTGATTTCAGCCATTTTTCCGCTATGACAGCGCAGGAGCTTGCCGAGGTCGAGAAAATCGTGAATGAAGAAATTGCGGCAAACCTTCCGGTTGTAACCGAGGTACTGTCCGTGGAGGAAGCCAAGAAGACCGGAGCGATGGCTCTGTTTGGCGAAAAGTACGGTGAGAAGGTTCGCGTTGTAGAGATGGGAGAGTTCTCCAAGGAATTCTGCGGCGGTACCCATGTAAGCAATACCGCTTCCATTGGCGCATTTAAAATTATCAGCGAGAACGGCGTAGCAGCCGGTGTGCGCCGGATCGAGGCATTGACGGGCACCGGCGTAACGAAATATTATGCGGAACTGGAAGAAAGACTAAACGAAGCCGCCAGAACTTTAAAAACCAATCCTTCGGGACTGGTTGAAAAGTGCGGGCATCTCATGGCTGAGCTTAAGGCACTGCAGAGTGAAAATGAATCCTTAAAGAGTAAGGCGGCAAAGGAAGCGCTTGGTGAGGTTATGGATCAGGTGGTTTTGATTGATGACGTGAAGCTGCTTGCGGTCAGTGTGGACGGCGTTGATATGAACGGTCTGCGCGATCTGGGCGACCAGTTAAAGACAAAGCTGGGCGAGGGTGTTGTAGTACTGGCATCCGCACAGGACGGCAAAGTTAACCTGATTGCCATGGCTACGGACGGAGCGATGGCAAGGGGCGCTCATGCGGGCAATCTGATCAAAGGAATTGCGGCACTCGTTGCAGGAGGCGGCGGCGGACGCCCGAATATGGCTCAGGCAGGAGGCAAGAATCCTGACGGTATTAACGCTGCCATTGCAGAAGCTGCCAATGTTTTAAAAAGCCAGCTTCGATAAAGAACCGGCAACAGCGGCAAAAAAGCGGTAATAAAAAATCAAACCCCAGGCAGTCATTGCCCTATGATATGAGTCAGGGTAAATAATAGGATTGCCAAAAAAATAATCCAAAAAATAATTACAAAAACTGTTGACGACTGGAAATATTATGCTATAATGTCAATGTGCATGTGGGAAATTCCTGCAATGCATGAATAACCCAATCAGTCGAGTTACTTGAAGGGACTGAAGGGAGGTCAGGTGTCAGTATGTCAAATGTTATCGTAAAAGAAAACGAAACTTTAGATAGTGCTTTACGTCGTTTCAAAAGAAGCTGCGCAAAGGCAGGAATCCAGCAGGAGATCCGCAAGAGAGAGCATTATGAGAAGCCGAGCGTAAGACGTAAAAAGAAATCTGAAGCTGCCAGAAAACGTAAATATAACTAATTGCAGACATGAAAGTCCTTGGCACAATATGCTGAGGACTTTTTGCATGAAGGAGATAGGACGATGTGGGATAGGATATTACCTGTTGTGAACACGGATTTATACCATATTGCATTTTGCTTTGTTACCTATAGTATGGCAGGGTGGCTGGTAGAATCCATTTATATGTCGATTTGCAACAGGAAACTTACAAACAGAGGCTTTGGATTTGGACCGTTTTGCCCGATTTACGGCGTAGGCGCTACTGTTTGCTTTTACATGATGCAGCCGTTTATCAGCAGTAAGCTAACCGTATATTTGATCGGAGCTGTGGCGGCTACTGTTTTTGAATTTCTGGTTGGAATTCTGATGCAGCGATTTTTAGGTGAAGTATGGTGGGATTATCATGAAAAACCACTCAATTATAAAGGAATTATCTGTCTGGAAAGTACATTAGCCTGGGGGGTATATGCGCTTGGGGTTGTGTATTTCTTACATATCAGAGTGCTGGGACTTGCGGATAAAGTCGGTATGAGAGGCGGCGTTATTTTTTGTAAAATAGCATTGTCATTGTATCTGATTGATTTTGTATATCATCTGCTGCTGGCGCTTGGAGTGAATATTCAAAAATACAGGGACAATATGATCGAAAAGTACAAGCATTTCCGGACAAGGTTTTAGTCGGGCAGGACGTAAAACAGGCAATTGCCCAGGAAAATAAAACGATGAAAGGAGACAGGCAGCGTAATTATGTTGCAGTCTCCTTTTTTGCAGGTTCTTTTTTGCGGGAATACGCATAAATTTAAATAAGTCAGGATCATGGGGCAGCGATCATGCGTAAAAAAATACTGTGTTTGATTCTTTGCTTTTGTATAACCTTGTGCATTCCCGTAAGTGCTGAGGCTGATTCTCAGAATACAGGTGTTGCGGACAGTGCGGTAACTGATTCTGCAGAAAGCGGGATATTGTCAGATTCGCAGAAAGGTGCGGCAGGCGTAACCTATGATGAAGAATTGTCGGAAACGACGGCGGCCGTTGACGCAAGCGGGCTGGACATTTCGGCTCCGTCTGCGATTCTTATGGAGGCTTCGACCGGACAGGTAATCTATGAGAAAGATCCGGATGTGGAATTAAGTCCTGCAAGTATTACGAAAATCATGACATTGCTTTTGATTTTCGATGCCATTGACGAAGGAAAAATACATTTGGAGGATGAGGTGACGGTCAGCGCCTATGCACAGTCCATGGGCGGTTCGCAGGTCTATCTTGCAGAGGGAGAGGTACAGACAGTAGAAACCCTGATTAAATGCATTGTGATTGCCAGCGGGAACGATGCTTCCGTTGCAATGGCAGAATATATTTCAGGCAGTGAGGAAGCCTTCGTACAGAAAATGAATGAGCGGGCGGCACAGCTGCAAATGACGCACACACATTTTGTCGATTGCTGCGGACTGTCAAATTCCGATGATCATTATACCTCGGCAAGAGATGTCGGACTTATGAGCAGGGAATTAATTACACGGTATCCGGAAATTTTTAACTATTCCACAATCTGGATGGAGGATATCACTCATGTAACCAGGCAGGGAAGCAGCATCTTTACTTTGTCCAGCACCAATAAGCTGTTAAAACAGTATGAATGGACGACCGGGTTAAAGACCGGATCTACAAGTAAAGCAAAATACTGCTTTTCGGGAACAGCCTGCAAGGACGGAATCAGTCTGATTGCGGTAGTTATGGCGGCGCCGGATTATAAGGTGCGCTTTGAGGATGCCAGAAAGATGTTCCAGTTCGGTTATTCTGTGAGTGCGCTTTATGAGGATGCTAACGAGGATATTCTGTCTCCCGTCAATATCAGCGGAGGGATTGCAGAGACTGCCGGCATCAAGTATCAGAGCAGTTTTTCCTATCTGGATTTGACCGGTGCGGATCTAAGCGGCGTCCGCAAGGAAATCGTAATCAATGTGGAGGAAGCGCCGGTCTTGGAAGGGCAGAGGGCCGGCTATGCTGCTTATTATCTGAATGAGGAGCAGATCGGGACGGTGGATCTGGTTTTTACGCAAACCGTAAGGAAAGCGGAATATAAGGATTATTTGGGAAGAATACTAAAGAAATATTTGTTATAAGGATTCGGGGCCGAAAAGTACGCTTCCGGACTCGGTCAGGTCTTTCTCCGGCATCCTTGCCGGAGGAATTTGACTGCTGTTTGATTATAAGATTCATTTATGATATAAAATTGTAATGTTAAATGAAGATATTTGAGAAAGAACGAACGGAGAAACGGAAATGAAAATCATATTATCAATAATTGCGCTGCTTGTGATATGGGGGATTTGCGATATCATATATGATACCCGGTTTTTTCGGGTGACTTCCTATCAGATTCAATCCGAAAAAGTGAAGAAGCCTTTTCATTTCGTAGTATTATCGGATCTGCATAATAAGCGGTTTGGAAAAGAAAATGAACGTTTGATTGCAAAAATCAGGCAGCTTTCGCCCGATGCGGTGTTGGTGGCGGGGGATTTGATTACGGCGAATGCAAAAGAAAGCTATGAACCTGCGGCAAAGCTGATGGAAGCTCTGGCAGCCGAGTTTCCTGTATATTATGGAGTCGGAAATCATGAGGAGAAAGTTTCCAGGTGCAGGGATAAATATGGTAATATATATCAGGAGTATTTGGAAAGGCTGAACGGATGCGGCATTGATCCGCTTGTCAATGAGGATGTGCAGCTGCCCCCGTTTGGGGTTCGTATTTACGGTCTGGTGTTGGACAAACAGTTTTTCAAAAGATTCCGCAATGAAAAGATGGAGCCCGATTATATCAGCGGGCTGATTGGAAAAGCGGATCCGGAAAACTATTCCATTCTGATTGCGCATAATCCGGATTACTTTGAGGATTACTGTGCATGGGAGCCGGATCTGATACTGTCAGGTCATAATCATGGAGGCATTATAGGAGTTCCGTTTCTGGGAGGTCTGGTATCTCCGAAATGTACGCTGTTTCCAAAGTATGACGGAGGAAAATTCAGGTCGGGGCGTACGACTATGCTTTTAAGCCGTGGACTCGGAACGCATACCATACCGATCCGAGTTCTTAACAGAGCGGAGCTGCTTGATGTCGTGGTTTGTCCGCCTGAAAGGTGCGGGAGAAGACCTGGATAAAAAAATACGGGCTTATATTGGAAACATTTCAAAACTGAAATGCGGACAAACAATTTGCTTTTTTGAGAAAAAGTCTGTAGAATAGTCATATCTGTCTGAAAAGATCCGGAGTAGAAATATGGAACAGTTAAAGGTAAAGCTTCAGGTGTTTGAGGGACCGCTTGATCTGCTCTTGCATCTGATTGAAAAAAATAAAGTGGATATCTATGACATACCGATCGTAGAGATTACGGATCAGTATCTTGATTATATCAGAGCCATGGAAACAGAGGACATGAATGTTATGAGCGAGTTTCTGGTTATGGCCGCTACATTATTGGATATCAAATGCAGGATGCTGCTTCCGAAGCAGGAGGATGAGGAAGGGGAAGAAGAGGACCCGAGATCCGAGCTGGTGGAGCAGCTGTTGCAGTACAAGCTGTATAAGTACATGTCCTATGAGCTCAAGGACAGGCAGTTAGATGCCGGACATTCCATGTATAAGGATCCGACAATTCCCAAGGAGGTTGCCGAATATCGTCCGCCGGTGAACTACGAGGAGCTGCTGGGCGATATGACGCTGAATAAGCTTCATGAGGTGTTTAAGAGTATCGTAAAACGCCAGGAGGACAGAATTGATCCTATCAGAAATCAATTCGGAAAAATTGAAAAGGATGAAATCAATCTGGATGTAAAGCAGCATTACATAGAGCAATTTCTGTATGAGCATAGAAGGGCGGATTTCAGGGCGCTTTTGGAGAACGGAAACAGCAAGATGGAAATGATTGTTACGTTTTTGGTTATTCTGGAGCTGATGAAGCTTGGAAAGGTAAGGGTTTCGCAGGAGGATACCTTTGACCGGATCGACATTCTCTGGCAGGAGGATGCCGAGGTTTCCGAAACGCCGATGGAAATGACGGCAATGTCATAATGGAATGCAGATGGAGCGGATAAGATTGAAAAATGGAATTTTCAATCTTAAGTTTGTGTCTGTGCGCTGCTTGACAGCAAACTTGTTATGCGCAAAGTACGGCGCAGAAATGAGGATAAAAATGGAAAGAGAAAAAGCAAAGCAGGTACTGGAGGCGGTACTTTTTACCATGGGTGAATCCGTGGAGCTGTCCAAGCTTGCAGATGTAATAGAAGAAGATAAGAACACCACAAAGGAAATTCTGAGCGAAATGAAGCAGGAATACCAGACTCAGAACAGGGGCATGGATATCATTGAACTGGACGGAGCGTTTCAGATGTGTTCAAGACCCGAGCTGTATGATTATTTGATCAAGATTGCCAAAAATCCAAGGAAATATGTGCTGTCCGATACGGTGCTGGAAACCCTGTCCATCATTGCTTATAAACAGCCGGTTACGAAGGCGGAAATAGAAAAGATCCGTGGAGTCAGCTGTGATTTTGCTGTGAACAAGCTGCTTGAATATAATCTGGTTGCGGAGCTTGGCAGACTGGATGCGCCGGGAAGACCGCTGCTGTTTGGTACGACCGAAGAATTTCTGCGCAGCTTTGGCGTAAAGTCGCTGGAAGAGCTTCCCGAATTAAATCCCGAGCAGATGGAGGAATTCAAACAGCAGGCGGAGGAGGAAGCCCAGCTGAAGCTGGACATCTGAGTGTGACGGAAAATTCAACGGCAGAATTTGAGCGGATTTGCCGCAATCATATAATGACGGAGAGCTTCATATACTAGACCAAATAAAGTGTTTAAGGTTTGGAAGCTATGATTCACACGTTAAAAAAAAGAACAGCAGTGATTGTCATGATTGTTGCTATATTTATGGCAGACTGCGTGGTATATGGACAGGAGTCCGGAACAGATCTTGATTTATACGCCCGTTCGGCATTGCTTATGGATGCTTCGAATGGGCGTGTTTTATATGAAGAAAACGGGTATGAGGTTATGCCCATGGCCAGTACAACAAAGATTATGACCTGTATCCTTGCGCTGGAATATGGAAATCCCGACGATATTGTGACGGTTTCCTCTTATGCTTCTTCGATGCCGAAGGTGAAGCTTTATATCAAAGCGGGAGAGCAATACCGGCTCGGAGATCTGCTGTACTCCCTGATGCTGCAGTCGCATAATGATACGGCAGTTGCGATAGCGGAGCATATCGGAGGCAGCGTGGAAGGCTTTGCGGAGCTGATGAATCAGAAGGCCAGAGATCTGGGGTGTACGGATACGACCTTTGTGACGCCAAACGGCTTAGACGGCGTAAACAATGCGGGCAAGGCGCATAGCACGACGGCATATGATTTGGCCCAAATTGCATCTTATGCGATTCAAAATGAAACGTTTCGTGAAATTATTGCAACGCGTTCCTATTCTTTTTCTGCTGTGGACGCAAGCAGGAGCTTTACCGTGAATAATACGGATGCGTTTCTTGATATGATGCCCGGAGCAATCGGGATTAAGACAGGATTTACCGGAGAGGCAGGCTATTGCTTTGTGGGTGCGCTGGAAGACGGGGACAGAACCTTTGTCAGTGTAGTTCTGGCGTGCGGCTGGCCGCCCCATAAAAGCTATAAATGGCATGATACCAAATTGTTAATGGATTACGGAATCAGTCATTTTGCATACCGCCTTGTAGAGACGGAGCAAAGTGTTCCGGATATGCCCGTGGTGGACGGACAGGAGGAGAGCGTTGCGCTGGCGGTTGCATCGGAGGATTTTTCTCTTTTATTGTCCGAAACGGAGCAGGTAAACAGAACAAGGCAGCTGCCGGATTCCATGGAGGCCCCGGTTCAAAAGGGTACGGTCGCCGGTTATGACAGGTATTATGTAAACGGAGAACTATACAAGGTTTTTCCGATTTATGTGGTGGAGAATGTTGCAAAAATAGATTATCCTTATTGCCTGAGCCTGGTTCTGGAACGGATTCTTTTGTAAATTAGCAAATTGACGGCAATATCAGTAAAGAATACTGACAAGTTTTTTCATTTTTGCTATTTGCGATTGGAAAATTGTATGTTATACTACTAAAAGCGCGAAATGGGTTTAATATCATTTTCGTATTAAGTTAATTTTTTTTTATTAATATAAACGGAGGGCTGAAAAATGAGTACTAGTTCATCTAGCATCGCGAGTGAAAGAATAGCAGCTTTACTCGATGAAAACAGTTTCGTGGAAATCGGTGCGCTTGTTACAGCAAGAGCGACGGATTTCAACATGAAACAGACAGAGACTCCTTCTGACGGTGTAATCACCGGATATGGAGTGATTGACGGTAATCTTGTGTATGTTTACAGTCAGGACGCATCTGTACTTGGTGGTTCTGTCGGAGAAATGCATGCAAAGAAGATTGCAAATCTTTATGATCTTGCCATGAAGACAGGTTCACCCGTAATCGGATTCATTGACTGTGCAGGACTTAGACTGCAGGAGGCAACCGACGCATTAAACGGTTTTGGACAGATTTATGCAAAGCAGGTGAATGCGTCCGGAGTGATCCCGCAGATCACTGCCGTATTTGGTTCCTGCGGCGGCGGACTTGCTTTGATTCCTACATTAACGGATTTTACTTTTATGGAGGATACCAAGGCGAAGCTGTTCGTGAATGCACCGAATGCGCTTGCCGGAAATGAAATCAGCAAATGTGATTCTTCCGGTGCAGAATTCCAGAGCGTGGAAGCCGGTATTGTCGATGTGACAGGGGATGAGCAGACTGTCATCGCAAAGGTAAGAGAGCTTGTTACCATGCTCCCCGCAAACAATAGAGAGGATCTTTCCTTCGTAGAATGTACGGACGATTTAAACAGGGCATGTGCAGATCTGGCAGGCTGTGCAGGGGATACTTCCATTGCGCTTTCACAGATTGCGGATGACCATGTATTGTTCGAAGTAAAAGAAAATTATGCAAAAGAAATGGTAACCGGATTCATTCGATTAAACGGAAATACGATAGGCTGTGTTGCCAATCGCAGTGAAGTATACGGAGAAGATGGACAGGTTTCCGATCGGTTTGACGGCGTCCTGACTGTAAACGGCTGTGAGAAGGCAGCGGATTTCGTAAAATTCTGTGATGCATTTAACATTCCTGTTTTGACATTGACCAATGTAAAGGGCTTTGACGCAACCGTTGCAGCCGAAAAGAATATGGCTAAGGCCGCTGCAAAATTAACCGCAGCGTTTGCGGATGCAACCGTTCCGAAGGTTAACGTCATTGTCGGCAAGGCTTACGGAAGCGCATACATAGCAATGAATTCCAAGGCAATCGGGGCTGATATTACCATTGCATGGCCGGACGCTGAAATCGGAATGATGGATGCAAAGCTTGCAGCTAAGGTGATCTGCGACGGTAAGAGCGCAGAAGAAATTGATCAGTGTGCAGCACAGTATGCGGTTCTTCAGAACGGCGTAACATCTGCCGCAAAGAGAGGATATGTTGATCAGGTGATTGAGGCATGCGATACCAGAAAGTATGTCATCGGCGCTTTTGAAATGTTATTTACCAAAAGTGAAGATCGCCCGGATAAAAAACATGGCACAATATAAGAAAGGGTGACTGACGGATATGAAAAAATTATTAGCAACAATCGTTATGATTACCTGTATCTTAGGACTGACAGCCTGCGGAAAAGAAAGTGAGGATAACTCAAAGGAAGTATATCAGCAGTCGGCAGCGCTCTGCTTCGCAATTGTTTCTCAGGAAATGCCGGAGGAGGCAAAAGAGGAAATAAGGACTTATACCAGCTATGACTGGAGTACGATTTCCGATGGCTTTGCCGCCAATTACGGGATCTTCGTAGACGGAGAGACCTTCCTTGCCGGCCTTGAATCCTGGTGGGCCGCAGAAGAAGAAATCGGCGGCGCGGTATCCATGGAAAGCGATTATGCCAATTATGGCGTTTCGGTCGCAAACGGCGTCACTACGGTTACGATTAAGATCGAGGGTACGGATCGTAACGCAACGGCTGAGGTTACCTTTGATGAGGATATGAACATCACGGGTATTGTTACAAACGCGACATACAGCTTCGGTGAGAAGATGGTTAAGGCTGCGTTAAATACCCTGCTTGGCATGGGAACCGTATTCATTGTATTGATTTTCATCTGCTTAATTATTTCCTGCTTTTCACTGATATCCAAGGCTCAGGCAAGAACTGCGAAGAAGTCGGGGACGGAAATGAAGCAGGAAGCAGCGGATCATACGATTGCACAGATTTCCGAAAGAGAAGAAGAAAATCTGACGGATGACATGGAACTGGTTGCTGTTATTTCGGCAGCAATTGCGGCAAGTGAAGGTGCAGTCAGCACGGATGGTTTTATCGTCAGAAGCATAAAACGTGCGAATAGAAGATAAGCAAGTAATCAGAAAATTAGGAGGACATAAATCATGAAAAATTATACCATTACCGTAAATGGCAACGTATATGATGTAACCGTAGAAGAAGGCGTATCCGCAGGCGCACCTGCAGCAGCACCCAAGGCTGCTCCGAAAGCAGCGCCTAAGGCAGCTCCCGCAGCTGCAAAGCCTGCAGCCGGCGGCGCAGCAGGAAGCATTAAGGTAGAAGCCGGTGCAGCAGGAAAGGTATTCAAGATTGACGCTCAGGTAGGACAGGCTGTTAAGAAGGGAGATCCTGTTGTTACTGTAGAAGCTATGAAGATGGAGATTCCGGTTGTAGCTCCGCAGGACGGAACCGTGGCTAGTATTAATGTAAGCGTTGGCGATGCGATTGAGGCAGGCGCAGTACTTGCAACATTAAACTAATCTGTACTTTGAAATAGAAGTAACGAACACGGGAGGTCAATGTAATGGATGTATTAGGTTATTTGGGAAATGCACTCGGCGGCTTGGTCGAGCAGACAGCTTTCTTCGGACTGACCTGGGGAAACTATCTGATGATCGCGGTTGCCTGCATATTCCTTTATCTTGCTATTGCAAAAGAGTATGAACCATTACTGCTCTTACCGATAGCTTTCGGTATGCTGCTTGTCAATATCTATCCGGATATTATGGCAGCGCCCGGACCGGATGGTTCAGGCGGCGGCTTACTGCATTATTTTTATCTGTTAGATGAATGGGCCATCCTGCCGTCCCTGATCTTCATGGGCGTCGGTGCGATGACTGACTTTGGACCGCTGATTGCGAATCCGAAGAGCTTCTTGCTTGGTGCTGCAGCGCAGTTCGGTATCTTTGCGGCATATTTCGGTGCAATTGCACTTGGATTCAATGATAAGGCAGCGGCAGCTGTTTCTATTATCGGCGGTGCGGACGGACCTACCTCCATTTTCCTTGCCGGTAAGCTTGGACAGACAGCGCTTCTTGGACCTATCGCAGTAGCGGCATACTCCTATATGTCACTGGTGCCGATTATCCAGCCGCCTATTATGAAATTACTGACTACGGAAAAGGAAAGAAAGATCAAGATGGGTCAGCTTCGTCCTGTTACCAAGCTTGAGAAAATTCTGTTCCCTATTATCGTAACCATCATCGTATCCCTGATTCTGCCCACGACAGCGCCTCTTGTAGGTATGCTGATGCTTGGTAATCTGTTCAAGGAGAGCGGTGTTGTAAGACAGTTAACAGAGACTGCTTCCAATGCATTAATGTACATCGTTGTTATCATACTGGGTACTTCTGTCGGTGCTACTACCAGTGCAGAGGCATTCTTAAATGTAAGTACTTTAAAGATCGTCGTACTTGGTCTGATTGCATTTGCATTCGGTACCGCTGCCGGAGTTTTATTCGGCAAGCTGATGTGCGTAATGACACACGGAAAGGTAAATCCGTTAATCGGTTCTGCAGGTGTATCCGCCGTTCCTATGGCAGCGCGCGTATCCCAGAAGGTCGGTGCGGAATCCGATCCTACCAACTTCCTGTTAATGCATGCAATGGGACCTAACGTTGCGGGTGTAATCGGTACTGCAGTTGCAGCCGGAACCTTTATGGCAATCTTTGGCGTGAAGTAATTGACAGAGTGAAAAAAATGATGGAGGAATAAAAATGTCAGAAGAGATTAAGAAACCGATCAAGATTACGGAAACCATCCTTCGTGATGCGCATCAGTCCCTGATTGCTACCAGAATGCCGACGGAACTCATGCTGCCGATCGTTGATAAGATGGATCAAGTTGGATATAATTCTGTAGAGTGCTGGGGCGGTGCTACCTTTGATGCATCCCTTCGTTTCTTACATGAAGATCCATGGGAAAGACTTAGAAAATTAAAAGCAGGATTTAAGAAGACAAAATTACAGATGCTGCTTCGCGGACAGAACATTCTAGGCTACAGTCATTATTCCGATGATGTTGTAGAATATTTTGTTCAGAAATCCATTGCAAACGGAATTGATATCATTCGTATTTTTGACTGCTTAAATGACCTTCGTAACCTGGAAACTTCTGTCAGGGCAACCAAGAAAGAGGGCGGACATGCACAGATCGCGTTGTCCTATACTCTGGGTGATGCTTATACGGATGAATATTGGATGAATATTGCAAAGGATATTGAGAACTTGGGGGCGGATTCTATCTGTATCAAGGATATGGCAGGTCTGCTTGTTCCTTATGAGGCAGATAAGCTGATTCGCGCACTTAAGAGTGCAACCAAGCTTCCGATTCAGTTACATACGCATTACACCTCCGGTGTTGCTTCCATGACCTACTTAAAGGCCGTTGAAGCCGGCGTGAATGTCATTGACTGTGCAATGTCTCCGTTCTCCATGGGTACTTCACAGCCTGCAACTGAAGTTATGGTTGAGACCTTTAGGGGAACTCCTTATGATACCGGATATGACCAGAAGCTTCTTGCAGATATTGCGGATTATTTCAGACCTTACAGAGAAGAATGCTTAAAGAGCGGTCTGTTAAATCCTAAGGTAATGGGCGTGAATATTAAGACTCTGATGTATCAGGTACCCGGCGGTATGCTTTCCAACATGGTAAGCCAGTTGAAAGAGCAGAATGCTGAGGATAAATATGATGCCGTATTACAGGAAATCCCGAGAGTTCGTAAGGACTTCGGTGAGCCGCCTCTTGTAACACCTTCTTCCCAGATCGTAGGTACCCAGGCAGTGATGAACGTTCTGATGGGCGAGCCTTACAAGATGGCAACCGGACAGACTAAGGACTTATTGAGCGGTAAATACGGTAAGACTGTAAAACCTTTCAATCCTGAAGTTCAGAAGAAGGTAATCGGCGATGCAGAGGTAATTACCTGCCGTCCCGCTGATTTATTACAGCCTTCACTGCAGAAGTTTGAGGATGAGTGCAAAGAGTGGAAACAGCAGGATGAGGACGTATTATCCTATGCGTTATTCCCTCAGGTAGCTGTAGATTTCTTTAAATATCGTCTGGCACAGCAGGAGAAAGTGGATTTAACTCAGGCTGATACCAAGAACGGTGCTTATCCTGTATAAAGAACTGACTTATCATATCAAAAGCATAAACTCTATGTGGATGCGTTCATCTGCATAGAGTTTTTTTTGAGGTACGGGAGAAAATTCGGAAAATTAGATAACAGTAGTTGTTTAATCTTGACAAGCTTTATACAGCAATGATAGGATAGAAAAAGAATCGGTTCCAATGATAGGAGATGTCGACATGCAGATGAAACCGTATAGCAGAGAAGTTTTTTATTATGAAACGGACCGGATGGGCATTGTCCATCACTCCAATTATATCAGATGGCTGGAGGAGGCCAGACTGGATTTTATGAAGCAGCTGGGACTTTCCTATTCTGTGATGGAGGAAATGGGAATTTTGATTCCGGTTCTTGGCGTTTCGCTTACCTATAAGGAGCCGTTTCATTACGGAGATACTTTTTATGTGTATTCGAAACCTTATGAATATAGTGGTGTGAAACTGAAAATTACGTATGAGCTGTCCAAAGAGACGGATGGAAAGACATGTGCCCTGGGCAGCTCGGAACATTGTTTTTGCACAAGGGATATGAAGCCGATGTCTCTGAAAAAGAGTTATCCGGAGCTGTCGGCCAGGTTTGAGGAGATGCTTGTTACAAAGATCAAATAAGGGAGGATGTTATGGCCAGAAAGGAAACCGTAACAAAACAGATGATTCTGGATGCGGCATTTGAAATGGCGGATATGAATGGTTACAGGGAAGTAACAGCCAGAAAGCTTGCAAGTCACATTGGCTGTTCCACTCAGCCGATTTTCAGGGTATATACCAATATGGAGGAACTGCAGGAGGATTATATCGGGAAAACGGTTGATTTTTTCGAGGAATTTTACAAAAATTATCCGCGCAATTATGAAGAACCTTTTGTGAATCTTGGTATGGCATACATATCCTTTGCGGGAAAATATAAAAATCTGTTTGAACTGCTGTTTTTGAATAAAAATAAAAACAGAAGATCACTATATGAAATCATAAACGGACGGGAAGGCAATGTGACAAAGGAAATCCGCAAGGCGGCCAGGGAAGGCTGCAATGATGCGGAGAATCTGTTTATGAGAATGTGGATTTTCATTCATGGGGCTGCTTGTATGACCATTACCGGGGATTATGATTTATCGCAGGAAGCGACGGCCAGAATGCTGATTGAGACATATAAAAAAGAAAAAGGAATCGTTTCGTGAATATGGAGCAAATACAAAATCATACACAGGATGTTCTTTCTCTGATCAATGAAAAATATGCAAAAATGAGTAAGGGTCATAAAGCGATTGCAGCTTTTATTTCGGATCATTATGATCAGGCTGTCTTTATGACAGCCGCCCAGCTTGGCAGGGAAGTGTCGGTCAGTGAATCCACGGTGGTTCGTTTTGCATCCGCGCTTGGGTTTGACGGATATCCGGAATTTCAGAAAGTATTGGAAGAATGGGTAAAGGATAAGTTTAATTCCGTTGCCAAGGTTGGAGCAAAATACGGGAACAGTACACAGTCGGAAATTTTAAACTCCGTATTAAGTGCCGATATCGAGAAAATTCGTGATACGATAGATCATCTGGACCCTGCGGCCTTTGAAACGGCGGTGGATACGCTTTTACATGCGGATAATATATATATTATCGGGCTGCGAAGCTGTGAACCGCTGGCAGAGTTTTTAAGCTTTTATCTTCAGATGATCAGGGGGAATATTATTCTGCTCAGATCAACCAGCGCAACTGAGATTTTTGAACAGATGATCCGAATCGGCGAGAAGGATGCCATAGTCGGCATCAGTTTCCCCAGATACTCAATGAGAACGCTCAAGGCGATGGAATTTGCCAATGACAGGAATGCAAAGGTAATTACCATTACGGATTCGGTTCATTCTCCGATGAATCTGTATTCCTCCTGCAATCTGCTGGCCAGAAGCGATATGGTTTCTATTGTGGATTCTCTTGTGGCGCCGCTCAGTCTGATCAATGCGGTTGTTGTTGCGCTTTGTCTGAAATGTCCCGAGGAGGTCAAGCGCAATCTGGAAGCGCTTGAGGATGCATGGGCGAATTATCAGGTATATCTCAATGATGAAATCAATTTCATTGATGAAGAAAATATGTTTAACAATCCGCTTAGATACGAAGAAAGTGACAAACAAATATAAGCATGAGTGATATAATTGTGATCGGAGGCGGCGCCGCAGGAATGATGGCCGCTGCTGCGGCAGCGGAAAACGGGCACCGGGTCATCCTCTATGAAAAAAATGAAAAACTCGGAAAAAAGATATATATTACGGGAAAGGGCAGATGTAATGTCACAAATGCCTGTGATACCGAAGATTTTTTTTCTCAGGTAGTGCATAATCCCAAAAGCTTGTATAGCGCTGTTTATTCCTTCGATCATTCCTGCGTGATGGAATTTATGGAGCGGTACGGATGTGCGCTAAAGGTGGAAAGGGGAGGCCGGGTATTTCCGGTCTCGGACCATTCCTCCGATGTGATTAAAGCTTGTCAGACGGCGCTTCGTAAGCTGGGCGTTCAAATTCATCTGCATACGAAGGTGCAGTCCCTTTTGACAAAGGAGGACGGCTGTATCGGAGGCGTCAGGCTGGAGAACGGAACAAAGCAGGACGCAGATGCGGTGATCGTAGCAACCGGAGGTCTTTCTTATCCCTTAACGGGGTCCGACGGCGACGGACATCGATGGGCGGAGAAACTGAATATTGTCGTAGAACCGTGTTATCCGGCTTTGGTTTCGCTGGTATCCGCAGACCCGGTATGTAAGGAGCTGCAGGGGCTTTCGCTCAAAAACGTAGCTGCCGCGCTTTTGGCGGATGATAAGCTGCTATACAGTGAACTGGGGGAAATGCTGTTTACTCATTTTGGCGTCAGCGGCCCGCTGATTCTCAGCGCAAGCAGCCATTATGCGGACTATTTGGGAAAGCTTTCAAAAAAGGGGGAAAAGCCGGGAAATGTAATACTCAGAATAGATTTAAAACCGGCCCTTTCTATGGAGCAGCTGGATAAACGCATTCTGCGTGAATTTGAAGCCGCAAAAAATAAACAGTTTAAAAATGTTCTGGACAGCTTGTTTCCGGCAAAACTATTGCCGGTTATGATTCAAAGATCCGGGATACCGGAAACAAAAGCAGTTCATGATATTACAAAGCCGGAGAGGGAACGGTTCTGCCGCCGGATCAAGAATTTTGAAATTTCGATTCTCGGGACGGGAAATTTTAAAGAGGCAATCATTACCCAGGGCGGCATTTCCATGAAGGAGATGAATCCGTCCACGATGGAATCCAAAAAGATAAAGGGGCTTTATTTTGCAGGCGAAGTGTTGGATGTGGATGCGCTGACGGGCGGCTATAACCTGCAGATTGCATGGTCCACAGGATATCTGGCAGGAAGCAGCGCCGGTACCATAAACAAATAAAGGAAACGAGGTAGAATATGGGCTTTAGTGTAGCAATTGACGGACCTGCAGGCGCAGGTAAGAGTACCATCGCAAAGAAAATCGCAAAGAAGAAAAATTATATCTATGTGGATAGCGGTGCAATGTACCGGGCAATGGCGTTATATTTTCTCCGAAACGGGGTTAATCCGGAGGATGCAGCCGAAATCAGTAAAAAATGCGAAGAAGCAGAGATATCCATTGTATATGATCACGGAGAACAGGTTGTTATCCTGAACGGCGAAAATGTCAACGGACTGATCAGAACGGAAGAAGTCGGCAACATGGCGTCTAAGAGCAGCCCAAATCCGGATGTGAGAAGGAAGCTTGTGCTTTTGCAAAGAAAGCTTGCTAAAACAGCCGATATCATAATGGACGGAAGGGATATCGGGACGTGCGTGCTGCCGGATGCGGATGTCAAGGTGTACCTGACGGCAAGCAGTACTATACGTGCCCAAAGAAGATATGACGAGCTGACTGCGAAAGGCGTATCCTGCGATTTTGATGAAATCGAGCAGGATATTATCAAACGGGACCATCAGGACATGACAAGGGAACTGTCCCCTTTAAAGCAGGCGGAGGATGCGGTCCTGGTTGATTCCTCCGACATGACGATTGATGAGGTTGTAGAAGCGATCATCACACTGATAGATCAAAAACAGAAATGATTGGCAGTAATACAATTTATGGAGATAGGAAGCATGGAAGTCATAGTGGCTAAGTCAGCCGGCTTCTGCTTTGGGGTAAAACGGGCAGTGGAGCAGGTGTATGGACAGGCGGGAGCAGGGGAACCGATTTATACCTTTGGCCCTATTATTCATAACGAGGAAGTTGTGAATGATCTGAAGAAAAAGGGCGTGGCGGTCATAGAAGATGTGGAAGAAATTGATAAACTTCCGAAAGGCACCCTGATACTTCGTTCTCATGGCGTTTCAAAACAGGTATACGACCGCTTATCCGAGAGCGGACTGAAGATTCAGGATGCAACCTGTCCTTTTGTGAAAAGAATACACAATATTGCAGCGAAGGAAAGCGAAGCGGGTGCGCAGATTGTGATTATCGGAGATGCGGGGCATCCTGAGGTGGAAGGAATCAGAGGATGGTCCCGGACGCCTGCCGCAGTGATCGGTAATCTGCAGGAAGCGCAAAGTTTTGTACCTGAAAAAGGGAAAAAAATATGTATTGTTTCCCAAACGACATATAGCTACAATAAATTTCAAGAACTTGTTGAAATTTTCGCGCAAAAAGGTTATGATATTAATGTTGTGAATACTATCTGTAATGCAACGGAAGAAAGACAGACCGAAGCGGCAGAGATTGCGGCCAAGGTGGATGCCATGATTGTGATTGGCGGAAAAACAAGTTCGAATTCTAAAAAGCTGTTTGAGATATGCAGACAGAAATGTGAGAATACCGTTTTTATTCAGACAGTACATGACTTAAATCTGAATTTGAAGGGTAATGCCAGAAGAGTTGGGATAACAGCTGGTGCTTCTACCCCAAATAATATAATTGAGGAGGTTCAAAATTATGTCAGAATTAACTTTTGAACAAATGCTTGAAGAGTCATTAAAAACAATTCATTCAGGAGAGGTAGTAGAAGGCACTGTTATCGACGTAAAACCGGACGAAGCTATACTTAACATCGGATATAAGTCAGACGGTATCTTGACACGTAACGAATATACCAACGAGCCGAACGTAGATCTTACTACCGTGCTTAAGCTTGGCGACAAGATGGAGGTTAAGGTCTTCAAGGTGAATGACGGTGAGGGACAGGTTCTGTTAACTTATAAGAGACTGGCAGCCGACAGAGGAAATAAGAGGATCGAGGAGGCATACAATAACAAGGAAGTACTGACAGCCAAGGTTGCACAGGTACTTGACGGCGGATTAAGCGTGGTTGTAGAAGAAGTCAGAATTTTCATTCCGGCAAGCCTTGTGTCCGACACCTATGAAAAGGATCTGACCAAATATGCCGGTCAGGAAATCGAATTTGTCGTAACAGAGTATAATCCGAAAAAGAGAAGATATATCGGCGACCGTAAGCAGTTGATTGTTGCAAAGAAAGCAGAGCTTCAAAAGGCACTGCTTGAGAAAATCAAAGAAGGCGATGTAGTAAAAGGAACCGTTAAGAATGTAACCGACTTTGGCGCATTCATTGATCTGGGCGGTGTGGACGGATTGCTTCATATTTCCGAAATGTCTTGGGGACGTGTGGAGAATCCGAAAAAGGTATTCAAGGTTGGCGAAGAATTAAATGTTTTGATCAAGGAAATCAACGGCAGCAAGATTGCGCTCAGCCTGAAATTTGCAGATACGAATCCGTGGAAGGATGCAGCCGAGAAATATGCTGTCGGAAATGTAGTTGAGGGCAGAGTTGCCAGAATGACAGATTTTGGCGCGTTTATTGAGCTTGAAACAGGTGTGGATGCGCTGCTTCATGTTTCTCAGATTTCCAAAGAGCATATTGAGAAACCCTCTGATGTATTGAAGGTTGGCGAAACGGTAACTGCAAAAGTGGTTGATTTTAACGAAACCGATCATAAGATCAGCTTAAGCGTAAAGGCTATGTATGTGCCGGAACCTGCTGAAGCAAAAGAGGAGGATGCCGATGTAGTATCCGTCAACATCGAGAAAGTAATTGCGAACGAAGCGGACGAGCAGTAAAGACGTTCTATAAGCGGAATCCACAGGGATTCCGCTTTTTTTCTATCATAGGAAATGCCTTGCTGCGTTAATGTACGAAAGTACGCTGATTTCCTATGATATAAAAACGCTCCGCGCGGATCGCACTGCGGCGGAGAGGAAAAAACGTCGCTAACGCGACCCGCCGCAGGCGGAGAATCCTGCAGAGCAGGATTCTTTCTTGGTATCGTGGGAAATAATTGATAGATATTGCTGCATAGATTATGTCAGGGGGAATGGAGCATGGGATACGATTACGAATATTTTAAAAAGGAAATTCTGAAATTAACGCAGATCGATTTGAATGCTTATAAAGAGAAACAGATGAAACGGAGAATTGATACTCTGATAGGTAAGTCCGGAGTAACAGGATATGACGCTTATGTCAAATTGATCAGAGAGAACAAAACACGTTTCGATGAATTTGTCAATTATCTTACCATAAATGTATCAGAATTCTATCGTAATCCGGATCAGTGGAAGCTGATGGATGAAGAAATCATTCCTGAACTGGTCAGGAAATTCGGTACAAATCTGAAAATTTGGAGCGCGGCCTGCTCTACCGGGGATGAACCGTATTCACTGGTTATGGCTTTGTCACGGCATATTCCCTTAAAGCAGATCAGGATATTTGCTACGGATATCGATAAACAGGTGATAGAGAAGGCAAAAATCGGATTATATGCCGAAAAGAGTATCGCTTCGGTTCCTGCTGATTTGAAACAGAAATATTTTACCAAGGTCGGCCCTTCCTATAAGATTTCCGATGAAATTAAGGCGAGAGTGGAATTTAAGGAGCATAATTTGCTGAAGGATACCTATCCGACCGGACAGCATTTGATTGTATGCAGAAATGTGCTGATCTATTTTACCGACGAGGCAAAGGACGAGGTGTTCCAAAAGTATTATTCTTCTTTGGCACAGGGAGGAATTCTCTTTATTGGCAGTACGGAGCAGATCATTAATCACAAAGAAATCGGATATCGCAGGAAAAGCTCCTTCTTTTATGAAAAATAATTTTAAATACTTTATTTTAATTTAAAATAAAGTAAATAAGGTAAACAGAGTAAATATGTTTACATAAAAATGCAGTCCGGCAAGGACTGCATTTTTATGTTTTCGTCTTATAGTGCCATAATCATATGAAGTACATGTGTTGCATATCCGGCAAAGGCTTCGCGGTCTTTTTTGAACTCGTCTGTCAGCTCAAAATAGGTTTCCTTTGAATCATAGGAGGCTTTGAAAACCGGAAGAAATAATGGTTCCCATTCCGGCAGATACGTGGATTCTTTTCTGGTATAACAGGTTGCCGGAGTGGCTTTCGTGCGGTGCTGCTTGTCCACAAAGGAGGATACGGATTTGTGAAGCGCAGTATCTTCTGCGGGCAGATAGTAGTAATCCTTATAATTGGCATAGAAATATTTCAGCTCTCCGTCAAACAGAGGAACCTTCAAAGAAGCCTCCGTTTTGGAACCGGCAAAATAGCATCCGTTTGCATAGCCGGATACGGATACGGGAAGCGGGACGGGCATGGACAGCTTCATAACAATCTCCGCACGGGCTTCATTGTTAAAATCCCTATAATAATTTGCGTTCACCTTGGTGACGCGTACCCCTTCCTGATAGAGGTCCACATAGGCCAGAATGGGCAGGATCTTTACCAACCCCTGAATATCATCCTCATTATGCAGCACCAGAAGTCCGAACGCGTATTCGGAGGGTTGTTTGATGTAATCGTGATAAACACTGATTAACTCCCCGCCGCCGCAGGTATCCTCTCTGTCGATCCCCAGATAAGCTTCAATGGTTTTTTGCTTGGCATTGGGAAGCTTTAGAAATTTTTTGACAGGGGATATCCGCTGATAGATATCGATCCCCTCCATATTGCAGAGCGGAGAAGAAATATCGTGATGAGCGGCTTTTTGCTCAAGATAGGGAATATCGAAATGGTTTCCGTTAAAATGTACGATATAGCGATACTTCCTTGCAAAATCAAAGAAAGCGGACAGGAGCTTGGGTTCCTCCAGATAGTTTTCGGCGAACCATTGAATCAGCTCGTAACCGTTATTTTTGTAATAAACGCAGCCGATCAGATACAGATAACTGCTGCGTGCGGTAAAGCCTGTGGTTTCAATATCCATATACAGAATCTCCTCCGGCGGAGCAATCTTTTCAACCGGATAACAGGTATTTAAGTGAGAAAGTTTTTTTGTAATGATTTTCATGATTTTACCTCTTAAAAACGATAAGAAACGACTGTCTCATATTACAAAATTATGATAGCACAAAAAAAGAATTTGCAGTAGTATTTTGTCTGAAAAAATAGTATATTAAAAGGGTAATTGAGTAAATCTATCGATAGAAAGAGGGCGCGAAATGGGAAAATTAACCTTTCATGGCGGGATTCATCCGTATGACGGAAAAGATCTTTCCAAGGACAAGCCGATGAAAGCCGTTCTTCCGAAAGGGGATCTGGTTTATCCGCTTAGTCAGCATATCGGAGCTCCTGCAGTGCCGATTGTGGCAAAAGGAGACCATGTGCTTACCGGTCAGAAAATTGCGGAGGCTGAGGGGTTTGTCTCTGCACCGATTTACGCAACAGTTTCCGGAACCGTTAAAGCAATTGAACCAAGACGTGTGGTCACAGGGGATAATGTAAACAGCATTGTGATTGAAAACGACGGGAATTATGACGAGATTGAATATCAGATGCCAAAGCCGCTGGAAGAACTGTCAAAGGAAGAAATTATCGCACTGATCAGAGAGGCCGGCGTTGTCGGCATGGGAGGCGCGGGATTCCCTACGCATGTAAAGCTTTCGCCTAAGGAACCTGAAAAAATAGATTATGTTATTGCGAACTGCGCGGAATGTGAACCGTATCTGACTTCGGATTACCGGAGAATGCTTGAAGAGCCGGAAAAACTGATTGGCGGTTTGAGGGTGATGCTGCGTTTGTTTGATAATGCAAAAGGAATTCTGGCAGTGGAAGATAACAAACCGGACTGCATTGCAAAGCTGAAGCGTCTGACGATGAATGATCCCAGAATTACTGTCAAGGGATTAAAAACCAAGTATCCGCAGGGAGCGGAGCGCCAGCTGATTTATGCATCGACAAGAAGATCCATTGATTCCGGCAGACTTCCTTCCGATGTCGGCTGTATCGTGGATAACGTGGATACGGTGGTTGCAATTTATCACGCCGTTATAGAAGGAAAGCCGCTCATGCATCGTATTGTAACCGTAACAGGGGATGCAATCGCGGACCCGAGAAACTTTATCGTAAGAATCGGAACGAATTATCATGAATTAGTGGAAGAGGCCGGCGGATTTAAAAAGGAACCGGTTAAGATCATATCCGGAGGTCCCATGATGGGATTCGGCATTTTTGATTTGGATGTGCCTACTACCAAAACGGCGTCCGCACTGCTTTGCATGACAAAGGATGACGTTTCCAGATGGGAGCCGAGCGCCTGCATCAATTGCGGCAGATGTGTGGAGGTCTGTCCGGGGCGCGTTGTACCTTCAAGGCTGGCCGATCTTGCAGAGCGCGGAGATGAGGAAGCGTTTGTAGCACAGAACGGAATGGAATGCTGCGCATGCGGGTGCTGCAGCTTTGTCTGTCCTGCCAAACGTCCGCTGACACAGTCTATTAAGTCAATGAGAAGCATTGTACTTGCGAATAAAAAGAAAAAGTAGGAGGTAAGAGGAATGAGTGATTTAATGAAGGTATCATCGAATCCGCATATTCGTTCCAAGGTAACTACCGGCAATATTATGCTGTGCGTTATCATTGCCCTGCTTCCTGCAGCCGGATTTGGAATCTATCATTTTGGATTGCGGGCATTGTTACATATCGTTATCACAGTAGTGACATGCGTTTTTTCCGAATTGATTTATGAAATTATGATGAAAAAGCCTATTACGATTATGGATCTTTCCGCAGTCGTAACGGGACTGCTTCTGGCTATGAATCTGCCGGTATCTGCGCCCTGGTGGATCGGAGTGATCGGCGGTATGTTTGCAATCATTGTTGTCAAGATGCTGTTTGGGGGACTTGGCCAGAATATTATGAATCCTGCGCTGGGAGCAAGGTGCTTTCTGCTGATTGCGTTTGCGGCGCAGATGACGAATTTTGCCTGCGATACGGTATCGGGAGCAACGCCGCTTGCACAGCTAAGGGCAGGCGGACTTGAGACCAATACCGTACTGGATATGATTATCGGAAATACTCAGGGAACAATAGGGGAAACCTCCATGATTGCAATTGTGATCGGCGCGTGCTTCCTGATTTTAATGGGAGTCATTGATCTTCGGATACCGGGAACCTATATTGTAACCTTTGTACTGTTTCTTGTGATTTTCGGAAGCAGACATTTTGAGCCTGCATATATTGCCGCACAGCTTGCAGGCGGCGGTCTGATGCTTGGCGCTTTTTTCATGGCTACTGATTATGTGACCAGGCCGATTACCAAAAAAGGTCAGTATCTGTACGGTATCTTTCTTGGTATTATGACGGGGATTTTCCGGTTGTACGGTGCTTCTGCGGAAGGAGTATCCTATGCCATTATTCTGGGCAATCTGCTTGTACCTTTGATCGAAAAGGTTACTATGCCGAAGCCTTTTGGAAAAGGAGGCGAACACGCATGAAACAAATGTTAAAGGATTCCCTGATTTTATTCGTGATCACTCTGATTTCGGGTTTGGCGCTCGGCGCCGTCTATATGGTTACCAAGGATCCCATTGCCAGACAGCAGGAAAAGACGAAGGCCAAGGCCTATCAAATCGTGTTTGAGGATGCGGCTTCCTTCGTGGATGAAGAAAATTTCGATGCTCAGGCAGCAGCAAGTGATCTGCTAAATTATACGGAAGATGAGGATTACAGTGACGATGAGATTACGATGTTTGCATCCGCATTTGATGAAAGCGGAAATTTATTGGGCTATGTGATTACGGTGACCTCTCATGCGGGATTTGGAGGAGATATTACCTTTTCCATGGGAATTCGTCTGGACGGTACTTTAAACGGAATTTCCATTACTTCGATTTCCGAAACAGCCGGACTTGGTATGAGGGCTTCCGAAATACTGGTTCCTCAGTTTGCGGGCAAGGCAACGGATTCCGGATTTACGGTTACCAAAACGGGAGCGACCTATCCGACGGAAATTGATGCAATCAGCAGCGCCACGATTACTTCCAATGCGGTTACGGATGGAGTGAATGCAGGCATTGCATATTTTCAGTACAGAATGCTCGGGCAGAAAAACGCAGTTTCGTCCGAACCGGCAGGGGAAGGAGGCAGCGAAAATGAGTAAAGCTTGGGAACGTTTATATAACGGTCTGATCAAAGAGAATCCGACATTTGTATTGACGCTTGGTATGTGTCCCACACTTGCCGTTACAACCTCCGCCATCAACGGCGCCGGTATGGGGCTTTCCACAACGGTTGTATTGATTCTCAGTAATGTATTTATTTCACTGTTGCGAAAAATTATTCCAAATAAGGTTCGAATACCGGCTTTTATTGTGATTATTGCGTCCTTCGTTACGGTGGTGCAGCTGCTGTTACAGGGCTATGTTCCCTCGCTGTATGACAGTCTCGGAATTTACATTCCCTTAATTGTTGTAAACTGCATTATTTTGGGACGTGCGGAAAGCTATGCCTATAGTAATCCGGTAATTCCGTCTCTGTTTGACGGACTTGGAATGGGACTCGGTTTTACCTTTGCACTGACTTTAATCGGCGCCTGCAGGGAACTGCTGGGCGCGGGACAGATCTTTGGATTCCAGCTTTTGGGTCCGGACAATGTGTTTTTTCAGGTTCGTGCCTTGAAACCGCTTGCCATGTTTCTGGATGATTATGTCAATATCAGTATTTTCATTATGGCGCCGGGCGCTTTCTTCGTTCTGGCCTTTATCATTGCTCTGATGAACAGGATCAAGAGAAATGCCGCGGCAAAAGGAAAAACGATTCCGGGGCAGGACAAAACGGAGCTGTCCTGCGGCTCTGATTGTGCAAATTGCAAAGATGCAGGATGCAGTCACAGATTTTACGATCCAAATGACTCTGATCAGAGTCCCAGTGATGTAAAACGTGAGAAAGAAAAGGAGGAAGAACAGCATGCGTGAGTTGTTAATCATTGCAGTAGGATCTGCACTTGTCAATAATGTCGTTCTCAGCCAGTTTTATGGTCTGTGTCCTTTTCTCGGGGTTTCCAAAAAGGTGAAAACGGCTGCAGGAATGGGAGCTGCGGTCATCTTTGTCATTACGCTTGCGTCTGCAGTAGCGGCGGTCATTTACAATTATGTGCTTTCACCGAATGGCCTTGCATATCTGGAAACAATTGTATTTATTTTGGTTATAGCGGCGCTGGTGCAGTTCGTAGAAATGTTTCTGAAGAAATTTATGCCTTCTTTGTATCAGGCGCTTGGCGTATATCTGCCGTTAATTACGACAAACTGCGCTGTGCTCGGTGTGGCGCTTACCAATGTTCAGAAATCCTATTCCATCGGAACGAGCGTTGTGAACGGCTTTGCAACGGCATGCGGTTTTACGATTGCCATTGTGATTTTGGCAGGACTTCGTGAAAAAATGGAATATAATGACATTCCGGAATCCTTCCGCGGAATGCCGATTACCATGATTGCTGCAGGTCTTATGGCAATTGCATTCTGTGGCTTTTCGGGACTGTTATAGGGTGGAGGTATCAAATATGAGTGGAATTTTAGCAGCAACCGCCCTGGTAGGTGGAATCGGATTATTCATCGGTCTGTTTCTTGGAATTGCAGGCCTGAAATTTAAAGTGCAGGTGGATGAAAAAGAAGAAGCGGTACTGGCAGTCTTGCCCGGAAATAACTGCGGCGGGTGCGGATATCCCGGCTGCTCGGGTCTTGCAGCGGCAATTGCCAAGGGTGAAGCGCCTGTGAACGGATGTCCCGTCGGGGGAGATCCTGTCGGAAAAAAAGTAGCTGAAATTATGGGAGTGGAAGCCGGTGAATCAAAGCATATGACGGCATTTGTCAAGTGCGTCGGGACCTGCGATAAAACCGCGGTTGACTATGAGTATCACGGCGCGGAGGATTGCCGTATGCTGGCGTTTGTGCCAAATGGCGGCCCCAAATCCTGTAATTACGGCTGTCTTGGTTACGGTACCTGTGTGAAAGCATGTCCCTTTGACGCAATTCATCTGGAAAACGGAGTTGCGGTTGTCGACCGGGATCAATGTAAGGCGTGCGGAAAATGTGTTGCGGCATGTCCCAAGCATTTGATCGAACTGATTCCTTATGATGCGGTCTGTAAGGTTGCCTGCAGCTCCAAGAATAAGGGATCGGTAACCATGAAGACCTGTCAGGCGGGATGTATTGGATGCGGTATCTGTAAACGGAACTGCCCATCCGATGCAATTGTATTAGAGGATAATCACGCATGGATTGACCAGGAGAAGTGCACGGGCTGCGGAACCTGTAAGGAGAAGTGCCCCAAGAAGATCATACAGTAAAGAAACATCCTCAGAGCGGGAATCAGTTTTTATTGCAGTGACCGGGGTGCGCCCGAGGAGTAGTGGAGCTCATAATCATCCGTGATAAAAATGGCCTCCACCTGCTCTAAGGATTCGACAAGCGCCATGCCGTCTTCCAGGCCATAGCAATAACAGAGCGTGCTCAGAGCGTCTCCCTGTGTGGAGGACGGGGATAAAATAGTAACGGAAAGCAGTCCGTTTTGAACGGGATATCCGGTTCGGGAATCCAGAATATGATGATAGACGGTTCCATTTAACTGAAAATAACGTTCATAGTTTCCGGATGTTACAACACTGGAATCCGTACAGGATATTGCGGCAATGATTTCATTGTCCGCGCCGAAGGGATATTGAATACCTACGCGATAGGGAGAGCCGTCCTGCTTGGGACCGACACAGAGCACATTACCGCCAAGGTTGATCAGTGCGCTTGTGATTCCCTTGGATAAAAAATACTCTTTGAGACGGTCTGCAATATAGCCCTTTGCAATAAATCCGAGATCCAGCATGGCGTATGGATCTGTCAGGGTAATCGTCAGGTTATCTTCGTCAAGCACGATATTTTCATAATTTACGTGAAGACAGGCTTCCTCCAGAGCCGTTTGATCCGGCAGGGAAGGAAGCTCAGCCGTGAAATTCCACAATTCCTTGGCGGAGGCAATTGTGGGATCAATGACGCCATCGGAGAGAGCGGCATAAGATAATGCTTCCTTTACCAGAGTCATGGTTTCCTCATCAACCTTGACGGGCGCTCCGCCTGCATGGTTGATATTCCAGATGTCGCTTCCTTCCATAGTACGGCTGAATTTATGCTCATAGGAATCGCACAGAGCAAAGGCGTCCGTAAAAATATCGTTATCCATGGGCTCATAGACGCTCAGCTTAATGAAGGTGTCAAAATAAAAACCGCTTTGAGAAACAGGAATATTGTCGTCCTGTTTTTGGCATCCGGTTAAGGGAAGCGATAATACGGTAATCGCAGCCGTTGCCGCAAGGCAGGACCATATTCGAAGGAATCTTACGGCTGTTGCTGCAGGAGCTGAGGCAGATGTTTTTCTGTTTCGGAATCTATATAAATGTTTCATGCGCAAATTCATCCTTTGAGATTTGTAATAGCAAATCATAGCAATCATAACATATCATAGCATTCTGTCTGAAATTCAGTATATCTTATCGGCATCCCTTTTTCAACGTCATCAGAAATCAGATGCAAAACAAAAAAATCAGAAATCAGATGCAAAACAAAAAACATCAGAAACAGAAGCAAAATAAAATAGAATCCGAATCCAATCAGAATCCAAAACGGCCGCATAGTTGAAAAAAGTACGGAATTATGTTACCTTACATAATAAGTAAGCAGTTAATAAAAACGACATGAGATGGGCTATATAGCCATAGGGTTATCATAATGCAGAGCATTCATTAAAAATCTTATGTCTGACAACAGAGATGGCTAAAGCTAATAATTGATAAGGGGAAACAGATGAGCAGCTTTCATATGGATGATGGAGAACAGGGCGGTAAATATATCGTGCGCATGGCAACGGTCATGACCGTGATGGTTGCGGCGATTCTGGGAATTGTGCTTTATACAAACAAAGGTAACGATACCGGAAGAACCTCACGTTCAGGGACCCGGGTTTCCAATATTTCTGAAAGTGCGGAAACGCAGGAAGATCAGATGGCACCGGCATATGGAAACAGGAGAACCTCGGATGAATTGGATATCTGGGATGAGGACTATACTGCCGTATTGGAGGTGACGCCGCAGCCGACGAAGCAGCCCGAAGGAAATGATATTACAACGGACGGTAATCATACGATGATTACATATCAGGATGGCAGTACGGAGTGGGTTACCATCAGTACGAAAATTCCGCACAATGACTATATGGACGCTGCCTTTGTTTATCAGACGCCTGTGATGAAATACTATGCCGACGGCACGAAAAGCTCCTACATGGGAGTGATGATTGCGGAAGCTCAAAAATATGTGGATTATGTCGGGCTTAAAGAAGCGGGTGTGGATTTTGTGATGATCTGCGTCGGCAAAAGAGATGAGAAAACCGGAGAGCTGAAAGCGGACGCACAGTTTTCACAGAATATGAAAAATGCGCTGGATGAAGAATTACAGGTCGGCGTCTGGTTTTGCAGTCAGGCGAAGGATGCGGACGAAGCAAAGGAAGAAGCGGAGTTTGTGCTTGCGTATTTAAAGGAATATGAGGTTACGTATCCCGTTGCGTGCGTCTTTGAAGCGTCCGAATATGGCGATTCCAGAACCGAAGAACTTGGAAAAGCGCAGCGGACGGAAAATGCTCTTATTTTTATGGAAGCGATGGAAGAAGCGGGCTATGGCGTGATGCTCGGGGCAAATAAGGAATATTTGATTCTCAAATTTGATTTGACAGAGCTTGAGGAATACCGGGTCTGGTTAATGCAGCCGGGAGATGTTCCGGATTATCCGTATTTTTTCTCCATGTGGAGTTATGATGCGGCAGGAACAATAGAAGGGGTTGCCGGTGATGTCGGACTGCTGATTTCCATGGAAGATTTAAGCCTGAGAAAGAAGGAAAAATAACTGTCATTTTGAACGCGTTCTTTCGGGCGGGGTATCGGCGCTGGTCCCGGTTATGGCTTCAAGTGTGTGACAGTTTCTGAAATCATAATATTGGTATAAACGGAAGCGTATTCGGACGGACTGAGGGCTTCGATATAATTTTGCAGGAAGTTCCTACGAAAACCGTTCTTTTTCAGAATATCCGCCGCTTTATTATATGCAACGGCCGCTTCCTCGGGGGAGTCATAGATGCCTACCACATAATTGCTTTTGATATGAATGGTGGTTTTGTAACGGACTGGGGAAGGACGCAGTACGGTTGTTACCCCGTGATAGGGCAGGAGAATTTCGATATTCTCGTAGCGGAAATCACGGTCGTCACCATTGATAAAGCGAAAATCCCTCCCTGCTACGGAATAAGGTTTGATTCCGTATCTGGCATGGAGACTTAGCTGCATTCCGTAATCGGAAACGAAAAGATGACCGCCGCGTTTCATGATTTTATGGGAGGCGTAATAAAACAAATCATCGGTATCAAATTTCAAAATATAGCCGGGTGACAGAAAATATAAAAAATATTTTGCATAGGCATAGATGGGATTGCGAAAGTAATAAGCATTATCCCTGAAATTCATGAGAATGACATATTTCTCATAGCTTAAGGACGAAGGCTGATATCCGGGATCAAAAGGAATCTCAGGCCTGTCTAACAGCATGCGCGCTTCCCGGTAGGCGGCGTGTGCATCATCGTATGTAGTAAAACTGCCAAGTGAAATATGCTTTTGATGAAAGGTAACGGATGAACGGTAATATACAGTACCGTTCTTTTTTTGTGCCCGAAAAACACCCGTGTTGGAAGCGTTTGAATACGTCATGGGATTCCTCTTTATGATGAAGTAATTGATCGCGAAAGCAGCAAAAATGAGCCTTTCAGGGATTATTTTCGCATGTTGGGATCATACTTTTTTAGTATAACATGGGACAGGTATGAATACAATTATAAAGTATAGGGAAGAAAGAATCAAAATATGCATAATAAAGAGGTACAAAATAATGACAAGTGATTGTGGAGAGCAGAAATATTTGATTTATTTTATTTTATGTATGTTGGTTTTGTTAAGCTCGGCCGGAGCTGCAGTAGGAATAGACAGGCAGTTGAATCAGGAAGCTGTGGAAGCTTATGCATCGAATGAGAGATCCGTGGTAAAAAAGCAGGTATATCTTCCGTATGCATCTTCAGAACAGCGCGTTGTGGAATATGCCGTTTTAAATGTAAGCGAAAAAGATATACAGGCTGAACAGCTTTCCGAGGAGGATTATCATGTACTGTGTAGAATTGTACAAGCCGAGGCAGGATGTGAGGATATCACAGGGAAAATACTGGTTGCCAATGTGGTGCTGAATCGAGTGCATGATGAGCGTTTCCCGGATAGTGTGAGTGAGGTTGTATTTCAGTACAGCGGTAATACGGCCCAGTTTTCACCGGTATCGGACGGAAGCTTTTACAGGGTCAACGTCAGCGGGGAAACCGTGGAAGCAGTGAATCGGGCGCTGCAGGGTGAGGATTACTCGGAAGGAGCCTTATACTTTGCGGCCAGAAGCGCTGCAGGAACACAGAGAATGCAGTGGTTTGACCGGTGCCTGACCAGACTTTTTGCATACGGAGGACATGAATTCTACATGTAGGCAATTTTATTTCGATTTCGTGTAGGCAATTTTATTTCGGTTTCGTACGTTGTAAGCTTTCGCTTTTTATGATATAATTCAAAAATCAATATTACAGAAATACAGGAAAGAGGAAGCGAGATGGACATGTTATATCAAAGCACAAGAAGCAAATCGGAGCCGGTGAAGGCATCGGTGGCGATTTTAAAGGGACTTGCCGATGACGGGGGCTTATTTGTTCCGCAGCAGATTCCTGAACTTAATATCAGTATGGAAACGTTAGCAGGAATGACTTATCAGGAGGTCGCTTATGAGGTTATGAAGCTGTACCTGACTGATTTTACACAGGAAGAACTGAAAAACTGTATTGCGCGTGCTTATGATTCCAAGTTTGACACTGATATCATTGCGCCCCTTGTTCAGGCTGACGGGGCCTATTATCTGGAGCTGTTTCACGGAAAGACCATTGCTTTTAAGGATATGGCATTATCCATTCTGCCGCATTTGATGATTACGTCTGCCGGAAAAAATCAGGTAAAGAACGAAATTGTGATTCTGACGGCTACCAGCGGTGATACCGGGAAAGCAGCGCTTGCCGGATTCGCGGATGTAGAGGGTACGAAGATTATCGTATTTTATCCGAAGAACGGCGTAAGTCCGATTCAGGAAAAGCAGATGGTGACGCAAAAAGGAAACAATACGTTTGTAGTCGGAATTCACGGTAATTTTGATGACGCCCAGACCGGTGTGAAGAAATTGTTTGCAGACCATGAGCTTGCAAAAGAAATGGATGAGCACGGTTATCAGTTCTCATCGGCCAATTCGATTAACATCGGCAGATTAGTGCCTCAGATCGTATATTATGTATATGCGTATGCAAGGCTGTATGCGGAAGGTAAGGTTAAGGAAGGCGAGAAGATCAATGTGGTAGTACCGACCGGAAATTTCGGCAATATTCTGGCTGCTTATTATGCAAAGAACATGGGACTTCCGATTGACAAGCTGATTTGTGCTTCCAATGATAATAAGGTTTTATATGATTTCTTTACGACGGGAAGCTATGACAGGAATCGTGAGTTTGTACTGACAAGCTCGCCTTCCATGGATATCCTGATTTCCAGCAACCTTGAAAGACTGATTTACAGGATTGCCGGAAATGATGCTCAACAGAATGCGGCGTTTATGACGCAGTTGAATCAGAACGGTACCTATAAAATTACTGCCCGGATGAAGGATCAGCTTGCTGATTTCTATGGAAATTATGCATCGGAGGACGAAACGGCACAGATGATTCACGAGCTGTTTTTAAAGACAGGTTATGTTATCGATACGCATACGGCGGTAGCCGCAAAGGTACATCGGAAATATGTAGCCGATACCAAGGATACCAAAACGACTGTGATCGCTTCTACGGCCAGTCCGTTTAAATTTACAAGAAGCGTTATGAATGCAATTGATCCGAAGTATAATGACATGGGGGATTTCGAGCTGGCGGATGAACTGTCAAGAATCGGAAATGTGAAGGTTCCGCAGGCAATTGAGGAGATTAGGACAGCGCCGGTTGTGCATGACCGCGTTTGTGAAAAAGAGCAGATGAAGGATGTTGTAAAGGAATTTTTGGGAATGTAAGAAGGTGCAGCAAAAAGCACTTTGGTAAAAAGCATCGCACTTGTATGTATGCAGGTGCGATGCTTTTTCGTGAAATTAACGTTTCCGAACCGGGACATAATCCCTGTCAACGCATATGGACTTATATGCAGGTCTGATGATTTTGCCGTTGTTTGCAAGCTCTTCCATGCGGTGGGCACTCCAGCCGGCGATACGCGCGATGGCGAACATCGGCGCAAAAAGCTCCTGCGGAAGATTCAGCATGTTGTAGACAAATCCGGAATAGAAGTCCACGTTGATGCTGACGCCTTTATACATCCGGCGTTCCTCTTCGATGATCTTTGGCGCGAGACGTTCCACCATGGAATAAAGAGCAAATTCACTCTGCAGGCCTTTTTCTTCCGAGAGCTTTTCCACGAACTTCTTCAGAATCTGCGCACGGGGATCTGATTTGGAATATACGGCGTGTCCGACGCCGTAGATCAGTCCGGAATGGTCAAAGGCCTCGCGGTGGAGCAGCTTTTTCAAATATCCGGAAACTTCATCTTCGTCAGACCAGTCGCGGACGGTTTGCTTCATATCCTCAAACATTTTCACAACCTTTATATTAGCGCCGCCGTGTCTGGGACCCTTGAGTGATCCGATTGCCGCCGCTATGACGGAATAGGTATCGGTCAGGGAAGAAGTGACGACATGGGTGGTGAAAGAAGAATTATTTCCGCCGCCATGCTCCATATGAAGCACAAGCACAATATCCAACAGCTTGGCCTCGAGCGGTGTGTAAGAGCTGTCGGGACGCAGAATCTTCAGAATATTTTCCGCTGTGGAAAGCGCAGGATCGGGGCGGTGAATATAGAGACTATTGCCGTTGTGATAATGGCTGTATGCCTGATAACCGTAGATTGTCAGCAGCGGGAACAGGCTGATTAATTCCAGACATTGACGCAGCACGTTCGGCAGGGAAACATCGTCGGCGCGATCATCATAGGCGTACAGAGTCAGGACGCTTCTGGCCAATGTATTCATCATGTCACGGCTTGGCGCCTTCATGATAATGTCGCGGACAAAACCGGTTGGAAGATTACGATAATCGGACAGAAGCTTAGAAAAGCGTTCAAGCTCTGCGTGATCAGGAAGCTCATCAAACAGCAGAAGATAGGTGATTTCCTCGTATCCGAAGCGGTTTTCGCTGGCAAAACCATGAACCAGATCCTTGACATTATAGCCGCGGTAAAATAACTCACCTTCAGTGGGAACGGAAACGCCGTTCTCGGTTTTGTTGGCGCGGACATCGGAAATATTGGTCAATCCGGCAAGGACGCCTTTTCCGTTTAAATCCCTTAAACCGCGTTTTACATCATATTTGGTAAACAACTCCGTATCGATTAATCCGGCAGTCCGGCTTTTATCAGCCAGAGACAGGATATCGGGAGTGATCTCAGAAAAGAAATTCTGTTCAGCCATGAAATTCCACCTTTCTTCATAAAATTTTATCTGGATAATTAAGATATTATCGAGTAAATAGTCAGACATCCGGGAAAAGTGTTCCCGCCGTTTTTCAGAAAAACAGTCCATTTCAGGGAGATTTTTTGTAATGAATTAATCAATTTTATCATGTGTGGCCATGGGAAGCAATAAAAATTATTTGTTTTTAGAAACATTTAAGATTTCGTTTTCCGTATTTCATGTTTTAAATCAATATGCTCATTTTATTTTTACGCAAAAATGATTGATTTCAAAAATGTGTTGTGAGATAATATTCACGTTATGAAGACCATATATTTTAAAATTTTACAGGATAAAACAAAATGTTATCTTTCAATGTTGATTTTCCGTGAAAAAGATTGACAAAAAATCAACATTGTGTATGATAATAGTAGCAAAATGAAAGGAAAGAGGTTAATTGAAGATGGCTGAAATTAATTTAAGTAAGTACGGCATTACCGGAACCACAGAGATCGTATACAACCCTTCTTATGAGTTGTTATTCGATGAGGAGACCAAGACAGATCTTGAGGGATATGAAAAGGGACAGGTAACTGAACTTGGTGCAGTTAATGTAATGACTGGTATCTATACAGGTCGTTCTCCGAAAGATAAATTCATCGTTGTAGATGAAAATTCTAAGGATACTGTTTGGTGGACCTCCGATGAGTACAAAAATGATAACCATCCGGCTACACAGGAAGCATGGAAGGCTGTTAAGGAAATTGCAATCAAGGAGCTTTCCAATAAGAGACTTTATGTTGTAGATGCATTCTGCGGCGCAAATAAGGACACCCGCATGGCTATTCGTTTTATCGTTGAAGTAGCATGGCAGGCTCATTTTGTAAAAAATATGTTCATTCAGCCTACTGAGGATGAACTTAAGAATTTCGAACCGGATTTCGTCGTTTACAATGCTTCCAAGGCTAAGGTTGAGAATTACAAGGAACTGGGACTGAACTCAGAGACTGCTG
>CAYTIH010000024.1:0-37071 GCA_964437825.1 uncultured Clostridium sp. | reverse complement strand
TGCAATGAGCGATCTCATATTTGGGGTATGCGAAATTCAAAAAATATAGTATAATATATTGATATGAGTATCATGATTGCACTGCAATCATGATATCCTTTTATGAATCCTATGATTTTAGCCAGAATGGGAAACAATAATCATAAAGAGCATATTTCTGAATGAGGTAACCGGTAGATGGATAAGATTGCTGTATTAATTCCCTGCTACAACGAAGCACAAACAATTGAAAAGGTAATTACGGATGCAAAAAAGGCGCTCCCGGAGGCTGTCATCTATGTTTACGACAACAACTCCACAGACGACACTGCCGCGATCGCAGAAAATGCAGGCGCAGTAGTCAGAAAAGAAATGCTGCAGGGTAAGGGCAATGTCATTCGCAGGATGTTTCGTGAAATCGATGCATGCTGTTACCTGATGATCGACGGCGATGATACCTACCCGCTGGACTGTGCCAGAGAAATGGCGGACAAGGTACTGGAAAATAAAACCGATATGGTCATCGGTGACCGTTTATCCTCCACTTACTTTACGGAAAACAAGCGTCCCTTCCACAATTTCGGCAACAGTCTTGTCAGAGGAAGCATCAATCGGCTGTTTCATGCCGACATCAAGGATATTATGACCGGCTATCGTGCTTTCAGCTATAACTTTGTGAAAACCTTCCCCGTACTCTCCAGAGGTTTTGAGATTGAAACGGAAATGACGATTCATGCCGTTCATAACAATATGCAGCTTGAAAACGTCATTGTGGATTACAGGGACCGTCCCGAAGGAAGCTCCTCCAAGCTGAACACCTACTCGGACGGCTTTAAGGTTATCCGCATGATTATACGCTTATTCAAAAACTATAAACCGCTGGCTTTCTTTGGCGCCATTGCCTTTGTTCTCATGGCAATTGCCGTCGGCTTTTTCATTCCGGTATTGAATGCATTCATTCATACCGGTCAGGTGCTGAAATTCCCGACACTGTTCGTTTGCTGTTTCACGGCCCTTGCTGCAATCATGGCATTTTTCTCCGGTCTCATTTTAAGCAATATGAACGAAAAGAACCGGCGCGACTTTGAAATGACTCTAATCGAAACGGAACGGGAATATCAAAGACGCCGCCCGTCCGATCACTAGCATAAGCCTCCGGCTCTATTGATAATCCAGATAAAATTTTTCCAGCCATTCTGCCGTCCGGGCAATATCATATCCGGCAGCCCTTACGGCCTCCTGATACTGCTGGGACCTCTCATTCCTTACGCTTTCGGGATATTCCGATGCGGCCTGGCGGACCGCCTCCGCCCATTCCTCTGCCTGACCGCTTAGGGATTGATATCGGATCAGCTCCGTGAGCGTCACCTCTCTTGTCACGGTATCCGAAGCCACGGTCAAAAGCCCGGATGCCTGCGCTTCTACCAAAGTGACCGGAAACCCTTCAAACAGCGACGGAAATACCAGAATATCCATCCCCTGCATAAGCTCATTGACATCCTTTCGAACGCCGAGGAATTTTACCTCGGCTTCTATGCCCCGTTCCTTTACCAGCGTCCGGATTTCCTGTTCCAGTACGCCTTCCCCGATCAGCCAAAGCTGTGTATCCAGCTGCGCTTCCTTACGATTTCGGATTACCCCGGCCGCAATTTCTATCAGGAAACGATGATTTTTCTGTTCCTCAAACCTGCCGATATGCCCCAGCACCAGGCAATGCTCCCCCGCGCCGATATTCTCACGAATCTCCCGGCGTATCTTTAAACTGAACCTAAAATTTTCCGTATCAATCGCATTCTTCAATATATGAAAATTGTTCCGCCCGGCCGCCCGTTTCCCATAAAGCCATTCGCCGGATGCCTCAGAGCACGCGAACAATTCATCCGCAATATGGCGGATCGGCAGCTGCAGCAAATTCTTTACCACTGCCTTACCCCCTTCTCCCGAGGACATATTATGGCTATGTGCGATTGTGACAAGTCCGTACTGCTTCGCAATTCTCAAATAAATTGCCGCCGTACTTCTCATATGTCCGTGAATGATCAAATAATCCGGATGCTCCCGGAAGAATCCTCTCCATGCTCTCTGATAAGCATGCAGATTGCTTCCGGTAAACCTCGGCACACTGTAAATCTTCCCGCCAAGCTCCCTGACCTCCCGGCTATAAACGCACTCATCCTGTGTATGAATGATGAAATCAAACTGTATCCTCGTCCTGTCCATCCGCCTGTATAAATTCATAATCATAGTTTCCGCACCGCCCAGATCCAATCGTCCAAGCACCTGCAATACTCTGACCGGTTCACTCATAAGGATTCTCCCATCCATTCACCCTTCTCCACTGATCTCATCCGCTCCGGCGTATCACTGCTTTCTCCACTGATCTCATCCGCCTGCAGCTCCTTTTTCCTGTCCGCCCTCCATGCCTGATATAGATTTCGAAACAGCAGATAGAACACGAGCCAAAACAGTCCCTGTGTATAATTCAAATATCTGTATTCCACAAAGATCACCAGGCAGAGCGCCACAATATTCATAACCATAAAGCAGGCAATACTCAGCGCAAATACCAAAAAATTTTCTTCCCGCTCGCGCATTCTCCTGCAAAAAAGCAGACAGCAAAGCCCCGCAATAAAAACCGCCCAGACAACCACCGCCCCTGCAAAGGCCAGCATATAGGTTCCGGGAAAAATTACCGGCATGACGCTATAGACAAAGCCCTTTGGCACGACACAAAACGCGTCATACAGCCAGTCCAGAAAGTGCGCTTTCCACAGGACACTTTTGATTTCAGCGGTCACTGCTTTTTTGACCTGATCGCTTTCAAAGCTTTTGGGTTCCATCCCAAGCGATGACACATAATCCTCAAAAAACGGTCTGATAATCAGGCTTTTGATATGGTCATGACAATAAATCATATATTCGCCGTTATTTAGGAAGCCCTCCTTGGCATATCTGTAAGTCCACCCGTTCTCGTCTGCCTGCGCATACAGACCTGCAAATACTTCTCCGACCTTTTCATCCTCAAACAACTCCGCATCCTGAGCATCCGCCGTGTAGATCAGATTGGTTATCATGGTAAAATTATTCTCGGAGGATTTTGCAAACTGCCCCCATTTGGCATAGAAATATCCCAGCGTCAGCATCATTGTCAGGACAACCGCCGCGAAAATGCCGGCAATTTCCAACGCACATCTTTTCCATTTTCTTTTTTTCGGCCTGATACAATTCTGAATCACGGATACTATGGCAATACTGACATAGAGAATCTCCATCTGATTTCTATTCAGCGTCATAACCGAAGCGATCACCAGCATCCACACATAAGCGCCTGTTTTTTGCTTTTGCAGATAACAAAGCATGGCCACTACAAACAAATAAAAAAAAGCATAGGAAAAGCAGTCCGAGACAATGATATGCGTATAATTCACTCTCGGCTCGGCCCACATGGTATCAAGCCCGTAAGGAAGCAGCAGCAGTATATACGTCATCATCGCTTCCCATCGGCAAAGGTGAAGATATTCCCGTAACTTTCCGGTTGCAAACAGGCTGACCGCAAAGGCGGTAATTCCCTGTAAGAAAGCCACTGCATACAAAAAAAAGCGTTCTCCGAACAGCCCTTTGCAGGCCATGATCACCAACGGATAAAACGGTTCCCTCTCATATGCGGCATTAATATAGGAATAGGAATCCGGATAGATCACGTATCCCCTCTCGCCAAGCAGAAAAAAATAAATCAGGCCGATCGCAAAAGCCGGCAGCCATAAGGACAATTCCTGCACAGTCTGTCTGTTTCTGTGAAATTGAATCATATTTTACACCATGCCTTTCAGATGCGGACAGCGTGCCTTCATCGGATCAAAAATCATACAAATTCACATTCCCACACGGCCACGCCGCTGTCCTGGAATACCTCACGAAGCCTGTCCTGCAGCTGATTTTTCGTCACATGCTTCTTTAAAATAACCTGAATAAAGCCGCCGCCGCCCGCGCCGGCGATAAACTTGGCGTCAATCAAATCCTCACAGGACAGAAAAATCTGATCAATACAGGTATTGGTAGAGCCTGCATCCAGTTTTTTCGACAATTCCCAATGCCTGTTTAAAAGCTTTGCAAATTCATCAATATTGCCCTGTTCCAGTTCAAAACGCATAAGAGCCGCCACACGCTTCATTTCGTATAGCGCTTCCACGGAATTCGGTCTGCCGCCGATGTAATTCCCGATGACGTCGCGAAGCAGATTTCTTGCAAGTCTGCGCTGTCCCGTATAAATCAGCGCAAAGCGTTTCTGCAGCTCCGCCTTGGCCTCATCGGGCATCCGGACATATTCCACTTTGATATTTTGACCCAGCCCCGGCCTCGTTGTAATGTATTTGATGCCCCCTGTCAGACCGCCGACCTGATCCTGCCAGCCGCCTCCGGTACTCATCACCTGTTCCATGCAGGATACAATCTCATAAATGGCGTCATCGCTTAGCTCCTCGTCCAGAAATTCAAAAATACCCTTTACGCAGGCACCCGACAGGATGGAGCTGGTACCAAGTCCTGAGCCCTTAGGTACTCCGACCACCTGCGTGGACAAATAGATTCCGCCTCCCAGCTTTTCCAGAATTTCCTTTAGCGAGGCCTCTCCTTCGATCGGAATGATACCACAGGCGATTAACGCTGCCTTATGCAGTGCAAAAAAGTCATACGGATTATGACAGTCCTGAATCTCTGCCACGGTTTCCACACATCCGGAAACACCGATATCCGTACTTTCAAATTCAATATGCATCTCGGGAAGCCTTCGAATCGTAACCTGTACGGGATAAATTCCGTTTAAGCTGATCGCCGCATTTAGAACCACGCCGCCCTGCTCATTGCACTGGGGCGGTGTATCCGTCCAGCCTCCCCCCCAGTTGACGCGTACCGGAAGTTCTATGCGTACTTCATCCTTTTTGATTCGATAGTGATCCCTGTCCGGTATGGATTTTCTGCCCTGGGCAAATATTTCATCCTTGATGGTATCAAAGCACAGACTTTCCAACGCACTGTAATCATACAGCCCCGTGTGCTGCTTCATATATCTTGACAGATGGTAATAAATTCTGATTTTATCGGAAAACGGCGCCGTATCCGCATACGCCATCAGCATCTCAAACTGTTCCTTACTGACGCCGCTGTCGCCAAAAACAGACAGCGCATCCATATAATAAGTCCGCTTCCTGACCTGCCCTATAAAATTCTGAACCAGAATCCGGTTTTCTAACCGGATCTGCCACGGAAGGAGCTTTGAGGTATCTGCCGAATTAAAGCTTTCACACAGACTCATACGCTGTGCGCATTTCCATGCCCTTCGTTTTTCCTCCGATACCGCTTCGCCTGCTGCCAGACGGCACAATGTTAACGCTGCCGCTACAGCCTCCTCCATGGAGTCGCAAACCGGATACAGCTTTGCAAACCATTGATAATATCCCGTGGTCTGTGCCTGAGGCCACAGCTCCTCCGGATCTGCCTGCAGCGCCTGCACCAGATTCTGCAGTGAAGTATGCAGAAACGGGGCGTTTTCTTCAAGCTTTCCCTTCGGATTATCCTCTATCGCATAAACTCTGACTACATACTTGCCGTTTTTTAATTCAATTCCATGTAAAACCACATCAGGCGGCACGACGCATCCTGTCAGCTTCAAACCCGAAATGATACATCCCTCGCCCAATATGACATCCGCGCCGATATAACTGTTTTCGATATAAACATTTTCCCGAAGAGACGCAGCACTCTCAATAACGCTGTTATGTGCCGCAAAGTTCACTTCCGCCGGCTTTTCCTCAGGCCCTGAATCCGTCGTAAAAACGAAGCTTCCCGCCTGCTTTTCCTCCTGTCCGGCATCCATGCTGATTATAGAGCTTCCCACCTGCTTTTTCCAGTCCAGGAATTCATAATCCTCCACGCCGCTTGTGACCAGCTGCAACAGCTCCGTGGTCGTACCGAAATGAATAAACTCGGCCGGCGACAGACAGATCAGCTTCATACTAAATTTATGAATCGCCTCCCAGATCTGTGTCCGGCAGTCATGCAGTTCCTGATTTAAGGTTCCCTCTGCAGCCTCCAGATAATACTCCTCCAAGGTAGCCTGCTGCGCCAGCGGATACAGAAAATCCCCGTAAAAGCTGATTCTTGCTTTTTCATTCACAAAAGCATCAAACTTCCGGGCGTCCACCCTTCCGTCCGTGGAAATCAGCGAAAATAAGGCTTTTAGAAGCTCTCTGTCAAGAAGCACCGCTCCCGTATCCAGATCCACGCAGCCCCGGTCATTGACAGCGCCGAGCCTGTAAAGCTGCTCCTTAGACTGCTTGTGAAGAAATCTTCCCACCATATCATGACCGTTATTCAAAAAGACGCCATGCTCCTTACCGGTCTCAACATCCTCTTTGATGGAAATCGCAGCCGCTCCCTGAAACTGGGCGTCGATCTGAAGCGGATTAAACAGCAAAAGTACATCCCCGGAAAGCACCAGCATGCCTTCCGGTATCCTTCCTGCAACACCCGCCATAGCTATCATAAACTCATCAAACAGAGTGGAAGTCCTGCCGTTTGGAAGCTCCCTCGGCACAGGAGAAAACAGTTTGCCGCAGACACTGTACTGCGGCACTCTCTTACTGTCTCCGCCGGAATGAATCACGAGAATACGCTTATTTTTGAAACAATCCTCAGTTTCCTCCTGTCCGGCAATATACCGCAGAACATTTAAAGTTGCGCCGCCGGAGCCCACGCGCTTTCCGTCCGGATCGGGCAGTACTGCATATATCGTCTGCTCCGGCAGGAGACGGCGCTCCTTTCGAAACGCAATCTGCTGCCTGTATACCTGAGCCTGATCCTCATTGGAGGCCGTCAAAATAATATAATCCCAATGGATAAAATTTTTATTCTGGATGCTGCGGCTATAATCCTCCCAGGAATCCAGATAGCTTTGCCGTAAAAATAAATTCTTTAGTTTACTGTATTTTGATTTCATTGTTTCATCCGTCCCGAAGCGATGCAGATTTATAATATGATTTCCAACCTATTTGCGATCAGCAATTCCTGCAGCGTTTTGTTTACCCCAGCATATCAGAGGTAATAACGCCCTTTTGAAGCATCACATTGGCATAGACCGCCTGTTCTCCGGTTGCAACGACCGCATATGCCTTTCTGGATTTCTCGTAAAACTGAAAGCGCTCGATATATCCGATTTTTTGCCGTGCATTTCCCTCATATCTGTCTACCAGCTCATAGAATCTGTCCCAAATCGGGAAATGATCAGGGTCCTGCGGCTCCGGCAGCATCAGATTCACCGGATGCTCCACATAAGTGTCGGTCGGAATCACCTTTAAAATAGCTTCCAAAAGCTCCGCCACTCCGTGCCCGTCACAGCGGATCACCCTCGTATCCTTTCCTACGGACTGCGCGGGAAAATTGCCGTCAGCCAGCACAATGATATCGCCATGCCCCATTTCACACAAAGTTTTCAGCAGCTCAGGAGATAAAATCTCCGGAATTCCTTTCAGCATGATAATCTCTCTTTCTTCCGTTTTCGATTCTCTTTATGAACCAGTCTGATAAATTTAAAGTTCGTGGTAAAGTACCTCTTGAAAAGCCGCTTCGGATCCTGCATCAGACGGTACAGCCATTCCAGACACATGCTCTGCATCCATTTCGGCGCACGCTTTACAGCCCCTGCATGGAAATCAAAGCCCGCCCCGACGCCCAGCATTACGGCATGAATTTTTCCTTCATGTGCATGCATCCAGTTTTCCTGTTTGGGTGCGCCCAGTCCTACCCACAAAATATCCGCGCCGGATTCGTTAATCCGCCGCACTGCCTGCGCATCCTCCTCTTGTGTTAAAGGACGAAACGGCGGTGAAAGATATCCTTCCACCTGTAAATGCGGATATTTCTCTTGCAATGCCTTTTGAAGCTTTTCTATGGTTTCCTGCGAGCCGCCGTAAAAGAAATGTTTCAGCGGCTTTCTCTGCTTGTCCGCTTTCAGTCCGCAATTCTCCCCGTATTGCGCATCCTTTTCCGCATCCGCAAACATTTCGCCCATCAGATCAGGTCCCGCCACCTGCTCTGCTTTTGCAAATCCGCGTTTTCTGCTGACCATTGACAACGGCTTTCCGTCGGGAAGGACAAGCGCCGCCTCCCTCTGCACCTTCATATACTCCGGATCTTCATACGCCGTTATGGTCGTATGAACATTGGATACACAGATATACTTCCCCCGCAGTTCTTCGATATTCTCTTTTAATATCCTCTTGATCTGTTCCATGTTGGTCACGCAAACAGGCACGCCGAGGATTTCACAAACCGGTACTTCTTCCATAAAGACTCCTGCCGCGATATCGCCGTATCCTTTGATGCTCAGTCTTATTTTTCAATCTAATCTCTTTTTCAATCTAATCTCTGAAATACAAATCCCTTGTATACACCTTGTCCATCACATCAGCAAGCTCTTCACTGTAGCGATTTGCAATGATAACCGTACTCATTTTCTTGAATTCATCCAGATCACGGATCACTCTGCTTCCAAAGAAATCGTCCTCCTTATAGGTCGGTTCATATACAACCACCTCCAGGCCCTTTGCCTTAATTCTCTTCATGACACCCTGAATGGAGCTTTGACGGAAATTATCGGAATTGGCTTTCATGGTCAGACGGAAAACGCCGACGCGGCATTCCCTGCCGTTTGAACCATACGTTCCCGTCTCACGATGATAATAACCCGCTTTCTCCATAATCGACTCGGCCACAAAATCCTTTCTGGTTTTGTTCGCATCCACAATCGCACCGATAATATTATTGGGAACATCATTGAAATTGGCCAGCAGCTGCTTGGTATCCTTTGGCAGGCAATAACCGCCATAGCCAAACGACGGGTTATTGTACTGCGTACCGATTCTCGGATCTAAGCAGATGCCTTCGATGATCTGCTTTGAATTTAATCCGCGCACCTCTGCATAAGTATCCAATTCGTTAAAAAAGGATACTCTAAGCGCAAGATAGGTATTGGCAAACAGCTTCACCGCCTCTGCTTCCGTCAAATCCGTAAATAAAGTCGGTATCTCCTTTTTGATTGCACCCTGCCGGAGCAGATGCGCAAATGTATGCGCTGCCTCCACAAGTCTCGGATTATCCTGCGGCGCCCCCACAATGATACGGGACGGATACAAGTTATCATACAGGGCGCGCCCCTCTCTCAAAAATTCGGGGCTGAAAATAAGATTTTCCGTTTTGAATTTTTCTCTTGCCGAAACGGTATAACCCACGGGAATCGTCGATTTAATAACCATAACGGCATCCGGGTTATTTGCCGTCACCAGCTGAATCACGGCTTCCACGGAAGAAGTATCAAAGTAATTCTTAACCGGATCATAATTGGTCGGCGTGGAAATAATAACGAAATCGGCATCACGATATGCCTGCGCGCCGTCCGTAGTGGCTTTCAGATTCAGTTCATGACTTGTTAAATATTCCTGAATCTCCTTATCAATGATCGGAGACTTTCTGTTGTTGATCATCTCCACCTTTTCCGGAAGGATATCCACAGCTGTTACTTCGTTGTGCTGGGACAATAATACGGCATTGGACAATCCCACATACCCGGTTCCTGCAATTGCTATCTTATAACTTGATTTCATACATATTGTCTCCTTTTTCCTGATATTTACCCGTCAGTCCTTTTTCCCAAAGCGACTGACCGTATATCGATATGCCTGTGCATTTCCGATATCAAAGGATTCTCCGTCCGGAATAAATCCCATCATTCCATACTTCCGCTGCACATAAATTAATGCATCCGTCAACTGAATTTCCCCTCCGGAACGGATATCCTGCGTTACCATTTCCGTCAGCCTGTCAAACACCTCATGGGTCAGGATATATGCGCCGAAGGCTGCATAATAATTTTCAGGACTTTTCCTGCTTGGCACCGCCAAATAGTTTTTTGCATATTCACAGTCGGGTTTTTCCGCGATCTGTGACAAATGAAGAATGGTCTGATCCTTATCCTCAAAGCTTCCTGCAAAAATACCATAATGCACCACATCCTGCAAAGGAACCGCATGTACCGCCACCATGGATTGCCCGAACTGATGATAGGCATTTAACAGCTGCTTCGTACAGGGAATGCCTGTATTGCTCTGATAAATCGTATCGCCGAGCAGCAGCATGACAGGTTCCCCTTCTGTAAATTCTTTGCACTGATATACCGCATGTCCAAATCCGAGCTGCTCCTCCTGAATCCGGAATGTCAGCTTGCCCGCGATTCTTCTGATCTTATCCTCATAAGCCTGCATCTGTCTGGGAAGCTTTCTGTAATGCTCCTGTGAAAGCGATTTAAAAAAGTAATCCTCATAAACCTGCTTTTCGTCTTTATTTAAAACCAGACAGATTTCCTCCATTTCGATAGCGTCAAGTTCTTCTAACAGAACCAGAATCGCCGGTTTTACAAGCCCGTCACGGTCCACAACCGGGCAAAACTCTTTCTTGATTCCTCTCGTTTCCGGATAAAGTCTGGTACCAAAGCCGGCGACGGGTATGATAGCCTTTCTTACCTCGGATTTCGGCTTCAGCGTCAGCTTATAGGCACGCATGCCCTTTTCTTCTTCCAGATATTTTACTAATTTTTTCTGGCAGATATCGTCCTTTGCAAGAAACTGTACCGTACCGTCCCCCTGCGAGCCGACGCCTTTTCCGCCATATGTGAGCGATTGAATCACAGGATCGTTTAAGGTGCTGTGAAGGACCGGCGCCTTGAGCTCCTGCGGACATAACGGCGCTACCTTCTCATCAAACAGCTGCTGTGCCTGCGTCATCAACGCGCCCAGCTTTTCATTTTCCCCGGCGTTGATATACGAAACCGCCCGGCGTATGATTTCCTGATTTTCCTCTCCGAGCGCACTGTGCAGACTCCGGTCCGCGCCGGTTTGTGCAAAAGGATAGCTCTTATTCAGATCCCCCAGAATTTTGACCGTATCCTTCCCCGCCATCAAGTCCGCAAATACATAATGCAGTTCTGATTTCACACGGATACGTTCAACCTCAATTTCGTTGCCGTCAAAGGTCATGCAGACCGGATTCACTCCAAACGCACACGCCTGATCCAGTCTTCCGCATCTGGACGGCGTACGCTGCTCTCCCAGATAGGCAATATTCATAATTCCAAGCGTATTGAGCGAAAGACCATACAGCTCGTTGAATGCCCTTGCCACCAGAACGCAAATCGCTGCGCTTGATGAAAGTCCGCTCTTAATCGGCAGTGTCATATCCGTGATTTCGATTTCCACGCCGCCCACATGATACCACTCCGACATATAGGAAGCTACGCCTGCCACATAGGAGAAAAAGCCTCCGTCTCTGGCTGTCTTTCTCAGCATCTGCAGATCCATTTCACACTCAAAAGAATCCTTTTCAAACATCGGAAGCCTGCTGTAAACCCTGAAATGACCGCTTTTGCGCGCCGTCGCATAGATTCCCTGCTCAATTCCCGTGACAATGGCCTGTCCCGGAACGATAGACGCATTAATCGTCCTTTGAAGTCCCGCCCAGTCACTGTGCTCGCCAAAAAGACACAGACGCCCCGGAACGAATAACTGAATCGTTTGATCCTGATCCATTTCCTTTTCCTTTACAAATTGTTCGCTTTCATTATTTTTCACACTATTTCTTGTCCAGTATATCACCAAACCCTCAGATTCGTACAGTCTTTTTTATATGAGGCCCCTTCCGATGACATCCGCTCTGAAAGATCACATGCTCTTCTCTCTCGAGGATCAATGTATATTCTCTCTCAAGGATCATAAGCATTGCTTTTCCGTAATAAATCATGTAAAATATCAGCATATTATGGTTACAGTTCAGCCTTTCATTTTCACTCCGGAGCATTCGCGATGGGCGTAGACGCTCCGGCACAAATTATATCATCGGAGTTTTCTGTTTATGATCACACCTGGCCAATTATATGAAAAAACAAAAAAGCTGATAACAACCGAAAGACTTCAGATTCTCATATCTGTTTTCCTGTTCGGTCTTCTGGCACATGCCTTTGTATTTTTTAATTATCTGCCAAACTGGGACGGATTAAACAATTGGTATAGCAGCCAGAATACAATCTCGCTCGGGCGCTGTTTTTTAACGCTTGCCTGCGGTATCAGCTCCTATTATGATCTGCCGTGGATCAACGGGATATTATCACTGCTATATCTGGGCGTGACCGCAATCCTGATTTGTGAACTGCTGCAGCTTCAAAAAGCCTCAGCCAGAATCCTGCTTGGCGGCCTTCTGGCAGCCTTTCCGGCTGTCACCAGCATCTTCGCCTATATGTATACTGCGGACGGATATTTCCTGTCCATGCTGTGCATGACTGCAGCGATCTATCTGGTGTTAAAACATAAATGGGGTTTCCTTCCCGGCGCACTGCTTATTACCTTTGCTTTCGGCTGTTATCAGGCATTTATTACATTTGCTATGATGCTGGTTATAGTATGGAGTCTGAAGCAGCTGCTGTTTGACTGCGCTCCGGTTAAGACTTTGCTCCTGAAATGGGGCAGATGTCTCTTATCCGCCGTAATCGGATTTCTTCTGTATTACCTTCTGAATGCCGTTTTACAAAAGCTTCAGCATGTAACCTTCGCGGATTATCAGGGAATCAGCGATCTTAGCGCCTCCTCCCCCGCCGTCAGTCTGCTTCAGGCAGCGGGGCAGTGCATAACAGATTTCGCCTACTTTTTCACAGGCTCTCTTTCCGATATGAATCTATATTCATACCTGAATATTCTGATGCTTCTGCTCCTTGCAATCGGCATGGTTTTCTACCTGGTTCAAAACAAGCTGTGGCATACGCCGGCAAGACTGCTGCTTACTGTCCTATTTGCCGTCCTGATTCCGTTTTGCTGCTTTGCCATTTATTTTATTTCTCCCAATGTATCGTACCATATGCTCATGCACGGAGGACTCTATTTCGTATATGTCCTGCTTCTGATCTTTTACGATCAGGCTTCTAAGAAAACAGCTTTTTTTACCGTCATATATCAATGGTTCTGTCTGATTCTGACATGTCTGATTTTGTATAACTTCATTCTGACTGCCAATATCTGCTATCAGAAACAGAACATCAGCGTTCAGGCTTCCATGAGCACCATGGATCATATGGCACAGGTAATCATGACATTGGAGGACCTTAAGGGCGCCGATGAAATTGCCGTAATCGGAACGCTGGATGACAATCCGCATGTGAATCCTGAAGGTCAAAAGCTCTCGTCCATATCCATTCATCTTCCGCCGGACATGACCGGATTTACGGAGGGCTATATTATGACCGGCGCCGTGCATTACAGCCACTTTTTACAGAATTATTATCATCTTGAATTCAGCGCAGCCGATGAGGCGCGGACGCAGGCGCTATCGGCAGATCCTGAAGTAGCACGGATGCCGGTCTGGCCTGAAAGCGGTTCCATTACGATCATCGACAAAACCGTGATCATCAAATTATCGAATGAATGAACTCATACAGAAGCTGCATGTATGTTCAGACGATTGCATTACATCGGGCGCCCGGCCTGATTGCCGTTGCCATTTTCTCCTAAATCATGTAAGATAAAAGCAGGCAAGGTATGCCAAACTTGTTTCGGGAGGAAATTCATGGATATACTATATATAGTGATTCCGGCTTATAACGAAGAGGAAAATATCAGACAGGTCATTGATGCATGGTACCCCATTGTAGAGAAATATAACGGAAACGGACAATCCCGTCTGGTGATAATCAATGACGGCAGTAAAGATCGTACGTATGAGATCATGACGGAATATGCCGAGGATCGTCCCCTGTTTTGTCCCCTTACAAAGGAAAATCAGGGACATGGCGCCACCGTTTTGTACGGATATGCCTATGCGCTCGAACAGGGCGCCGATTATGTTTTTCAGACGGATTCCGACGGTCAGACGATTCCGGAGGAGTTCCATGAATTTTGGAATCTGAGAGAGCAGTACGCCATGGTCATCGGCCACCGGCAAAAAAGACAGGACGGCTTCTCCCGCGTTTTTGTCACCAAAACGCTGAAGCTTGTCATCAGGCTCTGCTTTCATGTGAGCGTTGCCGATGCCAATACTCCCTTTCGCCTAATGAAGGCAGACATATTAAAGGAGCAGCTTTCGCTGATCCCATGCGGCTTTAATCTGTCAAATGTTATTTTATCCGTGATTTATGCAAGAAAGCAGCTGCCCGTCAAATACATACCCATTACATTTAAACCCAGACAGGGCGGCGTCAATTCCATTAACTTAAGAAAGATTTTTAAAATAGGAAGACATGCCCTGAAGGATTTCTCGGCTATTAATAAATCCCTGAGGCATGCATGACCGGGAACCTATTTAACGATTCCGCTCTCTGCCTCACCAAAGGAGTCTTATGTTCAAGGAAGCATTTGTTACAATCATTGTTTTTATCATAGTGACACTGCTCTTAAGTCTGCTGCTTTCCAAAAAGCGGCGGACTTTTCAAGTTCTCATTCTGATTCTGCTGACCGCCGGTTTTCTTGCCAACACCGTCTATAATCTGCGGCATCTGTTTCCCGATTTTGTGCTGGATGAAACGGTTCCGCTCGGAGACTGCCGGGAAAATCTGTTTCTATACAAGGATGATTCTGAATTTCCGTGCGAAATTCTGTTTCCTGTTTTGAATCAACGGACAGTGCTTCTGGATACCTCCTGCGATTTTTACGACGTGTTCTTCAGGACCTTTTCCGGTGAAGTCATACCGACAGAAATTCCCGCTGCGGCAGAGGAAATTGTTTATGAACATAAGCAGGATTTTACGTTTGCCGCGGAAAATAATCTGATCTATCTGCTGGATTATGCTTTTCCTTCAAATGCCGATACCTTTATCCCCATGCTTCCTTCCGTCTACATCAATGTAGGCAGCCTGGAGGGGGAGGATACTCTGGTAGCCATGATCGATCAATGGATGCACATTTATCTGATGTCGGAAACCTATTATCATGAAATAACAGATCACGAAAACCTTTCCCCATCCGAAAGCGCCTGTGCAATCACAATACCGGAGTATGAATCAGAAAGGAAGGAGGGCGCATGAAATGAAACGGTTTCAAATAAAAAAATCCATATACTGCTATCTCTTTTTGGCGCTGTCCGTTTTGCTCCTGCTGATCAGCGCATCCTCCAATCAGGCCTATTTTAACAGGCTTTCCATCCAGAATGTTTACCTGTATCAGATCAGACAGGTCCTGAGCGTACTGTTTTTATTTGCAGTCGGATATTTGTTTCTGAAGCTGATTCAGCAACGGTTAAACGGCTTATGGGTATGTCTGATGGCCTTCCCCTCCGGGATCTGTCTCTGGTGCTTTATGAGTCAGTTTTTACTCCTTGGCGGATTCACCTACAGACTATGGCGCGTTCTTTTTCTGATAGGCGCTTTTCTTCTGTTTTGTTACATTTTAAGGGTATGTATGCAGAAATATGCTTCCCGTAAGACGCCGGGCGCTGACGGCTCCTTTGGCATTTGGAAATTACAGCGCTTTGAACTTCCGGTTCTGCCGGCTATTGCCGTGATCACCGCCGTTGCATGTCTGGTATCCACCGGCTATAACTATGTCATTCTGAATTATGACAGCTATTTCTACTTTTCCGATTACGGAAAGGCAGTTGCCCTTATGATGAGCTATAAGGACGATATCCTCACCGATAACAGCTTTGTCCTGACGAATATCGGTCAATTTCTGCCCATGGTCAGCGCTTATGCAACATTATGGGATCTTGACACTATTTTCCCCATTCAGGGCTTTCTGATCATAAATGTGATCATCGCCTATGCCGCCTGCATTTACCAATATGCCATTCGTTCTTTTTCCTCTAAAAAAGCGCTCTGCTATACCATATTTTTTACGCTGCTGCTGATCAGCTGTTCGCCCTTTTTGCTCTTTACAAACTGGGTATTATCCAACAGCTGGATTATGTTCTATTATTTTCTGCTCTTTTATCTGGGACTTACCTATGATCCAAAGCACCCGGGCCTGGATTATGCTCTGCTTATTTGCGGCTTTTCTGCAGCAGTGACCATGCTCAGAAAGGATGGCGCGATCATCGTCTGCTTTCTGTTTATCTGCTATAGTCTGCACTTATCCAAAAGCATACCGCCGCAGGCAAAGCATGACCGCATGAAGCAGTCTCTGGGACTTGCTCTATTATTCATCCCTTCCGGCGCTTATCAATTGTTTTACATTTATTATTTGAAGCATATCCTGTATGCGGTAACTACGTTGTCCTATGATACCTCCCTTTTAAATGCAGATACCAGAGCTTTACTGACGGCAGCAATTTCGGCAACCTTTCTGTATCTGCTGTTTTTCCATCTGATCGCAGAATCGCTTTTCAAAAAATACCTTCCTCATATCATTACCGTCTGTATGATCATGGTATTCGGACTGTTTATTTTCAAAAACCGCACCATTTTTCCGGACTTTACAGATGCCTGGTTTCGTAATTTGGCAGGAACCGCCTTTGGCTTCTCCATTTTCAGTATTCTGCTGCTGTGCTGTCTGATCATCCTGGTCAGACCCGGCTATGACTATTCCGTCTTTATGCCGGTCGGATATGCGCTGATCATTCTGATCATTTATTGGAACAAGCAGAATCTGGATATCGGCGTGGACAACTCCGGACTGCGTGCCCTGTATCAGATTATTCCGGTATTTTATTGTGTCGCGGCTGTCAAGCTGATCCCGCTGTTTACAGACAAAAAGGAGTCCTGATATGCATACACCGCTTCGTATTCTGATCGTTCATAATTCCTACAAAATTCCAGGCGGAGAGGACTCCGTTGTCGAAAATGAAGTCCGAATGCTTCAAAGGGCCGGTATTCATGTCGTAACCTATTTCAGAAGCAATACCGAGCTCGACTCCTATTCTTTGCCGCAAAAGCTCTTGCTGCCCTTTCGCTCCGTTTATTCAGCCCGCACCTATCGGGATATCCGGCGTCTGATCCGCTGCGAGTCCATCGATCTGGTTCACGTGCATAATACCCTGTCCGTAATCAGTCCCTCCGTGTACTATGCCGCGCTATCCTGCCGCGTACCGGTTTTGCAGACCGTACACAACTACCGTCTGCTATGCCCGGGAGCCATGCTGCTTCGTGACGGTCATATCTGTACGGACTGCATTTCCAAGGGGCTGAAGGAATCAGTCAGACATGGGTGCTACCGCAATTCCAAATTACAGACTCTGATCAGTACCGTAATTCTCAAATATCATAGAATGCGGCATATTTACCACCGCATTTCCTATTTGTGCCTGACTGATTTCAATAAACAGATTCTGTTACAGTTAAATCAAAAAAAAGAAATCATAAATCCTGACAGAGTCTATGTGAAGCCAAACTTCGCTGCCGCGCCGGATCATCTCATTCCCTATGAAACACGCAGCAAACGCATTCTGTACGCAAGCCGTATGGAGACTGCCAAGGGAATTGATCTTCTGCTGGATGCATGGAAGCAATATGAACAGAAGCTTTCCGATTCCGGCATGAGTACGGCGCCTGTGACGGAACTTACTTTGTGCGGCTGCGGACCGGAGGAGGAACGGGTAAAACAAAAAATCGAAGAATCCCAGCTGAAGCATATTCGCTTGGTGGGCCAGCTTCCCCACAAAGAGCTTTTAAAGCTCATGGCAGACTCTCTGGCTGTCTGTATGCCAACGCAGTGGTATGAGGGTTTCCCCGTTACGATTGCTGAGAGCTATGCCTGTGGCACCCCGGTAATCGGAAGCGATCTTGGGAACGTCGGCAATCTGATTCTGCACGGAACGACCGGCTATACATTTCCTCCCGGAGATTGTGCATCACTGGCAAGCCTCTTTTGGCACTGGGACCAGGACAGCGCCTCCACGCTTTCCCGAAACGCCAGAAAGCTTTACGAAGAACGCTATACGGAAGAAATCAATCTGAAACAATTATTGTCTGTTTACGAAAAGGTACTTCAATCATGAACATCGGAATCATTGCTTTAAGTCTGAATAAAAATGCAAAACCGGGCTTTTATAATTCCCAGGAGCTTGGGCTTGGAAAAGCGCTCGCCAGACAGGGCCATCATGTCACAGTATACAAGCTGATCGACAAGGCGGTTCTGCGTGAACCTGCCGTGTCCATGCACACAGCCGCCCCCCAATCCGACATATCCCTGCGGTATATCCAGCTTCCCGCTTCCTCTCTGGGGATTAACGGGTTTTTCCCGAAAAAATATCTCGACCCGTCACTGGAGCTTTTGATCTGCTTCAGTGATACCCAGCTCTACACCACTCAGGTTGCCGCATGGTGCCAAAAGCACGGGGTTCGTATGTATCCCTATATCGGTATTATTGAGAGTACGAGTACCAATCCCGTGTACCGGCTTATCATGAACCGGCTGACCAAACGCCTGATTCGTTTTTACGCAAAACAGTCTTCTGTCTGGGGAAAGACGCCTGACATTTGTGCACGGCTCGTGAAGCAAAACATCAAAAATACCGTTCTGGTACCCGTAGGACTGGATGAGGATCTGCTTCATCAGAGTTATGCACAGGCGGACCGGGAAGCATATAAAACAAAATGGAACTTTTCCCCATCCGACAGAATCGTACTTTTTATCGGACGGCTAACGCCGGAAAAAGAACCCCTGGAAATGATATCGTTGTTCGCGCAGGCTTACAAACAGGATTCCGATCTCAGATTATGTATGATCGGAAAAGGGGAGCTTCAAAAAGATGCGGAGGATATGATTGCCTCCCTCGGACTTGCGCATGTCATCCGTTTGATTCCATCCGTTCCGAACGAGCAAATCTGGGAGTTTTTCCGGATCAGTGACTGTTTTGTGAATCTGAACCGACATGAAATCTATGGAATGGCCATTTTGGAAGCGTTGTACTATGAATGTCCGGTCATTGCTTACCACGCTCCGGGGCCGGATTTTATCCTGGGCGCACTTCAGGACCGGGATGCGGACTCCGGCTTTTGTATCGGGAGCGGGCTCAAAAAAGAAAAGGCAGAAATGATAGACGCCATCATCTCTGCCAAAAATATTCCTCAAAGCAGCTTAACCAAGCTCCATGAGCATGTGATTAATCATTTTCTCTGGTCCGTCACAGCACCGAAGCTAAACTAATGCCGAAGCATTCATCATTGTGCCAGCGCTTCCAGAATTGTTTTTCCCATATATGCAATCATCTCATCCGTCATGCCCGGATATACGCCCACCCAGAAGGTGTCGCGCATGATGCGGTCCGTATTTTCAAGGCTGCCCACTACCCGGTAGCCTTCCCCCGTCTTTCTCATCTCATCAAAGCAGGGATGCTTGATCAGATTACCGGCAAAAAGCATCCGGGTCTGAATTCCCTTTCCTTCCACATAGGAAACCACTTTGTTTCTGTCCGTTCCTTCCTTGCAGGACATCATAAAACCAAACCAGCTCGGATCGGAATTCTCGCACGGCTGCGGAAGTATCATATGTTCTTCCGCGCCGCCCTGTTCCAGAATCTCATATAAATGCTTCCAATTATCACGCCTTCTGGCTGCAAAAGACGGGAATTTTTCCAGCTGCGCACATCCCACTGCCGCCTGCATGTCGGTTGCCTTCAAATTATATCCAAAATGAGAATACACATATTTGTGATCATAGCCAAGGGGCAGTTCGCCATACTGCCTGTCAAAACGGTGTCCGCACATATTATCACGGCCCGAAGGACAGATACAGTCGCGTCCCCAATCCCTGAAGGAACGAATGCATTTATGCAAGACTGCGTTATTCGTATACACAGCGCCGCCTTCCCCCATCGTCATATGATGCGGCGGATAGAAGCTGGATGTTCCGATATCACCGATCGTACCTGTCAGACGTACTTCTCCGTTCCATGTATATTCCGAACCAAGTGCGTCACAGTTATCCTCGACCAGCCAGAGATTATGCCTGTCACAGAAGTCACGGACCGCTTTTAAGTCAAAGGGATTTCCAAGCGTATGCGCCGCCATAACCGCCTTCGTTTTCGGCGACAGGGCCTGCTCAAGCATTGTCACATCCATGTTGTACTGCGGAATTGTCACATCAATAAATACCGGAACCGCGCCGTACTGTATCACGGGCGCTACCGTTGTCGGGAAGCCCGCTGCCACCGTGATGACCTCATCCCCCCGTTTAATTGCACGCTCACCCAAAAGCGGTGAGGTTAATGCCATAAAAGCACAGAGATTTGCCGATGATCCTGAATTTACCAAAGAACAGAATTTCACATTCAGATACCCGGCAAAATTCTTTTCGAACTGATCCGTATATCTGCCGGCGGTCAGCCAGAATTCCAAAGAACTGTCCACCAAATTCACCATTTCCGCACTGTCATACACTCTCGAAGCATATGAGATTCTGTCCCCTTCCCGGAACTCCTTTTTCTGATTATGATATCGATTGCAATATTCCTCTACCAATCCAAGAATTTCTGCTCTTGCTTCAGATTCTGTTTTATTTTCAAACATGCTTAGCCTCATTTCTATGCGGCTTTTTCCTTATAACAGAATTTACGGACGCCGCGTAGCCGCAAACTCCCAAATAGAATTCAAATACCCGTACAGGAAACCCGGATCGGCTTATCCCTGCTTAACGCCGCTCATGGAAGATAAATATTCCCGAATCTGCCTGTCCATACATGAGCTGATATCGCCGCCCTCAAAATAACATCTCGTCCACTCCACAATCTTACTCATCGTGGTATCCATATTCCAACATGGCTTCCAGCCAAAAGCCGCCTTGAGCTTCGTACAGTCCAGCTTCAGGAAATCCGCCTCATGAGGACCGCCATCATGCCGATTCATCCAGCTTACGTTTTTACCGGTCTGACCATGATCCCTTTGTTTTGCTGCCTGCTCATTCCAGCATTTGCAAAACAAAGTAACTAACTCTCCGGTCGTCAGACAATTCTCTTCGTCCGGTCCCACGTTATAGCTTCCTGCAAGCCCATGATTCAGATATTGTTCTTTTGCAATCATCAGATATGCGATTACCGGTTCCAGCACATGCTGATAAGGTCTGGTAGAGTACGGATTCCTTACCACAATATCCTTCCCCTGCTCCACAGCACGAATGCAGTCCGGAAGGATCCTGTCAACCGCAAAATCACCGCCGCCGATCACATTACCGGCTCTGGCTGTCGTAACGGCAATGTCCCTATCCCCAAAAAAGGAATTCACATAGCTTCCGGTCACAAGCTCGGAACAGGATTTGGAATTGGAATACGGATCATAACCGTTCAATTCCTCATTTTCTCTGTAGCCCCAGCTCCACTCCCGGTTCAGATATACTTTATCTGTGGTTACGTTCACAAAGGATTTTACACAGTCCGTCAGACGAATACATTCCAGTACATTGACCGTTCCCATAACATTGACTTCATAGGTATCGCGCGGATATCTATAGGATTCCCGCACAATGGGCTGCGCCGCCATATGAATCGCAATTTCGGGTCGATATTCTTCGAAAACCTTCCGCAGACGCTCATAATCCCGAATATCTCCGCGAACGGATACCATCTGCTTTTCTACGCCGCTTAATGCAAACAAACTCGGATTTGTAGGCGGTTCCAATGCATAACCGACAACCCTCGCTCCGGCATTTACCAAAACCCTGCACATCCAGGTTCCCTTAAAACCGGTATGACCGGTAATCAAAACTGTCCTGTCCTTAAAAAAAGATAAATCCATAAATTTTCTCCCAACATAATTGCATCGCAATCATGTTAATGATGGCCACTGCGCGATGCTTCGGGCCGATGTCATGTCTGACGACATGATATCATATTGCTTCGCAAATATGAATCCTTATGATATGCATTATAATCCAAAAATAGTGATTTGTCATACTTTTTGAAAATATGTTGCAGGTTATTCGTAAATTGAGCCTTTTGGCTTCACTGCTGCGGTTATTTCTATTTCTATAATCGGATACCTTATTTTTCTACGAAATCTGTCTTTATAATAATATAAACTAAAGTTATCGAAAGAAAAGGGGTATCTATGAAAACCAAAGACAGATTGACAGAAGTTTACTTTCAAAATCACAGCCAGCCCAATGAAGAAGAATTTATTGATCTGGTACAGGAGCAAATGTTTTTGGCATATCTGTCCAAAACGCTTCAGGAAACAAGAAAAAAATACATACTTCACTCTGCACAACAGACACAGGCAGAGATTGCAACCGATTTTCAGGACACAGGAATGGGATCCGGTCTCGAGGACGTATATGATTACTATTTTGACGATATTATTTCGAACCTGACAGAACGTCAAAAACAATACCTGAAGCTATCTTTTCAGGAAGGCTATTCCGATCGTCAGATTGCATCCTGCATGGGCATCAAGCCGCAATCCGTTCATGATATCAAATGCGCCGCCCTCGAACATCTCAGAAAGGAGCTGATCCATAATGACAAAAAATAACCCTGCCTCAGAACGCTTACTTTTATTATTTCAGAAATACGACCGCATGCTGCACAAATACAGCTATATATACGGTCACTTTGACATGGATTTATACAGTGAATGTAAAATTTCTTTATTTTTATGTATCCGCAATTTCCATTTTGATGAGATCCATTTCCGAACGCAATACCGGGAATATCTGAAAGCAAACTCCGAGAGCACCTGATAGCTTAAGCTATTTTATATAGATCAGAAAAGCAGATGTCCGGACATCTGTTTTTCACGCTGCAAAAAAAACAAAATGATACATTACCAAACAGACCTGCGTCCGCGCTGCATCGCAGATCAGGGATTCCTATTCTGCAGCGCAGAAAAGAGGATCTTCCTGTATGGTCTGACCAATCAGTGCTCTTATCCACAGGATACGAAAACCGCTTTGGAATTAGGGCCTTTGGTCATCCATAAATGGGATAACTGTCCTTATGTATATGATTCGGTCAACAGGGAGATTAATTATTATCATTGATTTCTAACCTTATTTTTTTAAATTTTATGGCTTTCTATGTATATAAGCGCTTATAAATAAATGTCAGGCAATTGCGAAACTCATTGGATTATGTTGAAGTTGCACAATTAACGCAATGTTTTGATGAGTTTCGCAAACACCTAAAAAATGTAAAAAGAGAGGAAAAAATTATGCCGAATTACGAATTAAACATTGATTTTGATGAAACAGACTTAGGTACAATCTGGCTCGCAAACGAAAAGGTGATTATCGTCAAACACACAAGTTCACCCTGCGGAAATAAAGTAGCCTGGATCAGCTTCAAGCCTTTTATGCACAACACGATCCAGTGGGAAACAAGCTTTGCCGTTTACGCTTCTAATACGGAGATTCAGGGCGGCGCCACAATTAATAAGCTGTCCGATAAGAATGCCTCTACAAAGATTCTCTATGATTTTGCAGACGGTTACTTTGGCAGCGCTGTTCCCTGCAGCGAATTAGGCGCAAATACCTATGCCGTAAAGAACAGCATGGCGGATTTTCCCGTACTTACCTTCGGCCTTGCGCAGGATGTCTCTGTCAACGGAAAAGCTTTTGTCAACAATCCGATCAACGCCATCAGTATTCCTTACGGACAGAGTGCCAGCATGACTCCGATCGAAAAAGTGGATGTTTATCTGCGCAATGATATTAATGACGGAACCGTAATCAGCCACATTATGAGCACTTCTCTTCTTGTTGAATACACGGAAGCGGAAACCTCTCATACCATTGCTTACGACGGTAAAGTGTCCGGATTCTATCCGGTCGTATAAGCGAAGGATATAATACCCAAAAAGGCAAGTGATACCCGGTCTGCTCGCCCCTGCCAGCCGGACAGGGGCCGCATTACAACTCGTATCACTTGCCTTTCTTACTTTCATTCAGTTTCACTTTCTTTTTTCTCCCGCCTGCGCCGGATCAGCCCTCTGATCAAATGCCAAAGCGCCCGTATTACGGAAAATAGGAAAAACATCGTAATAAACCCGACGACGCCAAAGACAATGTCGCCAAAATCCATAACTCCGGTATGCGTAATCTTCTGACCAATCTCTATGGCAAAAGTAATCACCAGGATCAAAGTGAACACATAGGTCCATGCAATCACCATCACATGATTGTGCTTTGCCAGCCACTTAAAGAGAGGATAAATTCCGAAAATCAGCAGCAGACCAAAGACGCCTATGACAAGGAAATGCAGCTCCTTATCCGTAAAATTGTACTCGTAGGCGTCATTTAACTTCATGATATAATTGTGAACCTCAGCAACCCAGCCGACGATTTTGTATAGGAATTCACTCATAATTTTATGGAATCATTGCAGTTATATGCTTTTATAGTTTTGGGTATCCGATTACATACCCAAATCAGCCGCGCACTTTTGATTCATGATACTATTTTGGTCTGTTCTTGTCAAATTGTACTTTATGTATCTTTCTTTTCCTTCCTGTTTTTCTCTGTCTGATTTTCTGTCTGTATTTCTGCCTTTTCCTCTGCCTGGTTCTTCTTAAGACATGTTTCCCTTGCAAAATAAATAGGTCTGTTCTTAACCTCCATATAAATTCTGGCCATATATTCCCCGATCATACCCAAAATAGTGATAATGATACCTCCCAAAAGGAGTATCACGATCAATATGGAAGCATACCCGGTACGTTCTCCCTGTGTATTCAATGCCGTTATAAAAATATAAATTGCATATGCTATGGTCAACAGCACAATTAACATGCCAAAATAAACGACCCCCCGCAGCGGTGTCGTTGCAAATGCAACAAAGCCGTTATACGCATAATGAATCAATCCTCTGAAGCTCCATTTTGTTGTTCCGGCAACCCGCTCCACATTCTCATATTCAATCCATTTGTTCCGAAATCCTACCCAGGAATAAATTCCCTTAGTAAAACGTTCCTTCTCCGGCATGGAAATAATTGCCTCTACAACGCTGCGCTTCATCAGCCTATAATCCGTACTGCCCGGAACCAGATCAAGGACTGTAATACGGTTAATGATCCGATAAAATGTTCCGGAAAAAAAGCTGCGTATCGGAGGCTCACCTTTTCTTGACACCCTCCTCGCCGAAGCGCAGTCATAGCCCTCAGCTTCAATTGCTGTTATCATCTGTCTGAGCAGCTCGGGCGGATGCTGAAGATCCGCATCCATCAGTGCAACATAATCCCCCGTACTCTCGGACATGCCCGCATAGATAGCCGATTCCTTTCCGAAATTGCGTGAAAGAGAAATATACTGAACTTTTCCTTTACCGGAACAGTCTTTTACGTTCTTAATCTTTTCTAACGTCGCATCCTTACTGCCGTCATCCACATAAGTGATGATAAAATCAAAATCCGGCAGTTCGTCAAATACTTCACACACTTTATTATAAAAAACTTCCACGCAATCTTCCTCATTATAGCATGGTACAATTATTTCTATGATCTTCATTGATGTTCCTCTTGTCATTTGGATATTACCGATTAATGAATAAAAAAACAATTTTCTGATCTTTAACACAATTTAAAATACACTGTGTGTTAATGTCAATACAGTTTCTGATCTTTAACACGCGAGGGCATATGAAAATATACGATTATAACGGCAGAAAAAATTTATGCGGAGAAAAAATACGTCAGGCACGTATCACAAAGCAGCTGACCCAGAATGAGTTAGCTGCAAAGCTTCAGCTCTCAGGTATTACCATTGAACGGGACAGCATCAGCCGGATCGAGATCGGTACCCGGTTCGTAGCCGATTATGAGCTGAAAGTCCTGTCCGACATTCTGGACATTTCCCTTGAATGGTTATTAGACAGTAATTGATAAACTAGCAATCACAGGAATAAACATAGTCATTCTCTATTTTCAGTTTGCATTCATAATTCAGGGATTTCAGCAAAGAATCCACATGACGATAATTCTCATCAAAAATCTCTATCATAATAACAGGACGGTTGATCCTCAAGGTCTCTACAGCTCCCGCAAGCACCTTGCTCTCATATCCTTCCACATCAATTTTGACAAAATCAATATGCTCCGAAAACTTGATATCGTCCAATGCCTCAATCGATGTATTGCCTGTTAGGTCTTCCTCTACCCTGTTTCCTCCAGCATCACCATCATGATAGATAATCTTAGCCTTACTCCGATGATCCCCAAGCGCGAACTGATATGCCGTTACAGTATCCTCCAGTCCGTTTAAGGCTATATTCCTCTTCAGAATTTCGAATGTGCTTTTCACCGGTTCAAAAGCATATATCTTCTCCACGTGACACTCTTTCGCAAAATATAATGAATGATTTCCAATATTTGCTCCTATATCAAGAACACACCCCCCTCGATTCACATAGGAGCCGACTTGCTCAAGGCGCCTGATCTCAAAATAATCCCGCTCAAGAAATATCCTGTTTTGCACAAACTCGCCCTTTCCAAGATCCAGCTGCGGCAAATAGAACCTTGTTCCGCCATTTCTGATACTATAAACGGATCCCTTTTTTCTGATCGATTTGACCTCCTTTTGAGCAAGCAGATTCCATATCGGAATCATAGGTAGGATAATAACGTTCTTTAAAAAGTTCATCATCCCCGGCTTTTCTTTCAAATTTCTTAATAAACGATAACTGACGGGATTTCTGTCATATATTTTACTCACAATTTCTAAAATACTCATCCTTTTATCTCCTTCCCCATCACAAAAATAACCTTGTCAAATTACTTAATCACCTTTTTTCCGTCATAGCTTTTTAATTTGGGGTTGATACGGAATATTTTTATCATGTATTGCAGGGCAATCTGTAATAGGACATACCAGCATAAAAATGTATGCAGCAGATATGCTGCATTCTTTCTGGATATAGCAAGATAAGCACTGTGAAACAAAGGCGGCAAAATAAAAATGCAATACAGGATAAAGAAATATTTCTTATACTTCATTTTGCTTTGATACTTCTGCCGCCCACGAAATCCACATGCTCCCATATCATCAAAATGGACATTATTGCATACTCTCCATTTTAATTTGGGTAAATAGGCCTTTAAGGAATCTACAGAATAATGAACCAAGGGGTCTCCCTTTATATACCCTATCTTATTACAACCATCCTCCAGCATTAAATAAAATAAATGAACGAAATCACCGCTGTGCTCGAAAATATTGTCGAAATGAATAAAATATTCCCTGTTAATCAACGTTCCCGCACAGCATACTTCCATAATCGGCTGCTTTTGAAATCCCTTTTGAAATTCTACAATTATATGCTCTTCGTTCTCCTCTGCGATAACATAATGCTGTTTTAGCACCTTCTCCATAAAATGACAGTCTTTGGAAAAGTGATACATAAACAAGGAATATGGGTCGCCGAACTCCGAAATATACTGATTTAATAACGGGTAGTGATCCGGTCTTTTGTAGCCGCTGCACAGTATCACCTTACATTCGGGGTGCTTTTCAATCAGATTCACTTTACTTTGTATACTGTTCGGACTTTCCATAACCTCATCATGATCAATCGAAATGAGATATTTACCGCGCGCGTTCCTGATTCCAATAATCTTTGCATTGATCGGTTCCGTTTTGGGGTTCTGTAATACAATGCAATTATATTCTTTCGCTATTGAAAGCGTTTGATCCGTAGAACCTCCGTCTACAATCAATATTTCAAGACGCTCCCTTGCAAAATTCTGTTTTTTGATTGCCTCCAGCGTAAGCGGCAAAACCTTCTCCGAATTAAATGTTGCTATCACAATTGAGACGAGAATATCATCCATAAATCAGTACCTCTATTTCATTTCCTGCTGCAAAACATTTACAATCTCGCTGCTCGGTGACCATGTACCGGCTACCGCGCTTTGCACTCTTTTTTCCTGATAAGTTCTGTAAAAAAGCTCTATGTTTTTGATGTCTCCCTGATACATCACCGCATTGCTTCCGATTCCCTCCGAACGCTCAGTAGAGGTTCTCAAAATCAAACAGGGCTTGCCCATATAATGCAGCTCCTCCTGGTTGCTTCCGCCATCCGTCATGACAAATTCAGCTCCGTTCAACAAGCGCATAAACCGAAAATAACCCATACGCGGTATCGGAGTCATTCCCGGATGATTCTCAATTTCCTGAAGCAGTCCATACTTTTCCATATTCACCCTTGTGATCTCATGCATAATCATAATACACTTCATATGCTCCGCGACCTTCTCGATTTCCCGCAGAATATCCGTTGCCGTTTTTTTATTCATGAGATTTTCCTGTCTATGCAGTACAAATACAAAATATGGTTCTTCCTCTCCTCCAGTTTCGGAATGATTCTTCTGCTGCATCGCTACCCGCAGACTGTCTAAAATCGTATTACATTTCGTATCAACCACGAGTCCCTTTGCTTTCCGAAGATTCTGCACAGGTTCTCTTCCGGGTGCAAAATGATACCTTGCTTTTCGGCTGGTCAACAGCCTGTCAATTTCTTCCGGAAAAGGATTCAGCAGATGGTGCGAGCGAAGCCCCGCCTCGACATGCGCGACCTTCATTTCCAGTTTTCGTCCAAGATACGCCCCCATCAAAGTTGAAATAGTATCTCCGTGTACCACCATAAAAGAATTCTTGAAATCTACACCGGTATAAAACTCCCGAATCTTTCTGCCTGCTGTGCGATATGTCCTGAAAAACCACTGCAGCAGCCCCACCGTGCTCTTTTTTATGTCTTTTTCTTTACTAAGTTCCAAAATATCAGGCCTGCAGATCACTCCCATCAGTTCGCTTGACATGATATCATTCTGTCCCGATGCTATGATTTCAACAGGCAGCTCCCGTTTCCTACACTCTATGATAACCGGAAATATCTTGATAAACTCCGCTTCTGTTCCTATAAAGAAAAAAATGCTCCCGCCCATTGCTTTTCCTCTACTCTAAGTAAATTCTTTATTTTTTGCGCTGCAGTAAATTCTGAATTTTGACGACTAAGGTTGGATTTAACCCCAAAATTCCTCCTTTAAAGTAAATCCATGCCATTTCAAATGAACTCATCTGCTTTCTCTTTAAAAAATCAATTTTGATATGATTTCTGTTACATATGCGCACACCATTGTCCATCCATTTTCCTCTCCGAACACCCTCCTCATAAGGAAATGTATAATCCTTGGGAGCCAGTAACGGATGCTCATAGTCGCATACTTTTATGGAGCCTTTCCTCTCAAAATCCCATGCCGACCATTCCGGTCTGATATTCTTTTTCAGAAATTCCGCACTCCAGATCCCAACCTGCGTAGAAAAGCTGTACGCTGTGCCGGGACAGTATAAATGAAATCTATGATCCTTCGAAAACGTTTCTGCCGGTATGGTGGGACTTTCAACCAGACGCATATTGGCCGCATGAAATTTCTTGGTCATCCCGAGGTAATACTCAATATCCTGATTCTGTATATAGTCACATAGCAGATAATCATCCATCCACAGCATGACATACTTCGTGCCCCCCCTCTGAATTCCTGCCATCAGCATGTCATACCAGTTAGAATCGCATACAACAATATCATCAAAGGCATATTCTTCATGGCGGCCGCCCAATTTATCAGTCAGTAATATTAAGCGATACGCACAATCCCTCCAGTATTTTTGAAACAGCGTCAGAAAAATACTCCACATATCGGAATTTTTATAGCAGGAATAAACTAAAATGGATAATTCTGTACTTTTTTCCATACCGCAGCCGTATTAACTCCTTTTATTTTTTCTCTTCATATAGATAACTGCATATCAGAACAATTCCCAGAATCAATGCCAGAATCAACGGGATCCTTTTTAAGGACGCCCGCGTAACTAATATGATGCAGGTACTGACCGCTCCTGCTCCGAAAATCACAATAGAAAACATTTTGATGTTTCCCGCCGCCAAAACATATTGATAAAATATGGTTAACAGGCTTAAAACGATACAAAAGGGCAGCGCATAATAAATATAGCCGATAGCCCTGACATATTTTTCGCCATACAGAAGCATGATCACCTGTTCCTTTAAGAGAACTAACACAATTGCATACAAAACGGATACCGCCAAGGTATATCGCATTGCTTTTTTTAAGATAGCTGCTTTCCGGGAAGCATTATCCTTCACCCCGACTACCATCGGCAATAATACGGTGGCAATTGCTGATGCGGCATACATCATGATTTTTGACAGATTCATCGCCACCGAATAAATTCCGATTTCTTCATTACTGCAATAAATTTTTGCAAGCAAAAGCTCTCCTGCATTGCTGATATAGGATATCACCAGCAAAATCAGAAAAGACCATCCATAATACGATAGTATTTCCTTTCTATAGTCATATTTGATAGAAAGCTCCTCCGCATGTCTTCCGCTTCTGATTTTCTTCCACAGAAACAGGCCGCAAATCATTTGTGCAAGACAAGTTCCAAGCAATACTCCGACAGCGCCCTTCCCTAATCTGATACCGACATACCCAAATAAAAATTTAAGAGAATACATGGCGATACTGATAAATCCATATATTGTAAACTCTCTCAACCCCTGAACGGCTGCCATCAGCATGGAAAATAAAGTTGCCAACACCACGGAGGCTGTTACAGCCAAAAGCCCTATCAGGCCGCCTAAATCCAAATATTCCAATAGCAAATCTCTGAAAACAAGAAACGCAATACATTCAATCCCCTCAATTATGATTACAAGCCGAATCAATGCAATGATCTTTCTCTTATCTATCTGATTATCCGCATATACTTTGCACAGCATAAATGATATGGGTGAAACAAAGACCCCGCTGTTGGAAATAAATGCGGTCAGGGCCGACATTTTTCCATATTCATCAACGGGCATAATCCGGCCAAAATAGATTAATGTAACATAATTGACAGCTCCTGCAAATAAAGATAACCCCATAACCAAGATTGAGCTGCTTTCAAATGATTTCTTAAATTTCATGCCGATAATCCCTTTGCATAAAGATCATCATTTCTTCTAATATCATTTCTGTCAATCTGCATCACCTTGTCCCCGATTTCCTTCATAATTTTCGAATACACACACGTTAAAATGATCCAGCTCCAATACTCTGGTAGGGACTGTATATTTCTCACATAGATCTTCATAATCATCCACGCCGATATTCATAAGACTGGTTACATGATCTATATTTTCAAATCCCGTCACGATATACATCAACTGCGCCTCATCCCCGTTATAATCCCGAATAGCCTGCTCATTCGGGTAAAATATAATATCTCCATGGCACATCGCCGTTAACCGTGAATAAAAATAATACGGTGCAATCGCATAACCCAGATCCGTTTCTTCAATATACCTGATCGCCTCCTCACAGTCCTGCATATAACTGTCCTCGGCTTCATACAGCCATACCGGCTGTGCGCAGCAAATGCATATCACAGAAATTGATACAAAAAATACTGACTTTTTATAACGGACGCCACATAATATTCTGTGAAATTTTTCATTCAGATAATCCTTCATATTCCTGCATAAAATGATTGTTAATAACGGCACAAACGCACCGTAATATCTGATGAGCGCCATATAATATCCGTTATACGTAAAGATAAAGGAACAAAATAATAAGAAATATCCCCACGCCAGCACTTCGTCTATATAGTCATATGAAGTATCCCTGATATTCCCGATCATACTGCTTTTCAGTATTCGAAAAACCAAAATATGCCCTATCACAATAAAAACAACTCTGACAAAATACACAACCGAATAGAAGCTGAGCACCGGAGCATCCGAAAACTCTGCATTAAATAATTGAAGTATTACTTTCAGATAGTTTTCTATATGTGCAAAGAAATTATCTATATTCAGCCAATTGGTAGCGCCATATATTTCACCATAATGATCCGCCTTTTCCTGCGTCCAAAACGATTCGCATAAATCCAGCGGTAATACTCTTGTGATGAATAAAAGAAACAGCCCCGCCGCCAATACCATAAAACAATACTTTTTCTTCTTTTTATCCCGGAGCCCTCTCAAAAAAAGCGTAAAGAGTACAGGCCCGACAAAAATAATGTAATAGATTAAATCCGAAAAAAGCATACCATAAACGGCTATGATTAAATTGACGATAAAATACCGCTTCCTGCTTTTTGGATTAGTCGACCGCAGCATGCATCCAATCATAAAAATGCTGCATAAAGCAAATATTAACGGCATCAGATGATAGTCATAGGGCAGCAGATAGACCAAATCCGTATCCGTAAAAATTTTTCCAAATTCACTGCCGGTTCCGACAATGTGCACAAATATCATAAATAACGCATATAACGGAAGAAGCCATAATGATACCTCCCCTCCACGCTTAGGCTTCAGGCATAAATGCATAGTAAAAAACAAAACCACAGTATACATCAATGTTGAATACAATCTTGTCGAAAAAAAAGAACACCCGCCTATTTGGGCAGATATATATGCTATGAGATCGGACACAACATTGATATGCTGATATTTGCCATTCCCGTGAACAATCAAATTCCACCGCCACATTAATGATGTCTCTTCCCCCTGCGGTACGAACCCAAGGTGAATTCCAAAATAATAAACGCTTCCTAACAACAGGCAAATTGCGCATATCATGAAAACAAATACCTTATTCCGGCATAGATGAAACAATCTGTCTTTGATCATGTGCAATCTCATACTCCTTTAATTCTCCGTGATCCTTACAAATTTTTTGTTAAATTCTGATCTTTAACACATTTTAGGGCGCACCTGTCCCATAGAGTCAACACATAGTATTATTTTACTTCATAGCTTCTATGATTTCAAATACTATTTTCAAATGCTCAATTCCCATCTCATGTCCGGACTGTCACCAACCACTATATGACGTACGCACCACTTCCCTAACAGCCTCAAGTCTGGCAAGCCCGCTTTCTTCATCCGGTTCCAGATACGCGGACTCCCCCCACTCATTCCATGCATTAATATACAGAAATTCATTTCCGGCATCCATGGATTTCCGATACTGGGCCGCCAAACAGTCCTTAAAATAACTGACATCATTGTCAGTATAGACCGCTCCCTTCAGTTGGCGCCTCGGAGTATCGTCATAATCGGCAAATACGCCGAAATAAACCTTTTGATCCACCTCAGGCATATTATTCGAAATCAAATCATACATTTTCTTCGCATCCCGCTTATCCGGCAAAATCGATTTATGAAAATATTGATTGATCCGCTTTTTGATTCCCGCCTTTGCCACGGTACTTTTTCCGTACCAGGTATTCCTGCACTCATAAAACATATGAAGCGGCTCATAGTTATAAAAAGCATCCACAGCTTTCCGGATTCTTTCCTCTCTTCTATGCTCCACATCCCCTGCAATCAGATAAATTCCGTCAAATCCGTTTTCCCTTGCAAGTGCATCCCAACAGTCGCGCATCTCCTGCAGCTGCAAAATTTCACAGGAACGGTATATATGAAATACCGGCTTATTATCAATTTTGATATATCTCTCATCCTGAAAATCCTCAAGCAGATCATAAAAATGCCGCTTCCAGATTTTTTCGTCTCCGAAATCCTGCTGAACCAGAATTTCCGATTCAAACTTGTCGGCAAACCACGTGCGTTTCCAGGTTTTACTGTCCCAGCACAGAGTATAATGAATATCAATTTCTTTATGCCTGCGCAGAATTTCTACGGGCTTATATAACATCTGCTTATGCGGAAACCAGTAATGATACATGCAAAAACCGTAAACCCCGTACTTTCCTGCAAGCTCTGCCTGCCACTTCAGCGCATCCGCACTTTCCTGTGACAGATCGTAATAATTCCGGTCAAGCGGAATTCTCGGCTGTTTATGACCTTTAAAAAACGGTTTTGCGTTCTCCACGGCAACCCAGTCCGTATATCCCTGCCCCCACCATTTATTGTTATCTTCCGTTTCATGAAATTGAGGTAAATAAAAACACAGAATTTTGGTATTCATGATCATTCCTACTTTTTCTTTTTCTTAAGGACCTCAAAGACCGATTTATTGATATCAAATCCAAGCATATGCTTGATCTTGACCGTCAGTCCATGCTCCCCGAAATGTTCCATATAGCAGATATCGAAGTCCCGGTCCCATTCCACCTTTTCCCGGTGCCTGATCGGGAAGCGGACCGGTTCCACCTCCTGACTCATCCATTTCGGCACATCCTTGGTATGTGTGGACTCCTCCATAAATCCGATATTAAATACATGACTTTTTGCCGGCAAAATTCCGTACATGGAGTTGATAATCCCGGTATACATAAACTGATAGCTCCAAGTGTCGTCGAACTTACCGCTGTTTAACACATCGAACTCGCAGGTATACAGCCAATATGCCTTCTTAACCGGAATTGCCCTCTTGAAAACCGGATTTTTCCTATTCTCCGGCCATGATGAAATGCGATAATCATACAGCTTCCATGCTCTCCTCCACGTAGCCCATCCCCAGATAAACGGCACATAGGAAAACAAATAATCATGCTGTGTCTGATACAGCCGGGCAATCGGGTTATTGCCGCTGATAAGGAGAATTCTCTCATCATCCTTATAATATTCCAGCATTTCCTGGCAGTACCTGAAAAAAGTACTGTCAGGCACACAGTCATCTTCCAGTATAATCGCCCGCTCCTCGCGTTCAAATACCCACGTAATCCCGCTGGAAAGTCTTTTTCCGCAGCCCATATTCTGATCCGCATAGTGATGCACCAGTCTGCAATCCCAATCCACATGCGCATCAATATAGGCACGCACCTCTTCCGCCTTTTCTTTTTCTCCGGCTACATGCTCTCTGGGCGCATCGGATATAATATACAGCTTTTCGGGCTGCGCTTCTCTGATTTTCTCAAATACCTGCTTCGTAGTATCCAGTCTTTTAAAAACGCAAAACACTACCGGTACGGTTAATTGAAATTCCGACATAGATTACCTCTCTGCTTATAATTCCCTGTTTTATCTGTAAATCACCAGCGCATAAAGCTCCCATCCCCGATAGGAAAACCTCATTTGCTCAGTATTCTCCTGCGTCCGCATCAGATGCTGCGCAGTATCCTCACCCAGCATCTTTGAATAGATATAACAAATCCCCTGCATATCCGTATCCGTTAAATCAGGCAGTGCAGACTCCGATGTAAGCTCACGAATCACAATCGGAACTGTTCCGGCGCCCCCATAAGAAGTTCTCCTTTGGTTTTCCGCATCCCACTGCTGTATCACTTGAAAATAGTCATCCTGATATTCGGAGGCCTCCAACATCAGCCCGTCAAATGCATATGCTTTGCTGTCATAGGTCGGAATGTAAATTTGATACCCTCGTTCTATTGCATAGGAAAAAGCCTGATTCAAGGCATATTCCTCATACAGCATCTGCTTATTATAAATCATACTGTCTCCGATTACGGGCGAGCCTGTCGTCAGCATAATTCCGTCTCCGATATCCACCTGCTGAAAACACTTAAGGCTGACCGGATCAATCGTACAGTAGGAGCTGACCAGCATCAAAACGGCGCACACGGATATCAGCACTCCCTTGATCAACTCCGGGCGCCCACCGTTTCGCCTGCCTTCCAATGCCTGATTTGCAAGGCAGCTGATAATGCCAAACGCAAATAAATATAAAATCACCGGCGCAGCTGCCGCATATCTTGCATGATTTACTGTTTTAAATGCCGCACTGAATACAGTAAATGCCATGAGACTAAACAGAAGCGGCAGCCACCATAATTCCGGCTTTTCTTTTTTCAGTCCGCCTCTCCTTCCCGCAATGATCAGGATGCCGCCTCCAAGCACAATCACAGCAGTCATCAGCCAGTTAAAGTTCAGCACATATAAGACCTTCAGCTTATCCAGCACATAAACATAATCCATTTCAAACTCGCCTGCACCGCCCGACCATCCGCCGATTAACAGATAGGTCATCACCCAGAACATACCCGTAAGCAGCATAAGATAATACTGATACCCGCAAAACAGATGCCTGATTCTGTCCCTCGCCCGGCAGCCTCTGTCCCTGAGGAAATCCGAAATAACCAGACCCACGCAGAACATTCCGTAAACAACAAATGCCGGCTCCTTGGTAAAGACAAAACAAACCGCCGCAATAAAATGAAGCACCCATTTTTCTGTAAATGCAAAATATATCATCCAGACAAACATACATAACGTCATATAATCCAGACTATAATAATTTACCATTCCCAGCAAAAAAGGCGAGAACGCATAAACTGCCGTTCCTGCCAGATACACATACCGCCGCCTGCCCCGAAACAAATATCCAAGCAGCGCATAAAAAGCCACAATACTGCCGATATACAGCAAAATATTAAAAACTGCCATTGCAATTCCGGTATTTCCGATGATCCCAAACAGCAGGCAATACAAACCGCCATAGGCCTGCGACAAATGCCCATATGCTCCAAGGCTGCTGAGTGAGTGGATATTCATTGCTCTGCATACCTGTTCATACAAAGCTCCGTCCCATCGAAACTGCAGCCGGCCGGGTTCGATGGCCAAAAGCAAAGCGGCCATTAACAGGAGAACAAGCGGAATATGCTTCCTTACACAAGAAAACGCTCTCTTCACATCTGCCAAAGGCTCATACTGCAGTGTCCGAAAATTCCGCATAGTACTAAGAAGCCAGACCGCATCTGCCAAAATATAATAGATCAGATTTTCTTTTGCTCCAAAACCTCCGGTTCTGATATCATATATAAGCAGAAGCAAAACTGCACCAAAGGCTCCCGCATTTAAAATCTGCAGCTGCCTGCGGACTCCGGAAGAAAGCCTGCATATCTCCCCGGCAGCAGCATTCCCCGTTCGTTCATGTCCTGCACATATTGTTGAGCATACTGCATAACATACGGCGGAAAGCGCCATCAGTACCAAATGTATCGGCGCATATAGCTTTCCCTGATAAGAAATCGTAGCACAGCACCATGCCAGATAGAACAGGCATACTGCACCGGCCCCCGACAGGAACACAACCTGTTTATGAAATTTACTCCTGATTTTTTGCATCAGTTTCATTAAAATTGATCCTTTCGTCCTCAATTACAAGCGGCCTGTTCATGATGCGCCGGTTCATGCTGAGAATATACTCGCCGA
>CAYTIH010000023.1:0-39739 GCA_964437825.1 uncultured Clostridium sp. | reverse complement strand
GCAATGCAGATAAGGTGCAGGGCAACGGACTTGGACTTTTCATATGCAAAAGGCTAATGGGGCTTATGAATGGAGAGATATATGCTGATATTCGTGATGAATGCTTTTATATAACGCTTGTTGTGAAAATGGCGTAAGATGACAGCTGCTTGTTCTGGGGCGAAAACAAGGGAAACTCAATTAAAATTGGGAAGTTAAAAAAGCAAAATAACCAAACTTTTTTGAGAAAGGTAGCCATAGAGGGTATATTACTTTTTTATAATTGCCATAAGGAATTAAGCAGCGGAAGGAGGTGAAACATGAAGGACAACGCATTCCAGCGGCGGCGTGAGATTGAGCGTATGCTGCTGTCAGGGAAAAAACTGACTACATCAGCAATGATGAAGATGTACTGTGTCGGCAGGAAAGCAATATGCAGGGATTTTGATATCATAGGCGAAGAACTACCCATAATCACAAAACAGGGATACAACGGAGACTATCTTCTTGCAGACGTTGTATCGCAGCACCGGAATATGCTCACGCAGGAACAGTTGGAATGTTTGGAAAAAGTTGCTGTGACCTGTGGTTCAGAGGACAGGAAAATTGTTTTGTCAATCATACATGAATTTGAACCGTACTGCGGAAGCTTTACATAGAAAATGACGGGAGGTGCGTCTTGGACACTGCACACCGGAGAATGGAAATCGTCAGCATTTTAGCCGCCAAAGGACACATGACAATGCGGGAGCTTGTTTTCAAGGGATTTTGGATTTTTTATTAATACAGCGCAAGGGCAGTCACAGACTTATGGGAAAAGTCTGGGCTGTCCTTTTTGCGCGTTTATGGAGGGATTTTATGGCAAAGAGGTATTACTGGCTGAAGCTGAAAGCGGACTGGTTTTCGGACAAGCGCATCAAGAAACTGCGCTCCATAGCGGGCGGCGACACGCATACAATTATCTACCTGAAAATGATGCTGCTGTCGTTAAGGAACGAGGGGAAACTTTACTTTGAGGGCGTGGAGGACAACTTCGCTTCGGAGATTGCCCTTGCGCTTGACGAGGATGTGGAGAATATAAAGCTGACACAAGCATACAGCAATATAGGGATAAACCGGATAGACGAGATGGCAAAAGATCCGAAATGCCCCTTTGTGTTGTATGTCGGTAGAAAAAAACTAATCAAGAGGGCAGCATTCGAAAAGTACATAAACAATGCTTTAGACCGCTGATATGGACTTTTGAGCCTTTATATGGTAATATATCATACTGTATCAAGGCTCTTTTCTTTTTTTGAAAGAAAGAGAGATTTGTCAATGGGAAAAGATTTAAGAGGAAAGGAGTTAAGCGTTGGCATAAGCCAACGGAAAGACGGGTTATATACAGCAAGGTTTACAGACAAGTCGGGGAAACGCAGACAGCAGTATTTCAAGAAATTGCAAGAATGTAGACAATGACTAGCAGATACGCAGTTTGAGGATGAGCACGGAAACGTATTACAAGGCAAAAATCAAACGGTGGATGCATGATATCAATATTGGATTGATAATGTGAAAGGCGAAAATATACGATTTAACACAAGAAGAAATTACAATGAGAGGTATGAAAGGAACATAAAACCTCTTATTGGCAATATGCTCTTGAAAGATGTTAAGCCTTTGAATTGTCAGAATGTTCTTACACAAATGTCGGATAGGTATGCAAATTCTGTAATTGAACACAGTAGGCTTGTTATGTGGATGATGTTTGACGGTGCTTTAGAAAATGAACTGATAAACAAAAATCCGGTAACAAAAAGTGTCAAATGTACGAGTGGAAGGAAGCCAAAAGAAATGCGTGCATTGACGATTGGGGAACAGAAGCTGTTTCTCGAAACCGTCAAAGGAACGAGCAATTACAATCAGTATGCCTTGATTTTGCAAACAGGACTAAGGACAGGGGAAATGATAGGATTGCTGTGGACGGACGTTGATTAAAAAAAACGTGTAATCCATATAAGAAGAACAATGGAGTACCAACATTCCGTGGGCAAGTGGAGAAGTGGAGAACCTAAGACAAAAAAACAGCGTTCGTGATGCTCCGTTGACCCAGGAAGCAGTAGAAATTCTAAAGAACCAGAAAGAGAAGTTGAAATCTCTTAAAGTTAGACCAATAGAATTTTCCGATACGGTTTTCTATGCACGTTTTAAGGCACACATTTGTAACAAGGTGTATTGAAGCGGGAATGAAACCGAAAACCTTGCAGATGATTTTAGGTCACTCCAATATCGGTATTACCATGAATCTTTACGTCCATGTTACTGATGATGAAAAGGAGAAGGAAGTGCAGAGCGTTGAGAAAATGCATAAAATCATTTAAAATTGGTGTAATAATTGGTGTAGTAAAAATATAGAGAAAGGCGAAAGCACTTGAAAATAAGGCATTTTCGGATAGGTATAACAAATTATGAAGCTGGGAATCGTGGGCTTACCCAATGTGGGTAAAAGTACATTGTTCAATTCACTGACAAAGGCAGGCGCAGAATCTGCAAATTATCCGTTCTGTACGATTGATCCCAATGTGGGTATCGTTACCGTGCCGGATGAGAGATTAAAGCTCCTTGGAGATATGTATCATTCCAAAAAGGTAACGCCCGCCGTGATTGAATTCGTAGATATTGCCGGACTTGTAAAAGGAGCCTCCAAGGGTGAGGGACTGGGCAATCAGTTTCTGAGCAATATTCGTGAAGTGGATGCGATTGTTCATGTCGTACGCTGCTTTGAGGACAGTAATATTATTCATGTGGACGGAAGCATTGATCCGCTCCGGGATATTGAAACCATTAACCTGGAACTGATTTTCTCCGATCTTGAAATCCTGGAGAGAAGAATTGCAAAGGTAACGAAGCTTGCCAGAATGGATAAGACGGCAGCCAAGGAACTGGCGCTTTTGGAAAATATAAAAGGCATGCTGGAGAACGGAAAGCTGGCAATCGGCTTTACAACGGAGGATGAGGATGAACAGGCATGGTTTGCATCTTATAATCTGTTGACGGCAAAGCCTGTGATTTATGCGGCTAATGTGGCGGAGGACGAGCTTGCCGATGATGCTGCGGAAAATGCAGGCGTAGCAAAGGTAAGAGAGTATGCATCGGAAAACGGCAGTGAGGTGTTTGTCATCTGCGCACAGATTGAGGAAGAAATTTCGGAACTGGATGACGATGAAAAATCCATGTTTCTGGAGGAACTGGGGTTAAAGGAATCAGGCTTGGACAAACTGATCAAGGCAAGTTATAAGCTCCTGGGTCTGATCAGCTTTTTGACTGCCGGAGAGGATGAGACAAGAGCATGGACCATCAAGGTCGGCACGAAAGCGCCTCAGGCGGCAGGAAAGATTCATACGGATTTTGAGAGGGGCTTTATCAAGGCGGAGGTAGTGAATTATAAGAATCTGCTGGAGCTTGGTTCTTTGTCCGCTGCCAGAGAAAAGGGTCTGGTGGGCATGGAAGGTAAGGACTATGTGGTAAAGGACGGAGATGTCATTCTGTTCAGGTTTAACGTTTAAGCGTGATGCTTGTGCAAACGCTTTGGAATGGAGGAAAGAATGAATATTGGTGATATTTCATTTCCGAATCTCGGAATTTACTTAAAAGACGTGCCAAGGACCCTGTCCGTTTTTGGCTTTGATATTGCTTTGTATGGCGTTTTTATCGGAATCGGAGCATTTGCGGGCTTTGTAATCGCGCTTTGGCAGGCAAAAAAAGAAAAGATCAACACGGAGCTTTTGTGGGATTTTGTATTTTATGCATTATTTTTTTCCATTATAGGCGCCAGAATCTATTATGTGATCTTTTCCTGGGATATGTATAAGGATGATCTGCTTAGTATTTTTAATATCAGAGAAGGCGGACTTGCCATTTACGGAGGCGTGATTGCCGGATTTTTGAGCTGCTATGTTTTTACGCGGATCAAAAAAATATCCTTTCTGAGATTTGCGGATGTATGTGTTCCGGGACTGATCGTGGGACAGATCGTGGGCAGATGGGGGAATTTTACGAACCGTGAGGTTTTCGGAGGCTATAGTGACGGACTTTTCTGTATGCGTCTGCCGCTTACGGCAGTCAGAAGCAGGGATATTTCCACGGAGCTTTATGAACATGTGATTTTAGAGGGAACGGATTATATTCAGGTGCACCCAACATTTTTATATGAAAGTGCGCTGAATTTGTGTATTCTCCTGATTATGCTGATTTATCGGAAACATAAACGTTTTCAGGGTGAAATTGTTTTGCTATACCTTGGGGGCTATGGAATTGTCCGCTTCTTTATCGAGGACATCCGTACCGACAGGCTTTTGATTCCGCATACCGATATTGCGGTTTCACAGCTGCTTGGAATCCTGCTCTTTGTATTTGCGGTCGTGACGGATCTGATTGTCCGGGTGAAAAGGAAGCGCTCGGAGGTATTACAGGAGTTTCAGACAGAGGAAAAGAGCGGAGAAAAGGCGCAGGAAGAAAATCGGGAAGAAAGAGAAGCAAAAGAAAAGTAAAATCGGTCAAAACAGGAATAGCAGTATATCAAAAAGAGTTTGCCCATCGGCAGGCTCTTTTTTTAGTTTATTTTTTTCTTGCATTCTATGCATTTGTGGGGTAAAATGAGTTCATAAGTGGAGAAAAGTGTTAAAAAGTGGAGGGAAGTGGCAGAAATCTATCTCAAAAGTGGTGGATTTCCTCTCCAGGGAAAACACAGTGGCAGCTCCATTTCAGGTGGTGATTGATGATGTATACAGGAGAGTACAACCACACAATCGACACCAAGGGCAGGCTTACATTCCCCGCAAAGTTCCGGGAGAATCTCGGAGAAAGGTTCGTGGTAACCAAGGGGCTTGATGGCTGTCTTTTTGTGTTTGATGCTTCTGAGTGGCAAAAACTCACCGAAAAGCTGGCATCATTACCGCTGACGGATAAGGGCGCAAGACAGTTTACAAGATTTTTTCTGGCAGGCGCAACGGATGTGGAAGTGGATAAGCAGGGCAGAATCCTGCTTCCGGCAAACTTACGACAGTTTGCCGGTATAGAGAAAGATGTTGTACTGATTGGCGTGGGGAACAGAGCAGAAATCTGGTCAAAGGAACGCTATGACGGCGCAGTGGATTACGAGGATATGGATGAATTCGCACAGGGACTGACGGGGTATGGATTATTATGATGGAATTTAATCATAAATCGGTAATGCTTAAGGAAACGGTGGATTCACTGAATATAAAGCCTGACGGTATTTATCTGGATGGCACGCTCGGAGGAGCGGGACATTCCTATGAAATCTGCACCGTACTTTCGGAGCAGGGAAGGTTATACGGAATCGATCAGGACGAGGATGCAATACGGGCAGCAACGCAAAGACTCCTGCCCTTTCAGGATAAGGTTACAATCATTCGCGACAATTATTGCAATGCTGTGAAGGCGCTTCGGGAACAGGGAGTGACAGGGGTGGACGGAATTCTGCTGGATCTGGGGGTTTCTTCTTATCAGCTGGATACGGTGGAACGGGGATTTACCTACAAGTATGATACCGCACTTGACATGCGCATGGATAACAGACAGACATTGACTGCAAGGGAAATTGTAAATGAATATCCGGAAATGGAGTTATACCGGATCATTCGTGATTACGGAGAGGATCAGTTTGCAAAGAATATTGCAAAGCATATTGCGGCGGCGAGAAAAAACAAAGCGATCGAGACGACCGGGGAACTGAATGAAATTATTAAAGCAGCGATTCCGGCAAAATTCCGTGTAAGCGGACATCCCTCCAAAAGGACTTTTCAGGCAATCAGAATCGAATGCAATCATGAGCTTGACGTACTTCGGGATTCTCTGGATGAGATGATAGATTTTTTAAATCCGGGAGGAAGGATCAGCATTATTACGTTTCACTCGCTGGAGGATCGGATTGTCAAATCCGCTTTTCGTAAAAACGAAAATCCATGTACCTGCCCGCCGGATTTTCCGGTTTGCGTATGCAACAAGGTGTCAAAGGGCAGACAGGTCACAAGAAAACCGCTGCTGCCTTCCGCGCAGGAGCTGGAAGAAAATGCAAGAGCCAAAAGTGCAAAATTGAGAACTTTTGAACGATGTCAGATACAGTAAAACGGTAGGACAAGCTGTAGCTGTCATGGGCAAACGAAAATCGGATTTTTCACACGGCTATTTGTTTCTGAGCGAAAACAAATAGCTTTGACGGCGGACGCAAATTTGATATTTGCAATCTTACTTTGGTAAGATTTTGCCTCTTTTCGACAAGTCGCTCAGAAATGGAGATTATTATGAAAAAGAGCGGGACAAACACAAATCGGGGAAGCAGAACTGCAAACCGCAGCAGACAGTTTTATTCCTATGATGAATATATTGACGGAAATGTTGTCAGAAAAGCGCAGCTGGACAAAATTCTGGAGGAAGAACCCAGAAGAAAACAGAGTCACGCAGCGAGAAAGAACAGAGAAAAAGCAGTACATATGAATTTGGGCTATGTCGTGTTCTTGATCAGCGCACTGGTGATTGCGGGCGTGGTTTTGATCGGATATATTAATCTGCAGGCGGAGATTACAAACAGTGTGAACAGAATTTCCAAGATGGAGAGCGAGCTTTATAGCCTGAAGCAGGAAAATGATGAATATGAGACCGGAATTAACAGTTCTGTTGACCTGGAAGAGGTAAGGCGCATTGCGATGACTGAACTGGGAATGAAATATGCTTCGGAGGGACAGATTATCAATGTAGAAGGCGGCAGTGATGATTATGTCAGAAAGTATGCGGATATTCCTTGAGAGAAGGGACTAGATTGAAAAATCACGCTGATGCGCTGATTTTTCAATCCGTAATTTGAGTCAGAGCCTCAAATTGCCTGATCGCCGTCGGAAATCTGAAATTTCCGGCGCGTGTTATCGCAGCAGACTGCTCTGACATGGAGGATTAGCGTGAAAAATCACATTGATATGGTGATTTTTCACACAGCTATTTGTGCAGGAGCGTCACAAATAGTCCTGATGGCAGACGGGAAACCGCTTTCGCGGATTTCCTGCCGCCCCGTTGCTGATGCTCCGGAATGGGGACTTATATGAAACAGACGACTACAAGAAAAAACGCAGGAAGGAAAGAGCCTGGTAAGAAAAAAAACGAGAAGGACAAGCATTCCAAAAATAAATTCACGAGATACATGCAGAAAAAGCTGGTAATACTGGTAGCACTGGTATTGCTGGCTTTCGTCGGGTTAAGCATTCGTTTATATCTTCTGGTGAGGGATAATGGGGACTCCTATAAGAAGCAGATTCTCTCCCAGCAGGAATATGACAGCACAACGATTCCGTTTAAGCGGGGCAATATTGTGGATTGTAACGGAACGGTTCTTGCGACCAGTGAGAAAGTGTATAACGTGATTATTGACAGCAAGGAAATCCTGTCCGATGAGGAATATCTGGAGCCGACGATTGCTGCGCTTACCGAATGCTTTCCTGTGGACGCATCGGCGCTGAGGGAATATATCACTACGCATGAAAGCTCCCAGTATTATGTGATGCTGCGCAAACAGTCCTATGAGGAAATCAGCGATTTCATAGAAATTCAGAATGACACGGAGAACAATCCCAATGTCAAGGGAGTCTGGTTTGAAACGGAATATCAAAGAACTTATCCAAACGCAACGCTGGCCTGTGATATTCTGGGCTTTACTACCGGTACGGATAATGAGGGCATGTATGGTCTGGAGCAGTATTATAATAATGAATTAAACGGTCGAAACGGCAGAGAATATGGATATCTGAATGAGGATTCCACATTGGAACGAACGACAATTCCGGCGGAGGATGGCTACACGCTTGTAACGACCATTGATGCGAATATCCAGAGCATTGTGGAACAAAAATTAAAAGAGTTCAATGATGCTCATACAAATGAGTATAGGGACGGTTTGGGTGCATATAATACAGGGTGTATCGTGATGGATCCGAATACAGGGGATGTGCTGGCAATGGCGGGGTATCCCGTTTTTGACTGCAATGATCCTTATAATCTGAGCTATGCATACACAGAGGAAGAAATTGAAGCAATGACGGAGGAGGAATATACGCAGGCACTGAACGTGTTGTGGCAGAATTTCTGCATTACCAGTACCTTTGAGCCGGGTTCGACACAGAAGCCCTTTACGGTAGCGGCAGGGCTGGAAAGCGGTGCGCTTAAGGGCGATGAATCTTATTTTTGCGCAGGGTATTTGTCCGTGGGAGGATATGATATCCATTGTCATAACCGTTTGGGACATGGTATGGTCAGTGTAAAGGAAGCGCTTGAGTCCTCCTGTAATGTGGCTTTGATGTACATGGGAAAGGAAATCGGAATAACGAATTTCCTGAAATATCAGCAGACTTTTAACTTTGGGTTAAAGACAAATATTGACCTGGCGGGAGAGGCAAGAACGGATGCCGTGGTCTATACGCAGGAAACGATGCATGAGACAGAGCTTGCAACCGCGAGCTTCGGACAGGGAAGCAATGTTACCATGATACAGATGGTAACGGCATATTGTTCGTTAATTAACGGCGGGTATTATTATGAGCCGCATGTGGTTAAGAAAATTTTAAATGCCGAAGGTGCGGTTGTGGAAAACATAGAACCGAGAGCTTTAAAACAGACGGTTTCTGCATCTACCTCCCAAACTATTGTGGAATACTGTAATGCGGTAGTATTTGACGGCACCGGAAAGAGCGCCAGACCTGCAGGCTATAGTATGGGAGGAAAAACAGGTACCGCGGAAATGGTACCTCGTAATCAGGGAGATTATGTTGTTTCCTTTATCGGATACGTTCCGGCACAGAATCCGCAGGTTGTGATTTATGTCGTAGTGGACCGTCCCAATCAGGCAAAACAGAATAATTCCGCGCTTGCAACGGGAATTGTGCGTGAAATCCTGACAGAAATACTTCCTTATTTGGGAATTCCCATGACTGAGGAGCTCAGTGAACAGGAAGCGCAGGAGTTGGCAGACAGACAGATCGCTACCCTAAACGGCGGTGATGCGGACGAAGAAGACGGTCAAGACGGCGAAAATGATAATGAAGATTCGGATGAGGCAGATCCGGATGCGGCCGGAAACGGTTCCGATGAGGAGGGTACGGGCGATGACGACAGGCAGATAACGATTCAGATCGACCCGGAAACCGGATATGCGATTAATCCGTTAAATGGGGAATTTCTGGATCCCGAAACCGGAGAACCCATTGATCCGACCAGTCCCCTTATGACGCCTTCGCAATAATCAAGAATAACCTCATAAGAGCGGAATAAATTAGTATAAAGCTTTTATGAGGTTTTCAAGATATGCGCCGTGGCAGGAAATACAGGCAAAAGGTTAAGCTTCAGTTTCATGGAAGTCCTCTTGCAAGAAATAAAACTGCGAACCGGAAGAAAATTATGTTTTTTACCATGTTTTGCATGGGATTATTCCTGTATTTATCGGGAAGAATTGTTTATTTGATGGTATTTTGCTCTGACTATTACACACAGGCGGCTCAGGAGCTGCATGAACGGGAAAGAGTGATTAAGGCGGCCAGAGGCTGTATTTATGACAGAAACGGTGAATTACTTGCCTCCAACAAAACGGTGTGCACGGTATCGGTCATACACAGTCAGGTGACAGATCCGGAGAGAGTCATTGAAGTGCTGACAAAGGAGCTCGGCCTTAGTGAAGAATACGTCAGAAAGCGTGTGGAAAAGGTGACATCCATCGAAAAGGTCAAAAGCAATGTGCCAAAGGAGCTCGGCGATATTATCAGGCAGTATCGACTGGATGGCGTTAAGGTGGATGAGGATTATAAGAGATACTATCCCTTTGGGAGCCTTGCTTCCAAGGTACTTGGCTTTACCGGAGGGGATAATCAGGGGATCATTGGACTGGAAGTGGAATATGAAGATTATCTGAAAGGGACCGATGGCCTGATATTGGCTGTTACCGATGCAAAAGGCGTAGAGGTGGAAACAGAGGGAGAAAACAGGTTGGAGCCTGTTGCAGGGCAGGATTTAATCCTGAGTCTGGATGTGAATATCCAGTCCTATGCGGCACAGCTTGCCCGGCAGGCAATGGAAACCAAGCAGGCGGACAGGGTGTCCATTATCGTAATGAATCCTCAAAACGGCGAGATTTATGCCATGGCGGATGTACCGGAGTTTGATTTAAATGATCCGTATACGCTTCCTGAGAATACGGACAGCTCACAGATGACGGAAAAGGAAAGACAGGATGCTCTGAATCAGATGTGGAGAAATACCTGTATCAGTGATACTTATGAACCGGGATCAACCTTTAAGATCATTACGGCTGCGGCCGGCCTGGAGGAACAGGTTGTTTCCGTGGACGATACCTTTCATTGTCCGGGTTTCATTACGGTGGAGGACCGCAGAATCAGATGCCATAAGGTTGCGGGACATGGCAGCGAGACTTTTTTGGAGGGAATTAAAAATTCCTGCAATCCCGTTTTTATTACGGTGGGGCTGCGTCTGGGAGCGGAGCGGATGTATTCTTATTTTGAAAAATTCGGACTGCTTGATAAGACAGGAATAGACCTGCCGGGGGAAGCCGGAACGATTATGCATAAGCTGGAAAATATAGGGCCGGTAGAGCTTGCGACCATATCCTTTGGACAGTCCTTCCAGATTACGCCGATTCAGATGGCGGCAACGGCCTCCTCGATTATTAACGGAGGAAACCGGATCACACCCCATGTGGCGGTCAGAGCGGAAAACCGCCAGAACGGTGTTACCACATATTTATCCTTTCCGGAAAAGGAGGGAATCGTATCGGAGGAAACCTCGGAAACGATGAGATACCTTTTGGAGCAGGTGGTTGAGAGCGGAACAGGAAAAAACGGATATGTGGAAGGCTATCATGTGGGCGGAAAAACGGCCACCAGTCAGACACTGCCCAGAGGCAGCGGAAAATATATCGCCTCCTTTATCGGCTTTGCGCCGGCTTCGGATCCACAGGTGCTGGCGCTTGTTGTGATTTATAATCCGCAGGGAATCTATTACGGCGGTCAGGTAGCGGCACCGGTTGCGCGGACTCTTTTTGAAAATATTCTTCCGTATTTGACGGTCGAGTAGGCTTATGCTATCATGAAAAAATAAAATAATCGGAAGGAACGGGTAATTCAAAATGCAGATCATGGAATATTCAGATATAATAGTACCGATTTTTATTTCGTTTTCTATCAGTGCCGTTCTTGCGCCGATCCTGATTCCGTTCCTGCGAAAATTAAAGATCGGTCAGACGGAGCGGGACGAAGGTCCCAAGTCGCATTTGAAAAAATCGGGAACGCCTACGATGGGCGGTATTATGATTCTGCTGGCCGTTGCTTTAACGTCTGTTTTATTTGTGGGAAGATATCCCAAAATACTGCCTGTGCTGTTTTTAACGCTCGGTTTCGGATTGATTGGCTTTATTGATGATTATATCAAGGTTGTCTTAAAGCGTTCGCTGGGGCTGAGACCGTGGCAGAAAATGGCGGGGCAATTTGTAGTAACGGCTGTTTTTGCTTATTATATCATGCATTATACGGACATATCGCTGGATATGAAAATTCCTTTCTGGACAGGACATTATGTGCATCTGGGTATTTTGGCGATTCCTTTTTTGTTTTTTGTTGTGATCGGAACCGTAAACGGAACCAATTTTACGGACGGACTGGACGGTCTGGTCAGCAGCGTTACAGTGATGGTTGCAACCTTTTTTACCGTGGTCAGCGTTGGCATGGCAAACGGACTTGCACCGATTTCCTGCGCCGTAGCGGGCGCACTGCTTGGCTTTTTGCTGTTTAATGTATATCCGGCGAAGGTATTTATGGGAGATACGGGTTCGCTTGCACTCGGCGGTTTTGTTGTCGGCATGGCATATATGATGCAGATGCCGCTGTATCTGCCGATGATTGGATTTATTTATTTTGCAGAGGTGTTATCCGTAATGCTGCAGGTAAGCTATTTTAAGCTGACGCATGGAAAGCGGATTTTCAAGATGGCGCCCATTCATCATCATTTTGAGTTATGCGGCTGGTCCGAGACGAGGGTTGTTACAGTATTTTCCGTTGTGACGGCGCTTCTGTGCCTGGCGGCATTAATGGGTACGTGGTAATACATCCGGAAAGGATTGGTATGGATTATGGAATTGACAGGCCGTAAGGTATTGGTAGTCGGAGCCGGAAAAAGCGGAATCGGAGCGGCGGCATTACTGTATAAATGTCGGGCATGCCCCGTATTATTTGACAGTAATGACAAGGTATCCGCCGATGAAATCAGCAGTAAGTTTGAAGAAAATATGGCGGTCAGCGTATATACGGGAGTGCTTCCCGATGAAATCAGAGACTCCATAACATTAGTGGTATTAAGTCCGGGAGTACCTGTGGATTCGCAATTTGCGGAACAATTCAGGACAAGAGGGATTCCGATCTGGGGTGAAATTGAACTGGCATACAGGCTTTCCAAAGGAAAGCTGGCGGCGATTACCGGAACCAACGGAAAAACAACCACTACAACGCTGGTAGGGGAAATTTTAAAAGAATATTACGGCAATACCTTTGTTGTGGGAAATATCGGAAATCCCTATACGGATGCCGCGCTCCTTACCGATGATAAGTCTCATACCGTTGCGGAGATCAGCAGCTTCCAGCTTGAGACCATCGATCAATTTCATCCGCAGGTGTCTGCGATTTTAAATATCACGCCGGATCATTTAAACAGGCACCATACCATGGAAAAATACATAGAGGTAAAAGAAAGCATTACCAGAAATCAAACCCGGTCGGATGTCTGTGTCTTAAATTACGATAACGAATATACCAGAGCGTTTGCGGAAAGCTGTTTAGCGCGGGTGATTTTTTTTTCATCGCAAAGAGAGCTTGCGGACGGTTATTATCTCAAGGGTGAGGATATCTGTCGGGCAGAGCATGGCGTAAGCAGAACTCTTTTGACTGTTCATGATATGAATCTGGTCGGTGTATGTAATTATGAAAATGTGATGGCGGCGATCGCGATGTCCGTCAGTATGGGTGTGCCCATGGAGCATATCCTGAAAACGATCAGAGAGTTTCATGCCGTGGAGCACAGGATTGAATTTGTAGCAACGAAGAACGGGGTGGACTATTATAATGACTCAAAGGGAACCAATCCGGATGCTGCAATTCAGGGAATCCGCGCGATGACAAAGCCCACTGTTTTAATTGGCGGCGGTTATGATAAGCAGAGCGAATATGATGAATGGATTGAAGCTTTTGACGGGAAAGTGAAATATCTGATCCTCATCGGGCAGACAAGGGAAAAAATTGCCGAGTGTGCCAGAAAACACGGCTTTACAAATATCATTATGGCAGAGAGTCTGGAAGAAGTTATGGAGATCTGCGCACAAAAGGCAGCGCCGGGCGATGCGGTGCTTTTGTCTCCTGCCTGCGCAAGCTGGGGAATGTTCCCCAACTATGAAGTCAGAGGAAACATGTTTAAGGAATTTGTACATCGGATGAAATAAACGTAGTGTTTATGAACGGATATTATGTTGAATCAGCTGTTATGGGAGAAAAGAATGGCATCCAGAAAGAAAACGAGATTTAAACCGAGTGAAAGCTATTTTGATTACAGTCTGTTGTTTATCGTGTTGTTTTTGCTGGGCTTTGGACTGATAATGATTTATTCCACCAGCTCTTACATATCAGGAACATCCTATTTAAAAAAGCAGGCATTCTCCGTAGCTTTGGGTCTGGCGGCGATGTTATTTACGGCCAGAGTGGATTATCATTTTTGGGAGAAATTCTCCGTTTTGGCATATGTAGTATCCATTGTATTAGTATTATTGTTATTAACACCGCTTGGCATCACCAGAAACGGTGCGACCAGATGGCTGAATCTGGGTTTGTCCCTGCAGCCGGCGGAGGTTGCAAAGCTTGGTATGATTTTGTTTTTGGCAAGTATGGTGTGCAAAATGGGAAAGTCCATTCGAACGTTAAAGGGGACGGGAATCATATTGGTCTGTGCAGCACTGGTTTCTGGCCTGATTTATCTGATTTCCAGTAATTTGAGCTCCGCGATTATTGTATTAGGAATTGCGGTGGTGATGCTGTTTGTAGCAAGCCCCGATTATAAAAAATTTATATTGCTGGCATTGGTAGTGACAGCCGCTGCGGCTTTGCTGGTCTTTTACATCGCAAATCAGGATACCTCCGAAAATTTCCGCGGCATGCGTATTCTTGCATGGCTCAATCCGGAGCAATATGCCAGTACGCAGGGTTTCCAGACATTGCAGGCATTATATGCCATAGGTTCGGGAGGTATTTTCGGAAAAGGGCTGGGACAGGGAATGCAGAAGCTGGGCTTTATCCCGGAGGCGCAAAATGATATGATTTTCAGCATTATCTGCGAGGAGCTTGGTCTGTTTGGCGCAATTGCGGTTCTGCTTTTGTTTGCACTACTGATCTGGCGCTGTATGATTATCGCAAATAATGCAAGGGACCAGTTTGGCGCGATGCTGGTTGTGGGAGTGATGGGGCATCTGGCCATTCAGGTAATATTAAACGTGGCCGTTGTTACCAATACCATTCCCAATACGGGTATTTCACTTCCGTTTATCAGCTATGGCGGTTCCTCCGTCATGTTCCTGCTGATCGAAATCGGTCTGGTGCTGAGCGTGGCAAGGAATATTGAGCTTAAGGAGATTGTATAACCATATGGGAGAAATGCTGCATGAGAGGGCATAGGAAATCAAAATCAAAGATCAAATTTGTGGCTTTGGTGGTTATACTTGTGATGCTGATTGCCGTGGCCGGAGTCTTCGCATATATTCTGAAAAAATATCAGGTCACGATGATCTATGTGGAGGGAAATACCCATTATACGAATGAAGAGATCATTGATTTTGTCATGAAGAGCAGAATGGATTATAACTCCGTCTATCTTTCCTTTAAATATAAAAATAAAGAAATTACGGGAATTCCGTTCGTACAGGCAATGGATATCAAAATCCTTTCGCCGGATACGATTAAGATTATGGTTTATGAAAAATCGCTTGCCGGTTACGTCGAATATCTGGGGAAATACCTTTATTTTGATAAGGACGGTATTGTAGTGGAAAGCTCTTCCGAGAGGACAAGCGGTATTCCGCAGGTCAGCGGACTTGATTTTGATTATATTACGCTTTATGAAAAACTTCCGGTGGAGGACGATACGGTTTTTAACAGTGTGCTCAGTATTACCAAGCTGTTATCCAAATATAAGCTGACCGCGGACAGAATCTATTTTACTGACAATGATGAGATGACGCTGTACTTCGGACAGGTTCGGGTAAACCTTGGGACAAGCGATTACATCGATGAAAAAATTACAAGGCTGCAGTACATATTGCCTGAGCTGGAAGGAATGAAAGGAGTCCTGGATATGAGCGATTATCAGGATGTATCCGATCACGTTACCTTTGTTCAGGATTCCTAAATCGGATTTATAAATTCCGCAAAAAAGCAAAAAAGTAAAAAAATAGGTTGATAAATTTGTAGAATGAATATATGATAAATATTATGGAGTGAAAAGGGATAAATTTTAAGGAGGAAACTCGTTTTGATCGAAATAATGCAAAGTGATGCTGAATCTGCAGCTAAGATCATTGTCGTTGGTGTCGGCGGTGCGGGTAACAATGCTGTAAATAGAATGGTAGATGAAAATATAGACGGTGTTGACTTTATCGGAATCAATACGGACAAGCAGGCACTTCAGCTGTGTAAAGCTCCGAAGCTGATTCAGATCGGCGAGAAGCTGACCAAAGGACTTGGAGCAGGAGCAAAGCCTGAAATCGGCGAGAAAGCTGCGGAAGAGAGTACGGAGGATATCACGGCTGCAATCAAGGGTGCGGATATGGTATTTGTTACTTGTGGTATGGGCGGAGGAACCGGAACGGGAGCTGCACCGGTTGTTGCAAAGATTGCTAAGGATATGGGAATCTTGACGGTTGGCGTAGTAACAAAGCCCTTCCGTTTTGAAGCAAAAGCCAGAATGATCAATGCAATCGGCGGTATCGAGAAATTAAAGGAGAGCGTGGATACGCTGATTGTCATTCCGAATGATAAATTACTGGAGATCGTTGACCGCAGGACAACGATGCCGGAGGCCTTAAAAAAGGCGGATGAAGTGTTGCAGCAGGCAGTTCAGGGTATTACCGATCTGATCAATGTACCCGCCGTTATCAATCTGGACTTTGCAGATGTTCAGACGGTTATGAAGGACAAGGGTATTGCACATATCGGTATCGGCAGCGGCAAGGGTGATGATAAGGCAAGCGAAGCGGTTAAAATGGCTGTGGAGTCCCCTCTTTTGGAGACAACCATCAATGGCGCTACGCATGTAATCATCAATGTATCCGGCGATATCACGTTGGCAGACGCCAATGATGCCGCAAGCTATGTGCAGAATCTGGCAGGGGATGATGTTAATATTATCTTCGGCGCTATGTATGATGAAAGCATGACGGATACCTGTAACATTACCGTAATTGCGACAGGGCTTGAAGAAGCTCCGCTTTCTGCACAGCCCGGAAAATTCGGGTCGGCATTTGGCTCCTTCCAGACAAAGCCTGTGCAGAACACATTGAAAAAGCCTTCCGGTTTAAATTTCCAGCCTACGGGTCTTGGAGCCTCGACAGGTGCGTCCAAGGTGGTTCAGGGAATCCAGAGACCGACGGATTTAAGAAGCAATGTGGAGGAAAAATCCCTGAAGATTCCTGATTTCCTGCAAAGAAAGTAATCACACGGCGCTTTGAAAGCTTTCGAGCGGGCATTCATAAGACAATATTAGAATATTTGGATACGGCATAGCTTCGGCTATGCCGTTTTTGTTTCTTCTGTCAAAAACTGTCATGTAATTTTGAAAATTCAGCCCTTGGTTTTGACAAAAAAATGATGTTTCTTATCATATAATGATCCCATCAAAGATACATAGCCGGAGGGAACTGCAGGTATGGATTCCGAAGCTGTCTATGAAGTATATGTAGATGTTCTGTTTGGAAATTGTCTGGTGATGAATTATCTGATCCTGACAGTTACCGGGATATTTTTGAAGCGTTCTGCCACTCGCTTCAGAAGAATCCTGGTATCCGTACTGTGTACCGGGATTTGTCTTGCGTGTTTGTTATCAGAAATACCGGAGGGGTTGAAAAACGTTCTGGGATTCGGAGTCAGTGAGATTCTGGCGCTGACGCTGACCTTTCACGTGAAGGCCGGGGACGGACTTTTAAACGGTGTTATCTGCATGTATCTTTTGACTTTTCTGTACGGAGGCTGTCTCTCTTTTGGTGAGAACAGAATTCCTTATTTGAAAGAACATGGATATACCATGCCGGTATTGCTGATAGCCGGCATCGTGTGCTATGAATTGGTCCGCAGTGTGTACCGCAGAGCGGAGAAAAGCAGGGAAAAGCGGGAAAAACTCTACCGGGTACGGTTTGAATGGAAGGGAAAGGAATATTCCTGTATCGGATTGTATGATACGGGAAATCAGCTGTACGAACCGATCAGAAAGCTTCCGGTCTGCGTTTTGAACAGGGAGATCCTGCCTGCGGAAGCGGAGAACTGCCCGGACGCCATGGTTCCTTTTCATTCGCTGGGCTGTCAAAACGGGCTTCTTTACGGCGTTTTTGTAGAGAAATTCAGAGTCAGCCCGTTTATCAGGACGCAGTGCGGAGCGGATGAAGAAAAGCAGGCTTTGAAGGACGGAAAGTCTGAAAACGACACACATAGTACAAATACGGAAAAACGCGTTCTTTTGGGAATGTACCGGGGACAGGTCAGTAAAGCCGGGGAATATCAAATGATTCTTCACCCGGAGCTGTTTGCCGGAACGGACAGAAATGAAGCAGTTACATTCATCATGAAAAGGGGAAATGAAAAATGATATTAAAAGTGGCAATACCGGGACGGCTGCAGATGCGCATTGTGCGCCGGGAAAACAGCTTCTTTATGCAGAAGCAGGGAGATATTCATTATATCGGAGGCGCGGACATTTTGCCGCCGCCGCTGACGACGGAAGAGGAAAATACCTTTGTCAGTATTCTTGGCAGTGACGGGGATGAGGATGCAAAAGCAATTCTGATCGAACATAATCTGAGACTGGTCGTATACATAGCCAAGAAATTTGACAATACCGGTGTGGGTGTGGAGGATCTGATCTCCATCGGCACCATTGGGCTCATTAAAGCAATTAACACATTCAAATGTGATAAAAATATTAAACTTGCGACTTATGCTTCCAGATGCATTGAAAATGAAATTCTGATGTATCTGCGGAGAAACAATAAGACCAAGCTGGAGGTTTCCATTGACGAGCCGCTCAATGTGGACTGGGACGGAAACGAGCTTTTGCTATCGGATATCCTCGGAACGGATGAGGATGTGATTTATAAGGATTTGGAGAATGAAGCGGAGAGAAAGGTGCTCTGCCATGCCATCGCCAAGCTTTCCGATAGAGAAAAGACGATCATTAATCTTCGGTTCGGTCTTTCCTCGGCTGACGGAGAGGAAATGACCCAGAAGGAAGTAGCGCAGCTCCTTGGCATTTCCCAGTCCTATATTTCAAGACTGGAGAAAAAAATCATGAAGCGCCTGAAAAAAGAAATGGTGAAGGAAGCCTGATATGCCGGTTCAGAACCGGAAACAAGGACGGGAGACGGAATTGCGATATGTCCGTCCCGTCCGTTTACGACTGTTATTCAACCAGATAGCCCTTCATCTGATGCAGTGCGTTTTTTTCAAGCCGTGAGACCTGTGCCTGAGAAATTCCGATCAGGGAGGCCACCTCCATTTGTGTCTTTCCCTCAAAAAAGCGAAGGGAAATGATTTCACGTTCTCTGTCATTTAAATGCTTTATTGCTTCACTTAATGAAAGCTGTTCCACCCAGGCATCTTCTTTATTTTTCTTGTCGCTGATCTGATCCATCACATAAAGAGTATCTCCTCCTTCATTATAGACGGGCTCATACAGGCTCATGGGACATTGTATGGCATCCAGAGCATAGACAATATCCTCCTTGGGAATTCCGATTTCGTCTGCAATTTCTGTGATGGTTGGTTCTTTTTGATTTTTCTTCATATAAATTTCTCTGGCGTAGATGGCCTTGTAAGCGGTATCCTTCAAGGAGCGGGAAACTCTGATGGATGAGGCATTGTCCCGCAGGAATCTGCGGATTTCTCCCTGAATCATGGGAACCGCGTAGGTGGAAAATTTGACGTTGAACTTCAGGTCGAAATTGTCGATGGCCTTAATCAGTCCGATACAGCCGATTTGAAACAGGTCATCAATATTTTCCGCGGTACCTGGGAAACGCTTGATTACGCTGAGTACGAGGCGGAGGTTACATTCGATATATCTTTCTCTGGCGTTTAGATCCCCTGCCTGAATCTGTTCAAACAGGTCTTTTTGTTCTTCACTTTTTAGAAGCGGCAGCTTGGCAGTATTGACACCGCAAATCTCAACTTTTCCCTGTATCATAGTATGCTTTCCTCTTTCATTGTCTGTAATATTGGAGAACTTTCGTCGATGTAATAAGAGGATGAACGAATTGAAAAAATTTATGCTTGGGAGTAATTGGAAGACATAGGAATTCTGACCGGAATTTGATAAGGAAAGCTCCGTGCATTGACTTAATGAAAGGTTGGTGTTACAGTTGTAACATCGAAAAGACGGAACGCTTGACACAAATGCGTAAAACCAGTGATCAGTGATGTGGCTGCCGGAGAGGGAGGAACAAAAGAAATATGAAAAAAGAATATTTTAATATACCGAATCTGATGGGATATTTTCGTATTTTGTTGATTCCGGTTTTTCTGGTTTTGTATTTTAGAGCGGATACGGATGCCGGGCTGTTCGCGGCCTTTTGCGTATTGGCTGTTTCTTATTTGACGGATTTTCTGGACGGGAAAATCGCCAGAAAATTTCACATGGTCACTGATTTCGGCAAGGCGCTTGATCCTGCTGCGGATAAGCTGACGCAGGGAGCGCTGGCGATTGCATTAACCTTCCGTTATCCGCTTGCCGTGCGGCTGATCGAGGTGTTTTTGATCAAAGAAGCATATATGGCCGCTATGGGAGTATTCCTGATTAAAAAAGGGTTTCGGGTTCATGGTGCGAAATGGTATGGAAAGGTATGCACTGCGGTATTGGATATTGTAATCTTTTTGCTGCTTTTTATGCCGGGGGACAATATCCTGCGGGGAAATCTGCTGATGCTGGCGGCAATGATTGTTATGACGGTTACTCTATGTGCCTATATCCGGTTTCATGTGCGCATATTGCGCAGGAAGGAAGAAAAGAAGCCGCTTGGGAGAGCAAAATGCGTCGGAATTGCAGTGGCAGGAATTGCAGTGTTCGCGCTTTATGTTGCAGCCGGTGCGTATCTGCCATACCTGGAACAGCCTGAAGTCAGCAGCGCCTACCGGGAAAATTTCCGGGTGGAGGATTTTTACGGTCAATCAGGGGATGCCGATTTTTGTGACAGGGCAGCAGTCATTGAGGACAATGGAGAAGCCCTGCAGGAACGGATACGGCTGATTTCCAATGCACAGGAAAGCATAGTTATGTCAACCTTTGACTTTCGCTCCGATGAGGCGGGAAAGCAGATGATTGCGGCGTTAAGGGCAGCTGCGCAAAGGGGCGTTAGAGTGCAGATTCTGGTAGATGGCTTCAATTCCAGGCTTCGCATGAGCGGAGATCCGTATTTTTATGCACTTGCTGCAGAAGAGGATGTGGAAATCAAAATTTATAATGCGGTAAATCCGCTGATTCCTTGGAAGGGAATGAGCAGGATGCATGATAAGTATCTGCTTGTCGACGAGCGCGTTTATATTTTGGGCGGGCGCAATACCTTTAACTATTTTTTGGGGGATCAGGAAGGTCACAAGAATTATGACAGGGATGTGCTGGTTTATAACGAAGCGCAGGGAGAGGAAAGCTCTGTGTATCAGGTTCTTGATTATTTTCACGGAATCTGGAATCTGAACTGCTGTGATTCCTGGCTTGAAGGAAGCCGCAGCGGCTGGATTCCCAGCGTGAAGAAGGCTAAGAGGGAGCTTACGGAGTTATATGATAGTATGATGCAGGAGCATCCGGAATGGTTTGAACAGACGGATTATATACAGCGGACAATGCCTGTGAATAAGATTACGCTGTTAACGGGTCCGACAAATTTATATTCCAAGCAGCCGCAGCTGTTTTACAGCCTGTGCGCACTGATGGCGGAGGCGAAAGAGGAAGTATGGATTCATACGCCCTATATTATCTGTAATGATATGATGTACGAAGCTTTCAGACAGCTATGCGGCGGGGATGCGGATATCATTCTGATGACTAACTCGATCACCAATAACGGAAATCCATTCGGAGCGGTGGATTATGCCATGAATAAGGAGCGGATTCTGGAAACCGGCTTACGGGTTCTGGAATATGAAGGCGGAATTTCCTATCATGGCAAAAGTATTGTCATTGATGATACGATTTCGATGATAGGTTCCTTTAATATGGATATGAAAAGCGTATATCAGGATACGGAGCTGATGCTCGTCATCGACGGCGCGGAATTTACGCAGACCTTTAAGGCAGAGCTGACGGAATATCAGCAGGATGCGCCGGAAGCGGTCTATACCGGTACGGAAATGGAGGAGCTCTTTTCCGATGAGTTTTCGTTGAAAAAGAAAATTCAAAGAGGGATCATCAGGCTGGTGGACCCATGGCTAAGAATTGTAATGTGAGAGGACGGATTGAGATCAAAGATCCTGCGTCGCAGGGCGAAAAAATCATGAATTACTTTACAGGAAGTTTATGCTTTGAGTGTTTACAAGGAATTGAAACATGTTACAATAAAAGAACCAAAAGGATGGAAAAATTGAGTGGGAAACCATTCATTAGCAAAAGAAAAATCAATAAATGAAAGTAAAAAGACTGGAGAGCGGAAGGAAACTATGTGATATGACAAAAGAACAGATCGAAGAACTGCTTGAGCAGCTGACACTTGATGAAAAAATCGATATGATTCACGGAAATTCTCTGTTTGGAACAAAGGCAGTGGAACGTCTTGGAATCCCGGAATTTATGACTTCGGACGGTCCTATGGGGATTCGGATGCAGTATGAGAGGCGGAAATGGGTTCCGGTTGGAAACAGTGCGGATTATACCTCCTATCTGCCAAGCAATACGGCGCTTGCCGCAACATGGAACAGGGAGCTTGCCCGTCAGACGGGTCAGATTCTCGGAAAGGAAACAAGGGGAAGGGGCAAGGATATGATACTGGCTCCCGGCATTAATATTCTGAGAAGTCCTTTGTGCGGCAGAAATTTTGAATATATGGGTGAGGACCCCTATCTGACCGGTGAGATGGCGGCGATGGTGGTAAAAGGAATCGAGGAAAATGACGTATCCTCCTGCGTCAAGCATTTTGCGGTCAATAATCAGGAGCACAGAAGACTGGATGTGGATGTACGGCTTTCCGAGCGGGCATTACAGGAAATTTATCTGCCGGCCTTTAAAAAGGCGATTCAAAAAGGCGGCGCAAAGGCTGTGATGGGAGCTTATAATAAGTTTCGCGGGCAGCATTGCTGTCATAACGAATATCTGTTACAGAAGGTTCTGCGTGAGGATTGGGGCTTTACCGGTGTTGTGGTTTCCGACTGGGGCGGTGTGCATGATACCATGGAAGCGGCCAATAACGGTCTTGACATGGAAATGAGTGTTACCACCAATTACAACGAGTATTATATGGCGGATCCGTTAAAGGAGGCCGTCCTGAAAGGGGAAGTGGAGGAATCCGTCATTGATGAAAAGGTACTGCGGATTCTGAATCTGATGAATAAGTTACATATGCTGGACGGCGAGCGCAAATGCGGCATGTTTAATGATTATGCCGATCGGGAACAGATGCTGACGGCTGCCAGACAGTCCGTTGTCCTGTTAAAAAATGAAGGGATTCTTCCGATCAAACCGGTTAAGGGACTTCAGGTTCTGGTGGTAGGCGACAATGCAGAGCGTATGCACGCGCCGGGCGGAGGAAGCTCCGAGATCAAGGCACTTTATGAGATTACGCCGCTGCTGGGGATTACCATGGCGGCAGGCGGGGATGTGAAAGTCTCGTTCGAGCCGGGGTATGAGCCGGAAACGTCAGGCAATATCTGGGATAATGACCGGACGGAAAGCTGGCAGGCTGGCAGCTTAAATCAGGATCAGATTGATTTGAATGATATGGTAGACTATATGAGCCGGGAGCGGAAGGAAAAGAATGCCGTATTGGCAGAGCGTGCGGTAGCGGCTGCCAAAGAGGCCGATGTTGTTATTTATGTCGGCGGTCTGAATCATGACTATGATACCGAGGGCAAGGACAGAAGAACGATGAAGCTGCCCTATGAGCAGGAGAAGCTGATTGGCAGACTCCTTGAGGCAAACAAAAATACAGTTATGGTTATGATGGCGGGAAGTCCGGTGGATATGAGCAGCTTTCAGGATCAGGCCGGAGCAATCGTTTACCATTGGTACTGCGGCATGGAGGGTGGCAGAGCGCTTGGCGAGGTACTTTTCGGTAAGGTCAATCCTTCCGGACGTCTGCCTGAGACGCTTCCGATTCATGAAGAGGATGTACCTGCGAGGGTGTACGGAGAATTTCCGGGCGGAGATCAGGTTCACTATAACGAGGGCATTTATGTCGGCTATCGTTATTATGAGACCAGAAAGATTCCGGTTTCTTATCCGTTTGGCTATGGTTTGTCATATACCACTTATGAATTTCGGAATATGCAGGCCGTATGCGATGCCTCCGGAACGCTTGAGATCAGTCTGGATGTGGTCAATACCGGCGATATGGACGGTATGGAGACGGTTCAGATTTATATTGGCAGCGAGGATTCCGGGGTGGACAGACCGGTAAAAGAGCTGCGCGGTTTTACTAAGGTATTTGTAAAGGCCGGGGAGACAGTGCCTGTAACGCTTACGCTCGGCCCCGAGAGCTTCACCTATTTTGACGAGGAAAAGGATTGCTTCGTGGCTGAGGCTGGAAGGTATTTGGTATATGCAGCGAAGCATGTAAAGGATGAGAGTGTATCTGCAAGGATCACGCTTCCGGATACGATCTTCCTTGAAAGGTGATCCAATGACGACATAGACAGAAAAAGAGGTGACAGATTGCGGGTCGGTAATGTTTTAAAGGAAAAGCTGAGAGACAAACTGAAGGAAGCGCTGGTAGCGGTGATTCCTATTATGGCGATTGTACTGGTATTGTGTTTTACGATTGCACCGATTTCGCCCAGCATCTTATTATGTTTTCTGCTGGGGGCGGTTTTGGTAATTTTGGGAATGATGTTTTTTACTCTGGGCGCGGAGCTGTCCATGACTCCGATGGGCGAAAAGGTCGGCACCTGTATGACCAGGAGTAAAAAGCTTGGAGTGGTCATTGCGTTATCCTTTTTGCTCGGATTTATTATTACAATTTCGGAACCGGATTTACAGGTACTTGCGCAGCAGGTACCTTCCATTCCGAACATGACCTTAATTCTTGCGGTTGCCTGCGGCGTAGGTCTGTTTCTGGTTCTGGCGCTGCTTCGTATGCTGTTCGGCATTCCGCTCCCTCCTATGCTGGTATTCTTTTATGCGGCGGTGTTTTTACTGGCTGTTTTTGTACCGGATAATTTCCTGAGTGTGGCATTTGATTCCGGCGGAGTTACGACGGGCCCTATGACAGTACCGTTTATCATGGCGCTTGGTGTCGGTGTTGCGGCAATTCGTAATGACCGTCATGCAGCGGATGACAGCTTCGGTCTGGTGGCACTGTGTTCGATAGGTCCCATTTTGTCGGTTTTGATATTGGGTATGATCTACAATCCCAAGGAGAGCAGCTATGTACCGTCCATGATTCCGGAGGTACAAAATTCTGTGGAACTGTGGGAGCTGTTTCAGGTGGGATTTCCGACCTATATTGCGGAAATAGCGGTTTCGCTTTTTCCGATTGTGTTGTTCTTTGCAATTTTCCAAATCGCAATCTTAAAGCTGCCTAAAAGACAGCTGATGAAAATTATAATCGGTTTGATTTATACATATATCGGACTGATCCTGTTCATGACGGGCGTGAATGTCGGATTTATGCCGGCGGGTAACTATTTGGGAAGGATACTTGCGTCCTCCTCCAGTCCGTGGATTATGGTACCCGTTGCGATGGTGATGGGATTCTTTATCGTAAAGGCCGAGCCTGCGGTATATGTATTAAATAAGCAGGTCGAGGAGATTACTGACGGAGCGATTTCTGCCGGCTCTATGGGCACAGGTCTTTCCCTTGGAGTAGCGCTGTCCCTTGGAATTGCCATGATCAGAGTGCTTACGGGCATTTCCATTATGTGGTTTTTGATACCAGGCTATGCACTGGCGCTTGGCATTTCCTTTTTTGTGCCAAAGATATATACGGCGATTGCATTTGACTCCGGCGGCGTTGCCTCCGGCCCCATGACAGCAGCATTCCTGCTTCCGCTTGCACAGGGAGCTTGTATGGCTGTTGGAGGAAATATTGTAACAGATGCTTTCGGTGTCGTAGCCATGGTTGCCATGACGCCGTTAATTACCATACAGCTTCTTGGAATCATCGCACAGTATGGAGGAAAACGCAGACGGAAGAATATCCCGGTTTTGGAACCTGAGAATGCTTTTGCAGCGCTTGATGATGATGCAATTATCGAACTGTAACGTGACAGGAAAGGAGCCTATGTATGAGTGAACTGTATCTGATGGCGGCTATTATTGAAAGAGGCCATACCAGGGATTTCGCAGAATTTTATGACCGAAACGGGGTTGCGGTCAATTTCATTACACTTGGAAACGGAACGGCAGGACATGAGATTTTGGATTATTTCGGCCTTGAGAGAACAGAAAAGTCCGTTATTTTCTCCGTAGTCACGAAGGATACCTGGAAGAAAATTAAATCGGGGCTGCAAAAGGAAATGAGAATCGATGTACCCGGAACAGGGATTGCATTTATTATTCCGATGAGCAGCGTCGGCGGGAAAAAACAGCTGAAATTTTTGACAGGTGAACAGGAATTTGAAAAAGGGGAGGAATCTGTTTTGAAGGATACAAAGTATGAGCTCTTGGTCGTAATTGCCAATCAGGGATATACGGAGAAAATCATGGATGCAGCCAGAAAAATGAATGCGGGCGGCGGAACCGTGATTCATGCCAAGGGCACGGGAATGGAAGGCGCCGAAAAATTTCTGGGTGTCACGCTTGCCGCCGAAAAAGAAATTATTTTTATTGTCGTCAGAAAAGAATATAAGAATGATATTATGAAAGCAATTATGGATGAGGCCGGTCTTGAATCCAAGGCGAAATCGGTTGTGTTCTCACTTCCGGTAACCGGTACCGCCGGTATGCGTCTGCTGGAGGAGCCTTTAGAGAATGAGGACGCGGGATGAAACGAAAGAATTCCTTCGCATATCCTATAATAAAGATGTGCGGAGGACTTTTTATGCTCTACAGTGAATTAAAGGCCAAGGAAGTAATTAATGTACGGGACTGCAGGCGTCTCGGGCATATCTGCGATCTGGAGCTGGATGAGTGTACCGGACAGATTCACAAGATTATCGTACCCGGGAAATGCAAATGGCTGAACATCATTAACTGTGAGGGAAATATATCCATCTGTTATAAGGATATTCGCCAGATTGGACCGGATATCATTCTGGTGGACATTTGTTAACAAGAAAAACAGAGCCTTCAAGCTCTGTTTTTCCTGCAAGGACTGGGCGATATTATTCCGTCGGCTTTTGATAAAAATAGCCCGATAACACTTCTGTTTTTACGACATTGATAAATGCTTTTTCATCCGCGTCTTTAATGGCGCAGATCACTTTTCTGTTTTCCTCTCTTGAGACAATGGAATATACAACATTGCGTTCGCAATGCTCATAGGAGCCTTCTCCTTCCAGAATGGTCGCGCCGTGCTTGCTCGACGTATAAATGGCCTGACAAACCTCCTGAGGCTTGTTCGTGACAATGAATAGGGTCTGCTTTTGATACCGTCTGTACAGCATGTGTAATACCTGAGTGGAGACATATTGGAATATAATAGAGTATAAAGCCTTGTCCCATCCAAATAGAATGCCTGCCAATGAAAGAATCACGACATTGAGCCCCAGAACAAAATTCCATGAATCGACGCCTTTTTTTTCAGAAAGAAAAATAGAAATAAAATCCGTTCCGCCTGTGGTTGCGCCCATGAGCAGGCACAGACTGATAACAAAACCGTTAATCAAGCCGCCGAAAATGCTGATTAATAAAGTATCATAGGTAATTGCATATGCAGGAATGAGATCCGTTAAAATACTGGTCAGTACAATCATCAGGCAGGAATATAAGGTGAATTTCTTTCCGATAAAGCGAAAGCCGATATATACCGGGATTGCATTCAAGATCAGGTTAATGGCCGTATATGGAACCGTTATGTGAAAAAATCTTTCGGCGACTGCCTGGAGTAATATGGTAAGGCCCATCGCGCCGCCGGGATACAGGCCTCCGGTTCTTACGAAGGTCTTTATGTTAATCGCCATCAGAAAAGCGGCAAGACAAATAGCAAGGATCCGCGTTCCGTCTTTTTTTACCTGAAATTTCATTTTTTTCTCCGTTTCTAAAGCGTTTTCATGCCGGTGAGTCATTGACTTTGTCTTAGCTTACGATTGTTGTTTGTGTTGTCTTTTTTCGTATTTTCTACGGTATGGACTTATTATATCATTAAGAAAGCCAAATGTGATAAATAATTGTCAAAAGACAGAGCGCAGACAGCTGTATCGGAAAATGCAGGCAGTTATATCGGAAAAATAGGTATCGGAAAAATAGGTTGCTAATTTTATGGAATTTGCTATAATAAGAGCATGAATTGGCAATTGCGAAACGCATCAAAGCATTGCGTTAATTGTGCAATTTCAATAAAATCCAGTGAGTTTCGCAATTGCCTAAAGAGCTGAAAAGAGAGAGGTGAAAGGATGCGAAGATAATCTACTTTTGAAAACATGAAGCTTTTATTTTTTTACGGTATGTTTTGGATTGCAAAACGTACTGTATCTCATGTTGCCAAAAGTGGATTATGTTTTTCATAACCTCTCTTTTTTGGTGGAAAAAATCGGATATGGAAGCGGACGGAGCATTGGGCGCGTCCTGCTTTTGGAGATACGATCCATAGGAAAAAGAATAGCTTCGTGTGGGGTTAGAGTGCATGATTCGGAATCATTTGGCAGCAGATGATTCTTTTTTTATGCTCCGCGTGGGCGGGGGATACCGGGTGTATGTAAGCGCAAAAAAGGAGGGATATCATGGCACAGATTAGCGTAACGAATCTGACCTTTTGCTACGAGGGCAGCTTTGATTTTATTTTTGAAAATGTATCGTTTATCCTGGATACCGATTGGAAACTGGGCTTTATCGGAAGAAACGGAAAGGGGAAAACGACCTTTTTCAGACTGCTCATGAATCAGTATGAATATCAGGGAACGATCAGCAGCAGCGTCAAATTTGATTATTTTCCTTATCGGATTGACTTGGATGATACGGGAATATGCAGCGCAGAGATGCTGGAGCGGTGGAAGCCGGGCTGTGAGCTTTGGCGGGTGATTTGTGAGCTGGAAAAGCTGCAGCTTTCCGCCGAGATCCTATACAGACCGTTTGAGACCCTGAGTCAGGGAGAACGTACGAAAGTTATGCTGGCGGTACTTTTTTCGGGAGAAAATGAATTTCTGCTGATCGATGAACCGACCAATCATCTGGATCAGGAGGCCAAAGAAATCGTGAAGCTTTACCTGGGACAGAAAAAGGGATTTATTCTCGTTTCGCATGACAGGGATTTGCTGGACGGGTGTGCGGATCATGTTCTGGTGTTAAACCGGCATTCCATAGAGGTACAAAGCGGTAATTTCTCCAGCTGGTGGGAGAATAAAAGCCGGCGGGATGCGTTTTCGCAAACGGAAAATGAGAAGCATAAAAGAGAAATTAAGAAGCTACAGGAGGCGGCTGACCGGAGCAGGAGATGGGCGGATCAAAATGAAAACATGAAGATCGGCTTTGACCCGGTGAAGGAGCATGACCGCTGCATAAGTACCCGTGCATATATCGGAGCAAAGACCAGAAAAATGCAGAGACGGGTAAAGCAGTATGAAAACAGGATTACAAAAGAGATCGAGGAGAAGGAAGGACTTTTGCAGGATATCGAGACCGTGGCGGACTTGAAAATGTTGCCGCTGAAGCATCATAAGGATACGCTGATTTCGGCAAAAGGATATACGCTGCAATATGCCGGTTCGAAGCAGAAGGTCTTTGAAAATTTGGATTTTGAACTTCACCGGGGCGAACGGATCTTTTTGCATGGCAGAAACGGATGCGGAAAATCAAGCCTGATCAAAGAGATTCTTATGCATGCGCTGCCGGAGAAGAATTTTCCCTGGGACCGGACATCCATGACGGAGGAAGGAAGCTTAACGACTGCTTCCGGTATGATAATTTCATATGTTCATCAGGATACTTCTGAGTTGAAGGGGAGTCTGAAAGCGTTTTGCGAGAAGCACCGCCTGAATGAAAGCATTTTTTATGCACTTCTCAGACAGCTTGATATGGATCGGGTGCAGTTCGGAAAGCATATGGAGGAGTATTCTGAGGGACAAAAGAAAAAGGTTTTGATCGCGGCAAGTCTGTTAACTCCGGCGCATATCTATATCTGGGATGAACCGCTGAATTATATTGACGTATTTTCCAGAATGCAGCTGGAAAAAATGATTTTGGAGTATCAGCCGACCATGCTGGCTGTGGAGCATGATGTGCGGTTCCGGGAAAAAATAGCTACCAAGGTGGTTGAAATCAGCGGCTTACAGTTGCCATAAATGGCTTATAGTTAATGACTTACAGTTACCATAAAATAATTGACATAAATTGAACCACAGTATATAATAATTTCAAATATCATTTTAGTTCTGAGAGTTTATGTACGTAAGCTCCCCGCAGAAACATCGGTTATGCGCAAACAGCAGCGCAGAAATGAGGATATCTATGAAATGTCCGTTTTGTGGTCATGAGAATACCAGAGTGATCGATTCAAGGCCGGCAGAGGATAATAATTCCATCCGCAGACGCCGTGTGTGTGATGAATGTGAGAAGCGTTTTACTACTTATGAAAAGGTCGAGACGATTCCGCTTATCATTATTAAAAAGGATAATAACAGAGAGACCTATGACCGCACGAAAATAGAGGGCGGAGTTTTGCGTGCCTGCCATAAAAGACCGGTCAGTGCGAACCAAATCAGTCAGGTGGTGGATGCGGTAGAGCTGCAGATCTTCAACATGGAAGAAAAGGAAATCCCGAGCGCTGTGATCGGCGAGCTTGTTATGGACAAATTAAAGGAGCTTGATGCGGTGGCGTATGTCAGATTTGCGTCTGTTTACAGGGAGTTCAAGGATGTTAATACCTTTATGGATGAGCTGAAGAAAATGTTAAAATAAAAATGATTTCATAAAGAGAAGGCCGCATATCTATGGCGGAGATGATTATGCAAAGTCCGGATGCATCTGGTTGATAAGATGTGTCCGGACTTTGCAGCTCTGCCGGAGCGTGCGGGAATGGGAGGTATATGCAGCAGAAATTTGTATTATAGAGAAGGCTGGACATGAAGTTAATGTTGATGCACCGGAGCGATTAGCGGAAGTATTGGATGGTTTTTATGGGAGATAGAAATTTGTAACCCGGAAGCGGAGCAGGATGATATCAAGGATGATATCAAGGGCAGGCAGGATTGCGCAGGGATCTTTTTTGTAGTAAAATGAACTGAATGCCCGGATAGGAAAATTTCCGTTGTGACCGAGCATGGGAGGGAAAAGAGCGAAGGAGCAGAAAGGTCATGTTTTTAGAACGTTTTTATCCCGATGAGTATGTGGATTCTACCTATGAGATAGATTTTCAGAAGCTGTATCAGGAGGGCTATAGGGGAGTGTTGTTTGATGTGGACAATACGCTGGTGCCCCATGGCGCACCCGCGGATGACAGGAGCAGGCAGCTGATTGCAGGATTACAGGCAATGGGCATGAAGGTGACGTATTTGTCCAATAATAAGGAACCGAGAGTAAAAATGTTCCGGGATGACGTCGGCTACGGTGATTATATTTATAAGGCCGGCAAACCGAATCCTGCAGGCTACCGGAGAGCCATGAAGCAAATGGGGACGGATGAAAACAATACGATTTTTGTAGGAGATCAGCTTTTTACCGATGTATGGGGTGCTGCAAGAGCGGGAATACGCACCATTTTGGTGAAACCCATTCATCCTAAAGAGGAGATCCAGATTGTGCTGAAGAGACGTTTGGAAGCAATTGTATTGTTTTTTTACCGAAGAAAGGAGCAGAAAACATGATGGAAGTCACAGGGAAAACCGCTGTATGCGGACTGATCGGAAATCCGGTTGCGCATACGCTGTCGCCGCTCATTCATAATACATTGTCCGAGCTTTTGGGAAAGGAGCTTGTTTATGTTCCGTTTCATGTGGAAAATCAGCGTGTAAAGCAGGCTGTGGAAGGAGCCTTTGCGCTGAATATCAAAGGACTGAATGTCACGGTGCCGCATAAAAGTGCTGTGATTCCGTATTTGTGTGAGATTGATCCGCTTGCGGAGAAGATCGGTGCGGTGAATACCCTTGTGCGGAAAGAGCAGGGCTACAAGGGTTATAATACCGACATGCCGGGACTTTATAAGGCGCTTGTCAGTGAGGGTGTGGAGATTGCCGGAAGGCAGGTCATCCTGCTTGGCGCCGGAGGCGTTTCCAGAGCTGTGGCCTTTCTGTGCGCCCAGTACGGAGCACAGAGGGTATACATATTAAACAGAACAAAGGAAAGAGCCTGTGAGGTGGCGCGGGAAGTCAATGAGTGTTTTGAGAGGGAATGTCTGATTCCGATGCTGCTGACGGAGTATGAGAAGATTCCGAAGGAAAAATATCTGATTATTCAGGGAACCAGCGTAGGGCTTGCGCCTAATATCGAAGATGCAGTGATTGAGGAGCCTGCTTTTTATGAATTGGCACAGACCGGCGTGGATCTGATTTTTAATCCGGCGGAAACGAAGTTTATGAAGCTGGTAAAGCGCTCGGGAGGAAAAGCCTTTAACGGCCTTAAAATGCTGCTGTATCAGGGAATCATCGCCTACGAGCTGTGGAATGACATCCATGTTTCTCAGGAAATGGCGCTTCAGGTATATGAGAAGCTGAAGAATGCGCTCGGAATATAGGACTGAAACGGACGTCCGATTTATGGCAGCGGGCAAGCGCATATCAGAGCAAATAAATGCAGATTTGGGGAAGTCAATGAAACGTAATATCATTCTGGAAGGATTCATGGGGTGTGGAAAATCCACGGTGGGAATCCGTTTGTCTTATAAAATGTTCATGACGGTTGTGGATACGGATAAGTTGATTGAAAGAGAGCAGGGTTTAACGATTACCGGGCTCTTTGCACAAAAGGGAGAGGAAGCCTTCAGACAGATGGAAACCGTCTGCCTGCGAAAGCTTTTAAACGAAGGCGGAGCGCGGATTATATCCCTTGGGGGCGGCATTCCTGTACGGGAGGAAAATAGGGCTATCCTAAAGCAGCTGGGAATGGTGGTATATTTAAGGGTAAGGCCGGAGACGGTGTATGAGCGTGTAAAAAACGATACCGAAAGACCACTGCTGCAATGCGAAAACCCCTTACAGCGTATCCGGGAGATGATGTCGGCCAGAAAAGAGGCTTATGAAGCTGCGGCCGACCTGATCATTGACACGGATGATATGTCTTTTGAGGAAATTTTGGACAAAATAAAAGAAGGCGCAGACCGGTATATGGCGGCGCAGAAGGATTCCCAGCAGGGAATTATGAATGCCATGCATTGCAATGCATGGCGGGAAAAAAGCAAGGGCGGAAGGATTCCGGCCTGCGGAAATGAGGGAATTATGAAAATACTAGTGATTAACGGACCCAACATCAATTTTCTTGGAATCAGGGAAAAAGCAGTATACGGAAGCCAGGATTATGATTATCTGCTGCAGATGATTGCGGATAAGGCCAAGGAATCCGGCTCCCAAATAGAGGTGTTCCAGTCAAATCATGAAGGAGCAATTATTGACAGGATTCAGGATTCTTATTTTGACGGTACGCAGGGAATTGTCATCAATCCCGGGGCCTATACGCATTACAGCTATGCGATTCGGGATGCGCTTGCAAGTATTGTGGTGCCAAAGGTGGAAATTCATATTTCGGATATTACGGCAAGGGAGGAGTTCAGAAAGATCTCCGTTACTGCACCGGTGTGTGAGAAACAGATCTACGGACAGGGACTTGCGGGATATTTGCAGGCGATTGATTTTTTGCTCGAAAAAACAGTTGAAAAATAAGAATTTTTAGTATAAACTATATAGGAATTATAACGTGAATATATTAGGAGGATTATTTTATGATCTCTGCAGGTGATTTTAGAAACGGTATTACCATTGAAATTGATGGAAATATTTATCAGATTATTGAGTTTCAGCATGTAAAACCCGGAAAAGGCGCTGCTTTCGTCAGAACCAAGCTGAAAAACATCGTAAGTGGTGGTGTCGTAGAAAAAACTTTCAGACCGACTGAGAAATGTCCGCAGGCACGTATTGATAGAAAAGAAATGCAGTATTTATATGAGGACGGCGGCTTATATAATTTTATGGATACCGAAACCTATGATCAGGTTGGATTAAACGCAGATACTGTTGGTGATTCCCTGAAATTCGTAAAAGAAAACGAGATGGTTAAGGTATGCTCCTATAACGGAAATGTATTTGCAATCGAACCGCCTCTATTTGTAGAGCTTGAGATTACCGAAACAGAACCCGGCTTTAAGGGAGATACGGCAACAGGTGCATCCAAACCTGCAATTGTTGAAACCGGTGCACAGGTAAGTGTTCCTTTATTTGTAAATCAGGGGGACAAGATCAAGATCGATACCAGAACCGGAGAATATCTGTCCAGAGCATAATCCGGAGCAGGATGCATTTGATATCAAAGCAAAGCTGATAAGACAATGAAGATTTTTTCATTGTCTTTTTTTGTGTTTTTTTTCGCAGCGTTTTATTAACTACAATAGATTGAGAGGGTAATCAATGGTTGATTCAGAAAAACTTACGGATGAGGAATTTATGAAGAAGGTTACGAAAGCCATGGAGGAATATATGGGGGAGGGCTATCGCGTAGCCATACAGAAGGTTAGAAAGAATAACGGCGTGTTTTTGACGGGGATCAGTGTCTTTGGAGAGGGAAGGAATATTTCTCCGACAGTCTACCTGGAGGAATTTTATGAACAATATCGAAAGGGAATCTCTTTCGGAGAGATCATGAAGGATATCATACAATGTTATGAAACTCACATTTGCAGAAAGAATCTGGACATGTCGTTTTTTTCGGATTATGAGTGGATTCGAAAACGAATTGCATTTAAACTGGTAAACAGGGAAAAAAACCATGAATTATTAAAGGAAGTTCCCTATATTCCGTTTTTAAATCTGGCTGTTTTATTTTTTTGTACGATTCAGAATGAATGGATCGGAAACGGAACCGTTTTGGTACGAAATCATCATTTGAAAATGTGGAATGTAAATCAGGAAAAGCTGTTTGAGGATGCAAGGCGTAACACACCGATATCTTATCCGGCGAAAAGCTATGGCATGTCGGATCTGCTGGCGGAGATCACGGAGGCGTGTCCGGATCTGAGGGGAAACGGTGCGGAGAAAGAAAAGAGGAAGGAGGAGCTGATACCCATGTGTATTCTGACCAATGAGCAGAAGACCTATGGTGCGTCAGTACTTTTGTATGAGGAACTCCTTCGGAAAACGGCGGATCAAATGGAGAGCGATCTCGTAATTCTGCCAAGCTCCATTCATGAGGTTATCGCCGTTCCTGTAGCGGATGCAGCAGAAGCAGTTTCCATGGAAGGAATGGTAAGGGAAATTAATCAGACGCAGGTGGATGTAGAGGATGTACTTTCGGATCAGGTTTATTACTATGAAAGAGCAACCGGACGACTGTCAATTGCAGCCGACAGATGTGAATGAAGCCGGAAATTTCGCTGTGAAAATCCCGCTTCTGAGGTGCATTGATGTGGTAAATCAAGGAAAGGAAGACTGCCTGAAGGGGCGGTTTTCCTGGCCTGATTTCAAGTTTGACTGCACAAGGGGCCAAAACAATTGCAATATCGGCTGGACAAATGGAGCCTTGTATGTTATTATGATAACGCTGTAACAAAGTTGTAACAATTATGACAAATCAGTTACGCATGCACCCGTAGTCTAATGGATAGAACGAAGGCCTCCGACGCCTTTAATGCAGGTTCGATTCCTGTCGGGTGCATTTCTTATTTTAGGAGGCAGAACTGTAAACAGAAACGAAGAAAGGATTTATCATTATGTCAGGAAATACCAGGAATAAAAACGGTAAACAGGGACGTAATACTTCCGGTAAAAACAACAGAACTGTTGAAAAACGAAATGTTCAAGCAAAAGCCATGGAGGAAAGAACGGAGCTTTTACATGAGGATGTTTCGGAGAAAAATGAAAAAGAGTATTTTACAGAGAATATCATAGAAAGTCCGGCGCAGGCGCCGGAGCAGATGATCGCGGACGAAGAACCGGACAAAGCAGAGAAATTCGCAAATGAGAATATCGGAAAAGCAGAGAAATTCGCGAATGAGAATATCGGAGAAGCAGAGAAATTCACGGATGAGGTTTTCGAAGAAGCAGCGAAAGCAGCCGGTGAGAGCAGAGAGCGTGTGAATAAGGCAGACGGTAAAGGCTCCGGGAAAAGAGTCAGTAAGACGGCCGACAAAGGCTCCGCGAAAGGAGTCAGTGCAAAAGGAATCAGTAAGGTTTCCGACAAAAGCTCCGCGCAAAGAGTGAGTAAAGCGTCTGAAAGAAGCAGCGCAAAAACGGATCAAACGACTGACAGGAGTACTGCGAAAACTTCAAAGGAATCCGCAAATAGAAATGAGAGACGCACATCGGGACAGTCCCGCAGGGAGTCCGCGAAAGCAGTGAATAAGGACATCAAAGGAATCGGAAAGTTCGGACTGGGTCATAAAAAAACAAAGAAATCCGCTGCTTTATATATTTGGGAGGATATCGGAGAAGCTTTTGTAAAAGCCAAAAACTGGTGTGTGACTAATTATCGGACATCCATTCCGGGCGCGATCTGTCTGGTATTGGCGGTTATCGTGGTTGTATGTCTGATCAGAAATGCACGGATATCCAGACAGGAGGAACAGGCGGCAAGTGAACAGGCGATTGTGACGCAGGAGGCCGAAATTCAGGTACCGGATGAGCCGTTACAGGAAAATGCATACGATTACATCAATCAGTTTGTCGATAAATATTATAATGCATGTGCAGCCGGAGATGTGGATACGTATATTTCCATGAGGAGCTATACGGATGAAACTGAACAGGTTCGTATGCAGAAGAAGGCAAATTATCTTGATTATTATCAGAACATTTCCTGTTATACAAAGCCCGGACCGATTGAAAATTCATATTTGGTCTATGTATATTATGAAGTGAAGTTCAAGGATATTGATACCGTTGCACCGGGACTGAACACTCTTTATGTATGTACGAATGATGACGGAGAGTTATATGTTTTTTCGGGGGATACGGACAGTTATGTTTCTAAATATATGCAGGCAGTTTCCACCCAGCAGGATGTAAAGGATCTGTTTACCAAGGTACAGGTTACTTATAATGATGCCGTGGATTCGGATGAAACTTTGAAGGCCTTAATGGAAGAACTGGCTGTAAACCTCAAGAATGACGTGGGAGTAGAGCTTGCGCAAATTGAGGCAGAGAATGCCTCTGCAGATGCAGCCGATACACCGGAGCAGCAGAATGATGCGGAGGATGGCAGCCAAGTGCAGGAGGATACTTCTCAGGAGTCCGAGCAGAACTTCGAGCAGACGGGAGAGCAGAGCAGTGAAGAGAATAAGCCGGAAGAAGTGCAGGCGCCCGTTACGGATACCGTCAGAACCACGGATACTGTCAATGTCAGAAGCAGTGCCAGTGCAGAAGCGACTAAGCTCGGCAGCGTGAGCGCCGGAACCAGACTTACCAGACTGGAAGAAATGGCAAATGGCTGGAGCAGAATTGATTGGAATGGCAGCGATGGCTATATTAAGACGGAATATCTGGAAGTGGTCGAAAGTGCATCGGGTACGGTTACCGCATTGGCAAATGTAAACGTCCGTGCAGAGGCAAGTGAAACAGCGGATAAGCTGGGGATCGCTTATGAAGGGAGCACGCTCGAGCTGATTGAAACGCAGGATGACGGCTGGTGCCGGATTATTTTCGATGGGCAGACTGCCTATGTGAAGTCTGAATATGTGCAGTAAAGAGAGATAATTAATGCGGCGGATCAAGAGATACCGCTGTTAGAATGGATCAATAGCATGAAGAAATTGAGAATGGCAATTCTGGGTGCCGGACACATAGCGGAGAAGATGGCGCTTACCATGAACCGCATGAAGAATGTGCAGTGCTATGCGGTGGCTTCCAGAGAAGCAACAAAAGCAGATGCGTTTGCAAGAAAATTCGGTTTTAAAAAAGCATATGGTTCTTATGAAGAATTGGTACAGGATGAAACTGTGGAGCTGGTCTATATTGCGACGCCTCATTCCCATCATTATACCTGTGCAAAGTTATGCGTGGAGCATAATAAGTCAATTTTATGTGAAAAACCGTTTATGGTCAATGCCTACCAGGCGGAAGAAATTTTAAATCTCGCAAAAGAACATCATGTCCTTGCGGCGGAGGCAATCTGGACACGATATATGCCCATGGTCATGATGATCCGCAGTGTTCTTCAGTCGGGAATCATTGGTACGCCCTCCGTTTTGACTGCAAATCTGGGATATCAGCTTGAACATGTCAAACGGCTGACAGACCCGGCATTGGCAGGGGGAGCTCTTTTGGATGTGGGCATATATACCATTCATTTTGCATCCATGCTGTTCGGAGATGAGATTCAAAAGGTGGAGGCTTCCTGCATTTATACGGATACGGGAGTGGATGCGTCAAATTCGGTTACACTGCAGTATAAGGACGGTAAAATGGCAGTGTTATGCAGTACTATGCGGGGAATCAGTGACAAAAAAGGAATCATATACGGCTCCAAGGGATATATAGTCATTGAAAATATCAATAACTTTGAGTCGGTAACGGCATATGATCATGAGAATAAGAAGCTTGTTTATTTAAAAAGGCCAAGGCAGATCACGGGCTTTGAGTATGAGGTACAGGCATGTATGGATGCGCTGGCGCAGGGTAGTTATGAGTGTGTTCAGATGCCGCATGAGGAAATACTGCGTATGATGTGTCTTTTGGATGAGTGCAGAAGAAAGATGGAAATTGTGTATCCCTGTGAGGAAAGCTTGTAAGGCCGGCATCCGGGATAAAATCATGGCAAACGCATAATTAAAAAAACTTTGTAAATAATAAAGGCAAAGCTGATAAAATCGGCTTTGCTTTTTTTTGAATGATTATAATAATTCGGCACGGAGGATCCCTATGAAAAGTGATGATGAGGCAATGCTTAGAGAAGTACAGAAAAACAGTAGTATGGCAATCAAAGCAATTCAGACCATTTCAGAATATATTCATGATCCGGGAATGTCCAGAGCCTTATACGGGCAGAGCAGGATTTTTGAAACGATCAGAAATAAAGCGGTGGACCGGCTGCTGCGGGGCGGAGAAGAGGTGTATCAGAACTCGGCGCTCAGCGAGGTGATGTTAAGCGGGGGAATCCATATGAATACCATGCTCAATACCAGTACCAGTCATATTGCAGAACTGATGATTAAAGGAAATCAGAGAGGAATCACAAGTTTGTGGAAGACAATGAAGCATCATGATACCGCTGCCCGTGAAACGGTGGAGCTGGCACAGGAGCTTACATCCTTTGAAGAAAGCTGCGTAGAACAGATGAGAAATTATTTATAAAGGTCTGAGCGCATCCTTTTATATCGGAGGCTTACAAAATATCGATTATTTATAAATATCGGAAACTTATAAACTTATAAAATCTTGGAGTCTTTTAAAGCAGGCATAGATTATACAGATTTTATAAAAAAATATTCGCAATTTTGTATAATCTTATTATTGTATACACGTATAAAGCTCTTGCATTAACGCAGTAATTCATTATATAATAGCAAAGGACAAAGGAGTCCTGACAGCAGAGGACAATGTGTCTTCTGCTGTTTTTTATGTGGGACTTCTTTTTTGCAGCCATGCTAAAGGATGATGGGCTGCAAGCAAGATGCACATACTAAACTAAAGGAGGACATGCAAATGTCATACGTTGATGATGTCTACGCAAAAGTTGTAGAAAAAAATCCTGCACAGCCGGAGTTTCATCAGGCAGTCAAAGAGGTTCTTGAATCTCTTCGTGTTGTAATTGAAGCAAATGAGGAAGAGTACAAGAAGGATGCTTTACTTGAGAGATTAACAGTTCCTGAAAGAATCATTCAGTTCCGTGTTCCGTGGGTGGATGATAAGGGACAGGTACAGGTGAACAATGGTTTCCGTGTACAGTTCAACAGCGCAATCGGACCTTACAAGGGAGGACTTCGTTTCCATCCTTCCGTAAATCTTGGCATTATTAAATTCCTCGGATTTGAGCAGATTTTCAA
>CAYTIH010000022.1:0-40139 GCA_964437825.1 uncultured Clostridium sp. | reverse complement strand
GCGTGAAATCCGCAGGACACACCTCGGCGATATAGAAAGCAGGGCAGACACCGCCCTAAATTCTGACCTGCTGAAACCTGTCAAGCCAGATAAGAGAAAAAACAAAAAGACATGATTTAGCTGAATTGCTGGCTGATCGTGTCCCTGTTCCGTTTATTTTTTGTATTGGGCAGCCAACTCTTTACAAATAAGTATGGCATATCCATTCTGGCGAAGGAGAACTTGTCGCACCGAACGGCGCTTGCCGTGTATTATCTGACCGGCAAGAAGCAGGGATGAAAAATTTTGAAATCTTAAAGTTGAAATTTTAAATTTTTTTTGGTATACTGACAAACGGTAAAAATTGAATAAGAAAGAATGCATAACGACACAAGTATTGCTTAGGCAAGTAAATCTGATCACGGTACAAGATGCTGAGATTGGAGGCCTATCAATATACTTGTGTTTTTTGTTGTGAAAAGTTATGCGAAAGAAAAGGAGAGTATTATTATGCCACAAAATCAACTTCAAAGAACGGTCTTTGCTTTTTTGACCGTAGTGATCACGGTTCATGCCTATGTATTTTATAGCCTTTACGTTGTAAACGGCGGGACGCTTATGTCAGTTACGGGTGAATCCGGTGTTCTTGCAGCAATCAATGCACAGGGCGGTGTCTATATGTTTGGAGAAATGTTACCGATATGGACGGTCATCCTGGTTGAATTCTGCTTTGCATTCCTTCTTGAGAATCTCATCGGAAGTCCCTGTTCATTCAAACTTGCCTGCAGGGTGTTTGATCCCAGAAAAAATCATCCTATGATTTTTGAAAGTGCCATTATTTGTGCTACAGTTGGAATTATGTGTCCGGCCATGAGCTTTCTTGCTGCGTTGTTTTATTATCCGTATTATTCAGGATTTAATATCCTTACCTTCCTCGCAAATTGGCTAAAGCTTGTGTGCTTTAATTTCCCGTTTGCTTATTTTACGCAGATGTTCTTTATTCAGCCTTTTGTACGTGTTTTGTTTAAGCTTTTGTTCCATAAGAAGATAAAGGCGCGTGCAGATGCTCAGCATGAGATGGAAGCAAAGGGAGAACTACATATGAAACCACAGGATGAGACCGATGCAATCGGAGATCTTTGGAAACGCATCGATGAGCTTCAGGAAGAACTGGCTCACGAGCGCAGACAGAGAAAGAAGCTGCAGAGTAAAATGTAAGCTGAATCCTATGAAAAGTACAGACGGATTGTTTTTCAGTACCGCAATTCTTGAGAAATCAAGGGTTGCGGTTTTTGTGTGGTGAAAATAACCAAAGATTGGCTTAAAGTTCGCATTTTTCTTGTAAATTTATATCAATGGGAGTATAATAAGGATATCAGTAGGCAGGCAACGGATCTTGAGGGATGATATATGTCGGAAATGAAATTAACTGATTTAATAGATGTAAAAGTATTACAGCGGATTCAGGACGGCTTTTCCAAATACACAGGAATGGCGGCCCTGACCACCGATGCGGACGGAGTTCCCGTAACAAGGGGAAGCGGTTTTACCGATTTCTGTATGAATTTAAACAGAAAATCTCCCCTTGGCAGTAAGCGCTGCAAGGAATGCGATAAAAACGGTGCGCTTCAGACATTAAAAGACGGAAAGCCTTCCGTCTATTTTTGTCATGCCGGTCTTGTGGATTATGCCGCTCCGATTATGGTGGAGGGAGAATTTATCGGCAGCTTTATCGGCGGACAGGTTCGGCCGCCCGTGATTGACGAAGAAGAAATGAGGAAAAGAGCCGTCGAGTTATCCATTGATCCTGACAGGTATCTGGCTGCTGCAAAGCAGACGCATGTTCTTGAGAGGACGGATGTTGAGAAGGCTGCGGAGTTTCTTTCGGAAATTGCAAAAGTATTGTCCGAAATGGCATATAGGAATTATGAAGCGATCAAGGAAAGCCGGAAGCTGGAGCGTGCCGCACGTTCTCAGTCCGCATATATCATGAATATGAGTCTCAGTATGCAGAAAAAAGTAAAGGAATGGATGCAGACCGGAAAGCAGGCCATGGAAAGCTATGATTATGCGGTTATGGAAAGCACTATGAAGGAGCTGCTTTACCACGGCAGCGAGGTATACGCTTCGGTTGAGGATGCCATACAATATATACGGATGGCAGGCGATGATGTGGAGCTTATGGAGGCGGAGTACAATATCCGGGATTTATTGCAGCAAATGATTGAGGGACTTGGACGTTATCTTGAAGACAGGGATATTCAATTCGCACTTGATATAGACAAGGACGTTCCGGAAACCATGCTGGGAGATTCCGGGAGAATCGGACAGGTAATCAGTAAGCTTCTGCAAATTCTGGTTTCCTTTCAGAAAAAGGGCAAAATCGGAATTCGGGTGAGCGGCAGCAAGGTTTCCTATGCAACCATTTTGAACTTTGAGATAAAGAATACGGACCTGACAATACCCGATGAAATATATAGAGAAATAAAGAACTATTTTGAGAATGAGAATGATTATCTGGCAGAAACGGATGAATTAGGCGGAATTTCCATTGTGGAATTATTGGTCAAGCAGATGTCCGGAACCGTTCATATAAAGAGTGATGAGCGTACAGGTACGGCCTTTCGGGTCAGTCTGCCTCAGTTGGAAATCAAAGGAGGTGGAAAGCATGGCCTTTGATGTGAGTGAATATGCACATGCGATCGACGAATTTCTCATGAAGATGGAACAGATTCACGAAGCGGTTTATTCTGATACACAGCCGGCCTTGGACCGGATCTGCAGGCTGTTGAGAATTTCCCTGGTGGAAGCGGCTTTTTATGAAACCTCCGAGGCGGAAGCATCAGGAGAAGGCTGCAGCAGCGTCCTGTATAGTAACGGCAAAGCGGATATGAGCCGTGTGTTCTGTATGCGTGAGACCGCAGACGGAGGACGGATTGACGTTTACAAGCTGTATCCGATTGCGGGCAGCGATGACTGGACTGATGTGGAGTATGAAAAAATCCGGGTTCTGGCAAAGATGATTTATACTTTCAATTGCCGTATCCGTGCCATGCATATTGCGGAGGAGTTATCGAACAGGGATCCGGATATCGGAGTTTATAATCTTGCTTATTTTATCAAAACGGCAAATGAATTAATTGCAAAGCAAGAAATCGGAGAGTATGCGGCGTGTTATTTTAATTTGAAGCGTTTTTCTGTTATTAACCGGCAGATCGGCAGGGAGCGCGGCACATTGGTGATCAAATTGTTTGTCGGAAACCTTCAGGAAAAGCTCGGCGGCCGGGAAATTGTATGCCGGATCGGAGGCGATAACTTTTTGGCTTTGTTTCTGAAAGATCATCTGGAGTATGTTCGGGAGTATTTAAACGGGACAGAGATTTTGTATGATGAGGAACGTGAGAAGCTGGTAATGATATCTGCTTATGCCGGTTATTATATGGTACCGGATGAATGTCAGACGGCTGCCGACATTATGGATTGTGCGAATGTGGCTATGAATATTGCAAAGAATGTTCTGCGGACATCGTATGCTTTTTATGATGAAGAAACGGTCAGAAAACGCAATGAGGCCAAGGCCATTGAAAGTATTTTTTCGTCGGCGATTGAAAACGAGGAATTTCTGGTTTATTATCAGCCTAAGGTATTGCTGAAGGATTATAAGATGGCAGGCGCGGAAGCTTTGTGCAGATGGCAGCATGACGGAAAAATAGTGCCGCCCGGAAATTTTATCCCTGTGTTGGAACAGAGTAAAGCTGTCTGTATTTTGGATTTTTATATGCTGGAGCACGTGTGCAGGGATTTACGCAGATGGCTGGATGAGGGCAGAAAGGTCGTGAAAGTATCCGTAAACCTTTCCCGCCGTCATTTGGGGGATCTGGATCTGTTAGAGAATATTCTTTCCATTGTGGATCGCTACCGGGTACCCCACGAATATATTGAGATAGAATTGACGGAAACTACTACAGACGTGGATCTTCAAGATTTAAAGAAGATTGTGACAGGGCTTCGGGACCAGGGAATACACACATCCGTGGATGATTTTGGCATGGGATATTCCTCGCTGAATCTGATTCGGGAATCGCCGTGGAATGTCATCAAGATTGATAAGAGCTTTCTGCCGGAAGAATATGAGAAAACCGATGAGCAGAAGCAGATTATGTTAAAGTACTTAATTACCATGTTTCAGGATATGGGACTTGCATGTATTGTTGAAGGTGTCGAGACTACGGAACAGATAAAACTGCTAAAGGAAAATAATTGTTATCTGGCTCAGGGATTCTATTTTGACAAACCGCTTCCGGTGGAGGAATTTGAAAAACGTTTGGAGGAGTTATCGACAGCGGAACAATAAAACCGGACTGAACATGATTGACATCGGACGGAAGGCACAGGGTGTGGTTTAGACATGATTAGGAAAAAGATTGAGGAGCTTGAGGCAGAAACAAGAGCAAAATTAGTGATTGATATAAGAAAAAGTGATGATTTTAAACGGGAGTCATACCCTGATGCATGTCATATTTACTGGGAAGAATTTGAAGAAAAGGTGAGCGCGCTTCCCAAGGACAAGCCGATTTATCTGATCTGCTATACAGGGCAGAAAAGCGATGAAATTGCGCAGGACCTCCAAGACGAAGGATTTGAGGCATATAGCATCGAGGGAGGATATCATTCTTATCTGAGGATGAAGCTGGAAAGCCTCATGGAACAGGAAGAACAGCGAAAAGAACGTCTTGTGGATATTGAGCGCAGTATCGTCAAGAAATTTCGAAAAGAGCTCTGGTGCAAATTTACAAAAGCCATTAACGAATATGAATTGATTCGGGATGGGGACAAAATAGCAGTTTGCATTTCCGGAGGAAAGGATTCCATGTTGATGGCGAAGCTCTTTCAGGAGCTGTCCAGACACGGAAGGAAGAATTTCGAAGTGGTGTATCTGGTTATGAATCCGGGATACAACGAGATCAATTATCAGGCGATCGTAAATAATGCAAAGCTGTTGGAGGTGCCCATTACGGTATTTCAATCGGAAATCTTTGATATTGTGGCCGATGTCGGGGCTTCGCCTTGTTATCTGTGTGCGAGAATGAGAAGGGGTCATCTGTATAGTAAGGCGAAAGAGCTTGGCTGCAACAAGATTGCATTGGGGCATCATTATGATGATGTAATAGAAACTATTTTGATGGGCATGTTGTATGGTGCGCAGATCCAAACGATGATGCCCAAGCTTCACAGCACGAATTTTGAGGGAATGGAGCTGATTCGTCCGCTTTATCTGATTAGAGAAGAGGATATCAAACGTTGGATGCACTATAATGATCTTCATTTTATACAATGTGCCTGCCGCTTTACGGAGAGCTGCGCTTCCTGCGGCGGTACGGAGAAAGGCTCGAAACGCGCGGAAATCAAGGAATTGATCAGGGAATTAACACAGAAAAGTCCGTTTATTGAAAAGAACATTTTCCGTAGCGTGGAAAACGTGAATCTGGATACGGTCATTGCCTATAAAAAGAACGGAGAGAAGCATTACTTTTTGGATGAGTATGATTCGAATTTTTTTTAAAAAAAAGTGGTTGACAAGAGAAAAAATATGAGTATAATTCATAGTATGCCTAGTAAATAACTGGGAATTATATCAGAGAATTCAGAAAGGAGAGTACATAACATGAAAGCAATCGTGACTACAAGAACCATGCAGATGAATATGATGTGTTGCTGTTGTAGCCTTATGCCGATGGATAAGTCTATGATTTGTTTTCGTGTGTGTATCACTTAAACTGACATGAACTGATATTTTATTCGACCTGATCTGTAAAATGATTTTTATGGATTGGTCAAATAACAGCAGTACAGGCGGATACATACGTGTATCCGCTTTTTTTATATCATAGGAAATACCTTGCGGCGTTAAAGTACGAAAGTATTCTGATTTCCTATGATATAAAAACGCTCCGCGCGGATCGCACTGCGTCGGAGAGGAAAAAATGTCGCTAACGCGACCCGCCGCAGGCGGAGAATCCTGCAGAGCAGGATTCTATCTTGTGAAAAAAATCGGAGAGGAGAAGATTATGAGAACAATAAGGAAAGAAACAGTAAACAGTATCAAGGAGTGTAATAGGAAGATGTGTTGTATGTGTCGTTGTTGTACTCATAACCCGATGCAGAAATAAAGGAAAAAGATAGCCAAAATCAATAAGTAAATCAAAAAATAATAAGAAAACCGGAAAGGAATTATCATTATGAAAAGAAATATATGGAAATGGATCATACTTGCAGCAACAGCAATTCTCTCTTTTGGAGTATTAACAGGATGCGCAGGCAGCAGCGAGGAGAAAGCGGTGGACAATGATACGGCGGACAGTACCGTAGAGGAAAACTCCATAAATACGGCGGACGCAGACAACTCTGAGGGAGAGGTTAGAAAAATCACGGTGGCTTATAGACAGGACTATCCTCCGTACGATTATATCGATGAAAACGGAAATGCAGAGGGATATGAAGTGGCCGTATTAAAGGCAGTGGATGAGCTTCTTCCCCAGTATGAATTTGAATATGTGGCAACCACGGATGACGATATCCTGATCGGTGTGGAGTCCGGGAAATATCAGATCGGAACGAAAGGAATCTGGTGGACTGCTGCAAGAGAAGAAAGCTATGTATTCCCGGAGCATTATCTGGGGGCAAGCGTTACCGGACTTGCGTTTAAGACGGAATATGCCGATCAGATCAAGGATATGCAGAGCTTTGCAGATTTTAGCGGCAGACTGATTCCGCTTGCACCGCAGAATGCACAGTACACGATCGTTGAAAATTATAATAAAAATAATCCGGATCATCAAATTGAACTGGTAGCTGCTGAATCATTCAGCAACTCGGATTCCTATCAGTGGGTATTGGAAGGCAGATATGACGCGGTATTTGAGATTCAGACGAACTTCGAATACAACGTTTTGGCAGAGAGCGGTGAGTTCCATGAATATGCGGATCAGCTGACTTATGTAGCATACGAAGCGATTCCTACTTGGGCACTATTCAATATCAACGAGAAGGAACTGGCGGATGCCTATGACCAGGCATGGGAGCAGCTTTATGAAGAAGGAACACTGGATCAGCTCCAGCAGGATTACTTCGGATACAGTCTGTTCGACTATGTTCCCGAGGGATATCAGAAGGGCGACGAGCTGTAAAATCATTGATGTTATTGAAACGAAATAAAAAAGAATAGGCAATTGGCTCAATGTTTTGATGAGTTTCGCAAACGCCTAAATAAAAAAGAATAGGATAAGGAGAAAAAATTATGAGTAAGAGAGATTTGGTATTAGCAGCATTTGATAATAAAAAGACAGAAAGAGTGCCTGTGGGCTTTTGGTTCCATTTTGCAGCGGATGCATTTTATGATCCGAGTCAGGAGACAGTTACAAGGAATATCGAGGGACATCAAAAGTATGTGGATGAGTTTGACCCCGACTTTTTGAAGCTGATGAGCGACGGATTTTTCGGATATCCGAACAGCGGTATTGACAAACTGAATTCTCCGGCGGATCTTGCACTGATAGGTCCCTCCGATCCCCGGGAATGGATCGACGGTCAAGTGAAGCTCGTTAAGGAGCTGACCTCAAGATTTGGTGAGAGCAGAACCGCTTTTTACAATATATTTGCGCCGGCAACGTATTTAAGCTTTTTATTAGAGCGTTCGGGAAAGGAACTGACGGTTTCACAGCTTGCCAAAGAAAATCCGAAAGGACTGAAAAAAGCGCTTATTGCAATTGCAAAGGATATTGCCGAATTGTCCGAGAGAGTGATCAAGGAAGGCGGTGCGGACGGCATTTATTTAAGCGTCAGAAATATTGACGGTATCAGTAAGGAGGATTACCTGAACATCATTGCTCCGAGTGAGCTGATTGTACTGGAGAGCGCAAATAACGTCAGCGCATATAATATCCTTCACATTTGCGGATATGAAGGTCATAGGAATGATTTAAGCACCTATGTGGATTACCCCGCAAAGGTTATTAACTGGGCGGTTACCGTTGAGAGGGTCAGCCTTAAGGAAGGAAAAAGATTATTCGGAGGCCGTGCGGTAATCGGCGGATTTGATAATACAGTAAACGGTGTTCTGTATAAGGGAAGTAAAGAAGAAATTGAAAAAGAGACAGAAAAGCTGCTTTCGGAAACAGACGGTACGGGAGTGATTCTTGGAGCGGATTGCACCATCCCGAGCGATACGCCCATTGAACATTTAGTCTGGGTACGTGAAAAAGCGAAAGCTTTGACAGAAAAATAAAGTGAATTAAGGAGGTAGCAGATCATGCGCCCGTTTCATCCTTCCTACATATTAAAAATACTTATTGAACTGATTCCCTATTTGTGGGTAACCATTGCAATGGTAATCGGCACAGTATTTTTTGGCGGACTAATCGGAATGCTGCTCGCAAGCGCAAAAATTAAAAAAGGAAGAATTGCAAGAATTCTGGCGAATATATACATCTATATTACCAGATGTATTCCGTCGATTGTCATGTTATTCATTGTCTATTATGGACTTCCGGAGCTGCTGCTTTCCTTTGGAATCAATATCAACAATGCCGGCAAGGGATTTTTTGTAGTCACTACATTTTCCATCCTGTTTGCGGCAAGCATGGCCGAGGTATTCAGATCCGCCTATCAGGCAGTCGATAAAGGGCAGAGGGAGGCTGCAATCAGTATCGGGATGTCGGAATGGCAGGCGTTTCGCAGAATCATTCTTCCGCAGTGTACGGTAGTCGCACTTCCTAATTTTGCGAACACACTGGTGAATCTGATGAAGGAAGGTTCTCTGGCATATACGATCGGTCTGATTGATATTATGGGCAGAGGACAGCAGATGATCGGTTTTAATCATGGTTCCTATGTACTGGAAACCTATCTGGGGCTTACGATCCTATATTGGATTTTGACACTTGTGATAGAAAAGAGCTTTGGAGCAATCGAAAAGACACTGAGTAAAGGAAAAAAGACCGTGACCTCGGCGTAGAAGGAGCGTAGCAGAATGAAACTGAATACAAGATTCATGGTGGAAACCTTCTACAGTGCTTTGGGAGGAATTCCGACGACATTAAAATTAACATTGATTACACTTTTGATCTCTGCCCCGATCGCCTTTTTCATGGCGCTTGGAAAGATTGAAAAGCGTAAGATAGCCGGTAAAATCGTAACGGTGTATGTTTCCTTTATCAGAGGAACGCCGGTAGTGCTGCAGATTCTGTTCCTTTACAGTCTGCTGCCGACCCTGCTGAATTATTTTATTAAAGAAGTACTTGGACTTCAGTTCAATATCTTCCTGATCAATCCTATACTTTATGCATATATTGTATTCATCATCAATACCACGGCAGTGCTTTCGGAGGTGTTTCGTTCCGCGCTCCTGACGGTAGGACACGGACAGATGGAAGCGGCATTGACAATCGGGCTTAACAAACGTCAGGCATACACGAGGATTATTATACCTCAGGCGCTTGTTTCGGCGTTACCCAATATCTGTAATACAACAATCAGCCTGCTGAAAAGTACCTCTCTTGCATTTATGATGTCCGTCCAGGATATTACGGCAATTGCAAAGGTTAAGGCTGCATATGGATATAATTATATTGAGGCATATTTGGATATCTGCCTGATTTATATTATCCTATGTACCGTTGTGCAGCTGTTATTTAAGCTGATAGAAAAATATGTTTCATCCTATAAGAATAGAGGCTCAAAGGCGGCCGCTTAGCAAACGGATTATGCACGGCAGGCGGAATGTGCGCGCTGCGGCAGATGATAAACGAATAGGATGGAAAGCGGATTGTCAATGATTGGAGGATATCAGGCATGTTGGAAATAAAGAATATACATAAAGCATTTGGAGATAACGAGGTTCTGAAAGGGGTTTCGATCAAAGTTGAAAAAAGCGATGTCGTAGTCATTCTCGGACCTTCCGGTTCAGGAAAAACAACCCTGTTAAGGTGCATAGATTTTTTGGAAAAAGCGGATAAAGGCGAAATCATTTTTGATGATATTCATGCCGATCTTAGACATACGTCCAAGAAGACGATCTCCAAAATCAGAAATAAGACTGCATTTGTATTCCAGAACTATAATCTATTCAATAATAAAACGGCGATCCAGAACGTAACGGAGGGACTTACGATAGCCAGAAAGGTGCCCAAGGATAAGGCACTGGAAATTGCCAAAAAAGCACTTGATAAAGTAGGACTTTCCGACCGCTATCATTATTATCCGAGCCAGCTGTCCGGCGGGCAGCAGCAGAGAGTCGGCATTGCGAGAGCCATTGCAGTCAATCCGGATATTATTCTGTTTGATGAGCCCACTTCCGCACTGGATCCGGAATTGATCGGTGAGGTACTAAGCGTTATGAAGGAGCTTGCAAAAGAAGGAACGACCATGGTTGTCGTAACGCATGAGATGCGCTTCGCACAGGATGTTGCTAACCGAGTGATATTCATGGACGGAGGAAAGATTGTGGAGGAAGGAGCTCCGGCCGAGATTTTCAGCCGTCCGAAGGAGGAAAGAACCAGACAGTTTTTGAGTAGAATTTTACCTGATTTTGATTATGTGATTTAATTGAAGAATGTTGAAATCCGGGATATTTTGAAATCCGGGATATTTTGGAATACGGATATGATGTTTACAGGAAGGAACAGACCGCTGCAAAGAACGCAAAAGGCCTGTTCCTTCTTTGGATGTCCGTTTGATCTGCGTTCTTGCAAATTACGGGGGATCGGCATAGAATAATTGTGTGTCCGTGCATTGCATGACAGAAATGAGGACAATTATGAAACTGATTTTGCATTATATCAAAAGGCACCTGGCAATCTTTACAGCCGGTTTGTTTTTTTTGACAGTGGAAGCGATGGCTGATCTGCTGCAGCCCGCTTTTATGGCGAATATCGTGGATGAAGGAGTGAAAAATGCCGACATTCGTCTGATTCTGCATTATGGCGTTATTATGTTTGGCATAGCGGCGCTGGGCGCATTGGGTGCGGTTATGCGTAACATTTTTGCAAGCCGTACCTCTCAGATAGTGGGTAAAGAATTGCGAAATGATATGTATCGTAAGATTCAGACATTGTCGTTTGAAAATATTGACAGACTGAAGCCGGAATCCATGATTACCCGTATCACCAATGATGTCAGTCAGATACAGGAGCTGATCAACGGATGCATGCGCATTATGATGAAAGCACCCATTACTTGTGTCGGAGCTATCATACTTATTATAGTGCAAACACCGCGGCAAATTCCGATGATGATTGTTATTCTGGCTATTGCGGCCGGATTCATTACGGCAAATATGAAGATCGGTTATCCCCGATTCGGACTGCTCCAAAAGAAGCTGGATGGGTTAAACGGCGTTAGCCGCGAGTTTCTTTCCTCGATCCGGGTAGTAAAAGCATTTCATGCGGAAAGTAAGGAAGAAGAAAAATTTGAGGCGGCGTCTGCGGCACTTGCGGATACGGGAACCTCCGCAATGCAGGTAATGGCTGTATTTTCGCCGCTGATTAATTTGACGGTGAATCTGGGGATTGTGGTTCTGCTTTGGGTTTCGAACAGTCAAAATGCTGTGGAAATCGGACGATTGATGGCGGCAATCAACTATATGACGCAGATTCTGTTTGCAGTGAATATGGTTTCCAATATTTTGAATACGGCTGTTCGTGCCATGGCGTCTTCAGAACGTGTCAGTGAAATTCTCAATGAGGTGCCTGCGCAGAAGGCTTCGGAGGCACCGCTAAGAGTGCAGTGGCAGGGTGAGGTCAGGTTTGAAAATGTATCTTTTACTTATGCAGGGGCTGGGAGAGAATCCCTTTGCGGTCTCTCGTTTTGCGTAAGGCAGGGAGAAACCGTTGGGATTATCGGTCCGACGGGTTCGGGCAAAACCACGCTGATCAATCTGATTCCGCGTTTTTACGACGCTGCAAAGGGGCGGGTTCTGGTCGACGGGTACGATGTCACGAAGGTGGACGAAAAATCGCTGCGTAAAGCAATAGCGGTCGTACCGCAAAAAGCGCTTTTATTTTCCGGAACGATTATGGAAAATCTGCGTTGGGGCAGAGAAGATGCTGCCGATGCGCAAGTAAAACATGCTGCCCAAATTGCCTGTGCGGATGAATTTATCCGTGCTGCAGCAGACGGATATGAAACCTTACTCGGTCAGGGAGGAGTCAATTTGTCCGGAGGACAGAAGCAGCGTCTTTCATTGGCAAGGGCGCTGGTATGTCAGCCGCGGATTCTGATTTTGGATGATTGTACCAGTGCGCTGGACGCAGACACGGAGGCAGCAGTACTGGATGGAATTTCCCGGCAGGCAAGGGGGATGACGGTATTTCTCATCAGTCAGAGAATCTCAACGGTGATGCACACCGACAGGATTTTGTGCATGGAGAACGGGATCATGCAGGGTTTTGGAACTCATGAGGAATTGATGAGGGTATGTCCGACTTATCAGGCAATCTATGCTTCGCAGATTGGAGATGACGCAAATGACTGATAAAAATATGACGCCGCCGCCCACAGGTATGGGAGGAGGCAGGGCCGCCATGCGTGGGCGGCCGGTGGTAAAACCAAAGAATATGAAAGGAACACTGTTTCGCCTTTGGGATTTAACGAAGGGGCATCGGAAAGGGCTCGGATGGATACTGCTGCTCTCCGCATTTGCCTCGGCCTCCGCGATATTATCACCGTTAGTGATCGGTGAAGCCGTGAGTGCAGTTGACCGGGGTAACAGCAGCGAAGTAATCCTGATTTTTTTGCTCGCTCTTTATCTGGGTGACTGGCTGGTACGCTTTTTACAGCAGTTTTTTATGGCCGCCATCGGACAGAAAATGATTCATCATATCCGTGTTGCTCTGTTTGGAGTTATGAAGAAGCTTCCGCTTTCTTTTTTTGACAGGAGACAGCATGGGGAGCTGATGAGCAGGCTTACAAATGATGTGGATAATATCAGTACAACGATTTCAAATTCCATGACGCAGCTGCTCACATATGCATTTACGATTGTGGGAATATTTTTTATTATGCTGTTCTTAAGCCCGCTTCTGACGATCGTTTCACTTGTGGGCGTGGGATTGATTTTGCTGCTTACACGTATTATTACCTCTCATACCCGCAAGCTGTTTGCCGAGCAGCAGAAAATCCTGGGCAAGCTGAACGGACGAATCGAAGAAGGAATTTCCGGCGTTAGCGTTGTTAAGGCGTACTGCAGGGAAGAAAAAATGATACAGCAGTTTGAAGAGGATAATGAACAGCTGCGCAAAATTGCAACGCGGGCCCTGATCTGGTCCGGTTATCTGATGCCGATTATGAATGTCATCAACAATGTGATCTATGTGGTGCTTTCGATTACCGGGGGCGTCCTTGCAGCGTACGAATTGATTTCCGTCGGATTGATTTCAAGCTTTCTGCTTTATACAAAGCAGTTTACCCGTCCGTTTGTAGATATTGCGAATTTATATAATAATTTTCAGACGGCTGTTGCCGGGGCTGAGCGTATTTTTGAGATTCTGGATGAAACGCAGGAGCCTGAGGACCGTCCGGATGCCCTTCCGGTAACGATTCCGAAAGGGGATATTGAGTTTCAAAATGTCGTTTTCGGATATGCAGAGGATGCACCTGTCTTAAAGGGAATTTCCGTCAGCATTCCGGCGGGGACGAGGACGGCCATTGTAGGTCCTACCGGAGCGGGAAAAACTACGATTATTAATTTACTGACGAGATTTTATGATGTAAGCGGAGGCAGTATCCTTTTGGATGGCCATGATCTGCGCGGCTACCGGATGAGGGATCTGCGCCGTTTGTTTGGCGTCGTATTACAGGATACCGCGCTGTTTGCGGAAACGGTAGCAGAAAATATCAGTTACGGAAGGGAAAATGTTTCTTTCGAACAGATTCAAGAGGCAGCCCGGATTGCAGGAGCGGATGCGTTCATAGAAAGACTGCCGAAAGGATATGACACCGTCCTCACGCAGGGCGGCCTTGAACTCAGTCAAGGGGAGCGGCAGCTGCTGACAATTGCCCGGGCGGTATTGTCGGATGCACCGATTATGATTCTGGACGAAGCGACCAGCTCGGTGGATACGGTAACCGAGCAGAAAATCCGCCGCGCTATGCTGCAAATCACCAAGGGGCGCACCTCCTTTATTATTGCGCATAGACTTTCCACCATCCGGGATTCGGATATGATTCTATTGATTGAAGGCGGTCAAATCGCCGAAAAAGGAACCCATGAGGAATTAATGAGGAGGAACGGGCGCTATGCGTCCATGTACCGGACACAGATGGGGAAAATCTGAAAAACAGATGAAATACATTTTTAAAAAACGCAATCCGTGTATCTTACGGATCAAGCGGCGCGAAGTAACATTTGTTTTTCATGCGAGTATGATAGTATAGAATCTATATAGAAATGAGCAGATATGAAAGAAATAAAACCCGGAGATCAGGGAATCCTGGTACTATATTTACAGTTGGCGCTGAATCGCGCAGGATACATGACGGATATGGATGGAATTTTCGGAGCGTCAACCTGCGGGATTTTGAATTCTTTTTTGCGGATGGAAACGGACTGCAGCGTGACACAGGAGGTATGGGACAAATTGATTCCGTATCTGAAAGGATATACAAGGCATACTGCTGTCAGCGGAGATACTTTTGAACGGATTGCACGAAGCTGCCGGACGGACGCAGCGCGGATCAGTCAGGCGAATCCTGATATCGACCCGAACAATATACCTGTGGGAGCACTTGTGAATGTGCCTTTTGCATTTCCGCTTGTATCAACCAAAGTACCGTATACCTCCATTTTAAATGAGTACGTGCTGGAGGGCTTGACGGTCCGATATCCGTTTTTGTCGTTATCGGAAATCGGAAGCAGCGTTATGGGAACGCCGATTCTGAATCTGACGCTTGGCAGGGGAGCAAAACAGATTTTCTATAATGCATCATTTCATGCAAATGAGAGTATTACAACGCCTCTTTTATTAAAATTTGCAGAGGATTATGCACAGGCTTTTGCCGATAAAAAGGAATTATTCGGAACGGACAGTGCGCTGCTTTATTATGGCTATGAGCTGAATTTGACTGCGATGGTGAATCCGGACGGCGTGGATCTGGTCAATGGCTTTTTAACGGAGGGCGAATACTATGAACGGGCAAAAGCGATAGCCGGGCAATATCCGCAGATTCCGTTCCCATCCGGCTGGAAAGCGAATATTTCGGGAATTGACCTGAATTTGCAATTTCCGGCAGGGTGGGAGCTTGCAAGAGAAATCAAATTTGCCCAAGGCTATACGTCGCCTGCTCCCAGAGATTATGTGGGGGAGGCGCCGCTTACGGCCCCGGAAAGCGCGGCAATTGCGAAATTTACGGAGCAGAATAAATTCGAGCTGATTCTGGCTTATCATACGCAGGGCAAGGTAATATATTGGAAATACCGGGATTACGAACCGCAAAATTCAAGAGAAATTGCGGATTATTTCGGCTCCGTCAGCGGCTATACCGTGGAGGAAACGCCGGCAGCATCGGGAAACGCAGGCTACAAGGACTGGTTCATCATGACATATAACCGTCCCGGTTATACGATCGAAGCGGGGGAAGGAGAAAATCCGCTGCCTATGAGCCGGTTTCCTCAGATCTATGAGGATAATAAGGGCATTTTACTGGGAGGAATGACTCAGATCAGCGGGAGATGAAAACTCAGATCAGCGGGAGATGAAAAAAGACTTGCATTGTGCATATAAGTATATTATAATCTATGTCAGTAGATTCAATAGAATAACACTTTAAACCGATGAAGCGAAGATAAAAACAGATCGTGCACTCACAGAGAGTCCGGACAGCTGAGAACCGGGCAGAACGCAGCCTGTTAAATGGATCGCGGAGGGCATAGTCAACAGACAGCAGCTTACGGGCATATCGCAATGATCTGAAAGAGTGATTTTCAGAAAAATGCCGGAGTTAGAAATGCAGCTGTCCCAGTATTCTATGACGCAGGGCTTTCGTTACAGGCCGGAGATATGATGGTATCTCATTAAGGGTATGATAATATCCTTCCGAATGTTCGTCAGATCTCAGTTTGAACCGCAGACCTTGAAGCAGATGCAAATGTTTCATATGATAGGTTCAGGCTGTTTTTTTATCGATAGACAGAGGGAAGAATCATAAAACAAGGTGGCACCGCGGGTGAAAAATTCGTCCTTGACAGCAATATAGCTGTCAGGGATTTTTTTTCGCAGGCAGCGAGCCAAACGAACATGCTTACATCACTTGGCGGCTGCCGCGAGAACCGCCAAAAAACAGAAATGGAGGAGCTTATATGTATCCGGATTATGAACAGGTAGTGAAATTGTCGGAAAAAAAGGAATATGGCGTGATTCCTTTAAGCATGGAGATTTATGCGGACAGCAGAACACCGATCGAGGTACTCCGCATTTTAAAGCATGTCAGCAGACACTGTTACATTTTGGAAAGTGTTGAGAAAATGCACAAGTGGGGGAGATATACCTTCCTTGGTTATGATCCGGTACTGGAGCTGACCTGTAAGGATCATGAGCTGACTGTAAAGAGCGGTATGGTGATGAAGAAAACAGTCGAACATCCGGGAGAAGTGATCAGAGAGATTCTTTCCCAGCATAAAAGTCCGCATATTCCGGGACTCCCTTCTTTTACCGGAGGCTTTGTGGGATATTTTTCTTATGATTATATAAAATACAGCGAACCGACCCTGAAGCTGGATGCCGTGGACGAGGAAGGATTCCGGGATGTGGATCTGATGCTGTTTGATAAAGTAATTGCATTTGACAATTACAGACAGAAGATCGTTCTGATTGTGAACATTAAGACGGAGGACCTGGAAACCGAGTATCATAAGGGCGTCAGGGAACTTCGAAATATGGCGTCCCTGATTCTGCGCGGGGAACAGGAAAAAATGAAGCCCCTGCAGATCAAATCGGATTATCGGAAGCTGTTTGATAAAGAGCAGTATTGCAGTATGGTAGAAAAAGGAAAGCAATATATCAGAGAGGGAGACATCTTTCAGGTGGTTCTCAGCAACCGCATTGAGGCGGATATTGAGGGAAGCCTGTTCGATACCTACAGAGTTCTCAGAACCGGCAATCCTTCTCCGTATATGTTTTACTTTTCCAGTGACGACATTGAAATCGCCGGTGCGTCTCCAGAGACTCTGGTTAAGCTTGAAGACAATAAGCTCTATACCTACCCGCTTGCAGGCACCCGTCCGAGGGGTACGACGGACGAGGAGGATAAGCGTCTGGAAAAAGAGCTTTTGGCGGATGAAAAAGAGCGCGCCGAACATAATATGCTGGTCGATTTGGGGCGGAATGATATCGGCAGGATCAGTAAAATCGGTTCCGTAAAAGTGGAGCAGTACATGAATATTGAACGCTACTCCCACGTGATGCATATCGGATCGACAGTCTCCGGTCAGATCAGGGAGGATAAGGATGCACTGGATGCCGTAGATGCGATCCTTCCCGCAGGAACGCTGTCGGGAGCGCCGAAGCTTCGGGCGTGTGAGATTATCAACGAACTGGAGGACAATAAACGCGGTATCTACGGCGGCGCTATCGGTTACATTGATTTTGCGGGAAATCTGGATACCTGCATCGGCATCCGGCTGGCGTTTGCCAAAAACGGAAAGGTATTTATCAGAAGCGGAGCCGGAATTGTTGCGGACAGTGTACCGGAGAGGGAATTTGAAGAATGTATTAATAAAGCGAAGGCGGTTATGAATGCGCTGGAAATTGCGAAAGGAGGACTGGATCATGATCTTACTGATTGATAATTATGACAGCTTTTCCTACAATCTGTATCAGTTGATCGGTATGGTGGATGAGGATATTAAGGTCATCCGGAATGATGAAATGAGTGTGGAAGAGATCAGGAAGTTAAATCCGAAGCTGATCGTGCTTTCCCCCGGGCCGGGCAAACCCTCGGATGCGGGCGTTTGTGTGGAGGTTGTGAAAAAGCTTTCCGGCGTCATCCCGATTTTCGGTGTATGCCTGGGCCATCAGGCTATTTGCGAGGCTTTCGGAGCCAAGGTTACCTATGCCAAGGAGCTGATGCACGGAAAAGTGAGTGAAGTTCAGGTAAACAGCGACAGCAGATTATTCCGGGGACTTGGCAGCAGCCTGAAAGTAGCGAGATATCATTCGTTGGCGGCGGACCCCTCGACGATTCCTCCGGAGCTGGCGGTTACGGCGGTTACCGCGGATGGTCAGGTCATGGCAGTAGAACATAAAAAGTACCCCGTATACGGCGTACAGTTCCACCCGGAATCTGTCTTAACGGAGCATGGTTATGAAATAATGCAAAATTTAATAAAGGAGAGAAAAAATATGATTAAAGAGGCAATCTTAAAGCTGGTAAAAAAAGAAGACATCGGATACGACATGGCAAGGGAAGTCATGGATGAAATCATGAGCGGGCAGGCAAGTGATGTTCAGAAGGCCGCATATCTGACGGCGCTCAGCATGAAAGGGGAAACCATTGAAGAAATTACGGCTTCTGCGCAGGAGATGCGGGCACACGGAACAAAGCTTAGCCATGATATGGATGTGCTTGAAATCGTCGGAACGGGTGGAGACGGTTCCAATTCCTTTAATATCTCTACAACATCCTCCGTTGTCATTGCGGCAGCGGGTGTACCGGTGGCAAAGCATGGCAATCGCGCGGCAAGCAGTAAAAGCGGAGCTGCGGATGTGCTGGAAGCGCTTGGAGTAAAGACTATGATTTCACCGGAAAAAAGCAAGGAGCTGCTTGAGAAAATCGGCATTTGTTTCCTGCACGCACAGAGCTATCATACTTCCATGAAGTATGTCGGACCGATCAGAAAGGAGCTTGGAATCCGCACAATCTTTAATATTCTCGGACCTCTTACCAATCCTGCGGGCGCTGCGATGCAGGTGATGGGCGTTTTTGACGAGTCCCTGGTTGAGCCGCTTGCAAGGGTACTTTCCAATCTTGGTGTAAAAAAGGCGATGGTCGTATACGGACAGGATAAGCTGGATGAAATTTCCATGTCCGCCCCCACTGTGGTATGTGAGGTAAGGGACGGGAACTTTAAAACCTATACTATCACTCCGGAACAGTTCGGCTTTACCAGATGCCAAAAGGAGGAGCTGCAGGGCGGTACACCGCAGGAAAATGCAGAAATTACACTTGGCATATTAAACGGAGAAAAAGGTCCCAAGAGAGAAGCCGTTTTACTGAATGCCGGAGCTGCACTCTACACCGCAGGAAAGAGCGCAACCCTTGAGGACGGCGTGAAGCTGGCTGCGGAGACGATTGACAGCGGCAAGGCAAAACAGAAGCTGGACGAATTCATCCGTCTTTCCAATGAAGAATAAAAGAAGATGAGAAAATTGCCATACAGCAATTGACCGGAACAGGGAATTCGTGATACTTCGGAATGGAGGAAATATGATTCTTGACGAGATTGCCGCCGACACCAGAAAGCGGGTGGAGGCGGAAAAAAGCATAGCGCCGTTTGAGGAGATAAAGAAACAGGCATTGTCCATGAATGCGGATACCGGTTTTCCTTTTGAAAGAGCGCTAAGGCAGGAAACGATACAATTTATCTGTGAGGTAAAGAAGGCCTCCCCGTCTAAAGGCATGATTGCGGAGAATTTTCCGTATCTGGAAATTGCAAAGGAATATGAAAAGGCCGGTGCGGCGGCGATTTCCGTTCTGACGGAGCCTCATTATTTTAAAGGCAGTAATGAGTACCTGAAGGAAATTGCGGCGCAGGTGAAGCTTCCGCTGCTTCGCAAGGACTTCACCGTAGATCCTTATATGATTTATCAGGCGAAGGTGCTCGGCGCCAGCGCGGTGCTTCTGATTTGCGCGATTCTGACAGATGAGGAGCTGAAAGAATATCAGGCGATCGCCGCGTCATTGGGGCTTTCCGCACTGGTGGAAGCTCATGATGAGGGGGAAGTGAAAAGAGCGCTCAAAAGCGGAGCCGGAATCATCGGCGTGAATAACAGGGATCTGAGGGACTTTCAAGTGGATATTACCAATTCTGTCCGCCTTAGAAAAATGGTTCCTAAGCAGATCATCTTTGTATCGGAGAGCGGTATGAAGACGCCGGAGGATATCGCGGTTCTTCGCGGGAACGGAACGGATGCAGTGCTCATTGGCGAAGTATTAATGCGAAGTGCGGACAAAAAGGAAGCGCTTGCAAAGCTCAGGGGAACGGAGTAAGCTGAACAATGACGGAGCAAAAAGTGAAAATAAAAATCTGCGGACTGCGCAGAGAAGAGGATATTTCCATTGTTAATGAAGTGATGCCGGATTATATCGGTTTCGTTTTTGCAAACAGAAAAAGGGAAATTTCACAGGAAGCTGCCGCATATCTGGCTGCTTTGCTGAAGCCGCAGATCAGAAAGGTCGGCGTATTCGTGGATGCGCCCAAAGAGCGCGTGATCGGAATGCTGCAAAAAGGGATTATCGATATCGCACAGCTCCACGGGAACGAAAGCGAGGAGTATGTGGAGAGAATCAGGCAGGAGAGTGGGAAAACAGTGATCAAAGCGGTGATTCTGCAGCCGGAGCAGATCGGCAATACGATTACCACAGGTGCCGATTATCTGCTTCTTGATAGCGGCAAGGGAAGCGGCAGATGTCTTGACTGGAATCATTTTCCGCAAAAATCCGAGATCGGAAAGCCGTTTTTTCTGGCCGGCGGACTTACGCCGGAGAATGTGGCCGGGGCGCTTGACAGGCTGCGGGATACCCTCCCCTATGCTGTGGATGTCAGCAGCGGCGTGGAATCGGACGGATATAAAGATTCCGAAAAGATCAAAGCATTTGTCAGGGCGGTCAGAAGCTTTCATTAATTCGCCGGCAGCGGCCGGTCTGCTTTGATGCGAAGCACCATGTGAGTAAACGTCACGAAAAAAAGCTGTATTATAATACGGAAAGGATTGCAAACATGAGTAAGGGACGATTTGGAGAGTTCGGTGGTCAGTATATCGGTGAGACACTGATGAACGAGATCATCAATCTGGAAAAGCAATATGAATTTTATAAAAATGATCCTCAGTTCAATGCGGAGCTGAATGATCTGCTGCAAAATTATGCCGGCAGGCCGTCATTATTATACTATGCAGAAAAGATGACAAAGGATCTGGGCGGCGCCAAAATTTACTTAAAGCGTGAGGATTTAAACCATACAGGCTCACATAAAATCAATAATGTGCTCGGTCAGGTGCTTCTTGCCAAAAAGATGGGGAAAACCAGAGTCATTGCAGAGACCGGAGCGGGTCAGCACGGAGTGGCAACCGCAACGGCTGCGGCGCTGCTTGATATGGAATGCGAAATTTTTATGGGAAAAGAGGATACCATCCGTCAGGCGCTGAATGTTTATCGTATGGAGCTGCTTGGAGCCAAGGTGCATGCGGTAACAAGCGGAACTATGACATTAAAGGATGCCGTGAATGAGGCGATGATGGAGTGGAGTAAGCGTGTGGACGATACGCTGTATGTGCTCGGCTCCGTTATGGGTCCGCATCCGTTCCCGACGATTGTCAGGGATTTCCAGAGTGTGATCAGTAAAGAGGCAAGGGAGCAGATTCTGGAATATGAAGGAAAGCTTCCGGCAGCGGTTGTGGCCTGTGTGGGCGGCGGCAGCAACGCGATGGGTATGTTTTATAATTTTATTAACGATCAGGATGTGAAACTGATTGGCTGCGAGGCGGCAGGCAGAGGCGTCGACACGGATCAGACGGCTGCAACGATTGCAACGGGAACGCTTGGCGTATTCCATGGCATGAAATCCTTATTCTGCCAGAATGATCAGGGACAGATTGCACCGGTATATTCGATTTCCGCAGGACTGGATTATCCGGGTATCGGGCCTGAGCATGCATATCTGAATTCCACAGGACGCGCCCAGTATGTACCGATTACTGATGATGAGGCAGTGGAAGCCTTTGAATATCTGGCCAGAACGGAAGGCATTATCTGTGCCATCGAAAGCGCCCATGCGGTAGCGCATGTACGCAGAATTGCAGGACAATTCAGTCAGGATGACAGTATTATCGTCTGCCTGTCCGGACGCGGGGACAAGGATGTGGCAGCCATTGCAAGATACAGGGGGGTTGATGTTCATGAGTAAGATCAGACAGGCATTTGAAAACGGAAAGGCATTCATTCCTTTTCTGACTGCGGGTGATCCGAGTGCGGATAAGACGGTGGAATTTATACTGGAGATGATACGGGCGGGAGCGGATTTAATAGAGATCGGCATTCCTTTTTCCGATCCGACAGCGGAAGGGCCTGTGATACAGGCGGCAAATGTACGTGCGCTCAGAGCGGGTATCACTACGGACGGCGTCTTTGAGATTGTGAGAAAGGTACGTGCGCAGAGTCAGATTCCGATTGTATTTTTAACTTATTTAAATCCGGTATTCCATTATGGCTATGATGCTTTTTTGCGGAAATGTAAGGAGCTTTCGGTGGACGGTATTATCTGCCCGGATCTGCCTTATGAGGAAAAGCATGAGTTGTCCGATGTGGCGGCAAAGTATGATGTTGATATCATTTCTCTGATTGCGCCCACCTCCAAGTCAAGAATCCGGACAATTGCAAAAGAAGCGACCGGATATATTTATGTGGTTTCCTCCATGGGCGTTACCGGTGTCCGAAGTGAGATTACAACGGATATCGGGCAGATTGTGGACTCCATTAAGCAGGTTACGGATGTGCCCTGCGCCGTCGGATTCGGTATCAGCACGCCCGAGCAGGCGGCAAAGATGGCGTCCCTGTCCGACGGAGCGATCGTCGGAAGCGCAATTGTCAAGATCATCGAGAAATACGGCGAGGATGCGGCTCCCCATGTTTATGATTATGTGAAAACCATGAAGGATGCGTTAAGATAAGGAAAAAAGAATCAGAATGAATTTCTGCACAGGCAATTTCAACAACATCCTTTGTGACTTTTAATACGGAGGGACTGGATTTTTGGTAATTCTTTACTTGGGAAGCGTCCTTCCCGGCGCCATGATGGGACTTTCGGTTTTTCTGTTTGCCGACTTCAGCTTCATGAACGTCAGAATATCCTTCTGATCACGGGAATCCAGAGTGCTGAAATAGTACAAAAGGTGCTTTTCGGAGCTGCTCAGAAAAGAAAATCGGGATTTGTTGGAATTGATAAAGTCCATATATTCTTTGGAAAGATCGTAGTCAAGGGAATAGCAGCATAATGGTCTTCCGGATTCATCGGTGGCGTTATGAGAGGTATTGACCGGGATCAGTACATCCATGGAAATATGATAAAGCTCGGCCAGCGTACGCAGAGAATCTGTCGGAGGAATGATTCTGCCTGTTTCATAATGGGAATAAGTCTGACGGCTGATATTCAGTTTTTGAGCAATATATGCCTGAGAGTAATTAAAGTCGTTTCTTAATTCTCTGAGGCGTTCTGATAAACTACTGTATTCCATATGGTATCCTCTTTTGGGTGCTATTTTAGATAGCAATAATGGTTTAGGGAAACTGTCATTTTTTGAAAATATAATGAAGTAAAAAAATAGGACATTTGACAGCATATTTTCTATAAATTTAACCAAAAAATGCTGTGCCTTCTCGGTTTATTAAGACATTATCATAAAAAAATATTTTTTATCTTGAAATGCTATTAAAAATAGAATATATTTGTAATGAAGCTATTAATAATAGCAATATTAAGGAGGACATAGTATGAAAAAAACTAAAATTCAAAAAATGCTTACATTAGCATTGGCAGTTACTATGGTTGCAGGTTCTACACTTACGGTAGGCGCTACAACCAATAATGCTGCAAGTGCGTGTACGCAGGCAGCCACATCCGAGGCTGCAGCAGTAGTATCTGCAGTTGCAACGATTCCCAGTACAAGTGCCGTTACTGTAAACGGACAAAAAATTACTACGACAGTCAAGGGCGCATATCTTGCAGAATCTGTTAAGGGATTTGCAGTTATGACTCCGGTATCCGAGCTTTCTGCAGCTTATGGCTTAAGCGCAGCGCAGACGCCATACATTCTGGTTCAGGATACAGATGTAGAGAAGAGCTATAACGCAATGAACAGCTTAAATGCAGCAGCTCAGGCTTTAGGCGCTCAGGTGGGTCTTGTTCTTAATATTGACCTTGGCTACAGAGAAAACGGCAAATATGCCGCACTGCCTGTGGACGGCGCAGATGTGCTGATGACGGTTGCACTTCCGGATAATTTTGCAGATGCAAATGCAACCTATGCGGTAGTAGTGGTTCGTATGGGCGGTGCTGTTAAGGTTCTTGCGGATCTGGACGGCAATGCTGATACTGTTACATTTAATACGGCAGGCGGTCTTGGCTGCTATGCAGTTATTAAGTATTAATTCTACTGTTGAAAAAAATATGGAATATCCGGATGTCTTGACCCGATATTTCTAATAAAAACAGGAGGGGTGCCGATAAAGGACACCCCTTTTTTGAGAAAGGATTCAGCAGCTGCTTGATGATGAAAAAATGGAAGGATGAAGGAATCTATCCGGCTATCGTTATAGCATTTCTGACGTTTTGTTTTCTGTATGGTATAGGCAGGATATATGGTTTTTCTTTGTTCCCTGATGAGTTCGGGTATTGGGCATCTGCAGCGAAGGCGGTGGGATATGACTGGTCGGAGATATCATCCCTGGGATCTTATTATTCCTTTGGATACAGCCTGATACTGATTCCTATTTTATTGTTTACGGAAGATCCTGTCATAGCGTATCGCATAGCCATAACTGTTAACGGCGTTCTGCTTACGGCGGCGTTTCTGGTTCTGTGGAGGCTTCTGAAGGATCTGCTGCCGCAGACGGATTCAAAGCAGAAGATACTGTTTGCGGGAATCGCAGTCTGTTATCCGACATGGCTTTTATATATGGATATGACGTTAACGGAGATCGTGCTGGTCTTTACTTTTGTTCTGGTATGCTATTTGCTGTATCGGTATGTCGAAACAATGCGGATCAGGGAATTACTCTTATTAGCGCTTGCCACGGGATATTTATATACCGTACATATGCGTACGGTTGCAATTGTAATTGCAGTGGTACTGACGGTCGTAATCAGTACTGTAATGTCAGAGATGAAAACACGGATTTCGGTTCGGAGGATTTTGATTACGGCAGTCATACTTGCGGCCGGCATTGCCCTGACAGTTTTCGGAAAAAGGATTGTGCAGGAAAATGTGTATACGAATGCCGAACAAGCCCTGCTTTCCGGAAACGATTACGCGGGACAATGGCATAAAATCAAAGACCTGTTTACGGGAAACGGGATGCGTTCTTTTTTGGTGAGCCTGCTCGGTAAGCTGTTTTATCTGTGTATGGCCAGCTTCGGTTTGTTTTATTACGGCATGGCTTATGCAATACAGAAGCTATGGGATACAAAGGAGCGAAAAAATATCCGGTGTTTTTATCTGTTTCTGCTGCTTGCGGCAGCGGGACAGATTTTGGTCTGTGCCGTGTATACCAATGGTTATGGGAGAATTGATGGCCTTTTATACGGAAGATATGATGAGCATATCCTGCCGATTATGATGGCGCTTGGATGCGCAGCGCTGCTGGAAATGAAGCGCCCATGGAGGGTAATGCTTTCCGCGCTCGGGATGGGAATTCCTATTGTGATACTGATAGAGTATGTGATAGCCAAGTATCAAATGACGAATATTCATGGCGGTTATTTTATAGCCGGAATGAGTTATCTGTTAAAATACGTGGAATTTGAACCGGAGAATTATTTCTGGAAGGCGTATGCTTTGGCAGCAGTTTTCTGCCTGATTCTATATGGAGCTTTCATGTGGATCAGAAAATGCAGGGAAATGGTATGGATTCTGTGCGTTGTTATAGGATTGGAATGTTTGCTCGGCCTTTCCCTGGGAGAGCAGTTTACCTTTCCATATAATACGATTGCATATGCAAACAATGACTTTGTGCAGGTTTTATCAGAGCTTTGCGAGGAGTCTGACCGGAGAATTGTTTCTTACGGAAATAAAGACGATGATAACTTTATTTCGATTATTCAATTTGCGCTTCGCAGTGAAAAAATTTATCTTGTGGAGGACGGAGCCTTTGAGGATCTTCATGAGAGAGATCTGGTAATTGTAAGCGGAGTGCATGGAGAAGAGGAAGCCTTAAATGAGGGCTATGAAAAGCAGAAAGCATACGGTTCTTTCTGGCTTTATTATAATGAATAAATGAGAAGGATAAGTTTCTTGGACTACATAGGAATAATACGATCCTTTCGGCGGAATGTCATTTGCTTTCTGATCGGAAGAATCTTGCAGATATAGGAACATTTATGGAGGAAACCCGTTATGAAACTGATCATTCAGATTCCGTGCTATAACGAGGCTGAAACTCTGGAGATCGCATTAAATGATCTTCCGAAAAAGCTGGACGGCATAGATACAATTGAATATTTGATTATCAATGACGGGAGTAAGGACGATACTGTCGAGGTTGCCAGAAGATGGGGCGTGCATCATATTGTAAGCTTTAAGCAGAATCAGGGACTTGCCAAGGGTTTTATGGCGGGACTTGATGAAGCGCTGCGTCAGGGAGCCGATATCATCGTCAATACGGATGCGGACAATCAGTACTGCGCGGATGATATAGGGGCGCTGATTGCACCTATTTTGGAAGGAAAAGCGGATTATGTGATCGGTGCAAGACCGATTGACGATACGGAGCATTTTTCTTACATCAAGAAAAAATTGCAGCATTTCGGAAGCTGGGTTGTGAGAAAAGCTTCCAATACAGATGTCCCGGATGCGCCGAGCGGCTTTCGCGCCATGTCCAGAGAAGCGGCTATGAGAATCAATGTGGTCAATGACTATACCTATACGCTGGAAACGATCGTGCAGGCAGGAAGGGAAAAAATTCCGATTGCCAGTGTGCCGATTCGGACAAATGAGGAGCTCAGACCGTCGAGGCTGTTCAACAGTATCTGGGGATATGTAAAGAAATCCATGCTGACGATTATCAGGGCTTATATCATGTATAAGCCGCTCAAATGCTTCACCTATTTTGCATCGGCGCCTATGCTGATCGGATTGATTTACACATTTAGATTTATTGCTTATTATGCGATGGGCAGCGGGAGCGGACATATACAATCGCTGATTTTGGGCTGTACTTTGATTATCTTGGGATTTCTGACCTTTATGATCGGACTGGTGGCGGATGTGATTTCCGCAAACCGGAAGATACTGGAGGATACGCAGTATCATACAAGGCGGGCAGAATATGAGGCATTGTATGTAAGACAAAATGGACATAGAGCGCTGTACCGGAAGCAGGCTGATGATGAAATAACGGATCAGGAAGTGAAAAAATACAGGATGCTTTACATGGTGCAGGGTGAGGACAAGGAAATCCTGCAGATGCAGAGGGAAGACGATTGACGATGCCGGGCAGATTGCAGAAGTTAAAGGGCAAAATTAAATATAAGCATATCATCTGTGTGTTTTTGTTTTTGCATGTAATAGCCCCGCTTGCAGCTGTATATGCAGAGCAGGGCGTTCTGGTGACTGCAGTTCTTCTGCAAAGTATCCTGTTTGGCGTGACTGCATACAGAGAACATACATGGTTCCAAAAGCCCGGAAATTCCTTGGAGGCTGTATTATACGGCATAGGCGCTGCCGCGCTTCTGGGAATCCTGTTTTACTGCTTTGGCTTGGACATCGGATATCAGGAAGGGTATGATACGGAGCTTTATCTGCTGTTATTTGTACTGATCTATTTGACTGTGAAAAGCAGACCCTGTATGGAAAAATGCTATTTTGACAGTATCTTGGCAGGGCTTACGATTATGAGCCTGGTCTGTCTGGTTTATGATTTGATATGGCCTGAAATGGGAGGCTGCGTCGGAAGCTTTGTTCGCAGCAAGGAAAGTGTGGCAGCCTGTGCCATGCTGAATATCCTGCTTGGCAGCATGAAATATTCCTATTGCATCGATAAACGGAAACGACTGATGTATGCGCTCAGCACGGTAGTTGCGTGTGTTGTTTTGGCGGTTAACAGGGACGTGCTTAGTCTGTATGCGATGATTGTTGTATTATTGCTGGTACTGATATATAACGTACCAAAGCAGGAAATCATCAAAAGGAATCTTCAGGTTTTCTGCGGATTCGTTTTTTTGCTTTGTAATATGCCTCTTATTACAAATTATACTTCGCTGATTCGGATCGATTGCAGCGGATATCAGCTGGAAACGAGTGTGACGATAGAGCTTTTGTTGTGTCTGTTCCTTTGCTATGTGATGAGTATTTGGGACAAGCTTGCGCTGACGGAGGAGACGGCGCAAGTCTCCATGCTGCAGGGACTTCAAAAGGTACTGAAAAAAATATTGGCGGCAATTTTATTGCTGCTGCTTGGAATCGTGCTGACAGGGGACCGGCTGGAACAACTGCCGGATGGAATGATATGGCAGAGCATTGAGACCCAAGGTATGGCGTTATATCAGGCGCTTCAGGAAGCCTCGGGAAGCAACGCAGTTTATAGAGGAGCGGAGTCCTATGGAGCCCTCGGAGTACTGATGATTCTGGCAGCGTGGACCGGAATGGCAGAACGAATCAGAAGAAAGCGCAGACCTTCGGTCCGGGACAATATCATTTTGACGGTAGCGGCCATTATGACAGTGCTCCTTTGGACGGTGAGGCTGCAGAACTTTACGTGTTATATGATCTATTTGTGGATTGCAGCGTATGCTTTTGTCCCGAATATGGTATTTAGGAGAAAGAAATCTTTACAGGAATGGTAAATAAAGGACAGGAAATCATGAAAAAGAAAAACAAAGTGTATGTTGTAATGGTATTTGCGATGGTATTGGCCTGTGTATATGCGGCATTGGCTATGGCGGGATATGACGTTATGGAAGCGCACGCCGAAGAAGTACCGGAAGGCGCTGCTGTGGAAATGCAGATGCTCTATGTCAATACCGATACGAAGGTTTATGGAAGCGACAATGAGCAGTCCGAAGTTCTGTTAGAACTTTCCGCATCTTCTATGGTTGTGCTCTTGGAGGATGACGGGGAGTGGATGAAGGTTATGTATCAGGGCGTAACGGGTTATGTAATGGCGTCCGCCCTCCAGATAGAAAATCCGAACCCGGAAGCAGCAGAAGAATACATGGAATTGGCGGAATATAATGCAGCGTTTATAGATGAGCTTGAGCGTTTAACCGCTGAGAAGCGAAGATCCAGAATTTATGGCGTGATGATCGTTGTATTGATTGCTGCGATTTTCGGAGTGGGGATTTTTACTACTTTGAAGAAACGGAAAGGGCAGGAAAAGAATGGAGCTGAAGTAACGGTACAAAAGACAGATGATACTGAAAAGAAATCCCAGGAAGGTTCGGAAGATTCTGCTGTTTGAGCGGAGCGTCACAAATAGTTCTGATGGCAGAAGAAAGACCGCAAAATCATAGAAAGGCAATACCCAATGTGCACTGTAAAAAAGAAACTGCTGATAACAGCATCAACTTTTCCGCGATATGAAGGAGATACTGAGCCCAGATTTATCTTGGACTATGCTCAGGCCATGACAAAATATTTTGATGTCACTGTTTTAGTTCCCGCTGCTATCGGCGCTAAAACACAGGAGACCATGGGAAATGTGAAGGTAATCAGATATCACTATTTCCCAATTCATCGTTGGGAAACCCTGTGCTATCCGGGAGCGATTGTTCCCAGAATTAAAGAAAAGAAAATAAGAATTTTCTTAGTGCCATTTCTGTTTATAGGATTATATTTTAAACTTCTGAAAATATTGCCGGAGTACGATCTCGTGCATGCACATTGGCTGATACCGCAGGGAATCGTGCAGTCTTTCTTTAAAAAGCCCTATATCGTGACGGGACATGGCGGGGATGTTGTTTCTTTGAATCAAGGCATTGTAAGAAAGCTGAAAATCAGATGCTTAAAAAAGGCAGAGCATGTAACTGTTGTTTCAGAGTATTTGAAAAACAAGGTTCAGGAGTTAGTACCCGAACTTGAGCCAAGCGTAATCTCAATGGGAGTCGATACGGGTAAGTTTGGAAAACAATATTATGTCCCCGATTATTTTGGACAGGGCGATAAAAAGGTAGTATTGTTCGTCGGAAGGCTGGCAGAAAAGAAGGGCGTAACTTATCTGATTGAAGCAATGAAACAGATAGATGCAATGCTTGTTATTGTAGGTGACGGACCATTAAGGCAATCATTGGAAGAACAGGCAATGCAATTAGAAAGAGGAAAAGTAAGGTTTCTGGGTGGAAAAACGCATGATGAATTAAAAACAATATATGCATCAGCAGATATTTTTGTTGCTCCTTCCATAACTGCTAAAGATGGGGATCAGGAAGGACTGGGATTAGTGATATTGGAAGCAATGGCATCCGGCTTGCCTGTTGTAGCAAGTCATTCAGGAGGAATATCACAATTGATAAAAGATGGCGTGAACGGATTGATGTGCGATGAAAAATGCGTCTGGCAGCTTGCAGATAATATCAGCAGCCTGTTAGATGACTGCGGTCTGGCACAAAAGATAATACAGGGAGCAAAAAAAGTGGTTGAAAAATATGATTACGTAAATATTGCAGAGCAGTATAGAGAGAAAATTGAAATGATGCTAAGACAAATGAAAGAGACAGACCGGCCTAATTGGGGGGGGGTAATCCTTAATCGCTTTTGTTTAACTACGGCAGATACACTCTGTGGAAATGGGGTGGTCTGCTGAATGGAAAATATTGTGGCAGTAGTTGTAACATATAACAGAAAAAATATCTTAACAGAATGCATACAGGCGGTACTCGGACAAAGTATTCCCCTGCAAAAAGTAGTCATTGTTGACAATCACAGCACAGACGGAACGAAGGAATATCTTGCGCAAAAGGGTTATCTTATGAATGATAAGCTGCAGTTCATAGAGCTTTCGCAAAACACAGGCGGAGCGGGCGGCTTTTATGAAGGGATGAAAGCGGCAAGAGAAAGCAGACCCGACTGGATATGGATTATGGACGATGATGTTATCCCAAGGCGTATGTGTCTGGAAGAATTACTGAATGCCAAAAACCTGATTCATGGGAATGTGAGCTTTTTGGCAAGCGCAGTCAGAGGACTGCATGGAGAAGCCATGAACGTGCCAAAGATTTCCAGAAAACAGTTTATGGCATATACAGACTGGTATCAGTATCTTGACGAAGGAATTGTGCAGATAGTGAAAGCGACATTTGTGTCACTTTTGATTAATTATGAGGCGGTTGAGCAATGCGGACTTCCATGGAAACAGTTTTTCATATGGGGAGATGACTCAGAGTATACACAGCGGCTTATAAGAGATTACGGACCGGCATATATGGTTGGAAAAAGCATTGTGGTTCATAAAAGGAGCAGCGCGGACGCGCTTTCCATAGTGAAAGAGGACAACGTAAACCGCATAGATTTGTATTTTTATTATTATAGGAATAATTTAATAGGCTTCTGGGAATATGAAACGTGGACTTACAGAATCCTTTGCATGGGGAAACTGTGGTACGACCTCTTTCTGGTGTTAATAAAAGGAAATCATAAAATTAGGAAAATGAAGGTAATATTAAAGGCTTTCTTCTCATTCGTATTCGGAAGCTATGACAGGAAGGCGTTTAAAAGGAGAAGCACGTTGTAGGATATATGGAAGAAAATTCCGGAAGAAACGGAAAGGGATTGGTTGCGGCATATGGAGAGCTTAGTCAGCGTGATAGTTCCGGTATACAATGTAGAGAATTATGTAAGACATTGTATAGAAACTATCATTCATCAAACATATAGAAATCTTGAGATAATCCTTGTGGATGATGGCTCTACTGATGATTCAGGTCAGATATGTGATGAGTTTGCGGGGATTGATGCAAGGATTCGGGTAATTCATCAAAAAAACGAAGGCTTAAGCGGTGCGCGTAATTCCGGATTAGACATTGCAAAAGGAGATTATATTAGTTTTATAGATTCAGATGATTATGTGAGTGAGAATTTTGTTGAATTTTTAATTGCCTCGGCAGAAAAACAAAACAGCGATTTAGTCATTTGCGGCTATGCGAGGGGGGGGTAAAGCCTTACTTTAGATTTTCAAAAGACAAGTCCCCTAAAATAGAAAGTACAATCAGCTCACGAATGGCTTTGGAAAATTGGCATGGCAAACATAAGGCTGTCGAAACCGTAGCATGGAATAAGTTATATAAACGAAGGCTGTTTGAAAGCGGGATCAGATATCCTGAGAGAATGTATTTTGAAGATACGTCAACAACACACAGGCTGGTCTATGAAGCGCATACGATTACCTTTATTAAGAATAAACTATATTATTATTATCAGCGAAAAGAAAGTATACAACACAGTATATCTGATGAAAAAATAAGACATAAATTGAAAATGCAGGAAGAAAGATTAGATTGGTTCCAACAGCATTCCTTTGAACAGGCATATAGGCGGCTTCTTTCAAAATGTCTAAAGTATTATATGGTTTATTATCTTAGGGCTTCTGAAGAGACATTGAAGCTTGAAATAATAAATAAGTTTCAAAGTACATACCTGCCGCATAAGAAACTGTTTGGTTATCCGGATAGAATAATTTTCAGAGTATTTCATCATTGGCATACAATTTTGAACAAAGTATATCAGTTATTAAAAAAGTAACTGTTTGAGTTCACATTTTCTATTTTTAGCGGGCTTACAAAGCAGTAATATTCGTTAAAAATGGAGGATGATAACGTGAAAAAGGTTGCGGTTCTTTTGTCAACATACAATGGGGAAAAATATGTTAAACAGCAGATAGAAAGCATATTAAAGCAGACTTATGATGAAATAACACTGATTATCCGAGATGATGGTTCCACGGATAATACCATGGAAGTATTGGAAAATATACAACATAGTAATAAAACAAGGAAAAAAATAGATTTCATGAAAGATGATATGGGAAATCTTGGGTATGGTAAGAGTTTTTGCAGATTAATTATGTATGCGGAAGGTTATGATTACTATGCGTTTTGCGACCAGGACGATTACTGGCTTGAGGATAAAGTGGCATCAGCAGTAAGAAAAATGGAACATACAGATGAAAATCGCTGCGTGCTGTATGCTTCAAATTATTATGTATGTAACGAAAATTTAGATATTAAAGGAACTTGGGCAGATGATATTGATTTATCCGGATTATCACTGGGACAGATTTTTATGGAGGGGAAGGTTGCGGGATTTACATTACTCTTTAATAACGAATTAAGGAAAAAGGCATTTATGAACGGTAATGTAGAAAATATCGTTTCTCATGATAAGTGGTTATCCTTAGTTGTAAAGGGATTGGAGCAAATATTTATATATGACACCAATCCTCATGCGTATTACAGGCGTCATGGGAATACCGCAAGCCCGGCAAACCAAACGATATCTGAGAGGGCCAGATGGAGATTGACCAATGTATTAAAAGGGCAGTATGTAAAGCAGCTTCTCGATATGGTGAAAATATACAGTGAAAATTATTATGATTTAATCAAATCTGAAAGCGACCGGAAATTTTTAAAGGTGTTTTGTGATAAAACGTTTGCGGGGAATTTATCCAGAGCCTTTTATAATAAGAGACTCAGAACGAAATTTTGCGATGAAATTTGTTTAAGAATATTGCTGCTCATTACCAAAGCTTGATTTGAAAGGTAAAATGCTGATGAACATGAAAAGAATGGAAGAGCAATTGAATGATTATAAGGTAATATCCTTTGATATTTTTGATACTTTGGTTAATCGTTGTGTTGGAAGCCCTCATGGGATATTTTCAGTCATGGAAAAAGTATTATGTGAAAAATATGGAGAAGAATACAGCGGTTTTAGCGCAAAAAGAATAAGAGCAGAGAGACGGGCATTGGATGCTGCTGACAAAGAAGAAATTTCACTGACAGATATATATAAGCATTTGATTATAAACAGAAAAGATACGGTTTTGCAGATGGAAAAGGATATGGAAATTGAATTATCCGCTGCTAATATTGAAATGTATCAATTATATCAGGAGTGTATAAACAGAAATAAAAGAGTGGTGCTCTGTTCAGATATGTATCTGGATATGGAAACCATAAAAAAGATATTAGAAAAAAATCAATATTTCGGCTATGAACAATTATATTTATCCTCAGACAGAAACAAAAGGAAATCCACGGGAAATCTTTTTAAAGAAATGATCCAAGAAACAGGCGTTTTGCCAGAGGAAATACTTCACATAGGGGATAATTTAAAAACCGATTATCTGCGCGCAAAAAAAGAAGGCATAAAAGCGTTTCATTACATTCCGGTTAAACGGCATGAGGGAAATGATACATATCCGTATAATATTTTTTATGGGGATATGCCGAAAAAATTTTCAAAAGCTTTGTATTGGAAACAGATAGGAGAGTATTCATTAGGTAACTTTTTATTCGGATATGTTGAGTGGCTGACAAAAGAGCTGGAAGCCGGACAATATGATCGTGTGTTCTTTTTATCAAGAGATGGTTTTATCATGCAGAAAGCAATGGAGCTCATGGCATCAAAAGAACTGATCAATAAAAGCTCGTATCTGTATGCTTCGCGCAGAGCGCTGATTGTGCCGGCACTGCATTTATATGAAGGTTATCAGGAACGGTGCGGCATCATGTTTTGGAAAAAGCATTATACAATCAAGGAGTTTGTAGGTAATTTTGGGCTTGAGTATGAGGAATATCAGGAAAAAATAGAAAAAATAGTCAGCAATCCAATGCGCGTATATGAGAGAGATGAACTGTTTACCAATAGTGAATTATTGCAGGTGTATGAATGCTTAGAACAAAATATTGCGGAAAATTCTATAAAAGAATATGAATTATTGATTGGCTATTTTAAGCAGGAGGGGTTTGCAGGAAAAGTCGCGATTGTTGATTCCGGATGGTTTGGAAACCTGCAGAATGCAATTGAAAAGAATATAAAGGAAGCAGGGATTCAGGCAGAGGTGCATGGATATTATATAGGAATCCGTGAAAGCTGCAGATATTTTGAGAGCCAGAAGATGAAAGCGTATCTTTATTTTGGAAAGGAACGCATGGATAATCAGATAAATGAGATAAGGGCAACGGCGGTAGTTGAGGCATTCTGTTCCCATAATGAAGGTTCGGCAAAATGTTTTAAGAAGGAAAATGAAAGCTTTATCCCTGTTTTAAAAGAAGATGGTTCTCATGAAAAACAACATGAAATTTTGAATAGTATTCAAAACGGCGCATTAGACAGAATAAAACTGTTAAATAAGGTTCAAAGCTTTGATATCCGGCATTATGAACCGCAAGTATATTTTTATGGCTTTTACCGTGTGGCAATCATGCCGACTTTATATGACGCATGGGAAATTGGCGGATTTGTTGAAGACGGAGATTTACATGGTACAGGATATTATCTGATACATCCTGACAGACTGAAACGGGATATTCATGAATTAAACTGGAAGCTGGGGCAGTTAAAACGTGTATTACGGCTGAAATTGGATTATATGAAAATATATGATTGCTTGGACAGATAAAGAAAACGGGAGAAAAACAAAAGAAGTGTCATTGGAGCGGATGATAGTGAACAAGGAAATAATTTATAGGATATAAGGTGGTATTAGATTGAAAAATCACGCTGATGCGCTGATTTTTCAATCCGTATTTTGAGTCAGAGCCTCAAATTGCCTGATCGCCGCCGGAATGGGGATTAACATGATAAGTGTTATAGTGGTAACGTATAATTCTTCAATTACAATAATAGATACACTGGAAAGCATATATAATCAGAGTTTTAACGAAATTGAGCTTGTAATATCTGATGACGGTTCAACGGACAACACAATAGAAATTGTTCAAAATTGGTTACATGAAAAGAAGGATAGATTTATAAATGTTAGAATTGTCGAATCTTCCAATACCGGCGTGGCCTTGAATTGTAACCGCGGCATTCGTGCTGCCTCTGGGGATTATATACAAATAATCGCGGGAGATGATATATTGCTGCCTGATGCATTGCTGACAAAATATAATTATGCGAAAAAAAATAATATGACAGTAGTATTTTGTAAAACCAAACCTTTTGGTAATAATCAGGATAAGGTTGATAAAATGATTGCTTTTTGTGAAAGAGGATATGAAATTATAAAGGATGGCTACAAAAGGCAGAAGGAGGAAATTTTGAAAGATAATTATATTGCAGGTCCTTCCGGGGGATTTTACAAAGCTGATTTTATTAGAAGTTGTTCGATTGGGGGGGGGTTCGATGAACGTTACCCGATGATGGAGGATTATCCATTTATTTATCATTATATATATGCTGGCAATAAAATTAATATGCTGGATGAAATTTTGAGTGAATATAGAATTTCCGATGGCTCTTTATGTATGAAAAAAGGAAGCCCAATGAACATAAGCAGCGCAAAATTCTTTTTCAATGAACGTCTTAAGCAAATGCTAAAAGAAGGAAAGGTTTTGTTGGCAATAAAGCAAATGCTTCTGTTTATCAAGAGAATAGCAGCGTTTTATCTGTATCATTCGCGTGTCTGGCATACTATTTTTAAAAAGACATATTAATAATAGTTTATGCAACATTCCTATTAGAACAGTTGCGTGATTCTTTTTATTACCGGCAAATCATTTTGTATTAGGAGGAGCTGGTATTAATGAAGATAATATGTACTTTTTATGGTAAATTTCGCACAGGTGGAATAGAGACATACTGGCTAAGAATAGCTAAATGGTGTCAGAATTTAAACTATAAATTTTATCTTGCGCTTGAAAAAACTAATGGCTTTATTAAAAGCTATTGGTGTAGTGAATTGGAAAAATTAGATGCAGAAACAATTTACTATAGATTTTCGGTAGGAAGTGGAGTTACTTTTGGTAAAAAGGTTATTGATCATGATGAGGATATTACGGTAATTGTTCCGGACGCTATTACATATACAGCATTTTGCTATTATAAAACAAAAAATCATTTAATAAATATGCGAATTGTACTCTATATACTGCATCCGGACAATATGATAGCAAGTAACAGGAAAAGAGCTTATTTAAACAAGCCATACGAAAAATTAATTAAAAATCAGATGGGTAAGTCCGTAATATTTATGGATAGTGATTGTCTTGAATCTGCTGAAAGATTTTATAAAATGCAAATTGATAGGAACGCCATAGTCAGGGTAAGCTATGCTATAAGCGAACTTGATGAAAATACTGTAAAAAACAGAAGTAAAAGAGAGCAATTTCATCTTATGTCAGTGTCAAGATTTGATTTTGCATTCAAAGGGTATCAGTTAGGATTGATTAAAATATTTGATAAATTAGTAGAACTATGTCCGAATATTCGCTTGACAGTGATAGGTACGGATGAAGTAGGAGATAATGATGAGATTTATGCTAAGCAATTGGAATCTTTAGAACCTGCTATCAAAGAAAGAATAGAATGGATAAAACGAGTTGATTATGAACAATTAGAAAAGTATCTATCAAAAGCAAACGTATATATCGGCATGGGTTCGACAATTTTGGATGCTTCACGGCTGGGGGTTCCGAGCCTGATTATGGCTTATGGCACATATGATATTGAAACACTCGGATATTTTGCCCAGCATAGTGATATCGTTGGAGGGAGAAGTAAAGGGATTGCAAATCCTGATGAATTTTTAAGATTGATTGAGGAAGTTTATAAAATGTCTGACGAAGAGTATGTACAATTTTCAAGACTTGCATTTGATAAATATGCTGAACTGTATGATATCAATTCAGCAATGGAAAAAATCTTTAATTGTAAGTGTGATGATGCTAAAGTAGGTAAGTTCTTAAATATGTATAATGTAATGCATGTAAAGCTAAGATATCAGTATGACAAGATGAACAAGCGTGAGAAATAAGTGAATCATAGCAAAAGGTGGTTTTATCAGAGAATGAGTTTACAAATAAATTATAAAAATAGCTGGATAAAACATGCGGCAATTATAGCTGTCTTAAGTGTGGTATATGTTTTTAATTTTAAGAATATAAACACATTGTCCATTTTTAATGATGAATTTGGATACTGGGGTAACGCGGCTACGCTTGCAGGAATAGATTGGACAGGTCTTTTGTCTATAACACCTAATTATAACATTGGTTACAGTATAGTATTGGTTCCTATCATGCGGTTTGTTGATAATAGCGCATTGATGTATGAATTGGCTATACTCTTAAATATGTGTTTTTTGGCTATATCATATTTTTGCGCTTTCTACATATATACCAGTTTGTTCGAAGATAAGGGAATAGCCCATATAGTGAGCGGTATAGCAGCTTTGTCGGGCTTTGCGTTAGTACAGTCGCAGATTGCATGGACCGAGACAATGCTTTCCATGGTTTATTGGCTGATAATTTCACTATTTGTTTCTGTCATAAAAAAATATTCTGTGTATAAAGAAGTGCTGTTATATGTGAGCGTATTCTATATGCTTCTTATACACCAACGCACAATGTTTTCCTGCGCGCTTGTAATACTTGCGTTATTTGCATTCCTGATTAGAAAAAGAAAATTCAAAAATATCATGATAGCTTGTGTAATGGGTGTAATGAGTATTGTTTTGTATAAATATATCCAAAGTTATCAGAGCAATGTTATATATCAGGCATCCGATATGGCTAATTACAATACATTAGAGTTGTCAGGGTCAGTAGTTTTAGACTATATCAAAGTACTGATTTCGGGATTTCAGGATATTATGGCTTCCTTTACCGCAAAATTATATGCTGTTTCGTTGATGTTGATGGGATTGACTTTTGTCTTGATTTTTGGATGTTTGAAACGCATTAAACATAAAGATAAGTATAGTTATATTTTCGCGCTGGTTTTATCTGATTTTCTGCTAATGTTATGTTTATCGAGCATTAGGATGCCAGGCGGAGATAGGGCGGATTTAATTGTATATACCAGATACATGGAGTATACGATTGGACCTTGTTTTCTGTTGGGAATGGGTTTTTTCTTTAATCACGAAGTGGAACGTAAATATGGTGTATATAACATTTTGTTTTGCATGGCTGTATCAAAATATGTGTTCCTGATAATAAATCAGTCGGGTCATTTTAATGTATGCTGCAGTCCGCATATCGGGGCGTTTATTGAAAGGGCAAAACAGTCAAATACATCTGCCAATGTAAATTATCAGGCTGCGTTTTACATTACCATTGTGCTGTTGTTATTATTATATGTTTTTTACAGATACAGGGAACGAACCGTACACATATTTATTATTTTTATATGTATCAATGTGTTTGTCTTTTATTATGGGAATATGCAGACAAACACTTACAGGGAAAATCATAGTATAGTTGCGCCGGCAGTTGATATCCTTTCAGAAAAAAGTGTAAGCAAAGTATATTACTTATATGATGAAGAATATTTTGACGGAAGCAGGTATGCGAAGAGTCTGCAGTCAAGGCTGCCAAATGTAAAAATAGTGTTGATACATGATTTGAATGAAATAAATGGGTATGTAATCAGTAATTGTCAGTTGGATAATTATGAGGCGTTATATGAATATAACAACTGTTTTTGTATGTATTATTTGAATTAGTTATATGGAAGGAATGTTTATATGCAGGTAATCAAATATGTTTTTCAGCCGCATGGAGATGATCGGGGTCAATTGGTTGCGTTAGAGGAGTTCAAAGATATCCCATTTACGATTAAGCGGGTTTACTATATGTATGATACGGCAGAAGGGGTACATAGAGGATTTCATGCGCATAAATCTTTGCAGCAGATATTAGTCTGTATACATGGCAGTTGTAAGATAAAACTGGATAATGGAAAAGAAACCAAAATCGTTCCTTTGGAGAAGCCATATGAAGGTCTGTATGTTTCTAACGTGATGTGGAGAGAAATGTATGATTTTTCTCCTGATGCGGTTTTAATGGTGTTAGCATCGGAATTGTATAATGAAGATGATTATATTCGGAATTATGATGAATTTTTAAAATTTGTTGAAAGATGCGGCAATGTGACAGCTACAGATTAGCAGACTTTGAAAGCAGGGAGGATTAGTGTGAAAAATCACATTGATATGCTGATTTTTCACACAGCTATTTG
>CAYTIH010000021.1:0-41256 GCA_964437825.1 uncultured Clostridium sp. | reverse complement strand
TGGCGGTATCAAGGAAATGAAGAAGATCCCCGATGCAATTTTTGTAGTAGATCCTAAGAAAGAGAGAATCTGTGTGCAGGAAGCACATGCCCTTGGCATTCCTCTGATTGGTATTGCAGATACCAACTGCGATCCTGAAGAGCTGGATTATGTCATTCCGGGTAACGATGATGCAATCAGAGCAGTAAAACTGATCGTAGCTAAGATGGCCGATGCAGTAATCGAAGCAAATCAGGGTGAAGCTGTTTACACTGAGGAAGAAGCAGCTCAGGCTTCCGGCGAAGCTTCTGATATCGAAGAAGTAGCAGAGGAAGCATAAGGTGTCAATTGGATAACTGCTTGGAAGGAAGCGGTTATCATATAAGCTGTCATGGCAAGGGGACGATGCAAACCGTCCCTTTGTGTGAGTTAAGAACAAATTATAGTATGCTATATGGAGGAAATCGAAATGGCTATCACAGCAGCAATGGTAAAAGATTTAAGAGAACTGACCGGTGCAGGTATGATGGACTGCAAAAAGGCGTTGACCGAGACAAACGGAAATATGGATGAAGCTGTTGAATTTTTGAGAAAGAACGGACAGGCTAAGGCAGAAAAGAAAGCAGGAAGAATTGCGGCAGAGGGTATTTGCCGTGTAATTACCAAGGATAATAAGACTGCAGCAGTTGTTGAAGTAAATTCCGAGACGGACTTTGTTGCAAAGAATGAGAAATTCCAGACCTATGTGGAGGCAGTTGCAGAGCAGGCTTTGGCTTCTGATGCAGCAGATTTGGATGCATTCATGGAAGAAGCATGGAATGCAGATGCAGCTAAGACCGTGAAGGATGTATTGGTTGAGCAGATTGCAGTGATCGGCGAGAACTTAAAGATCAGAAGATTTGAGAAGGTTTCTGCTGAAAACGGCATGGTTGTTACCTATTTACATGGCGGCGGAAGAATCGGTGTTCTCGTGGCAGCCGATACCGATGTCACAAACGATGCGGTAAAGGAAGCCCTTGTAAACGTAGCAATGCAGGTGGCAGCCCTTTCTCCGAAATATGTCTCCAGAGATGAAATCGACGCCGATTACATCGCTCATGAGAAGGAAATTCTCCTTGCTCAGATCCAGAATGATCCGAAGGAAGCTTCTAAGCCTGAAAAGGTAATCGAAGGTATGATCAACGGACGTATCAACAAGGAATTAAAGGAAATCTGTCTGGTTGACCAGATTTATGTAAAGGCAGAAGACGGCAAGCAGACCGTTGCACAGTATATTGCACAGGTTGCAAAAGAAAATAATGCAAATATTACTCTGAAGAAATTCGTTCGTTTCGAAACCGGTGAAGGTCTTGAAAAGAAGAACGAGGACTTTGCAGCGGAAGTTGCAGCGCAGATGAATATGTAATCATTGAGCATAAGGAATGAGAAATCCCCGAAACGCCTATCAGGATAGGAGCTTTCGGGGATTTTTGAAACATGAAAGTGTGAAAACGATATGGTTCAGTTGCTGGCTAAGCTATTCATTAAAACAGAAAATGCGGATGCTTTGAAAGTGCGCAAGGCGTATGGAATGCTGTGCTCTTTTGTAGGAATCTTTCTGAATATCTGCCTGTTTGCGGGAAAGTTACTTGCGGGAGTCATCAGTCATTCGGTTGCAATCACTGCCGATGCATTTAACAACCTTTCAGATGCAGGCTCCTCGGCGATTACCCTGATCGGTTTTCAGATGGCGGGAGTAAAGCCCGACCCGCATCATCCGTTCGGACACGGCAGGATTGAGTACTTGTCCGGACTTGCGGTATCTGCGGCCATATTGATTATGGCTGTGGAACTGATCCGGGATTCCTTTGATAAGATCATACATCCGGCGGAAACGGAATATTCCGTCAAGATTCTCTTGATTTTAATAGCGGCCATTCTGGTTAAGCTTTATATGGCATATTATAACGGAAGGATTGGAAGGAAAATTGATTCCGCGGCAATGAAAGCGACTGCCATGGACAGCCTGAGCGATATGGCGGCCACTGCCGTTGTACTGATTGCAACATGCATGGAACACGTTACCGGACTGAAAATCGACGGCTATTGCGGTTTGCTGGTGGGACTGTTCATTTTGTATGCGGGATTTGGCGCGGCCAGAGAAACCATGAATCCGCTGCTTGGGCAGCCGCCCGAACCGGAATATGTAAAGAAAATCGAGCAGATTGTAATGTCGCATGAGGTAGTCTGCGGAATTCATGATCTGATCGTACATGATTACGGACCGGGCAGACAGATGATTACCCTGCATGCGGAGGTTCCCTCGGATGGCAATATTCTGACGATTCATGATGAAATCGATCTGATTGAGATGGAACTCAAGGAGAAACTGGGATGCCTTGCGACGATCCACATGGACCCGATTGTGACCGGGGATGCGCATACTGCAGCCGTGAAGGAGGCGATGAATCAAATGATTGCCGAATTGGACCCAGCCATAACCATGCATGATTTCAGAATGGTTTCCGGGCCCACGCATACGAATTTGATTTTTGATATTGCAGTGCCATATAACTTTAGGCTTAAGGATGAAGAGGTAACGGAGGAAATCGGCAGAAGGGTAAAGGAACGGATTGGCGCACAGTATTTTACCGTGATTCGTGTGGATAAGTCTTTTGGATAGTCCGGGCTTAACATTTTTATGATTGGAACCGATATAATAAATGAAACACGGAGGTTTCGAAACTTGAATTTTCAGGTGGAGCGACCGTTACCGGTCGGGCTGCACGGATCGCAGGAGGTTATCATGAAAATCGGAGAACAGAATCAGGAAAACATATTGTTTTATGTAAGCGGAACAGGACGCAGCGAGGATTCCAAAACGGCTGCGCAGGGACAAAAGTCCTTTCAGATCGGCGGTATCCGGCAGACAAGCGTAGCGGAAGAAAAAAAAGCGTTGGCGAAAAAGCAGGCGCATAAGCTGGTCGGAGATGCTTTTGACAAAGCGCTGAAGGTTGATCGTGATCTGGAGGAGCGGCAAGTTAAAGTGGATACGCTCAAGGAAGAAAGCGCTGAGGCGAATCAGCGTATTCAGGAATTGAGAGCGCAGACCGAAGCGTTAAAAGAAGAATACGGAATCAAGGACGACAGTCAGGAACAGCAGGACCTGTTGCTTTTGGAAAAACGGGAGACCGCTGAAAGGAAGCCGGGAACTGTAATCTTTACGCCCGAGGAAGAAAAGCGCCTTGCACAGATCGATCAAATGGGAATTACGGAATATCAGGAACGTTGTCTTAACATTGATCGGGAGCTGAGCACACATTTAGATACATATGCAGAGAATCAGCTGGAAATCCAGACGGAGCTTGCAGTCATCAGGGGGACGAAGCTGGAACTGCTCAAGGACAGATCCATGCTGAAGGCGACAAATGCTGCTGAGGCAATTATGCAGGCGGCAAGTCAAGAGGCCATTGGTGCGCTGTACGCGGAGGGAAAAGAGTATCTGGACGAAAAGGCCGAGGAAGCAGAGGAAGCCGCCGAGGAGCAGAAGGAGAAGAAAGAAGAAAAAGAAGAACAGCTTGAGGCAATCCGGGAAAAGAAAGAACAGATTACAGAAGTTACGGAGCAAACCAGGGAAAAGGTTCGTGAGGAGAATCTGGAGGCGAGAGAGATTGAGGAGCAAACGGACGTCATGGTAGAAACCGATCAGGTCCGTGAGGATATTCAACAAGAGGTCCAGAGAATGCTTGACAAAATGGGACTGACGCAGGAGGATTTAAAAGGCGTTGCTGTGGATGAAATAATATAAACATTCTGCCGGTATCTATTCTGTCAGGGTATTTACCGGAAAAAGATCAGGAAGAAGATCAGGAAAAAGACAGTGCTTTAGGAGCCGGACTAAGCGCTGTCTTTTCGTATGTACGGGAATATCCGCTCCCTGCCCGGAGCGGATGACTGCGGTAAACCATTTTTTGTCATAAAAAGTATCTGTGCTTGACATTGTAAAATACTGATATTAAAGTAATAGTGCATATGAAAATCGGAATCAGAAGTATTGTCAAAACAAAAGAATAACGTATTTGCAGAACCATTGGCAATTCAAATACGTCAAATCTATAGAGGTGCTATATGAAAGAGAAATTGAAGAAAATATTCCGGAAGGAATCAGCGGAATGGATCAATCAAAAATATTTGCTGTTTTGTATCTATGTGTCATTGATCCTGAATTTAATCATAGAGACGATCTGCAGGCATTCGCTGCTGAAGGCCGTACTGTATTTATTTAAGAGTCCGGTCATGTTTTTGTTTAACGCTATGATACTGTTTCTGTTTCTGGGAGTCGGCGCCATGTTTCGCAGGAGAGTGCTGTACTGCTCGATCGTATCCGTTCTTTTGCTGACGTTTGGAATTGTGGACGGCGTGCTTTTATGCTTTAGAACTACGCCGTTTGCGGCAGTGGATTTTCTGCTGATTACTTCTGCGCTGAGAATTGTTGATTTATATCTTTCTCCGACCATAATCATACTGATTCTGGCTGCCGTTGTATTGGTGATTCTTTTATGCGTTTTTCTGGGAATGAAGATGCCGAAATATCAGGGAAAGACCCATATGCTTGCGGTACTTGTGACGGCTGTTGTCTATGCCTTCAGCCTTGTGGGAGTGAATCATCTTCTGGTTGCGTGCGGGATTGCTACCGAGAATTTTTCCAACCTGGCGGACGCATACCTGAATTACGGATTTCCATACTGCTTTACCAATTCCATCATCAATTTGGGAATGAAGGAGCCCGATGATTACAGTCAGGAGACCGTGGAGGCAATTGTGGAGGAATCCTTAAACGAGACCTTTCCCGTCAACCCGGTCGTGACTCCCGATGAAAATGCGCAGGGAGATCCGGATACAGAGGCGGCTTTAACAGCGACGTCTCCTGTTTCGCCGGATGAGGATCATACCGGCTCGCAGGAAACACAGGCGCCTGCGTATGCGCAGCCCAATATTATCTTTTTGCAGCTGGAATCTTTTTTTGATCCCACAGCGGTCCAAGGTCTGGAACTGTCAGAGGACCCGATTCCGTATTATAGGGAGCTGTTGGAAGAATACTCAAGCGGATACTTATATGTACCCTCCGTGGGCGCCGGTACCGCCAATACGGAATTCGAGATTCTGACAGGTATGAACCTGGATTATTTTGGCCCGGGAGAGTATCCCTATAAGACGATTCTGAAATCCACGACCTGTGAAAGCATGGCGTATAATCTGAAGGCGCTTGGATATGATACGCATGCAATTCATAACAACGACGGTACTTTTTATGACAGGCATATTGTATTTTCACAGCTTGGTTTTGATACCTTTACGCCTGTGGAATATATGTATAACGTGGAACGTAATGTCAACGGTTTTGCAAAAGACGAAATTCTGGCGGAGGAGATTCTGAAAACACTGGACGATACGGATCAGGCGGATTTGATATATGCCATTTCCGTGCAGGCGCATGGAGAATATCCTTCTTCCCGGCTTGAGGATGAGGAACCGATCTTTATCCGTTATCCGGATCAGAGCATGGAATATGCATGGACATATTATGTAAACCAGATTGCGGAGGACGATGCGTTTTTGCGTAAGCTGATTCGGGAACTTGAGAAGCGGGACGAGCCGACCGTACTGGTGATGTATGGAGATCATCTGCCCTATATGAATCTGGAGGAAGAGGATCTGGCAAACGGCGTGTTAACGGCAACCCAGTATGTTGTCTGGAACAATATGGATCTGCCTGTTGAGAATATGGATCTGGAAGCCTATCAGTTGGCAGCGCATGTATTTGACATGGTGCACATTTCACAGGGAATTCTGACCCAGATTCATCAGAATTGCATGGGGGATGAGGATTACCTGAATAAGCTTGAGGTAATGCAGTATGATATGCTGTATGGGGATCATGAGATTTACGGCGGAGTAAATCCTTATGTGGCAACGGATCTTCAGATGGGCATTGATGAAATTACGATTCGTAAGATAGAACAGAAGGAAGATGCCGTTTATGTATACGGCAGCGGCTTTAATGAATACAGCGTGGTGCAGATGGATGGTGAGAATCTGAAAACGGCATATGTGGAAGAAAATTTGATTCTGGCCGAGAAAAGGGAAATTCCCCCGGGAGCAGTATTTACGGTTGCGCAGATCGGTACGGATAATATACCGCTCGGAAATACGACGGAGTATGTCTATGAGTAACTACTTGCCCGGATATTAGAAGATATGCTATAATATATCAGTAATGCCTGAGGTTAAGTATATGAATGAAAAGAAAAGTGATGATTCATCTGCACAGGTAATATCCAAAGAACGCAGAAAAAGAATTAACAGGCTGAAAAAAATCATTGTGATTCTTGTGATCTGTGCAATACTGATTCCGATGATTTTATGTGTTTTTCTGCTCGTAAAAGTGGGCAGACTGGAAGACAAGGTGAAAAGGCTTGAGCAGACAAGGGAGACCTTTGAAACGCAGCTGACTTATCAACAAGAGTCTCCGGTCATGAACATGACTGCGGCGCTGCAGGAACTGCCGGCGGATGAGGGTGCGGCGGACCTTACGGGCAAGACGTTTCGGGAAACGGGTCAGGAGAATACGGATAGCAGCGGAGACCCTGATTTGCTTTCCGTAGGGAATCCGGAGGAAGCGGATCAGACTGAAACTGCGGGAAATGATCCGGCTGAATTTGACGGAATCCGGAGAGTGTATCTTACCTTTGATGACGGTCCAAGCAGCAACACGCAGCGGATTTTGGATATTCTTGACAGTTATGGAGTAAAGGCTACATTTTTTGTGGTTGGTAAAACAGATTCCAATTCCATTGAGATGTACCAGAAGATTGTGGAACAGGGACATACTCTGGGAATGCATTCCTATAGCCATAAATACAAGGATTTATACAGCTCCGTGGAGGCATTTACGGAGGACTTAAATAAGATTCAGGACTATTTATTGGGAATTACCGGAGTCACCTGTACCTTTTACCGTTTTCCGGGAGGCAGCAGTAATTCCGTCAGTGACGTGGATATGCAGGAGCTGATTGCAGTCCTTCAGGAGAATGACATTACTTATTTTGATTGGAACGCATCCTCAGGTGATGGCGAAAACAGGCTTTTGTCCGTGGATGAGCTTGTGGATAATGTGATCACGGGAGCCGAGGATTACCGGAATATGGTGATTCTGATGCATGATGCGGCGGATAAATCAACAACGGTCGATGCATTGCCGATAATAATAGAACAGCTGCTGGCCCTGCCGGATACGGAAATCTTACCGATTACCGAAGAAACGGTGCTGGTGCAGCATGTCAGGGCAGAATGATGCAGACTTGATTGTTTGAGATAAATGGAGGATAAAATATGGGATTCTTTTCTGAGTTGAAAGAGGATTTATCCCAGGCAGTAAGTGAATTGATGCCGGAGGAAGAAACAAAGATGCTGGACGAAGAAGCGGAGATCTTGGACGAAGAACCAAAGATGCCGGACGAAGAACCGGCGTCGGAAAAAGCGCCGGTTCTTGCAGGCGAGGGATTTGCGGATCTGGATTCCATGCTGGATAAGCTGGAACAGGAACAGGCGCAGGCGGATGCTGCAGAAGATGCGCAGCCGGATCAGGATGCGGACAGTGCGGATGCAGCGTCCGGAAAAGACAGTACAGAGCCTGCCGATCTGCTTGCGAATATTATGGCCGCAGAACAGGCAGCGGAGGAGGCGTCCGATACACAGGAGCCTGCAGACGGTGCGGAATCGGAAGAACCGGACGCAGCTGTAAATGTTGCGGAAGAACCGGAAACGGTAGAAAAAAAAGACGATCAAACGCAAGAGCCGGAAGCGTTTTTGGGCGGAATTCCGGCAGAAAGCAATTACATGGAAGGGGTAGAAAGCAATATGGAGGAACAGTATTTTTCAGAAAATGAGGCTGCAAGCGACGAGAAATCAGTTATTACGGAGGGGATGACTATCAACGGAGATATCATTTCCAAGGGATCGGTTGACGTACTCGGTAGCATTACGGGAAATATTGATATTTTGGGAAAACTGGATGTGTCCGGCAGCATTAACGGAATTTCCAAGGCTGCTGAGGTTTATGCCGAAAACGCAAAGATTGTCGGAGATGTCAATTCTCAGGGCAGCGTCAAGATCGGACAAAGCTCCGTAATCATCGGCAATATTTCCGCTACGAGCGCAGTAATTGCAGGCGCGATCAAGGGAGATATCGATGTCAGAGGTCCTGTTGTCCTGGATACTTCCGCTATTGTCATGGGGAATATCAAGTCTAAATCCGTTCAGATTAACAACGGCGCGGTTGTGGAAGGTCTCTGCTCACAGTGCTATGCCGATGTCAATCCGAGTGCATTTTTTGATGAATTTAAGAAAACTGCAAAGGCCTGATTGCGGAAAGGAATTCCATGAAAAGAATATTATTGAAATTGAGCGGTGAAGCGTTAGCGGGTGAAAAAAAGACAGGCTTTGATGAGAAAACCGTAAGAAGGGTTGCGCTTCAGATCAAAGCGTTGACGGAAGAAGGAATTGAAGTCGGAGTCGTCATCGGAGGCGGTAATTTCTGGCGCGGGAGATCCAGCGAAAATATCGACAGAACCAAGGCGGACCAGATCGGTATGCTTGCGACGATTATGAACTGTATTTATGTTTCCGAAATATGCAGGAGCGTCGGGCTTATGACCAATATCCTGACACCGTTTGAATGCGGTTCTTTTACCAAGCTTTTTTCCAAGGACAGGGCAAATAAATATTTCTCCAGGGGAATGGTGGTCTTCTTTGCCGGCGGTACGGGACATCCTTATTTTTCTACGGATACGGGCGTTGTGCTCCGTGCTATTGAAGTAGAAGCGGATGTCATTCTGCTTGCGAAGACGGTTGACGGAGTTTATGATGATGATCCGAGAACGAATCCGGCCGCAAAGAAATATGATGAGGTTTCCATCGATGAAGTCATTGAAAAGAATCTTCAGGTAGTGGATATGACGGCATCCATTTTGGCAAGGGATAATAAGATGCCTATGTGGGTGTTTGGTTTAAATGAAGAAAACAGCATTGTCAAAACAATAAAGGGTGATTTTAACGGGACTAAGGTAACCGTATAAGATAGTTCCGCGCGGCATCAAAGTGATCGTATCGGACAGCATCATGCAGACCCGGATCGGATAGGACCGGCTTGCGACCGGAACGCCGCGCATGAGGAGGAAAACATGGACGAGAGATTAATGCAGTATGAAGAAAAAATGAAGAAGGCAATAGATTTCCTGCAGGCAGATTTCCAAACAATCCGTGCCGGACGTGCCAATCCGCATATTCTGGACAAGATTAAGGTGGATTATTACGGAACTCCGACACCGATTCAGAGCGTTGGCAATATTACCGTACCGGAAGCGCGGATGATCCAGATTGCGCCATGGGAAAAGTCAATGATTAAAGAGATTGAGAAGGCAATCATGATGTCTGATGTAGGAATCACGCCGTCCAACGACGGCAGCGTCATCCGCCTGGTATTTCCGGAGCTTACGGAAGATCGCCGTAAGGATCTGGTAAAGGATATCAAGAAAAAAGGAGAGGACAACAAGATTGTCATCCGTAATGTCAGAAGAGACGGAAATGATGCGTTCAAGAAGCTTGGAAAGGGAGAAATTTCCGAGGATGAGGTTAAGCAGCTTGAAGATCAGCTTCAAAAGATGACCGACAAATGTATCAAAGAAATCGATACGATGGTAGAGACCAAATCAAAGGAAATCATGACTGTATAAGAAAGATTCTAAGAAGGGGGCAGACGAATGTTGCGTGTGCCCTTTTTGTGCGAAGAAAAAGAGAAAAGGAGCGCCTGAACAATGAAGGTACCGAATCATGTGGCTATCATTCTGGACGGAAACGGAAGATGGGCCAAAAGCAAAGGAATGCCCAGAAATTATGGGCATATTCAGGGAGCTAAGAATGTGGAGGTCGTATGTAAGGCTGCCCACGATATGGGAATTCAGTATCTGACCGTATATGCTTTTTCTACGGAGAATTGGAACCGCCCCTCTGATGAGGTTGCGGCACTTATGGCACTTCTGAAGAATTATCTTTCCACCTGTTTGAAAACTGCCAAAAAGAATCATATGCGCGTCCGTGTCATCGGCGATAAGAGCGGTCTGGATGAGGACTTTCAGAAACGAATTGCCGAGCTGGAACACGCGACAAGGGATTATGACGGGCTGAACTTTATTGTTGCGCTGAACTACGGAAGCAGGGATGAAATCGTGCGCGCGGTAAGGAGAATATCCGAGAAAGCAGCGCAGGGAGCGCTCTTACCTGATGACATTACGGAAGAAACAATGGAGCAGTATTTGGATACGGCAGGGATTCCGCAGCCGGATCTGATGATTCGTACCAGCGGGGAGCAGCGCCTGTCCAACTTCCTTCTCTGGCAGCTGGCCTATGCGGAGTTTTATTTTACTCCTGTGCCCTGGCCGGATTTTGACGGCGAGGAACTGAAAAAGGCTGTGGAGGCATATAATGACAGGGACCGCAGATACGGAAAAATAAAGGAAGAATCATTATGACATAAAGGAGGAAATCTCATGTTTATAACGCGTACAATCAGTGCCGTGATACTGGTCATCATTGCCTTTGGAACAATTTGGGCAGGGGATGTGGTTTTGCTCCTGACGATGGCGGCAGTTTCAATTGTGGGATTTCGGGAAATTACAAAAGCAGCGGGAGCTCATCCTGAGAGGGCAAAAGACGGCTTGCAGACGGGAAAGCAGGTTAGGACACAGTCGGCAAACCAAGCGGACGGCGTACGGACGGGATTTAACTTATTTGAAATTGTGGGCTTTGCCGGGATTGCGGCATATTATGCGCTGCTTTATTTTCAAGGGCTGACGCAGCCGGCGATTCTTTGCATTATATTGACTTTGATGTGTATGATGGCGGTTTATGTGCTTGCTTTTCCCAAATACCGCTGCGAGCAGCCCATAGTCGGTTTTTTTGCTTATTTTTATGCGCCGGTATTGTTATCCTTTATTTATCTGACCAGAACGCTGGAAAACGGCTTTTATCTGGTATGGATGATTTTTATCAGCAGCTGGATCAGCGATACCTGCGCCTATCTGACAGGACGCGCCCTCGGAAAGCATAAGCTGGCGCCGAAGCTCAGTCCGAAGAAATCCATAGAGGGTTCCGTGGGAGGAATTCTCGGATCGGCACTGGTAGGAGCGCTGTATGCATTGATTCTTGCTCAGGCAGGTATCATGAATGTGCCGTATCAGATCGTTAGTTTTACCGGAATCGGTGCGGCAGGCTCTGTGATTTCACAAATTGGGGATCTGGCGGCATCCGGCATTAAGCGGGATCATGATATCAAGGATTACGGAAAGCTGATACCGGGACACGGCGGTATTATGGACCGTTTCGACAGTGTGATTGTAACGGCGCCGATTATTTATTTTCTTTCCTTATTTTGGGTTGCAGGCTGAAAAAGAATCATAGAATGTTTGGCAGAGAACTAAGACGGGATGTATTCGGACACAAAGTAAGACGCCGGGGTGCATTTGGGTTCTGAATTGAATAGGGGCTCCGCTTCGAGGAAAAAATAGATGAAGAAAATTGCAATATTAGGCTCTACAGGTTCTATTGGAACGCAGACTTTGGATATTGTCAGGGCAAATCCCGATTTAGAGGTGCTTGCACTGGCCGCCGGAAGCAGTGTGGCCAAAATGGAAGAACAGATCCGGGAATTCCGTCCCAAGGTGGCAGGCATGTGGAAGGAAGAAGCGGCGCGGGATTTGGCACTTCGTGTTGCCGATCTCCCGGTGAGAATCGTATCCGGTATGGATGGCCTGATTGAAATTTCCACTCTGCATGAAGCTGAGATTCTGGTAACGGCGGTTGTCGGAATGATTGGGATCAGGCCCACGATTGCGGCGATTGAACAGGGAAAGGATATTGCGCTTGCCAATAAAGAAACGCTGGTTACCGCAGGACATATCATTATGCCGCTGGCACGGAAAATGGGAGTATCCGTTTTGCCGGTTGACAGTGAGCATAGCGCCATTTTTCAGTCCCTTCAGGGACAGCCCGAAAAACGGATTTCCAAACTGCTGCTGACGGCGTCCGGAGGACCGTTTCGCGGAAAGTCAAGGCAGGAGCTTGCAGATATGACTGTAGAGGATGCGTTAAAGCATCCTAACTGGTCCATGGGAAGGAAGATTACCATTGATTCGGCCACTCTTGTGAACAAGGGTCTGGAGGTTATGGAGGCCGGATGGCTGTTTCATGTCGCTCTGTCACAGATTCAGGTATTGATTCATCCGCAGAGTATTCTCCATTCCGCGGTAGAATATGTGGACGGTGCGGTCATCGGACAGATGGGAGCGCCGGATATGAAGCTGCCGATTCAGTATGCTCTGTTCTATCCGGACAGACGGCCTATGGACGGTAAGAAAGTTGATTTTTATGAATTATCACAGATGACCTTTGAAAAACCGGATACGGATACCTTTCTGGGGCTGCCGCTTGCACTTGAGGCTGCCAAAGAGGGCGGCAGCATGCCGACGGTCTTTAATGCGGCAAATGAAATGGCGGTCTCGTTATTTTTGAATCATAAAATCCGTTTCCTGCAGATTTATGATTTGATCAAAGCCAGTATGGAACAGCACAGGAGTGTGGAGAATCCTTCCGTAAATCAGATTCTTGAAACAGAGGCTGAGACATATGATTTTATTAAGCATGTGATTGGAGATACGAAAGTATGATAAAAATAATACTTTTTTTGCTGATATTTGGTCTCGTAGTGGTTGCACATGAATTTGGGCATTTCCTGCTTGCCAAGATCAACGGCATTCGCGTTGTGGAATTTTCCGTGGGGATGGGGCCAAAGCTTCTCCATTTTCAGGGCAAGGAGACGCTTTATACGCTGCGCCTTTTGCCGATTGGCGGCGCGTGTATGTTTGATCAGGAAGACGGACTGGATTTGGAAAAGAAAGAAAAGGATTCCGCAGAGGATCCCGAAAAGGTCGTTTCTGACCGCAGTGACGGGGGACGGGACGGCTCCTTTGCGGCTGCAAAAGTGGGTTCCCGAATTGCTACGATTGTGGCAGGGCCGATTTTCAATTTTATTCTGGCATTTATTTTGTCACTGTTTGTGGTAGGTATGTGCGGCAGTGACCGTCCCAGGATTTTGAACGTCATGGAAGGATATCCGGCGCAGGAGGCCGGGCTTGAGGCCGGGGATAAGATTATTTCTTTAAACGGTGAGCGGGTATATCTCTATCGGGAGGTCAGCTTCTTTTCCAGTACGAATCAGGGTGAAAAGGTAACGATGGTTTATGAGCGGGACGGGGAGCGTTATACGACCGTTATTACCCCACGGTATGATGAAACGGCGGGACGCTATTATATCGGCTTTTCCGGAGGGACTTATACAAAGGATAATGCACTGGAAATTATCAGGGACAGCTATTTTGAGGTCCGCTATTGGATCAAGGTGACCTTTAAGAGCCTGCTGATGCTCTTTACCGGGCAGGCATCCGTAAAGGATATGTCCGGACCGGTCGGCGTGGCACAGGTGGTTGGTGACGTCTATGAGGAGGCTTCCGAATACGGAATCGAGACAATCATTGCGAGCATGCTGAATATTGCGATTTTACTCAGTGCCAACTTAGGAGTTGTGAACTTGCTGCCGCTTCCGGCACTTGACGGAGGCCGGCTGATCTTTATGATTATTGAAGTGCTGCGCGGAAAACCGGTTTCCAAGGAAAAAGAAGCAATGGTGCATTTTATCGGGTTTGTGCTGTTAATGGTACTTATGGTGTTTGTTCTTTACAATGATATTATGAGACTGTTTCAATGATTTGCAGTCATAATACCATCATTTCAGGGTAACCTCCGGATCCTTTGGATCCGGCGTTACTCTTTCTGAAACATGTGGCTGAGAAAGCGATCCGTATGCGAAAGGGCATAGGATACGAGCCGTGCAGCCGCAGAGTCATGGGCATTACGCCTGTCATGGATTTTCTTCCGGAGATAATATGAGATTGGATGACGTATTTGGACTTCCCGGTAAACGGAAAAAAGTTTGGCCGGGGTGTCTGTTGTTGATTTTTGTTTTGATTGTAATAAGAGGAGCCTTCAGCGAGGGCAGAGCGCAGGAAGCATGGCGAAGGGATACGCTGTGCCTTCATGAGGCGCTTGAGATACAGGTTCGGGATCTGTCCGGCGCAGGAAGATTGTTTCAGACAGGGATGACCGCTGATATCACGGAAGATTTGATTTTTGAGTTTCCGGAAGGTTATGGAGAAAGACAGATTCGGATAGGGGACAGCGCCTGGCAGGAGGTTAAGTCAGGAAGGCTGAGACTCCGCGCGGATCTGCTTGCTGCATACGGGAAGCCGTGTTCGGTATCTTTTCGTGCCTATGACCATGAAAACTGCGAATGGAAGGACAGGAGCTTTTGCTTTACGGCAAAAACAGAGGATCGCATACCGGCTGCTTTGATTGACACTGAAAATGGGAAGTGATAGACTTTCTGATAGATAGGAGAGGGAGCAGATATGGACAGAACAAAGACGAAAGTAATTCATATTGGAGACAGGGTGATCGGCGGAGGAAATGCGATTCTGATCCAGTCAATGACCAATACCAGAACAGAGGATGTGGCGGCAACGGTTGCCCAGATCAAACGTTTGGAAGCGGCAGGATGTGAGATTATCCGTTGTACGGTTCCGACCATGGAAGCTGCGAAAGCGATCTCGGAGATTCAAAAGCAGATTCGAATTCCGCTGGTAGCGGACATTCATTTTGACTATCGCATGGCGATTGCAGCCATAGAAAACGGCGCGGACAAGATTCGCATTAATCCGGGCAATATCGGGTCAAAAGAGAATGTAGCTGCGGTTGTACGGGCTGCAAAAGAAAGAAATATTCCGATTCGTGTCGGGGTGAACGGAGGAAGCCTTGAGAAGAATTTTTTGGAAAAATACGGCGGAGTAACGCCGGAAGGAATCGTGGAAAGTGCACTTGATAAGGTGCGCATGATAGAGGAGCTTGGTTATGATAATCTGGTGATCAGCATTAAATCCTCCGATGTCCTGCTGAGCATTCACGCGCATGAGCTGATGGCACAGAAAACGAATTATCCCCTGCATGTGGGAATTACGGAATCCGGTACGGTTATGAGCGGAAATATCAAATCGGCATTGGGACTGGGAGTCATTCTGTATGAAGGAATCGGTGATACGATTCGGGTTTCGTTAACAGGAGATCCCGTGGAAGAAGTAAAGAGTGCAAAACTCATCCTGCGTAACATGGGGCTTCGAAAGGGCGGTATTGAAGTGGTATCCTGTCCGACCTGCGGCAGAACCGGAATTGATCTGATCGGGCTTGCCAATCAGGTTGAAAAGATGGTGGAGGATATTCCGCTTGATATCAAGGTTGCGGTTATGGGATGCGCCGTCAACGGTCCGGGAGAAGCAAGGGAAGCTGATATCGGAATTGCCGGGGGCAACGGAGAGGGTCTTTTGATCAAAAAGGGCGAGGTGATCAAAAAGGTTCCGGAGGATCAGCTGTTATCCGCCCTCAGAGAAGAATTACTGCATTGGGATGACGCAGTAAACAGATGATGAAACCATAGAGTGAGTGAAACAACATGGCAAAGAGTTTTTTTGAGGTATTTCCATCGCTAAAACTGAATAAGGCAGTGGCAGGACGGTTAGAGCCGGTGCAGGTGGAACGGGTTGGAGCAACCAAGAACAAGGATCTGCTTCGTATTTATTTGTTTTCGAACCGGCTGATTCAAAAAGAGGATATTCTCACAGTGCAGACAGAAATCAAGAATCAGCTTTTTCCGAATGCGAATATGACGATCCGCATTTTGGAACGCTATGAGCTTTCCACCCAGTATACGCCGCAGAAATTGATGGAGGCCTATTATGACAGCCTGCTTATGGAGCTTCGGGGATTTGATCATGTCATGTTCACCATGCTGAAAAAAGCGGAGATATCATATCCGGAGGAACGGGAAATCCGTTTGGATATTGAGGATACCGTATTGGCCAGGGAGAAAGAGCAGCAGCTAAAGGAAATTCTGGATAAGATTATACAAAACCGTTTCGGAATGCATGCAGAGGTAACCTTTGGCTATCATGAGGCCGCAGTCGGTAAACACAGAGCGGAGGACGACGAGAGAATCAGACGTGAAGTGCAGGATATTGTGAGCCGCAACCGTGCCTCGGGTGCGGCGGGAAATGAGGAAGCAGATAAAAAACAGGCTGCAGACGGGACGGGAGGCAGCACCGGAAGCAGCGGCGGCTATAAGCGCGGAGACTTCCGTAAGGGGGACTACAGGAAAGGCGACTATACAAGACCGATCAAGACTTCCGATAACCCGGATGTCATCTGGGGCAGGGATTTTGACGATGAACTGGTCAAACTGGAGGAAATTCAGGGCGAAATGGAAGAAGTTGCGGTATCCGGACTTCTGACCCGTGTGGAACCCAGAGCCATCCGAAATGAAAAAACGATCCTGATGTTTGATCTGACAGACTTTACCGATACGATCACAGTAAAAATGTTTCTGAAAAACGAACAGCTGTCCGAGGTGACGGGGGAGATCAGGGAAGGCACTTTTATCAAGGTGAAGGGCATGACCATGGTGGATAAGTTCGATGGGGAGCTGACCATAGGCAGCCTTTCGGGCATTAAGAAAAGCTCCGATCCGAGAGCTCCAAGAATGGACTACAGCGTTCGAAAGAGAGTGGAGCTGCATTGTCATACCAAGATGAGTGATATGGACGGAGTATCGGATGTTGCCGATATTATGAAATGCGCGGATCAATGGGGGATGAGAGCCATTGCCATCACGGATCACGGCGATGTTCAGGCGTTCCCGGAGGCAAATCATGCATTGGATCAACTGAAGCCCGGATTTAAGCCGATTTACGGGGTGGAAGGATATCTGGTGGATGATCTGAAAGAAATTGTCACCAACTGTAAGGAACAGTCCCTGGAGGAGCGATATGTAGTATTTGATTTGGAGACTACGGGATTTTCGTCCGTGAATAACAGGATCATTGAAATTGGTGCGGTTAAGGTGGAGTACGGTCAGATCACGGATCGTTTTTCTGCCTTTGTCAATCCGGAGGTTCCGATTCCCTATGAAATCGAGAAAGTAACCAATATCAACGACAGTATGGTGATCGACGCACCAAAGATCGAGGAAATCCTGCCGCAGTTTGTGACATTTTGTGAGGGGTGTATCTTGGTTGCCCATAATGCCGGCTTTGATATGGCATTTTTGACGGAAAACTGTAAAAGGCAGGGGCTGCCTTCGGAGTACACCTATCTGGATACCGTTGCGCTTGCAAGAGTGCTGATTACGGATACGAACAAATACACGCTGGATTCTCTTTGTAAAAAATTGAATATCGTTTTGGAGGGACATCACAGAGCGGTAAATGATGCGGAGGCAACCGCGCAGATATTCCTGAAATTTCTGGATATGTGCAGAGCCAGAAATGCCCGGACGCTGCATGAGGTCAATGCGCTTGGTGCGGATAACGTGGAGGCGGTCAGAAAACTTCATCCCTACCATGTGATTATTCTGGCCAAAAACGAAACCGGCAGGATTAACCTATATCGTCTGATTTCAGAGTCCCATTTGACTTATTTCAGCAGAAGACCCAAAATGCCCAAAAGTCTGATTATGAAATACAGAGAGGGATTAATCATCGGAAGTGCCTGTGAAGCCGGAGAATTGTATCAGGCGATTTTGGATGAAAAGAACGATGCGGATATTGCCAGAATTGTTGATTTCTATGATTATCTGGAGGTTCAGCCGCTTGGAAATAACAGATTCATGATAGAGGAAGAACGAATCCGAAATGTGAACAGTGAAGATGATCTGATTATGATTAATAAAAAGATCATTTCGCTTGGAGACCAGTTTCAAAAGCCGGTTGTGGCTACGTGTGATGTTCACTTTCTGAATCCGGAGGATGAAGTATACAGAAGGATTCTGATGGCGGGGCAGGGATTTCCGGATGCGGATCATCAGGCGCCGCTGTATCTTCGTACGACCGAAGAAATGCTGAAGGAGTTTTCCTACCTGTCCCCGGAAAAGGCGGAGGAAATTGTCATTACCAACACGAATCTGATTGCGGATATGTGTGATTTTATCTCGCCGGTGAGACCGGATAAGTGTCCGCCCGTCATCGAAAACAGTGATCAGATATTGACGGATATCTGCTACAACAGGGCGAATGAGCTGTATGGTAAGGAACTGCCCGAAATTGTGAAAAAGCGTTTGGAGAGAGAACTGAATTCCATTATTTCCAACGGATTTGCGGTTATGTATATTATTGCGCAGAAGCTGGTATGGAAATCCGTGGAGGACGGTTATCTGGTCGGTTCAAGAGGGTCGGTCGGATCTTCGTTTGTAGCGTTTTTGGCGGGAATTACGGAAGTAAATTCGCTTGCGCCTCATTACAGGTGTCCGGGCTGTTTTTATTGTGATTTTGATTCGGAGGAAGTGAAGGCCTATTCCGGACGAAGCGGCTGTGACATGCCGGATAAAATATGTCCGGTCTGCGGAAAGCCGCTTGTGAAGGATGGATTTGATATACCGTTTGAAACCTTTCTTGGATTTAAGGGAAATAAGGAGCCCGATATTGATCTTAATTTTTCCGGAGAGTATCAGAGTAAGGCTCATAAATATACGGAAGTGATCTTTGGTTACGGACAGACCTTCCGGGCCGGAACAATCGGTGCGGTGGCGGATAAGACGGCCTACGGATATGTAAAAAAATATTTTGAGGAGCGCGGGATCAAGAAGCGGGCCAGTGAGATTAACCGGCTGTCAATCGGCTGCACCGGTGTGCGCCGTACGACCGGACAGCATCCGGGAGGAATTGTAGTATTGCCTGTCGGTGAAGAAATCAACTCCTTTACGCCGGTCCAGCATCCTGCGAATGATATGACAACCGCTACGATTACCACTCATTTTGATTATCATTCCATAGATCATAACTTGCTAAAGCTTGATATTCTCGGACACGATGATCCTACCATGATCAGGATGCTGCAGGATCTGACCGGTATGGACCCGACGAAGATTCCGTTGGATGATCCGCAGGTGATGTCCCTGTTTTCCGGCACCGATGCGCTTGGCATCACGCCGGATCTGATCAGCGGCTGCGAGCTTGGTTCGCTTGGAATTCCGGAATTTGGAACGGATTTTGTGATTCAGATGCTGAAGGATACAAAACCCCGGTCTTTCTCCGATTTGATTCGTATTTCCGGTCTGTCACACGGAACGGATGTGTGGCTTGGAAATGCCCAGACGCTGATTGAAGAGGGAAAAGCAACCATTTCCACGGCGATCTGTACCAGAGACGATATTATGATTTATCTGATCCAGAAGGGAATCGAGAGTGAGCAGGCGTTTACCATTATGGAAAAGGTTCGAAAGGGAAAGGGTCTTACGCCGGAGATGGAGGAAATCATGAAGGAGCATGAGGTTCCTGAATGGTATATCTGGTCCTGCAAGAAGATTAAATATATGTTCCCTAAGGCCCATGCGGCAGCCTATGTTATGATGGCATGGAGAATTGCATATTGTAAGGTAAACTATCCGCTGGCGTACTATGCCGCTTATTTTTCTATTCGTGCAAAGGCGTTTTCCTATTCTTTGATGTGCCGGGGGCAGAGCCATCTGGAAAACATCATGAAGGATTACAAGAAGCGCATGGATACGCTTTCCAATAAGGAACTGGAGGCCTATGGCGACATGAAAATCGTTCAGGAGATGTATGCCAGAGGGTATGAGTTTGTACCGATCGATATCTTCAAGGCGCAGTCCAGACTTTTTACCGTGACTGAGGACGGTAAGATTATGCCTTCTCTTACAAGTATTGACGGCGTTTCGGAAGCCATCGCGGATGCCATTGTGGAGGCGGCGAAGGACGGACCGTTCCTGTCAAGGGATGATTTCAATGAAAGGACCAAAACGCCGAAAAAGGTTGTGGAGGAAATGGCGCAGATGGGGCTTTTGGGAGATATTCCGATTTCCAATCAGCTAAGCTTGTTTGATTTTGTTTAGGAGATTTGAAAAATAGGAATAAATTGGAAATCTTGTCCATATAATAGTGATAAAGGACAAAGTCCGTAACCTATGCAGGAGGTATGATATGGCAAGAGGACCCAGAAAGACCATAGACGATAAGATAAGGGACAAGGAAGAATTGATTCGGAATTTGAAGATCAGACTCCAGTCGGAGGAACGGGAATTAGGTGAACTGAAAGCGGAAAAACGCAGTAAAGAGCTCGAAGAAATCACAGTGCTTTTGGATGATGCCGGTATCAGTGTGGAGGAAGCAAAAGCAATTTTAGAGCAGCACCTTTCGGAAAATCAAGAAGGAAGCCTGTAGGAAGCCGTATAAAAAGATCAATGTTCGGATTTCGCAAAAAGGTCTGTTCCAATGGGAACAGGTCTTTTTTGTTTTTGTGCTTTTGTCATTTTTATCCGGGAGCCGATTTTAGGTTATGAGCAGATTTTTTCCGATGGGCGCGGATTTTTTTCGATATGCACAGATATAAATGGAAATATTTGATCAGTTCAGGTATAATATAATTGATTATGAGTCAATAAAATTTGCAATTGTAGTTAGGAGCACTGCCTATGGCATCCAGAAAAGTAATGATCGCAGCAATTGAAGCGTCCAGAACCTGTGCGCGGGTCTCTGCAATGAACAGAAAAGCAGAGCCTGTGAAGAAGAATTTGTCTGCGGCTTTGAATGTCAGAACAGGACGGGGTGTTGATCAGCCTGTTACTGCAAAAAGAGAGATCCGGTCACGAAAGAGGCCGATTAAAGCAGGAACCCTTGGCACGATGAGCAGAATAGTTCCGCTATTGCTAATTCTCATTATGCTGATGTTGGTATTGAAGATGAATCTGTGACGGATATGCTGATAAAAAAGAAAGCTTGGAGGGAGAAAGAAATGAGAAGAAAAATATACGGTTTATGTATGGGGATTGCGTTATGCGGCACGGTGCTTTTCGGATGCGGAGAAGCTTCGGAGAATAACGATACTGCGCAGACAGAAGCGCAGCGGGAAGAAAGCGCCGGCGGGGATACTTCGGATAATACGGATACCGGGAATGACGCCGCGGACAGTGAGGATTCCGGTCTTGAGAACGCGGACAATACGGACAGCGGAGAAAACTCCGAGGAGAATACAGAGGAAGGATCGGAATATGAGATTCCGGAGGTTGCGATCGAGCCTTATGAAATTCCGGATAATGAGGCTTTTGCTTTTGTCAGAAGCATGAAGATCGGATGGAATCTGGGAAATACCTTTGATGCTTATAATGACAGTGGTTTTGTAAATGAACTCGACAGTGAAACCTGCTGGGTTTCTGTCGCAACCACAAAAGAGATGATTGATGATATTAAGGAAGCAGGCTTTCAGACCATGCGGCTTCCTGTGACCTGGCATGGTCATCTGATCGATGACGATTATACGATTTCTGAAGTATGGCTGGACCGTGTTCAGGAGGTACTTGATTATGCAATTGATAATGATATGTATGTGATCTTAAATATTCATCATGATAACAGCAAGGAGTATATGTATCCGGATTCTGCCCATCTGGAACAGTCTGTTAAATTCATTACTTCTATTTGGACTCAGCTTTCGGCACGTTTTGCGGATTATGACGAGCATTTGATTTTCGAATCCATGAATGAGCCGAGACTGGTAGGCTCCGATTACGAGTGGTGGCTTGATAACAGTAAGGAAGAATGTCAGGATGCTGTGGAATGCATCAATACCCTGAATCAGACCTTTGTGGATGTGGTACGTGCATCAGGGGGAAATAATGAGCAGAGGTATCTGATGGTGCCCGGATATGATGCTTCCGCGGACGGGGCACTGAATAACGGTTTTGTTCTGCCGGCTGATGCGGATGGCGTGGAAAACAGAATTCTGGTATCCGTGCATGCTTATACGCCATATAATTTCGCGCTGGAGGCCGGTTCCGTCACTACTTTTGATTCTGACAGCACAGCAAGCACGAGGGATATTGATACATTTATGGATAAGCTGTATACCAAATTCATCAGCAACGGAATTCCGGTTGTAATCGGTGAATTCGGAGCAAGGGATAAAGACGGAAATGTGCAGGATCGTGTTGATTATGCAACCTACTATATTGCCGCAGCAAGAGCAAGAGGAATGACCTGCGTGTGGTGGGATAATAACGCATTCAGCGGCTCCGGTGAGAATTTCGGACTGTATTACAGGAGGGGCGGATATTTTGTTTATCCGGATATCGTAACCGGCCTGATGAAGTATGCGGAGAGTGAATAACTTCAGAAATAACTTCAGAAATAATGCTTCAGAAATAATCTCTTTTCAAATATTGTATAATCAATTTTTTCATGATACATTAGTACTAGGAAGATAATTATTTCGGTATAACAGCATTATATAGAATCTTATCAGACTGTTAGACAGGGGGCACGAAATTATGGAATTAACACAAAATATTGATGATTACATATTGCTGGTCGGAGGAGAGTTTGGATATCTTCTGAATTCCATTAAAGAAATCCTGATGGCAGAGCGCTTTCAGGTTACGGTTGCAAGTGATATCGGCGATATTGAGAAAATAGATCAAATGATCAGTGCAATTTTGATTTATGCTGATGAACAACTGCTGCAGAATCAGAAGCTGTTTGTATATTTGAAGGATAAGGCGACGGAGGAGGATATTCCCTTGTTTGTAATCGGAAACAAGGATAATCTGGATTCCGTAAAGACATTGATTCCGGAAGCTATGCTTCAGCAGGAATTCGGACGTCCCTTGAATGCCAAAGATATGGTATGCGATATTAAGGCGTATCTGGAAGAACAGGACAAGCGCAAAAAGAAGAAAATACTGGCCGTGGATGACTCCGAAGTCGTTCTGCACAGTATCAAAGCATGGCTTGGTGAAAAGTATCAGGTTATGCTGGCGGATTCAGGATTGGCGGCAATCAAATATATGACGTTGAATCGTCCCGATCTGATCCTGCTTGATTATGAAATGCCGATCTGCAACGGAAAGCAGGTGATGCAAATGATTCGTGAAGAGGGAGAATTCTCGGATATTCCCATCATCTTTTTAACGGGCAGACAGGACAAGTACAGCATTATGCAGGTCATGAATCTGAAGCCTGACGGATATCTGCTGAAAACAATGAAGCCGGCGGAGATTATCAAATATATTGACGACTTTTTTGAAAAAAGAAAAGCAAAGCAGTAGTGTTTAGTCAAAGGATTCAGATTCAGTCAGACTGGAGTAGCGGGATATGTTTAAAAAGTTTTTTGATCAGGACCTTCCACTGGAAAGATTGGTTTTTAATCGAATTGCAATCGGGGGTATATGCGGAGGCGTAATATCCTCCGTTTTTTCCATGGCAATGGGATTTCCGATGGGGCCTGTGTTTATATCACTGATAGTAGTACTTATTATCGTTTTATGCTTTTATCTGGTAAATTATCGAAATCTCCTGAATAAGGCAATTATCGCAACCTGTATTACGATTGCGATCATATTGCTGCCGGTTATATGCCTGATGGAAGGCGGCGTTCATAACGGAATGCCGATCTGGTTTGTCATGGGGATACTGATTACATTTGAGTTGATTCGCGGAAAAAAAGTAATTGCTTTTTTGACTGCTGAGCTGCTGGTGTATTCAGCCATCTTTTATTATTCTTATTTACACAGAGAAAATGAGTTTCTCCAAAACGGGATCGACTATTATCTGGATGTATGGCAGAGTATGGTGGTTTCCGCTATTTGCCTTGGGATCATTATCCGCATGCAGATCAGCGTCTATGAGAATGAGATCAGGAAGAATGAAAAGCAGCGCGTCAAAATGGAACTGTTAAAGATTGAGGCAGAGAAGGCGAGTGTTGCAAAAAGCGAATTTCTTGCCAATATGTCCCATGAAATCCGTACACCGATGAATGCGATCATCGGCTTATCCAGAATTGCACTGCGGGAAAATATGTCGGAATCTGCGCGCAGCAATTTGGAGGACATTCTGCATTCCAGCAATTATCTGCTTTCCATTATCAATGATATTCTTGATTTTTCCAAGATAGAGGCAGGAGAAATGGAAATTGTTCCTGTGCCCTATCAGCTGACGTCCTTGCTCTACGATATGACTACTGTAGTCCATTTTCGTATTAAGGATAAGCCGATCGAATATATCCAGAATGTAGAATACGATATTCCCAATCAGCTGTACGGAGATGAAACCAGGCTCAAGCAGGTTTTGACGAATGTGCTTGGAAATGCCGCTAAATTTACGGAAAAAGGTACCATTACCCTGAAGATTAACTGGAAAAAAGAGGGGGATACGGCGGTTTTGTTTATTTCGGTTTCGGATACGGGACAGGGAATCAGAAAAGAGAATCTGGAAAGCCTGTTCAAGCGCTTTAACCGGCTGGAAATGCAGGAAAATCGTAAAATAGAAGGAACCGGTCTGGGAATGACTATCTCAAAACAGTTAGTGGAGATGATGGGAGGCTCCATCGAGGTGGAGAGCATCTATGGCGTGGGGAGCAAATTTACCATTATTATTCCCCAGAAAATCATGTCCGCGGATCCCGTTTATGGAAGTGCCAAGAAAAACGATAAGGTCACTCATGAAAAGCAAAACTTTGACTATAGCATTACGTTCCCGGGCGCCCGTATTCTCGTTGTGGATGACAGCGAGATGAATCTGAAGGTAATCAGGGGATTGCTGGAGCCGTATCGCGTGTCTGTGGAATGTGCAGGCGGCGCACGCGAATGCCTGCAGATTGCAGCGAATAATACCTACGATTTGATTTTACTGGATCATATGATGCCGGAAATGGACGGCGTGGAAGTACTCCGCCGCCTGAAGGAGAACGATCAGTTCCATACAACAGTGGTTGCAATTACCGCGAATGCTGTCAGCGGCGTGAAAAAGTCGTATTTGGAATGGGGCTTCACGGATTATCTCTCGAAACCGATCAATATTGTAGAGTTGGAGGCATGCCTGAAAAAATATCTCGGAGCCTTTATGGTCAGAAAAAATATTCAAAAGGAATCTATGCAAGCGGAAGAGCCGTTTGAGACGGATGAGCGAAGCAGTCAGCCGGAAATGCATAAGGAGGAGTCCGCGGAAACGGAAGAACCATGGGATCCGTATGATTTCAATGTGGAGGAAGGATTGGAATATGCGGTAGGAAATAAAAATTTCTATCTGGAAACACTTGATATTTATAAAGACGAAGTTACACGGAATATGGATCTGATGAACGGTTATCTGGAAGCCGGAGATATGCCAAATTACGCTACATTGGTACATGCCATGAAAAGCAATTCCAAGCTGATCGGGGCACAGGCACTGAGTGAAATGGCTTTTGAAATGGAGAAACGCAGTAAGGCGGATGATCTTGAGTATGTTAAGGCGCATCATGAAGAACTTACGGAGCTATTTCATAAAACAATCGGTTATATTGACCGCTATATTGAAGCAAACAGATGACAGAGAAACGGTGTGTCGACTGTCTTAAAAAGTAGTTGACTCCGGATAGGAAAAGGCAGTATAATAGCATTCAAACAAAGGCGTTTTGCGAAAGCAAAGCGCCTTTGTTTGCGTTATGACACAGCAAGGACTGGAGGAATGAATATGGAAGAATTGTTTGCTCATGCGGATACCGTGAATGAACTGCTTGCCAGATACGGTGTGAAGTTCGGTATTTATAAGAACAATGAGTTTAGAGAGCAGCTTTTTCCGTTTGATGCGATTCCCAGAATTATTGAAAAAGAGGAATTTGCGTATTTGGAAAAGGGCTTAAAGCAGCGGGTCACGGCCTTAAATCTTTTTATCAAAGATATCTACGGTGATAAGAAAATTATCAGAGATCATGTAGTTCCTGAGGAATTTGTATATGCCGGAAGCGGATATCTTGCACAGTGTGAGGGCGTTCTGCCTCCCAAGGGAATCTACAGTCATATTTCCGGTATTGATCTGGTCCAAGGCAAAAATAAGGAATGGTACATATTGGAGGACAATCTGCGGATTCCTTCCGGGGCTTCTTATCCGATGATTGCCAGAGAAATTTGCAGAAAAAGCAGTCCCAAAACATTTGAAAAGATGCATATAGAGGATAACAGAAATTATGCGAAGCTGCTTCGTATGACTATACCGCCCGCAGTCACGAGGAATAATGAAAAATATTTTGCAGTCAACTGAATATTTTGAATCAAGAATTCGTATGTTATTATAAAAAGCATTTCCATACATAGCAGATTGAAACGCTATGTATGGAAATGCCTTTTTTAATGTGAAACCAAAGGAGATTACGAGATGAAAGAAAAAATATTTGGTGTTTTGCAGCGGGTCGGGAGAAGCTTTATGCTGCCGATTGCCATTCTTCCGGTTGCGGGGCTTTTGCTTGGAATCGGGAGTTCCTTTACCAATGAAACAACGATTGCCACATATGGGCTTGGCAGAATTCTGGGAGATGGAACGGTTCTTCATGCACTGCTTGTGATCATGAATAAGGTCGGAAGCGCCGTATTTGATAATCTGCCGCTGATCTTTGCGGTGGGTGTTGCAATCGGAATGGCCAAGAAAGAAAAAGAAGTAGCGGCACTGTCTGCCGTGATTGCATATTTTGTCATGAATACCGCGATCAATGCAATGCTGGTGATTGGCGGCAAACTTTTGGAAAGCGGTGAGATTGCGGATGATGTTTTAGAGGGAACGATTGCTTCTGCATGCGGAATACCGACCCTGCAGATGGGCGTGTTTGGCGGCATTATTGTGGGACTTGGAGTGGCGGCGCTGCATAATCGTTTTTATAAGGTTGTGTTTCCGAATGCATTGTCCTTTTTCGGAGGAACCAGATTTGTTCCGATCATTTCCACTCTGGTTTATATGTTTGTAGGAATATTGCTGTATTTTGTCTGGCCATGGGTGCAGACCGGAATATATGCGCTTGGCGGGCTGGTAACAGGAAGCGGATATCTGGGAACCCTGATTTTCGGACTGATTAAGAGAGCGCTGATTCCGTTTGGCCTGCATCATGTTTTTTACATGCCGTTTTGGCAGACTGCAGTCGGCGGTACCATGGAGGTTGCGGGGCAGATGGTACAGGGCGGACAGAATATCTTCTTTGCGCAGCTTGCGGACTCCGCCAACGTGACTCACTTCAGCGCGGATGCAACGAGATATTTTTCCGGTGAATTTATTTTCATGATCTTTGGCTTGCCGGGTGCGGCGCTGGCCATGTACCAATGCGCAAAGCCCGAAAAAAAGAAGGCGGCGGGAGGACTGCTTTTGTCCGCGTCATTGGCATGTATGCTGACGGGGATTACGGAACCTTTGGAATTTTCGTTCCTGTTTGTTGCGCCGGCATTATTTGCTGTGCAGGTGATATTGGCCGGCTCTGCATACATGATTGCGCATATGCTTAATATTGCGGTAGGTCTGACCTTTTCGGGCGGCTTTTTGGATCTCTTTTTGTTCGGTATCTTACAGGGAAACGAAAAGACAAGCTGGCTGAGAATCATTCCTGTGGGTATCCTATACTTCTTCCTGTATTATTTTATATTTAAATTCCTGATCAGGAAATTTCAATTTAAGACACCGGGAAGGGAAGATGACGATATCGAAACAAAATTGTATACAAAAGCGGATGTTAACGCGCACAGGGAAGGAAAAGGTATAAATGAATCCGGAGAGAGCAGCTCGGATTCCGTCAGTCGGGCGATTACAAAAGGACTTGGCGGAAAGGGAAATATCAGCGATGTGGACTGCTGCGCCACAAGACTTCGCTGTACGGTTCATAACGCGAAGCTTGTTGACAATGCATTGCTAAAGTCGACGGGAGCATCCGGCGTCGTATATAAAGGAAACGGGGTACAGGTGATCTATGGTCCGAATGTCACTGTGATTAAATCAAATCTGGAGGACTATCTGGAAAAGGCTCCGGATCATGATTGGGATGAAAAGGACAGCGGCGCAAACGGCGCGGACGAAGAAGAAAGCAGCAACGGTGCATCCGAAGCAGGCGAAAAACGAAACGGGAAATGGAGCAAAGTAGTCAAAACGATTCCGATTGCAAGCCCGATCACAGGAATTGCAGCGGCTCTTGAAACGGCTCCCGATGAAGCTTTTGCGGGAAAAATGATGGGAGACGGCGCTGTGGTAACGCCGACGGATACGGTTGTAAAAGCGCCGGAGGATGGAGAGGTCAGCTTTGTTTTTGAAACAAAGCATGCCATTGGTTTTCAAACGGATTCCGGCATCAGTCTTCTGATCCATGTCGGAATTGATACTGTGAAGCTGAACGGGGAAGGCTTTGAAGTGATGGTGGAAAGCGGACAGAAGGTAAAAAAAGGCGAGCCGATGATGAAACTGAACTTGAATTTGCTGAAAGAAAAAGCGTCCTCCATTGTTACGCCGGTTATCTGCACAGAGCTTGAGGAAAATCAGAAGATACGACTGATGAAGGACGGAGAAATCCGGGCTGGGGAAGTTCTCTTTTCCGTGGATATCTGTGAATAGCGGATTCGATCGGCAGCCGTTCGGGAGCTTATGAAGCCATGGGATCAAGAAATGCTGCGGATTCTGAGGAAGGGATGCTTTTTAACTTTCATTCAGCCTTTGGGTTTTTTGTATGAAACTCCAAAGGCTGAACTGCTGTGAATAGAATAATAGAATGTTTCTTTGATTTTACTGCGTTTTCTTTAAATTTTTCTGGGCCGTGGACAGCATCAGTTTGATACGGTTTAACTGATTCACCTCACTGGCGCCGGGGTCGTAATCGATTGCCACAATATTGGACTGCGGATATTGCCTGCGCAGCTCCTTGATAACGCCTTTACCGACAACATGGTTCGGCAGACAGCCAAAGGGCTGTGTGCAGACGATATTCGGCGTACCGCCGTGAATCAATTCCAGCATTTCTCCGGTCAAAAACCAGCCCTCACCGGTTTGATTGCCGATGGAAACAATGTTTTTTGCATTCTCTACGGTATCATAGATATTGGCGGGCGGATCAAAGTGCTTACTCTTGATAAGCTCCTTCGCAGCGGTACCGCGGAATTTCTGGATTGCCCAGATACCGAGCTTTGAAAGCGTTGCCGCTTTTTGGCTGGTTCCGAGATTTTCCGCCTTGTAAATCTGGTTGTAGAAGCAGTAGAGCATGAAATCCATCAAATCAGGGACAACGGCCTCTGCGCCTTCGGATTCCAAAAGCTCCACCAGATGGTTATTTGCAGCCGGCATGAATTTTACCAGAATTTCTCCGACAACGCCGACCTTGGGCTTTGCTTCATCCGTGATGGGAATATTGTCAAAAGCATGAACAATATCACGGCACATCTGTTTAAATTTCCGATATGAAATATGATCGGCTGTTACAAGCTTTTCGCATTTTGCTTCCCATTCCCGATGCAGCTTGTTGACGGAACCGGGAACTGCCTCATAAGGGCGCATCCGGTAAACGCAGCGCATGAACAGATCGCCGAGAGTAACGGCGTAGACGGCGCGTAACATCATATCTGCATTGATTTTAAAGCCCGGATTACTCTCAAGCTTGGATAAGTTAATGGAGATCACCGGAATGTAATCATAGCCCGCTTTGGCAAGCGCACGTCTGATAAAACCGATATAGTTGGTCGCACGGCAGCCTCCTCCGGTCTGGGACATGACAAACGCCAGCTTGTGGGTATCATATTTGCCGGACAGAACGGCCGACATGATCTGTCCGACTACCATCAGGGAAGGATAACATGCATCATTATTGACATATTTCAGGCCCACATCCACTGCCTGACGTCCGTCATTATCCATAACCTCCAGATGGTAGCCGCATTTATTAAAGGCAGCCTGCAATAAGCCGAAGTGAATCGGCGACATCTGCGGACAGAGAATGGTATATTCCCGGCGCATTTCTTCCGTAAACAGAACGCGGTGCAGTGCGGAGCTTTTGATTTCTCTGGTCTGGTGCTTGCTTTCCCGTACGCGGATCGCGGAAAGGAGCGAACGGATACGAATTCTCGCAGCGCCCAGATTATTGACCTCATCAATCTTTAAACAGGTATAAATTTTGCCCGAACCGGTTAAAATATCATTAACCTGATCGGTGGTAACGGCGTCCAGTCCGCAGCCAAAGGAGTTTAGCTGAATCAGGTCCAGATTATCCACGGTTTTTACGTAGCTTGCCGCCGCATACAGTCTGGAATGATACATCCACTGATCGGAAACGATGAGCGGACGCTCCGGCTTTGCCAGGTGGGAGATGGAATCCTCCGTTAAAACAGCGATATCATAGGAATTGATCAATTCGGGAATACCGTGATTGATTTCCGGATCCGCATGATAGGGACGTCCTGCGAGTACAATGCCCCGTTTGTTGTGTTCCTTTAACCAGGCAAGGGTTTCCTCCCCTTTTTTCTGCATATCCTTTCTGGCAGCATCAAGCTCTAACCAGGCATCATGTACGGCCGCTTTAATATCGGCGGGCTTCAGCTCCGTAAACTCTTTGATCAGCTGACTGCTGATGGTTTCCTCATTGGTAAACGCCATGAAAGGGTTTCGGAAGCGGACGTCACCTCTTCCGATTTCCTCCACGTTATTCTTGATATTTTCAGAATAAGAAGTAACGATGGGGCAGTTGTAGTGATTATTTGCATCCGGAAATTCGTTTCGTTCATAAAACAATGCCGGATAGAAGATAAAATCCACATTCTGACCGATGAGCCACATGATATGTCCATGGGCAAGCTTGGCAGGATAACATTCCGATTCGCTTGGGATGGACTCAATGCCCAGCTCGTAAATCTTTCTGTTGGAGCTTGGGGATAGTACTACACGGTAGCCCAGCTTAGTAAAGAAGGTAAACCAGAACGGATAGTTCTCATACATATTTAAGACTCTCGGAATACCGACCGTTCCGCGTGTCGCCTTGTCAGGGGAGAGCGGTTCATAGCCGAAAAGGCGGCTTAATTTATATTCAAAGAGATTTGGTACATTGTGCTCGTTTTTCTGTTTTCCGAGACCGCGCTCACAGCGGTTTCCTGTGATAAACTGGCGTCCGCCGGAGAATTTGTTAATGGTCAGACGGCAGTTGTTGGTACAGCCCTGACATTTTGCCATGCTGGTAGTAAATTCCAGTGTATTAATCTGGTCAATGGACAGCATGGCGGTCTGATAACCCTCGCTGTAACGCTCCCTTGCAACAAGGGCTGCTCCGAAAGCGCCCATGATGCCTGCGATATCCGGACGGATCGCTTCACAGCCGGCAATTTTCTCAAAGCTGCGAAGAACCGCATCGTTGTAGAAAGTACCGCCCTGTACCACGATCTGCTTACCCAGATCGGAAGCATCGGATACTTTGATTACCTTAAATAATGCGTTTTTGATTACAGAATAAGCAAGTCCGGCGGAAATATCGGAAACGGAAGCGCCTTCCTTCTGGGCCTGTTTTACCTTGGAATTCATAAATACGGTACAACGGGTGCCAAGATCAATCGGATGCTCGGCAAACAATGCAGCCTTTGCAAAGTCCTGAACACTGTAATTTAAAGATTTTGCAAAGGTTTCGATAAAGGAGCCGCATCCGGAGGAGCAGGCCTCGTTTAACTGAACGCTGTCAACCGTCTGATTTTTGATTTTAATGCACTTCATATCCTGACCGCCGATATCCAGGATACAGTCAACCTGGGGATCAAAGAATGCAGCGGCATAGTAATGCGCAACGGTTTCTACTTCGCCGTCGTCAAGCAGGAAAGCAGCCTTGATCAGAGCTTCTCCGTAACCGGTAGAGCAGGAGCGCACGATGCGGGCCTCCTTTGGAAGCAGGCTGTAAATTTCCTGAATGGATTTTATGGAGGTCTTTAAAGGACTTCCGTTATTATTGCTGTAAAAAGAATAAAGCAACGAGCCGTCTTCGCCGACCAGTGCGACCTTCGTCGTTGTGGAACCCGCGTCAATACCCAGATAGCAGTTGCCTTTATAGCTTTTCAGTTCGGCAGTTTTGACGCAGTGGCGCTCGTGACGATCCCTGAAAGCATCATATTCCTCCTGGGAGGCAAATAAAGGCTCCATACGCTCTACTTCAAATTCCATTTTGATATCGGAGGAGAGCTTTGCCACCATTGCTTCCATCGTAAAAAAAACATCTTCCTTTGCATTTAAGGCAGAACCGATGGCTGCAAAGAGATGGGAGTTGTCGGTATCTATGATGTGTTCCTCGTCCAGCTTTAAGGTCCGGATGAAGGCTGCTTTTAATTCGGAAAGAAAGTGCAGCGGCCCTCCAAGGAACGCAACATGTCCGCGGATGGGCTTGCCGCAGGCAAGTCCGGAGATCGTCTGATTGACTACCGCCTGGAAAATGGAAGCGGCAAGATCTTCTTTGGTAGCGCCTTCATTAATCAGAGGCTGAATATCAGATTTTGCAAATACACCGCATCGGGCGGCAATGGTATAAAGAGAATGGTAGCTCTTTGCATATTCGTTTAACCCGGCTGCATCCGTTTGGAGCAGGGAAGCCATCTGATCGATGAAAGAACCGGTACCGCCCGCGCAGATACCGTTCATACGCTGTTCCACGTTGCCGCCTTCAAAATAGATGATTTTGGCATCTTCGCCGCCAAGCTCAATGGCAACATCCGTTTTGGGAGCAAACTCCTGCAAAGCGGTTGAGACGGCGATTACCTCCTGATTAAAGGGTACGCCGAGATGGTTTGCCAGAGTCAGTCCGCCGGAGCCTGTGATCATCGGATGCAGGGTCAGGTTGCCAAGCTTGTCATAAGCATCCTGTAAAAGCTCTTTCAAAGTTTCACGGATATTGGCGAAGTGCCGCCTGTAATCCGAAAATAATATGTTGTTTGAGTCGTCGAGAATTGCAATTTTTACTGTTGTAGAACCAATATCAATACCAAGGGTATATTTTTTTTCGCTCATACGTATAACACCAATCCTTATTCGTTTGCATACAAAGGCATTATACGATATGCTGTTCAAAAGTTCAATCCGAAACAAGCTACATTATCATAAGAAAAAATGGTATTTTTATTAAATTTATCCAAAAATATGTTAAAATTATATCAAATCAGGTAAGAAGAAAAGTACGTATGTTTACTTTTTTCAGGCGGAATGATAAGATATGTAATCAGGTAGGTCAATCATTTTTGAAAGAGAGGTTCGGTAAAACAAAAATGGGATTTATGAATAAAATGGAACGGAAATTCGGCAAATACGCGCTGCCGAATCTGTCTCTATATTTGATCTTATGTTATGCGGCGGGGTATGTGATTCAGATGGTGAACAGTGATTTTATTCATTATCTGACGCTGAATCCTTTTGCTATTATGAAAGGACAGGTATGGCGTATCATCAGCTGGGTCCTGATTCCGCCGAGCGGTTATAATATCTTTTTCCTGCTGCTTATGCTGTTCTTTTATTATTCCATCGGAACAAGTCTGGAGCGGACATGGGGGACTTTTTATTTTAATGTTTATATTTTCGGAGGAATTTTATTCACGGTGCTTGCAAGCTTCGGACTTGCGTGGTATCTGTATGATGCAAACAAGGAGATCCCGGATACGATAATATCCATGTATTCAGAGCTTTCCGGTATCAAGGAAAAGGGATTGCTTTATTATCTGGCTTATTATTATGAATATCAATATCCGGTATTTTATATACTGTTCAGTACCTACTATATTAATATGTCTATTTTCCTTGCCTATGCGGCAACCTATCCGAATATGCAGGTACTGCTGATGTTTATCATTCCGATTAAGGTAAAATGGCTGGGAATTGTTTATGCAGTCATGATCGTTCTGGAGATGATAGAGGGAGGCTGGTTATATGCGTTTTCCATCGGCGCATCCCTGCTTAATTTTGTCATTTTCTTCCTGATGACCAAGAGAGGCAAAACGTACAGGACACCCAAACAGGTAAAACGTCAGATGGAATATCATCACGCCGCAAAGCAGACAAATAACATAACCAGACATAAGTGTGCCATCTGCGGAAGGACGGAGCAGGATGATCCGACGCTGGAATTTCGTTTCTGCTCTAAATGCGAGGGCAATTATGAATATTGCCAGTATCATTTGTTTACGCATGAGCATATAAAACGCCGGTAACGGTGGCAGGCTGCCGCGCAGCACAATAGCGGCGATGCGGATCCGTGTGATTCTAAGATGGATGGAGGTCAGTTGTTCATGAACCGGGAAGAACTTTTTTTACAGAAGATTACGGAACTGAAGGAAACCGCAAAGCTTCAGGGGCATAAGGTTTCCAAAGAGCAGGTAGATGATTTTATCTGTGAACTGAAACTGAATGAGGAGCAGAAAAAGCTTTTATATGATTATCTGAAGCAGAATCAGATCGGCGTCGGCGAAAACGTGAATCCGCAGGACTATCTGACGGAGGATGATATCAGCTATCTGGATCTTTATTTAAAGGAGCTTGAGGAGCTTCCGAAAGTGAATGAAGCGCAAAAGCTTGCTCTGTCCATGGCGGCAATGGCAGGTGAAACAGGTGCAAAGCGCAGACTGACCGAGGCGTACCTGCCCTATGTCGTTGAAATAGCCAAGCTTTATGCAGGTCAGGGCGTTTATTTGGAGGATTTGATCGGAGAAGGTAATTTGGCGCTCGCTGCAGGCGTTGAAATGCTTGGCGCGTTGGAAAAACCGGATGAGGTTCAGGGAGCGCTTGGCAAAATGATTATGGACGCGATGGAGGAATATATCGGAATCGATGTAAACGAAAGAAAAACTGACCAAAAGGCAGAGGATCGCGTCAATAAAGTAGCGGATCATGCTAAGGAACTGGCAAAAGAGCTTCGCCGCAAAGTGACTGTGGAGGAACTGATGGAAGAAACAGGGATGTCTGAAAAGGAAATCCGGGATGCCATTAGGATCACTGCAAATCAGATTGAAGAGATCGAGGGATAAGCATGGAGTATCGTGATTTCAATTATGTGATGAGCGATATGTCAAAGGTGTATCTGGGCGCAAAGCAGACTTATGAGGAAGCCTGCAATCATGATTACATGCCCTTTAAGCTGAGGGCGGTCATTGAGCATTATTTCAAGAATGCATCGTCTGATATGACAATTGAAGAACATATGCGGTCCTTATCCGAGGATTCCCTGGATTATATGACATTAAAGGCTCTTCATGCGAAAATCAAAATCAGCATTTATACGCAGATCACAGACAAAAAGGGAAATACGGCAGGAAAATGGCTGGTGGATCAGATCCTTACTGTGGATCAGTATGTATCCGAGGAATCCTATCATTTGTACCCGGAGCATGCTCTGGTAACGGAATTGATCATATCAAAGCTTCATCTGATGGCGTTTTCCCTGTAAAATTTTTGAAAACAGTGGAGTATAGGATCTGCAATTTTGGAAACACTTTGAAAAAACAGTAGGAGGATTTGACCAAAATGTATATTGCGGAATTCAAAAAAAAGATACTGGCAGGCGCACTGACAGCAGGAATGGTACTGTCACTGGCAGCCTGTGGGACAAGCGGTAATCAGAATGATCAGAATGATCAGAATGATACTGCCACTGAAGATAACGGAGCTGTAAGCGGGAATGAAAATTCAGGGAATGATACGGCCGGCGCAGTTACCGAAGAAAGCGGCGTTACCGTGGATCATACCGTGTCCGTTGATACGATCCATTCGGCGGTAAGAGAGGCGTATGGTGAAAGCTATCTGCCCAGTGTATTGTTATCCGAGGATGAAATTCAGGCAGTGTATGGTATTGAGCCTGAATGGTGTGAGGAAATCATTGCGGAAGTTTCCATGATCAGTGTGCAGGTAGATACCTTTATCGGTGTCAAGGCATCCGAGGGACATATAGCGGATGTTACGGATGCAGTGATAGCATATCAGGATTATCTGAAAAATGACACACTGCAGTATCCCTCCAATCTCAGTAAAATTGCAGCGTCCACAGTTGTCACAATGGATCAATATGTATTTTTCATTATGCTGGGAGATGTGGACATGGCTGTGATGGACGAAGAAGAATCCGTTCAGATTGAAGCGTTTATGGAGCAGAACCAGATCGCAGTGGATGCCATTGAGAAGGTATTATTAAAATAATCGATATGGTACCCGGGCATTGAGAAAAGCTGAAAGCGGGAGAAGGGTTTATGGTATTTGCGGGGCTCACTTTTTTATATCATTTCTTGCCGGTTGTACTAATTGCATACTTGATATGCCCAAAGCAATTCAGAAATGGATTGCTTTTTTTGACATCTCTGATTTTTTATGCATGGGGAGAGCCTGTGTATGTGCTGCTGTTATTGTTTTCGACGGTGTCGGACTATTGGCACGGCAGGATGATGGACAAACACATGCAGGCAGGACAGATGGGCAGGGCAAGGGGCTTTTTGATTTCGTCCGTTCTGATCAATGTCCTGGTGCTTGGATTTTTCAAATATGCGGATTGGCTGTTTTCCATTCTGAACCGGATTCCGGGAATTTCTCTGCCTTTGCTCCATTTGGGGCTGCCGCTCGGAATTTCTTTTTACACGTTTCAAACCATGTCTTATTCCATTGATGTATACAGGGGAAACGCGAAGGTGCAGAAGAATCTTTTGGATTTCGGCGTTTTTGTTACCATGTTTCCGCAGCTGATTGCAGGGCCGATCGTCAGATATACGGATATTCAGCGGCAGATCAAAAACAGGGATCTGTGTGCCCTGCGTGTGGAGAGAGGCGTGATTCGTTTTACCATAGGTCTTGCCAAAAAGGTTCTGCTGGCCAATGAAATCGGGCGGCTGTGGGAACAGATTGCAGCGAAGGGAACTGCCGGCATGCCGGTTCTCATGGGATGGCTCGGGATTCTTGCCTATGGACTTCAGATATACTACGATTTTTCGGGATACTCCGATATGGCAATCGGACTGGGGGATATTTTCGGATTTGATTTTCCGGAGAACTTCAGGCATCCCTATGAATCGGTCAGTATTTCCGAATTTTTCCGCAGATGGCATATGACCTTGCAGAAGTGGTTTGCCGAATATGTATATTATCCGCTTGGCGGCAATCGAAAAGGACAAAAGAGGCAGCTTTTGAATATTCTGATTGTGTGGGCGCTAACCGGAATCTGGCACGGCGCAAGCGGCAATTTTCTGGTATGGGGATTATACTTTGCTTTTTTTCTGATTCTGGAGAAGGTATGGCTTTTACGCTGCTTTGAACGGTTTGAGGGAGTCCTGTCCGAAATTGCGGGACATGTGTATACGCTGGCGGTTGTCGGAATCGGCTGGGTGTTCTTTAATCATGAGAATTTGTCCGAGGCGTTTGCTTATCTGGGAAGACTGTTCGGAATCGGGGGAACGGCAGGACTGACCTCACAGGAGACGGAATATTTATTTTGGCAAAATGCAGGATTTTTGACACTAGGCATTCTGGGAGCCACAAGTCTGCCGGAAAAACTTGCAAAATCCGTCCTAAAATGTCCCAAAACCGCATTAAATGCAATTTTTGTTGCAATTATGCTGCTGATTTGTACGGCATTTCTGGTTGATGCCAGCTATAATCCGTTTTTGTATTTCAGGTTCTGATACCGCAAATCAAGGAGGCCGGGGAATGAAAAGAAATAAGTCTCAAAAACAAAATCATATCATTGTTCCTGTGGTGTTTCTGCTTCTGCTGGCAGGAGGCGGTCTTTGGCAGCTTTTTTCACAGGACAGGTCTTATTCGCCTGCGGAACGGCGTTTGCTGGCGCAAAGGCCGGAGATTTGTTTGGAAAATATTCTGGATGCATCATTTATGCCGGAATATGAAGCTTATTTGACGGATCAGTTTCCCATGCGGGATCAATGGATTACCGTCAAGACCTATTGCGGCCTAATGCTTGGACAAAGAGAGACGGGCTGCGTTTATATTGCCGAGGATCACAGCCTGATAGAGCTGCATCGGGGGACGGAGGTAGATGCGGACAGATGCGCGCTGAATACGGATACCTTGACGGCGTTTGCTGCGGATATGGCGCAGATCTATGGAAAAGAGCACATAAGAATTATGCTGGTTCCGACAGCGGAAAGTATCTGGTCCGGGAAATTGCCGAAAAATCTGGAATTGTTTGATCAGTCGCTTTATTTGGAGCAGCTGACACAGGCGTTGACGGATATAGATCCGGACTATTCTGAGCTGGTTGTGGATACTCAGACGCTGCTAAGGGCTCATGCGCAGGAGGAAATCTACTACAAAACGGATCACCATTGGACGGTGCTTGGAGCCTATTATGGCTATCTGGCCTATATCGAGAGCCTTTCAGACGAGAATGGTACGCAGATGGTTCCGCGTCCGCTTTCCGCATATGAGTTTCGGACGGTGACTGAAACTTTTACCGGAACAACTGCCGCAAAATGCGGGATGTACCGGGAAAAGGACAGGATTATGCTTGTGTATCCGATGAACTGTGAAAGCTATAGCGTGGATCATAACGCGGGAATGGCTGTGACGGACACGCTGTATGATCTTGAAAAGGTAACGGGGGAAGACCCTTATGCAGTCTATCTCGGAGGAAATGATGCGATTGTAACGATTCGGACAACGCAGCAGATGAACGTGTCTGATCGGGAAGCAAATCCTGATCAGGAAACCAATTCGGATGTACCGGAGACGGAAACGTATACCAGACGGCTGCTCATCATTCGCGACTCTTACGCGAGCTGTATGGCAGCGTATCTTACCGGAGACTATGAGGAAATTACCATGGTGGATCTGCGTTACTATAACGCAAGTGTGAGAAAGCTGATGAAAGAGGGAAATTATACTGATTTGCTGGTATTGTATAATATACCGAATTTCGTAGCGGAGCGGACGGTATATAAATTGGTAAAAACCGAATAATGTGAGAGCGCGAAGGAATCAGCATGGATAGGGAAGTCGAACCTGTGTATTTTCGAAATGTAAACCAAAATTAGACAAATAGTTGACAATCGGAGCTGAACTCATTATAATACAACAGGAGCTTGAGAATGATAAAGTTATAGTAAAGCATCAGGCCATAATAAAGCATCAGATTATAGTAATTTATTTTTCAATCGGCAATTTGAGTCAGAGCCTCAAATAAGCCATGATCGCGTGGCATCGCAGAAAACTGCTCTGACATGGAGGATTAGTATGAGTACAGCAGGAATTCAAAAAGCAACAGGCAGAGTTACGACAAGAAATATTGTATATGTCGGTATGTTCGCAGCCGTTATGGCCGTATTGTCACAGGTGTCCATTCCGATGCCGACAAATGTTCCGATTACCCTTCAAACGTTTGCAATGGCGTTGACGGGTGCGGTTCTGGGCTGGAAGCTCGGGTTGGCAAGTACGGTTATCTATATTTTATTAGGCGCAGTCGGAGTGCCTGTTTTTGCCGGATTTTCCGGAGGGTTTTCCTATATCGTGGGATATTCGGGAGGTTTTATATACGGATTTATTTTTTTAACAGTGTTATGCGGCTTGGGAATCAGTCTGAAAAATAAGGTATTGGGAGTGATCCCGGGGTTAATCGGTCTGGAAATCTGCCATCTGTTTGGAACAATCCAATATGCCGCACTTGCAAAGCAGTCCTTTTGGCCGGCATTTTTATTGGTATCGCTGCCTTATCAGTTAAAGGACGTGATATCTGTTATACTTGCATTTATGCTGGGACTCTTTGTGAGAAAGCAACTATTTCGTGCCAATCTGATATCGTAATGATATTCAGAAATGACGGAAAGGAAAAGGGAAGATGCTTGAGCTGCGGGCACATCATCTGCTCTGCAGTATTTTGTTTCAGGGCAGTGGTTATAGTGAAAAATTTGTACTTAATATGACAGAGGTTGTGGAGCTGTTAAAACGGCCCGATACGGAAGTCCTCCTTAAGGCTTCGCCCGATGCCGTGTGCAGTGCCTGTCCCAATGCGCTGTCTGATGGCAGGTGTGCCTTGGATGACAACAGGAAGGATATCAGAGATCTGGATCATATGGTACTTGAGAAAATACATCTGGATTCCGGCTGCAGATATCATTCATCGGAGCTGATCATGCGGCTGAAAGAAGGGATGACGAGTTCGTTTTTTGAAAGCTGCTGTAACGCCTGCAGATGGTATCGGCAGGGCTTTTGCAGCTATGAAGCGTACATGTCAGGGCTGGACCGATTCCTGAATACATAAACCTCCTTTGATTCGCAAATACCGGGGAATGAGTATCAAAATAGATAGCCTTTTATGGAAAAGAAGCGTAAAATTTGAAGATTTTACGCTTTTCTTTTGTGAAAAATGAGGAAAAACAGGGAAAAATATACAAAAAAGAAATGAAAACAGGTGGAAATATATACAAATTAATGATATAATCTCCTTATCATGTATCGGCAGAAAATCTTGCTTCTGCAGTCAGACAGTGGATGAGTCTGAGATACGATTATGTTCAAAGGGGGACATAACATATGTCAAAATGGGTTTACACATTTGAAGAAGGAAATGCAGACATGCGTGCGCTCCTTGGAGGAAAGGGCGCAAACCTTGCCGAGATGACGAATCTCGGACTTCCGATTCCGCAGGGCTTTACAGTTACGACCGAAGCCTGTACGGATTATTATGCAAAGGGAAAACAGATTGTACCTGAGATTCAGGAGCAGATTTTTACCGCACTTGCAGAACTTGAAAAAAAGCAGGGCAAGAAATTCGGAGATACCGAGAATCCGCTGCTTGTCTCTGTTCGTTCCGGTGCAAGAGCTTCCATGCCCGGTATGATGGATACCATCTTAAATCTGGGACTTACGGATATTGCAGTAGAGGGATTTGCGAAAAAGACCGGAAATCCCCGGTTTGCATATGATTCCTACCGCCGTTTTATTCAGATGTTTTCGGATGTCGTTATGGAGGTTCCGAAGTCCTATTTCGAAAGAGTGCTGGATGAAATTAAGGAAAGTAAAAAAGCGGTTCTTGGTAAAGCAGAAAGTGAAACTGTGTATGATACGGATCTGACCGCCGATGATTTGAAGGAGGTTATTAACAGATTTAAACAAATCTATAAAGACAGGATGCATGAGGATTTCCCGCAGGATCCCAAGGTACAGCTGATGGAGGCTGTAAAGGCAGTATTCCGTTCCTGGGATAATGACAGAGCCATTTATTACCGCCGAATGAATGATATTCCTAGTGACTGGGGAACCGCAGTCAATGTACAGGCGATGGTATTCGGTAATATGGGCGATACCT